>DASUHD010000076.1:0-53815 GCA_036273675.1 Ktedonobacterales bacterium | reverse complement strand
GGTTCGCGGTCGGCGATCTCGGCCCGGGAACCATCGACTTTCTCGATTTTCTCGTCGCCAGCGGCCAGCGCATCTGGCAGACGCTCCCCCTTGGCCCGACGGGCTACGGCGATTCCCCCTATTCGCTGCTCTCAGCGTTCGCGGGCAACCCGCTGCTGATCTCGCCGGAGTCGCTGGTGGCCGACCGGCTGCTCGACGAGGACGATCTCGCTGACGCGCCCGCGTTCGACCCAGCGAAGGTAGACTTCGAGGCCGCCAGAGCATGGAAGGCTCTCGTGCTCCGGCAGTCGTATCAACGCTCCCAACACTACCAAGACGCGGCACTACGCGAATCATTTCAAGCGTTTTGCGACGAGCAGCGCAACTGGCTAGACGATTACGCGCTCTTCATGGCGCTCAAAGCCCACTTCAATGGCAAGACCTGGACGGACTGGCCGCGCCCATATGCGATGCGCGACCCGGAGGCGCTGGCCGGCGCCCGCAACTCGCTATCCGATGAGATTGCCTTCCATGCCTATGCTCAATTCCAGTTCTTTCACCAGTGGTTGCTATTGCGCGCCTCCGCTCATGCGCGCAATATCCGCATCATGGGTGACCTCGCGATCTTCGTTGCCCATGACAGCGCCGATGTCTGGGCGCATCAGGAGTTGTTTCGCCTGGATGACAACGGGCGCCCGGCGGTGGTTGCGGGCGTCCCACCAGACTACTTCAGCGAGACGGGCCAGCGCTGGGGGAATCCGATCTATCGCTGGGATGCGCTGGCGGCGGACGGCTACCGCTGGTGGATTGCGCGAGTGCAGCAGGCGTTACAGCTTCAGGACTTGCTGCGGCTCGATCACTTTCGCGGCTTTGAGGCGTACTGGGAGATTCCGGGCGAGGCCGAGACGGCGGTATCGGGTCACTGGGAGCCGGGGCCAGGCGAGGCGCTGTTTACCGCGATCCGCGAGGCGCTTGGCGACGTGCCATTCGTCGCCGAAGACCTGGGCGTCATTACCCCTGAGGTGGTGGCGCTGCGCAAGCGTCTGAAACTGCCGGGCATGCGCGTGCTGCAATTTGGTTTCGGCTCCGACGCCAGCAATGGCTTCCTGCCGCACAACTATTCGCGCAACACGGTTGTTTATACTGGCACGCACGACAACGATACCACCCGTGGCTGGTTCGCGTCGCTCGCGCCATCCGAACGCGGCCATGCGCTGGAATATCTGCGCAGCAATGAGCGGGATATCGTTTGGGATATGATCCGCGCCGCCGAGGCCTCCGTGGCGAACATCGCAATCCTGCCGCTGCAAGATCCGCTGGAGCTTGGCAGCGAGGCGCGCATGAATTATCCCTCGAAGTCCGAGCATAACTGGGCGTGGCGCTGCCCGCCGAACTTGCTGACGCCAGCGGTCGCCGCGCGCCTCACCGAACTGGCGACTCTCTATGGACGCGCGCCGACTGGCAGACAGCAACATAGCGATGAGTGACGGAGTGTGGGCAGGCCGCGTTTGACGCACACCGCCCGCGTATGCTATTCTTGATGGGCATCTACGGGCTTTAGCGGCCCACTGAATGCGCACGGGTGATTAGCTCAGCCGGCAGAGCGCGTCGTTCACACCGACGAGGTCACTGGTTCAAGTCCAGTATCACCCACCAGACGCTATCCAATCCCCCACAGCATACGCTCCGCACAACGTCCCCATTCCTGGCAGCAACACGCCGCTGTATGGTAGAATCTTATTCGTATTCGGTGAAGCGCCTGTACAGGCACGCCCCGATGCTGGTGATGAGGCTCACCACCAACCGTTCCGCCCACCGTGGTGGCGCTGATGGCTTCTACGCTCGACACGCAAGCTGTTTTGCGGGGTCGTGAGTAGGAGTTTTTTTGTGCTCAAAACGGCGCTGACTCCCCACGCATCCCCCGGTTCCAGACGAGGTATTCATAGTCATGCCGTCTATGCGCAACATCGCACTCGTGTTCGCGGGTGGTTTCTGCGGCACACTGGCGCGGGCGCTGCTCGCCGCCCCCATCACATCGCTGACCCTGATGCTCTTCCCACACGCCTCGGCGCGGTTCCCGTGGGATATCTTCGCCATCAACCTGTCGGGCGCACTGGCGCTGGGCCTGCTTTACGGCCTCTGCGAGCGCGGCATGCAGATCCCGCATGATATCCGGCTGGCCGCTGGCCATGGATTCCTCGGCGCCTTCACGACGTTCAGCTCCTACATCGTCGGTGGCGAGATGCTGGCGCGGACTGGACAACCCGCGCTGGCCGCCTTCTACGTCATCGCTAGCCTGGCGATGGGTGTTGGCTGCGCTTGGGCTGGCTACAACGCGGCTGGCACGCTCATCCAGCGGCGCGTGGTGAAGCTGGGTACGCTCCATATTGATGTCGTGCCGAGCCTCGAAGAGGAGATGGAAGACGAGGTACTCGACTGATGCCCCCTTCCCTATCCGGTATCGCGCCGCTCCTCATGCTGGGGTTGGCGGGAGCGGCTGGCGCGGCGTCACGGTTTGCCTTCTCAGAGTGGGCGACGAAGCGCTGGCCAGGCACGTTCCCGCTGGCGACGCTACTCATCAACGTGACGGGCGCCTTCGCGCTGGGGCTGCTGATGACGGCTGGCGGTGCGGGCAGCGCGCTGGCGCGGGAGCGGCTGGTGCTCGGCACAGGCTTTCTCGGCGGCTACACCACCTTCAGCACGCTCAGTTACGATACGCACAGCCTCTACCGCAGCGGCCAAACACGCGCAGCCTGGCTGAACGCGCTCGGCTCGCTGGCCATCGGCCTCGCCGCCGCCGCGCTCGGTATGCTCTGCGGTTCGCTTCTATGATGCGCTTCTACCAGGCGAGCCAGCCGCCGTCAACGGGAACGGTCGTGCCAGTCAGATAGCTGCTGGCGGGCGAGGCCAGGAAGACCGCGATCCCGGCAAGCTCCTCAGGCTCCGCCAGACGGCCCAGCGGAGTCCGCCGCACAAGCTCGTCGAGGAACGGCTGCGTCTCCGCCGTCGCATGCGTCAGCAGTCCGCCACCGATATTCGTGTGGACGAAGCCGGGCGCAATCGCGTTGACGCTGATGCGCTGGGCGGCCAGGCTGATCGCCGCGGTACGCACCAGATTGGTCACGCCACCCTTGGCCGCCGTATACGCCTGCGCCAGCCCCGCGAAATCGCCGACCGAGCCGTAGATCGAGGAGGTGGCGATCAGTCGTCCGCGCAGCCCTCGGCCCTGCGGCTGAGGATTGCGGAGCATGGCCCGCGCCGCCTCGCGGAACGTCAGGAATACGCCGGTGAGGTTGATATCAATCACCTGCTGCCAGGCATCAAGCGACATCTCCGTCAGGGACGCGCCTGTCCCACCGATGCCCGCGTTGGCGAAGGCGACATCCAGCTTGCCAAACGCTGAGACGGTCTTCTCGACCATCCCGCGAACCTCATCCTCGCGCGAGGCATCGGCGCGCACGGCCTTCGCCTCGTGTCCGGCGTCGGAGAGCGACTTTGCGAACGCCTGCACGGCGTCTTCGACGATATCGGCGCACATCACTCGCGCCCCCGCCTCGGCCAGACCCGTGGCGAACGAACGCCCGATGCCACTGGCCGCACCCGTGACCAGCGCGACGGTCCCATCCAGCTTAAATTCGTCGAGCACGCTCATGCCAGAACCTCCCTCTCATGTGATCCACGGTCCTTGCACCCTATCAAATGGTAGCACCCGCAGCAGCGCCGCATATCACATGCCAGTTACGATAGCGGCTCCATCCTCACATGTCGGTCGCGCTTCCAACGCGTAGAGGTACCGTCCCGATACATGCTTTTCCTGATCGAACGCGCCATGATCCGCTGGCCGATGGCCCGCCTGGGAAGGCGAATCTTATGATGCGCTCCACAGTGTGTCAGAAATCTACAGACACCACCTCATCGCTATCGGGTATGCTTGCGGGCATGACGCGACGACGAGAAGGATGAGAAGGATAACTGCTAGCCATGGGCAGGAGAAATTATCTGATTGAAGGCGTATCTGGCGCCGGCAAGACAGCCGTCTGCGCCGAGTTGCGGCGGCGCGGCTACCAGGCCGTTGATGGTGACAATGACCTGGCGTATCAGGGCGATCCGGACACGGGTCAACCGGCGGCTGGCCCCAGGCACGAGCGCTCGGCGAGCTTCATTTCCGAGCACCACATTTGGAATGTCGAGAAGGTCAAAGTCCTGGTCGCCAACCAGGAAGAGGCGGTCACCTTCTTCTGTGGTGGTTCGAGGAACCTCTCCAAATTCATCGCGTTATTTGACGGCGTGTTTATCCTTGAGGTCGACCTGGACACCAGTCTCCTGCGGATTGATGAGCGCGTGGCGTTGGACCCGACTGATTGGGGCGGAACACCAGCGGAACGGGAAATCACTGAGCGCATGTATCGCATGTATCACTCGCAAGGAGCCCTTCCGCACAACGGTACGATCATCGACGCTACGGCGCCGCTCGCGCGCGTCGTGGATGAGATCCTCCGTCTCAGCGACGCGCATACACCACGGTAGCGCGTTCTTCACGGAGAAGAGAGAGCGGGCCACTAGATCGTTGCGGCCCCTCCCCAACCCCTCCCACTTGCGCGTGAGAGGGGCTATGTTGCGCAAGACTTCCCCTTTGCGCCCTCTTGCCTTGTGTTGCTCGCACTGCGATAATGGGCAGGCGGCCCCCTTGCAGGAAGAGGGGAAGCCAGACACATATCATTCCGTCATGCTATCAGGTACGCCGTGGCGACCGGAGCCGCCTGCGAAGCGCTGCGCGCCCTCCGCCGCGCCTGCCCGCACCGCACGCATGCCATGCTGGAACTCGTTCGCCAGCGCCGCCTCGAACGGCATATCAGCCTGCTCATAGGCCGAGAGCCGGTCGCTGCGCAGACACACCTGCGGCAGTTGGGCGAGTTCGTGAGCCAGCGCCTCCGCCGCTTGGCGCGCCGTTCCCTTTGGGACGACACGGTTCGCCAGGCCCATCGCCAGCGCCTCCTGCGCGCCAACTGCGCGACCAGTGAGAATCAGGTCCAGCGCGCGGCTCAGCCCAATCAGGCGCGGCAGCCGCACCGTCCCGCCGTCGATCAGCGGGATGCCCCAGCGGCGGCAGAAGACGCCGACAATCGCATCGTCGTCCATCACGCGCAGATCGCACCAGAGCGCCAACTCCAGCCCGCCCGCCACCGCGTAGCCGCTGATCGCCGCGATCACTGGCTTGCTCAGCAGCATGCGCGTCGGCCCCATCGGCCCATCGCCGTCTGGCTCCAAGCGGTTTGGCGCGCCATCCGCGAACGCCTTGAGGTCCGCGCCCGCGCAGAACGTGTCGCCCGCGCCCGCCAGAACGCCCGCGCGCAGGCTATCATCGGCGTCGAAGTCGCGGAATGCCTGGGCCAGCGCCTCCGCCGTCGCGCGGTCAACCGCGTTGCGTACTTCGGGCCGATCCAGCAACACCGTCAGCACCGCGCCGTCGCGTTCGATGCGAATTGTCATGACTCGCCTCCCCGGACGTTATACTCGATGTGAATGACTATGCTGGCGAGACGCTATCATCGCCAGGAGTTGAGAACGATCTGCCATTATGAATCGTATTGATCGCCTGACAGGCATCCTGCTGCTGCTTCAGCGCCACCCACGCACCGCCGACGAGATCGCCCGGCGCTTCGAGGTCTCGAAGCGGACGGTCGTGCGCGATATGTGGGCCTTGCGCGAGATTGGTGTGCCTATTTTCGCACAGGACGGCGCGAAAGGTGGCTACTCGCTACCCGCGGACTATCGCCTCGCGCCACTGCCGCTCACCCCGCGCGAGATGTTTCTGCTGCTACTGGCGCTGGATGCGATAGATAGCCACGCCGACGTCCCCTTCGCACAGGAGCGCACGACGCTGCGCGGCAAGCTCCACGCGCTGCTGCCGGATGAGGAGCTGGAGCGGGTCGAACGCTGGCTGCGGACAACCAGTATCGCCGTCCCCAGACGCCGACAGCATGCGCCATTTCTAGACGCGCTGATTGAGGCAACCGGGCAGACGGGACGGCAACGCTGGCTGCGTATCACCTACCAATCCGCGCACAGGCGTACCTTCTGCACAATCTATCCCCGCGAGGTCTTCGCCCAGCAGGGCTTCTGGTACTGCAACGCCTATGTCTACGAAACGGGCGCCGAGCGGATGTATCGCGTTGACCGTATCGTCGCGCTGGGGCCAGCCGATGACGAGAATCTGCCGGAGCATCCGCCGCCCGCGCCTCCCTATGACGACGACGCCCACCCACTGATCGTCGCGACGCTCACCGCCAGCGGAGCCGCGCGCCTCGAAAGCGAGCCGCACCTGGGGCAAATCCTCATGCGCCAGGCCGACGGCGGCGCCACGCTCTCGTTCCGCTGTCCGCCCGGCGAGCTGGACTTCTACACGCGCCTCTTCGCCATGCTCGGCTGCGACGCCGAAGTATTCGAGCCACCGGGGCTACGCGAGCAGCTTCGCCTATTGGGCGAGCAGATTGCTAACCACTATCGCAAACGGTGACATAGGAGTGTCACCATTGCTCAGGTATGCTATTCGCAGCGGTGAAACCTGTTCGCTCAGCGCTTGTTGAGCATCAAAGAAAAGTAGGTGAATATCATGGCTGTGCGTCCTGACATGGTGGGAATGGTCGTGCGCGATATGGCGGCCACGCTGCGATTCTATCGGCTGCTGGAGCTTGAGATACCCGAAGGCGTCGAAGGCGAACCATATGTCGATGTCACCACGCCGAACGGCTATCGTATTTCCTGGAATACGCTGGAGATGGTGAAGGGCATCGATCCCGATTACGTCGAGAACCCGGTGGGGCAGCGCATGTCGCTCGCCTTCAAGTGCGACACCCCTGCGGAGGTAGACGCCCTGCATGAGCGGATCGTCACGGCGGGCTACACCAGCCACAAAGCGCCGTGGGACGCCTTCTGGGGCCAGCGCTACGCCGTCGTCGTCGATCCTGATGGCAATACGGTAGACCTCTTCGCCGCGCTATAACTCTGTGATGTCTCCTCTCCTCCCGCCGTATGCTTCAACAAAGGCGTGCATTTGCCGTCATCGGTGCATATGAGCGGGAGGAGAACCATATGCAGCAGGCGATGCAGCAGACGGCGCCGCGGTCGCGGTGGCGGAACTGGCGGCACGCGCTCATCTTTGGGTTACCGCTGGGCGTGCTCCAACTAGTTATCTACATGTTTACCATCACGCATATGGAGCAACTGACCTACGGACCGATTCTGCTGGACTACCTGCTCGCTTTCCTCATCCCCGCTGTCGCTGGCTATCACTTCTGCTCGCAACGGTGGCATGAGGGGTGGGAGAGCGGCTGGGCTGGCCTGCGCGTCGGGCTGGTAGCGTGTATCTTCTTCCTCTTGCTCACAGCAATCGACATCGCGGCCGCGCTCATCATTGCTGACAGCATACCGCATCAACCCCCACCAACAAATCACCGTCAACTTCATTCTCGTGACCTCGCATTGATTGTTGACGTGCTTCTCTGGGGATATCTCGCGCTGATCAGCGGCCTCAGCCTGTTCTTAAGCGCGGCGGGCGGGCGCATTGGCGGCGCGCTGGCGATCTGGCGCGCAAAGCGACTACAACTTGAAGAGCAGCAGTTGTAGTGAGCGCAACGGGCAATGGGCAGCGGGCGGTGAGGGGAAATATGGCCGACTACGATGTCGTCATCATCGGGGCGGGCGCGGCGGGTTTGGCTGCCGCCTCGGCACTGGTCCGCGCTGGGCGCACAGTGGCGCTGATCGAGGCGCGCGACCGTATCGGTGGGCGTGTCTACACCATTCGCCCGCCCGGTGCGACGCTGCCTGTCGAGCTTGGCGCCGACTTCGTCCATGGGCGGCCAGAGGAGACCTTCGCAATAGCGGCGGAGGCAGGCCCGCGCCTCTACGAGCAGACCGGCAATTCCTGGGCCGCGCGCGACGGGCGTTTGCAAAGCGACGACGATGATGACGACGACGACGACAGCGAGGGCGATGTCGGCGCAATCTTCGCCGCGATCCGCAACTGGCAGGGCGAAGACCGCACGCTGCAATCGCTGCTCGACGAGCGGTTCGCGGGTGAGCGCTGGGCCGCCGCGCGGGCGCGAATTCGCGGCTACGCCGAGGGATTCGACGCCGCCGAGGTGGACCGCGTCAGTGTCGCCTGGCTGCGGCAGACCGAACTGGCCTCCGACGCGATAGACGGCGACCGCCAGTTTCGCGTGCTGGATGGCTATGACCGCGTACTGGCGTGGCTCGGCGACAACCCTAGCGTAGCGGCGGGCCTCCAATTAGAGACCGTTGCGCGCGAGGTGCGCTGGCGGCACGGCCACGTGGAGGTACGCTTGGAATCGCCCGCTGGCGTGCCACTTGGCGAGATCAGTGGGCGTACCGCCCTCGTCACCGTGCCATTGGCCGTGCTCAAGCGATCGTTCGACGATCCAGCGTCGCCGGGCGCGCTACGGCTGCTGCCGGAGCCGACGGGCAAACGCGAGGCGCTCGCGTATCTGGAGATGGGCCACGCCATGAAAGTGGTGCTGCTCTTCAAGGAGGTTTTCTGGGACAAACTGCCACAGGCACGCCAGGCCAAGCGCCAACTCATCGCACTGCCCCGGCTCTCGTTCCTCTTCTCCAACGATGCGGTGATGCCGACCTGGTGGACGCCCCACCCAGTCGTCGCGCCGATGCTCACCGGCTGGGCCGCCGGACCACGAGCCGCCAGAATGGCCACCATGACGAACGAGGAGATTGCCGACGAGACGGTTGCGGCGCTGTCGCGAGCGCTGGACATTGGCCACAGTGACCTGGATGCGCTGCTGACAGGCCGGTTCGTTCACAACTGGAGCGCCGACGCTTTCAGCAGCGGCGGCTACAGCTACGTCTGCGCGGGCGGGCTGACCGCTCCCGGGGCGCTGGCAGAGCCAGTGGAGAATACACTGTTCTTCGCGGGCGAGGCCACCGACACCCAGGGCGAGACCGGAACCGTGCATGCCGCGCTACAGACCGGCTATCGGGCGGCGGCGGCAATCGCGCGGGCGCTGGCGAGTACAAGTACCGGCTAGTTGCCCAGGAATATGGACACGCCGCGAATCAGCATCGAGAGTGCGATGAAGAAGAGGATGGGGACGAACAGCTTGCGAATCGAGCGGTTCGAGAGGCGTGTCAGCGTCCGCGCGCCAATCGTCGCGCCCACCAGCACCCCTAGGGCAACGGGCGCCGCCACCACCGGATTGATGTCGCCGCGCTCGAAGTAGATCCCCGCGCTGGCCGCCGCCGTCACGCCGATCATGAAGTTGCTGGTTGTCGTTGAGACCTTCACTGGCAGACGCATCGCCGTATCCATCGCCAGCACCTTGAAGGTGCCGCTGCCGATGCCCAGCAGGCCGGAGATAGTCCCCGCGACATACATCATCACGACACCCAGCGGCACATGCGTCACCTGATAGGGGATGGTGCGCCCGAGACGCTCATCTCGATAGCTACTTGCCAGGCTCAGCCGCTCGGCCCAGCGATCATTCTTCACGCCCTGCGGCAACTCCTCGCCGAAGCGCATAATCAGCGGTGCGGCGGAGAACGCCAGCACCAGGCCAAAGATGAGAAAGAGCAGCCCGGTCGGCGCGATGGCGGTCAGGAATGCGCCCGTAATGGCGCCGAGCGTCGTCGCTATCTCCAGAAACATACCCACGCGCATATTGGTGATGTGGTCACGCAGGTACGCGGCGGCGGCCCCGCTCGATGTGGCAATCACCGAGATGATCGACGCGCCGATAGCTTCGTGCAGCGGCAAGCCAAACACCAGCGTTAGCAGCGGCACGACAAAGACGCCACCGCCCAGCCCCACCAGCGAACCGATCAGTCCGGCGGCGATAGACGCGGTGAGGACGAGCAGGAAGAAGAGCAGATGTGGTGGCGCCGCCATCTCACGCGCCTCCCCGACCGAGCAGCAGACTGACGAGCAGAATCAGCAGCACGATCAGCGTGATGATGGTATAGAGCCAATCGCGTTCGAGCGCGAAGATGACGATTGAGATGGCCACGCGCAGAATCGGCGTCAGCAGCAGAATCAGCAAACCGAGCGCGACGAGGGCCAGCGGATCACCCTGGGCGAGTTGCTGCGCAACCTCGACCACCGTGTGCGGATAGGTGAGGGTCGCGTGGCCTGTGATAGCCATCTGAAGGTAGAACCAGACGACACCCAGCAGGATAATCGCCGCGCTAATCACGACACCGCCGCGCAGCACATGGCTTATTGCCAGCTCGGCCTGCCGGAGCCGTCTATCTTTTTCTGGCGCACCAGCCGTGGTCTCTTCCGCCATTTCCCACCATTTCGAGATAGCGCAACCGTCACTATCGAGGAATATTCCCAGAGCAGACTATAGCGCCGGGAAATGGCCCCGAGTCAACCGGCCTGGCGGCTCGCGGTCGCGCGTTCGGCGGCTTTGACGGCGCGCGCCATCGGCTCAGCCGCTCCATGTACTATCGGCTTGCCATGCCCGGGCAGACTGATGTCAATGGCCAGCGTGCCGAGCGCGGCGAGTGATTCCCGCGTCTGCACGGTGTCGCGATTGAACATCTTGAAGGGGATGGCTACCTCGCCACGCGCGGTATGGCGATAGGTGTCGCCCGCGAAGAGCAGGCGGCGTCCCGGCAGATAAAATGCGATCTGGCCGAGAGTATGGCCCGGCGTCTCGATCACCCGCAAGCCACCATCATCCTCCAGTACCGGCAACGTCTCGCCCGCCCGCACCTGTCGAGTCACCGCGACGGGGTGAAGCCGTGGCAACAGCATGGCGCGGAAGAGGATTGCCATTGGCCCGGATGGCATATCGCGCGGCCCAGTTCCCTCGATGGCGGGCGTATCCAACGGATGCGCGATCACCTCCGCGCCGCTGAGCGAGGCCAGCTCCGCCGCGCCGCCAACGTGGTCCACATGCTGATGCGTCAGCAGAATACGGCTCAACTGCGACGGCGTCTTACCGAGCGCGCGGAGGTACGCCAGTATCTTCTCGGCGCTACCGGGCAAGCCGGAGTCCACCAGGGTCAGACCCGCTGGTTCGAGAATCAAGTAGGCGTTGGAATTCACCCCGTCGATCAGGTGGATATCGGGAAGCAGTTCCATTCCACGTCCTTCCGCTGCTATCCGCTCGCTAGCCTTCGCGCAACCACTGAGGCAGCGTGGGATGATCGCCCTCCGGCTGTATCGCTGGCCACGATTGGGGCGCACTGGTGTTACCACCGGTGCTACTCGGAGCGCTCCCCTGGGATGGGCCAGACGAACCAGATACCCTCCACGGAGGGACACTCCCGGGCGATGGCGCGCTTGCCGGGTTTCCCGGGCCGCTCGGCCAGCCGGGAACGCTTCCCTGGCTCGGCGCGCTCGAGGTTGGCGGCTTCGACGTCGGACGCACGGTGCGCAGCACATCCAGCTCCATGAGCACTTCGTCGAACGAGGTGCCGGTAAAGGCGGGTGGCGCATAGCCGTCGCCAAGCCGCAACCGCCGCAACGCCTGCGCCAGCTCATGCGCCGTGCGATCTACGCGCTGGCGCTGCTCCTGGTCGCGGGTGAGCCGTGAGATGCGATCCAACAGCAGGTTCAGGCTGACGGCGACGGGTATCAGCTCGGTGGCCTCCACCTGCGCGCGAGCATCCCACTGGCCGTGCGCGACCGCTGAGTGTACCTGCTGGATATGGGCGATTCCGCGTTGCAACTGCCGCTGCTGATCCTCGACCTGTAACTTGGCCGCCGAAATTTCCTCCACCTGATACGCCTGAAGCAGCGCCCGTCGCACGCTATCCGCGCCGAGCCAGGCCGCGACCGCCGCCAAGCCCTGCAAGATCACCGGCACAATGACGACATCATACGACGATCCAATCGCATATGGATACGTGCCATCCCAGTATTGTTGCAGCGCGGGCGACTTGGGAAGCAGGATGATCGAGGTGATGGTAAAGGCGATGGAGACTATTGCGAGAATCACCGGACCCCGCCGCGTGACCAGGATCGCGGAGAGGATGATCGGCAGCACAAAGAGGTCATAGACGCGCAGGTCATTCAGATCAAGCCCGCCCTGGCGCAACGACTGTGCGACGACCTCCCAGCCGAGCGCCAGCATGCCGCCGACCAACACCACATAACCAGCCGCGTTGACCAACCGCATGCGGTTGAGCAGATACCCCACCCCAGCGCCCAGGAAAACGACCAGCACAGTGATCAAGGTAACGATATCTGGCGTGGGAATCAGCGATGTCGGGATCAGCAGCCCCATGGCAATCAGCAGGCCGAGCGAGACGATCCGCACGAGGCGGCCTCTGCGCTGCTGCTCGCTGGCAATGAACCGTTGCTGCGCTGTCTGTTGTGTCACGCCCACCATTGTGTACATCCCATGCCCATCACTCGTTGGCCACGGTTGATTCGTGCCGTAATTGGTTCCCGCGTTCATGGTTTCGCAGACCTCCACAATGGGGGCGTTTCAATCGCTTAGCGCGCATTGCCTCCCGTGACCGTGCCGGGAAAGCGTAGAAGGGTCAGAAGTGCTCAGTATCATACGCCAAGTCCCCTCATTGTACAATTCGCATGTCGCCCCTGCACAGCGGCTTGTCAAAATCACGTCAACGCCGCGCGGGCGCTTGACCACAACAACAGCGCAAGCCTACAATCGCCGCAGAGACGGGCCAACGTCGCATTTTGTCGTTTTGGCAATCAAGCGCAATGTTCGGAGCATCTGATGGTAAAAGGACAGCGCTCGCTGCTGCTAGCGATCGATTGTAGCAACACAGGCATCAAGTTTGGGCTGTACCCGCACGAGAGTGATGAACTGCGCGCGCGCTGGCGGGTAGCGACGGTGCGCGAGAAGACTGTTGACGAGTACGCCGCGCTGCTGGCCAGTCTCTGCCAGCAGGCCGGGCTTTCGATGGACGATATCGGAGATGTCATCCTTGCCAGTGTCGTGCCACCACTCACACCAGTCTTCCAGGCGCTCGCCAGCGAGTATCTCAACTGTGAGGCCATCGTCATCACCCATCAGCTCGATCTGGGCATCAAGCTACTGGTCGATAATCCCTGGGAGACCGGGGCCGACCGCATGATTAGCGCACTGGCCGCTCACAGCATCTACGGCGGCCCGGCCATCGTCATCCAGTTTGGCACCGCGACCAGCTTCGATTGCGTCTCGCCCGAGGGTGACTATCTCGGCGGAGCGATTGCGCCGGGGCTGGGCATCTCCGCCGAGGCGCTGGCGACTGCGGCATCGCGTCTCTATCAGGTGGAGTTGAAGCCGCCGCCACACGCGCTTGGCAAGAACACCGCCACCAACATGCAGTCGGGCATCGTCTTCGGGCATGCTGGCCTCGTGGAGGGGCTGGTAGCGCGGCTACGCGACGAAATTCCTGGCGGCGCGCGCGCGAAGGTGATCGCCCATGGTGGGTTGGCGGATGTTATGGCGGGCGTTACCCCCTGTATTGATGTTGTGGACCCAAACCTGCTGCTGCGCGGCCTGCGCATCGCCTTCGACCGGCTGCGCGCTCAGCATACGTAATACACTCCTGAGGAGCTATCCGTGACGAACACCCGAACGACTGCGGCGAGAGAAGACTTGCGCATGGAGCCAGCGCGCGTGCCAGCGACATCGGCGAGCATGAGGCAAGCGCGCACCCCCGACGACGAAGACATGCATCCCGATGGCAGTCGCGCCGCATTCGTGCTGCGCAACTGGGCCGCGGACCAGCCGAAATCAGTTGCCCGCATCTGGACCGTCCCTCTCGATGGGGGACAAGCCACCGCACTGACCACCGGGCCAGGCAACGATACCCATCCGCGCTGGTCGCCGGATGGCCAGCAGCTTGCCTTTCTCTCGACGCGCGATGGCGAGCAGGGGGGCGGCAAGGCGCAGATCTACGTCATGCCAGCGAGTGACGGAACACCGCGCCGCCTCTGCACTTTGCCCAACGGCGTCGAATCGTTCGCATGGTCACCGGATGGCAGCCGCCTGGCGCTGCTGACGTGGGAAGGCGACGAGCCAGCGAAAGATCCCATCGTGGTCGCGCCCGACCGGCATCGCCGCCTCTGGACCGTGGCGCTGACGAGCGATCAGCCCGCGCCAGTGACGCCCGCCAACCTCACCATCTGGGAATATGCCTGGTCGCCGGACGGACAGCAGTTCGCCGTCTACTATTCGGCTGACCCCGGCGAGACCGACTGGTATCGCGGCCAGGTCGGCACAGTTCCAGCGGAGGGTGGCGCCGTGCGACGGCTGACGCAGCTTACCCGGCAGGCGGCGGCGCTTGCCTGGGCGCCCGATAGCAGCCGCTTCGCATACATATCAGGCGAGTGGAGCGACCGCGGGCTGGTGGGCGGCGAGGTCTTCGTCATCCCGACGGCGGGGGGTGATCCGCGCAATCTCACGCCGGGGGTAGCGTTCAGCCCAAGCTGGGTGCGCTGGTTCCCGGATGGCGCGCGCATGATGTATGCGGGCTGGGATGGTGTGGCGCATCAGGTGGGGCTGCTCGATGAGGCAAGCGGCGCGCTCACCCCACTGACACGCGACTTCATCATCGGCGGCGGTGGCGGCCCAAGGCTCTCGATGACGCCCGATCTGCGTCGCTGTGTCACCCACTCCTCCGACCGGCTGCACCCATCCGATGTCTGGGTGGGCGAGCTTTCCGACGGCGCTAGCGCGGACGCGCAGCTGGAGTGGCGGCAGGTGACCCATCTCAACGCGCTGATCGAGGAGACAACGTTGCTCGCGCCCGCCGAGGTGATTTCCTGGCAGAGTGTTGACGGTTGGCGCATTGAGGGCCTCTTCACCCGTCCGCTGAGCGCGAGCCGTGGCTCACCACCGCCACTGGTGGTGCAGGTGCATGGCGGGCCGTCCGCCGCCTGGCAAACCGACTGGCGCGGCGGTGTCATGTGGGGCCAGATCTGCGCCAGCGCTGGGTTCGCCGTCCTCCAGCCGAATATACGCGGCGGCCTGGGACGTGGCATCGCCTTCGCCGATGCGGTGCTGGGCGATGCGGGCGGCAAAGACCTGCAAGACATCCTCAGCGGTATCGATTATCTGGTCGCCCAGGGACTGGTTGATGGCGAGCGAGTGGGCATCATCGGCTGGAGCTACGGCGGCTTCATGACGGCATGGGCCATCAGCCAGTCGCGGCGCTTCAAGGCGGCGATGATGGGCGCGGGCGTCTGTGATTATCACAGCTTCCACGCGCAGACCAATATTCCCGACTGGGATATGCGCATCCTTGCCGCCGATCCGCTCAAGCAGCCAGAGGTCTACCGCGCCCACTCGGCGCTCACCTTCGCGGACGAGATCACGACGCCCACGCTCATCCTGCATGGCGAGCAGGATCCGTGCGTGCCAGTCAACCAGGCGTATGCGTTCCATCGGGCGCTGCTCGAACGGCAGATACCAACGGAGCTGGTGATCTATCCGCGCGAGGGACACGGACCCGCCGAGCGCGAGCATCTGCGCGACATGGATGAGCGGATACTGCGCTGGCTGACGACGTATCTGTAGCCGGGCTTCCTGGCGATTCGTGGCGTCGGTTTGTGCTCACCTGTGACTGCGGCGGAATGCGGGCCGTCTAAGGGGCAGGCCCACATACACCACAACAAAGCGCCACAACTGACAGGAATCCGATACGCCCCGCATGAGATTATGAGATACTCGACACTTAGCAGTTAATGCACTGTCGGCGGAAACTAGAAAGACGCGCACAATGGCAGAGCAGGACCAGGTCAAACAGGCGACGACATCGAAGGCGCCATCCGAACAGCGCACAGACACCGTGCGACGCGCCCGCCCGCGCGCCCAGCGGCCACCCGTCAAGGCTTCGGCCAATGGGAATACGCCACAGGGTGATGCGACGCCGCAGCCGATATTGCCAGAAGAGGTGATCGACTCCGCGACGACCAGCGCACGCGAGGCCGCTGTTGAGCCTGCGACCCCTGGCGTCATCACGCGTGGCGGCGGTATCTCGCCGGAGAATACGATTTTTGTCTCGCTCTGCTTCGAGGGGCCGGATATCTACTCGATGGCGGGGGGACTCGGCACGCGCGTTACCGAGTTCACCGAATCGCTGGCGCATATGGGCTACGAGACCCACCTGATCTTTGTTGGCGATCCCAACAAGCCCGCGGCGCAAGACCTGGTGAATGGGAAGCTGCATCTGCGGCGCTGGGGCCAGTGGATCAGCCAGCATTATCCCAACGGCGTCTATGATGGCGAGGAGCACAAGCTTTACGACTACAACGAGTCAGTCCCCTATTTCGTTTATGACGAGATCGTCCGGCCCGCCATCGCGCAGGGGAAGATTGTCGTCATCATCGGCGAAGACTGGCACACCGCCGAGACGATGATTCGCACCTCCGATATGCTGCACTGGCACAACGTTCGCCACCGCTGCATCCTGATGTGGAACTGCAACAGCCTGATGTCGCTACATCGCATCAACTGGGGCAAGTTGAACTTCACCTCCACCATCACCACCGTCAGCCGCTACATGAAACACCGCCTGTGGGAATACGGCGTCAACGCGCTCACAATACCGAACGGCATTCCCCAGCGCTACCTCAACGCCGTCACTGCCCGCTCCGTGCGCGCGCTGCGTGAAGCGGCGCAACGCGGCAATCCCGACCGGCTCTTCCTCTTCAAGATTGGCCGCTTCGACCCCGACAAGCGCTGGCTGATGGCCATCGAGGCGGCGGCGCGGCTGAAGTACAGCGGCCACCCGCTCACGATGGTGATTCGCGGCGGCATCGAGCCACATGGCGGTGACGTGCTGGGGCGGGCGCGCTACCTGGGCCTGACGGTGCGCGACATCGAGGCTAAGAAGCCAACACCGGAGGAATGCATCAAGTTGCTACGCGATGCGGGCGAGGCCGATATCTACAATCTGCGCTTCTTCGTGCCGGAGGAGTTCGTGCGGATGTGCTATGCCGCCAGCGATGCGGTGCTGGCCAACAGCGGCCACGAGCCGTTCGGACTGGTTGGCTTAGAGGTGATGGCCGCACGAGGCATCGCCTTCACCGGCTCAACTGGCGAGGACTACGCCGTCTCGTTCGAGAACGCGGTGGCGCTGGAGACCGAAGATCCCGATGAGATCGTCGGCTATCTGCTCCATCTCATGCGCCACCCCGAGGAGAAGGAAAAAATTCGCTCCGCTGGCTGGCAGACCGCCGCCGAGTTCACCTGGCCCGAGGCCATCGAGAATCTGGCAGGCAAGCTGGGCTACCTCGCGCGCAAACAGAGCATCGTGCTGGAGTGACCCTCGCTGCCCTCTTCCCCATCCCCTCCCCTAAAAGGAGGGGAGCCAGAGGCCTTAAACACTACCTGCCGCCGATGTGTGTGCCGATCCACCAGGTGTTGCCGAAGCTGTCTTTGACGCCCGCGTTCCGATCCCCATATGGTTTGTCCGCTGGCTCAGCGACGGATGTCGCGCCTCGTTGCAGCGAGCGCTGGTAGGCGGCGTCCACGTCGGGCACGTAGATGTAGACGGAGGCAGGAGTCGCCGTCTCGTGTGTAGCGCCAGCCTCGACCACGATAATGGAGTCGCCGATCTGCATCTCGACATGCGCGCTCGCGTCGTCATAGTCCGCGCGCTCAATCTCCTCGGCGCCAAAGACCTCCCGCAAAAACTCCGGCAGGTCGGAATTGCCGTAGAGGTACGGACGGACCGCGCCGACTCCATGGCGAATATAGCTTTGCGTGGTATCCATTCAACGATGCTCCCTTCATCCGTGTTGCAGACAGTTCTGGATCAAGGATACAGAGGGTGCAGGCAGTGTGTCTTGTAAGAAATCGAACCTCAGGCGGGGAGCGGAACATGATTGCGAAAGTCGCTACGCATGGCAAGGTACTGGCCCGGCGTTAGGCCAGCAAACGCCTGAAATTCGTGGATGAGATGCGACTGGTCGAAGTATCCACAGGAAAATACGGTATCGGCCCACTCACCTGCTCCACCCGCATCTAGCCGCGCGAGCACACGTTGAAAACGAGACAGGCGGGCATACTGCTTGGGCGTCATCCCCATCGCATCGCGAAATACCTGGACCAGCCGCGTCTGGCTCAGCCCTATATGCTCGGCCAGTGACGCAATAGTGGGGAATCGCGCGGCGTCCCGCAGCCCGGCGACCGCGCAGGCGGCGGCAGGATGGCTGGTTCGGGAGAAATCGAGGCGCCTCAGCAGAAACTGTTCGAGGATGGCAAACCGCGCCGCTGGCGTCGTCGCGATGCACAGGCGCCCGCGCAGATCGGCCGCCTCCGCGCCCCAGAGCGTCTCCAGCGAGAATACCTGGTCGGAGAGGTCCGATACCGGGAAGGGGAGAAACGGCAGCATGCCACCTGGCCTGAAGATGACACCCAGCGTTGCGACCAGGCTGGCGGTGTCAAGCAGCATGTACCCGGATTGCGGGCCGCTCAGCACGGCGCCGCCATAACTGCGAAACGTCACCTGATCGCGCGGGTCATAGATGCGAATCAGATCGTCGTGGAGGTTGAAGATAAGCCCCACCGAGCCATCAGGCAGACGGCGCTCTTTCGCATGCGCCGGGCGCTCGCCTTCATACAGCCAGAACGATTCGACATAGGCCGAGAGTGGCGGCTGCGGGACATAATAATGCTGGCTAAACAAGAGCGTTCTCCATAAACAGACACATAATCCGAGGTCGAGCGACCAGCCAGTTGACCGCACCATTCTACTGTATCCCGGCGCGATAGTCTACCGCATAGTTGCCAGATACGACGAAGCGGCGACCACCTGGGCTATTGAATCGCCGCGTGCAAGGATTGCTGCTTGCTCACGATCATACGAGCGAATTGGGGGCTGGCGTCACTTCTAATTGCGGCTCAGTCTCTATCTGGGGAATGTCTGCGGTCAGAGAAGCGGGGAACACGGATGCCATCGCCAAGGCGATCAACTCGGCATCCGCGAGCGTCACGCGGGGATGGGTCGGCAAGTTGATGAGATGCTGTGTGACGGATTCAGCGCGCGGACACGACCCGGTTTGATAGCCGCCTGCTATGGTCGATGCGCCATCTTCGAGCACGGAGGTGAACCAGAGGCCGGGGAGGGCATAGCGGTTGACCGCCTGGATAGCCGCATCGCGATTGGGCGCCCATACAGGATAGCGAGCGTAGGCGGGCTGCATGTGTGACGGCGCGCGCGAGACGCGAACACCGTACGCCAAGAACAGGCGCTCATAGACCTGCGCGATCATGCGCCGATGGGCCAGGTTGCGATCCAGCCCGCGCAACTGGCGCACACCCAGTGCTGCCTGCGCGTTGCTGAGGCGGCATTCATAGTCATCCGGGCGCTCCCCTCGCTCCTCGTCTGGCGATGTCGGTCGCGGTAGCGGCAGATGACGGCCCATCAACTCATACAGCGCGCGCATGGGACGGTGAAGATAGGGCGACATCAGGATGCGGTAGAGCGCAAATTTCAACACCGAGCGAGCGACCAGCCACCGCGATGGCCAGATACAGCGCGCCTGGAACGCCTGTAAATACCGCGCTATCGCTGGATCGTCGGTGGTCGCCATGCCACCGAACGTAGTGGAGATGATCTTCGTCTCCTCGCTGCTAAAGAATGCCGCTTTGCCGAAGCTACCAACCTGACGGCCACGGTAGGTCGCGCCGAGGGCGTGTACACAGTCTTCCACCAACGCCAGGCCGTGTCGCTGCGCGAGGGTGAGGGCAGTGTCGAGGTCAGCCGAGACGCCAAAGGTATGCTGTAGCAGCAAGACACGGGTACGCGGCGTGATGAGCCGCTCAGCCTGCGCGAGATCGATGTTATAGGTGGTGGAGTCGCAGTCAACGTAGACTGGATGCGCGCCCAGGTAGCGGATAGCGTTGGCTACGACGATGTGGGTTGGGGCTTGCAGCAACACCTCGTCGCCTGGGCCAACCCCAAGCGCCTGGAGTATTCCATAGAGCCCAACTCGCCCGTTTGCGAAACTGAAGGCCCAGCGAACACCACTGCGCTCGGCGAAGGCGTGTTCATATGCAGGAATGGCCGGCCCCTGGATAAGACGATGGGGCAGTAGGAGCGAACAGACAGCCGCAAAGCAATCGCTCCATGTGGTCGTGCCACCGAGCAGCGCGATATGACGCATCCGTGGGCCACGTGGCAGCCGCGCTCGTGCGGGCTGGGTGGTTCCATCACTGGTGGTGTGTGTCATCGGATGATTCATAGGTGGCTCTGCTCCTCGCGACCATGTGCTACGGGCGCATGATTGCACGGCTGTTAGATTAGAAATGACGGTGCGCCCAATCACTGAGTACAACCGTGGCTTTGAGCGGAAGATGCTTCCAGGTGGAATGCAACAGGTTCCCGGCCCAGCTCTCCGATTCCATGATGCCGACCTCCACCTCACGCTGGGCCGGATAGTAGTAGCGATAGAGCCAGTGAGGAGTCGCTCCCCATTTACTCTTGAAATCGGCGAGACTGGAGTGACTGCTGGTGACTTCGCCGAGGTCGTACTGCTTATAACCTGCCTTGCAGGCATCGTGAATGGCAGTCCACTGCAATGCGTCATTGGGACGGAAATTCAGATATTCTCTACGTCGACCGTTGAAGGTGTAGAACACCGTCTTGCCATACATCAGGAACATCGAGCCAGCCAGCAGCGCCACACCGCTCGCTGTGTGGCGCTCCGCCAGCAACAGGCGGAACTGGTTCAGGGGGCGAAGCGCGCGCCAGACCAGCTCGAAGAAATGGTACGGACGTGGTGGTACGAAATACCAGCGCATGGTGTCGAGATAGATGTCGTACCACGCGCGGAGGTCAGCCTCGGATTCAGCGTCGCGCACCACGACACCAAAGCGGCCAGCCTTATTGATCGCCCATCGTAGGCGCGCCTGGTTGCGTCCACCGCCGAACCGAAGCTGTTCTGGACGTTCAGGGAGATCGACCTGATACGACTGACGCCAGCGCGCACCGACAATATTATCCACGAGTCCGCCGAGCGCGTCTGAGTCGAGTTTGAACTGGAGCTGGGCGCCTGGTACTGCGCGAACCTGCTCGACCGCCACGTTCAGCAGGGCTTTTGTGACCTCGGGGTCATTCGTGAGTGGTCCCGCTAGCGGAGTCCGTGGCAACGATGAGAAACGATGCCCTGTGACGACGCCATGCAGTGAGAAAAGCGGTAAGACGCCTCGTAGCTGTCCGTCGTCGCCTTCACAGGCGAGATGCGCTGGCTTGTACTCGAAAGCTTCTTCCAATACCCGCAACCACGCGGGATGATGGAACACGAGCGCGTCTGGATGCGCTGAGACGTACTGCTCCCAGCGCGGGTCAGTGTTTGGATGAATGGTGACGATGCGCGTGAAGATCTCGGCAAATGGGGCGGTAGGCACGTGGGCAAGCCTTTCTACTGAATCTGTGCCTTTTGGTCGAAAGGTGGTGAGGCGCCGAGATGGCGTGTTCACCTCACGTCATCCGCCGACTGAGGGATACACTGGCGGAATGTTCTCTCTCATCATATGTGTGAAAGGGGATTGAGGCGTTCACAATCTCATCACAGCTCGGCAGCTATCCTGGCCGACTTGATGGAACTGTGATAGTTGCCTCACGAGGAGCCGCTCGCATTGCTTCTGACGTACGACCAATACACGACCAATACACGACCAATACACGACGAAGCGGCGACCACCGGCACTGGTGAATCGCCGCTTTATGGGAATGTTATGCGTGTGGCCTACGGGTAGATGCCACGCACCTGCGTTGCCTCGGCGACACGCGAGACCGCCAGCAGATAGGCCGCCAGCCGGTAGTCGCAGTTCTGCTCCTCGCGCTTGGCCTCCACCGCCTGGAAGCTGCGGACCATGATGCGCTCCAGCCGGGCGTTGATCTCTTCCTCCGTCCAGAAGAAGTGCTGGAGGTCCTGCACCCACTCGAAGTAACTGACCGTCACGCCGCCCGCGTTGGCGAGGATATCGGGTACGACCGGGATACCGCGTGCGTGGAAGATCGCGTCGGCCTCGTTGGTCGTCGGGCCGTTCGCCGCCTCGATGATCAGCTTCGCCTGAATGCGCGGCGCGTTCTCCTCGGTCAACTGGCCTTCGAGGGCCGCCGGGATGAGGATATCGCAGGGCATCTCCAGAATACCCTTGCCCTCGACATGCTCAGCATGGGGCAGGTCTTTCAGCAGCCCGCCATGCTCCTGCGAGTAGCGCAGGGCCATCTTTACATCAATGCCATCCTTGTTGTAGTAGCCGCCTGTCACATCGGCGAGGCCGACCACTTTGCAGCCCGCCTCGTGCAGCAGCCGCGCCGTGATCGAGCCAACATTGCCGAAGCCCTGCACGATGACACGCGCGCCCGTCAGCGGAATATCGAGTACCTTGCACGCTTCGCGAGTAGTGATATAGACGCCGCGTCCGGTAGCCTCCATGCGGCCCTCGCTGCCGCCCACCGAGAGCGGTTTGCCCGTAACCACGGCAGGCACCGAGTAGCCATGATGCATCGAATAGGTATCCATAATCCAGGCCATGATTTGCGGATTAGTATTGACATCAGGGGCGGGGATATCGCTTTCGGGGCCAATAACGCCCGCGATTTCGGTCGCATAGCGGCGGGTGAGGCGTTCCAGCTCAGTGCGTGAGAGTTCGCGCGGATTGACGATGACACCGCCTTTGGCGCCACCAAATGGGATATTGACGACCGCGCACTTCCATGTCATCCACATCGCCAGCGCGCGCACCTCGTCCAAAGATACATTGGCGTCGAAGCGGATACCGCCTTTGGCTGGCCCACGATTGACGTTATGCTGAACGCGGTAGCCCGTGTACATTTCAATGCTTCCGTCATCCATCCGCACCGGGAAGTTGACGATCAGCTCGCGCTTGGGTTTGCGCAGAATCTTGCGCAGCGACGGTGCGAGGTTGAGGCGTTCAGCGGCGGCGTCGAATTGCGCGACCGCTTGCGCATAGGGGTTCATGACTTCAGGTTCTTTGATCGCCACAGGTACTAATCCTCCTGCAAGGTAGCCAGCGCTGGCCAGGGTGGAGCTCCATTGCTCACGGCCGGCAGAGCCGGTTAGGGCCGAATCTCGGCCATCTCAGCACATGAGCGCCAATTGCTCATATACCAGATACACACAACAACGTTGAGAAAATGTGAAGGTCCAAAAGACTTCGCGACGTGGGAGAAAATAACTACTGCTCACCCGGATTGCAAGTGCTATACCGGCGGGGAGAGATCGCCCGATGGATGGGTACGTAAGTCCAGGGTGAAGAAGGCGACCTGCATTTCCGTCTCTTCGACGCCAACCTGGATACGGTCGAGCTGCTCCAGCTTGTTCGCCTCCCGCAGACGATCCGCGATGCGCCGGGCAAGTTGCTGGGCCAGGCGTTCGGCGGTGGCATTGTCGATTGGCAGCGAGACGACCGCCGCCTTGGGCAACAGATAGCGGGTGACGCCGTCGTTGGTGGCCGCGCCGTGAGTCAGCGGGCCATTGTAGACCACTTCCCAGGCATCCTCGTGCTCGGTCAGGCGCAAATGTGGATTGTTCAGGGGTAGTAGGAAGCGGTGATCCCACTCTTTGCAGAGCGCGCGCACGATAGTCTTGAGGACAACGAAATCGAGCACGTAGCTGTCGGGGGTCAATTTCCCCTCCACCTCGACGCGCACGCCATAGTTATGCCCATGCAGCGGCTCGCACTGGCCCTCAAACGTGATAAAGTGCGCGGCGCTGAAGCCCAAATTGCCGCGCTCGATCAGAACTTTCCAGGACATCCGCGCCTCACGGACACGTTGCCGGTCAAACAGCGAACCGGAATCCAGTGACAGATGATAGTGATGTTACGAACGATCGTTACGCGGTCAGAGAAACCCCTTCTCTTCGCGCGACACACGCGTTACTGGCCACATCTCGGCTCAGACTCTCCGAGCCAGCCAACGAGTCGGCGGGATACGGCCTGCGATTGGGAGCGGGTATCCGGCGCGAGCGTTGGGATCGTCTCCGGAGTCGGCGAGCGGAGGAGATGCCAGGCGGCGCGTTCCCCAGCTAACGGTTTCCGCGCCGCGCTTAGATTATAGCATGGCCTCTGGGCGCAGACAATGTATCTGGCCACTCTTTACATGCTAGATCGCTCAAACGTAGAAGACTGTAACAGGATTAGAGCGTCCTGACACAGCGAGCCCTACAGGTCGCCAAACTCCACCAGCAGCCGCGCCATATGCTTCGTGCCTAGCAGGAAGTTGGCGATGGACATGCTTTCGTTGGGTGAGTGCGCGTTGGAAAGCGGGTCGCCAGGGCCAAGCGTTACAATGGGCGTGCCAAGGAACGCGCGGAAAGGATAGACGGGGCCGGTTCCACCAACCAGCGGATCGATCACCGCAGGCTTGCCGTAGACCTCGGAGGCCAGCCGCGCCGTCAACTGGACGAATGGATCGTCGCCGGGCGTGGTCGCGGCCCGCTCGCCGCCCAGCTTCACCACCTCGACATCGCTGAACCCGCCATCATCAAGATGCTTGCGCAACTTGGCGAAGAGATCCTCAGGGTCCTGGTCAGGCACGAGGCGGAAGTCCATCTTGGCCATCGCGTAGGCTGGGATGACTGTCTTCGACCCCTGCCCCTGCCAGCCCGCGCCGATGCCCGCGATATTTGCCGTTGGCTCGTAGACCGCCGTCCGGTAATCCATACCGGTATGTCCGTTGACGAACTCCTTGACGCCAAAGTGCTCGCGGTGGAACTCTTCGGTGGAGGGCAGCCCGGCCAGCAGTTGCAAGTCGGTATCGGTCGGCCCCTGCACCGCATCGTAGAAGCCGGGAATCAGCACACGCCCATCGGCGCCCTGGATCGTGTTGAGCGCGCGCACCAGCCGCCACGCCGCGTTCGGCAGATTGTGGGCGCTGCCGGAGTGCGCGTCGCGCGAGAGCGTCCGCACGCGATACTCGACGTAGAGGATGCCGCGCAGGCCCAGCACCACCTCGGGGCGCCCGTCGGGGTCCACACCGCCGAACTCCCAGACACAGGCGTCGGCGGCCAGCAGATCGCGCTGCTCCTCGACGAACGGTTCGAGGCTGGGGCTGCTAACCTCCTCTTCGCCTTCGACCAGAAACTTGACACGCTCTGGCAGTCCGCCCGTCACCGCGCGCACCGCACGAATCGCCGCCAGCCGCGAGATCAACTGCCCCTTGTCGTCCGAGACGCCACGCGCGTAGACGCGGCCATCGCGCTCAGTCAACTCGAACGGCGGCGACTCCCACAAATCCAACGGCTCGGCGGGCTGGACATCGTAGTGGTTATAGCAGAGCAATGTCTTGCCGCTCCCGCCGGAGTCGGCGTAGACGACTGGATGCCCACCTGTCGGCATCACCTGCGCCTCGAAGCCAGCGCCCGCCAGCAACTCGCGCACGAACGCCGCCGCGTCTTCGATGCCCTCATGTTTGCTCGATACACTTGGGATAGCGGTTAGCCGCCTCAGGTCTTCTAGCGACTCCGCCAGATGATCTTCGATATACTGTTCGATTTCGCCCAGCACATCCGCCATGATGCATGCCCTTCTCTCAAAATCGCCGCTTCTGCTCCGTCGCAGAATGGTCTCCGCTCATAGTCTACACTGTTGAACCTCGCAGAAAGAAGCCAGGAATGAGGCAAGATGAGGCAAATCGTAGCAGATTTCGCCAGGATGCAGATGAGACCCATAACAGTTCACCCTCTCCATGCGACTTCTTCTGTGACATGTCATTCAACACACATCATCGCAGGGCGCCCGCGACCGATACACCGTATACACGGTATGCAATGGAACCGGGGAGGAATCGAGACATTATGCCAGGAAGACTGACACACCTGCTGCGAAGCAAGATCGCGGTCGCCATCTTTGGGGCTGTTCTGATTGCGGGCGCCGGGAGCGCTGCTGCTTTGGCGGCGAGTGGCGGCGCCATCCAGATGCCTTTCGCGTCCCAGACACCTTCATCTCACAATAGCGATGGCCACCAGAACGACGACCAGAATGACGATAGCCAACATGATGGCCATGAGGCTGAAGGGACCATTAGCAGCATTGACTCCGGCAATTCCAGCTTCGTCGTCAAGACCGAGCACGGCGCATCCGTGACAGTCATCGTGAACTCAGCGACGGTCTTCACCGATGGTCTGCACAGCTTTGGCGATCTCAAGACCGGAATGTCTGTTGAAGTTGATGGTAACCCCCAGTCGGATGGTACACTAACAGCCACCAAAGTCCACGGCAACAATGAAGGCGCGGACGACGACAGCAACGACGATCACGGCGGAAACACGGGAAGCGCGACGCCTGGCTCCGACGATCACAGCGGCGCCACCGGCTCCAGCACACCGGGAAGCGGCGGTCACGATGATGGCACGCCGCACGATTAGCGCGATGCGCCAGCGCGATATTCTTCCAGAGAGGCGTTCCATTCTTGGCTGATCCCGGCTCGGCGATACCCGGCAGGGTTGAAAACACGACATGGAATATGGACAACGCGGGGACAGGGATGACCTGGCCCCCCGCGCTTCCGTTCGGCCTCGCGCTCGAACGGGCGCGTGTATTCGATCAGTCGGCGCTTGGGATGCTTTACCGCCGCTTCATGCCGGTCGTCTATCGCTATGTGCTGGCGCGCATCGGCTCGGTACAAAATGCCGAGGATATCACTTCCGAGACGTTCATGGCGGTTATCAATGGCATCGAAACCATGCGCGCCCACGACGAGCTGAGCTTCGCCGCCTGGGTGCTTGGCATCGCCCGCAACAAAGTCGCCACGCACTATCGGCGGCAGCGGGCGTACCCAGAGTCGCCGCAATCCCTCCCAGAGCGCGAGCAGCCGTGGGCCGTCGCCGAACAGGGCGATCCGCTGACGACCATTACGGCGCGCGAAAGCTGGGCAGAAGTGGTCGCGGGACTCAACCGGCTCACCGAGGATCAGCGGGCGGTTATCCTCTATCGCTGCGTGCTGGGCTACTCCACCGAGGATGTCGCTCGTCTGCTGGAAAAACAGCCGAACGCCATTCGCGCGCTGCAGTTCCGGGCGCTGGCATCGCTGGCGCGCTTCCTGAATATCGCGGATCATCCATCAGATTTCCAGGACCATCGTCATCCACCATCACGGGAAGGAGGGAAGGGCAATGCTACCCGAAGATAGACTCGACACTCTGCTCTCTCTCCGTGTCGCCGAACGACGAGAGCAAAGCGAGCGGCTGTTAGACTATGACATCCGCGAAGCAGGTGACCTGGAACCGCTGCTCGCCGCCGCTGCTCGCGTAACTGACCTGGCAGACGAGGAGCCTTCGGAGGACTTCGCCGCTCGCCTGGAGGCGATATTTCTCTCCCATGCCACCCATTTGCGGGAGCGCGACGGCATCGCGCCACTGCCGATACTCGCTCCCCCGCCGCTGATGGGAAACGACGAGCCTACCTTGCCTAGCATGCTGCCTGGCGGTGAGTGGGCGGCCGCTCTAGGTCACGGAACCTGGACGGAGACCGCGCCCGGAAATCGAGGCTATCGCGGCGCGAATCGCCAGACGGTGTGGCGACGGCTGCTCTGGCCCGCGCTGGCGGCGACCCTGCTGCTCGCCATTGGCATGACAACCTTCACAGCAGCGGCATTGGCTGGCCCAGGTTCGCCTCTCTATGGCCTCCACAAGTGGGAGCAGAATCTACAGGTGAACATCACCGGTAGCGCGGCCGACCGCACACAACTCCATATCAGCAATGCGCAAGACGCCCTGCTCGCCCTGAACTCCGCAGTCGGCAATCACCAGACGGGCGCAACGTACGACGATGCGCTGGCGACATTCCGTGATGAGGCGCGCGCCGCGACGACCAACCTGAATGATGTGCCTGCTGGCAGTGAGCGCGATGCCCTGACGGCTCAGTTGGATCAGCTACATACGAAAGGAATCGCGGACCTGCATACCGCGCTGCCTCTTCTCTCGTGGCCGCAGCGGATCGAGACGACAGGCGTGCTTTCGGAGATTGGCGACCAGGCGCTGACCGTCACGCAGGCCAATATGGTTTATTCCGAACATGGTCAGCATCTCTGGACCATCACCATCTCTGGCTCGGGCTTCCAGCCGGGCGCCGTGCTGCTGATAAATGGACAGCCTGTCACCGCTACCATCACTGTGACGCCGACGGAACTGGTCGCGCAGATGCCAGGCGATGATTCCGGCCCACGGCCAAGCAGCATCGGCGTGGGCAATCCCGACAATACTGCTGCGGTCACGACGAGCATCACCAGCCATGAAGTGAACGACGACGATGCCACGCCCGGCGCGCAGCAGACGCCCGGAAGCGACGACCATGGCGGCGATCACAACGGATCACCAGGCGGCTCTGCCACCCCCACCGGAACAGGCGGGGTGGACCATTAGCAACTCACCCCGCCGTTGCTCGCCGCCGCCTCACGCACAGCGAAGTAGACCGAGCCGGGATGCGGTACGACAATCGCGGCTGCGCCACATTATTCCGCGTCACCTGGAAGCACAGCTGCCCCAGATACATACGTGTATCCACGTTCGTTCGGTGGGGACAGCTAACGCATGGCATCCCAAGCGCTCTTCTGTCGGAGATATTGGGGATGTCGTATTTTCCAGAATCTCTCTCTCCTGGAGAGGCAGTGTGGCTGTGATGCTCGATACACCTACGCATAAATACCGGTTGACATTCCGCAATCTGCCAGTATACTTGGGCGAGTGATGAAGCTCTGCAATATTTAGGAAGACCCTCGTATCCCAGGAAGACCCTCGTAGCATTGCACCTTATACTAAAGGGAATCCCTTGATGTCGAAACGTCTCGCCATCATTGTGGCGGCGCCTGCGCTTCTCAGTTCGTTTGCTCTCATGCCTGTTGTACAAGCCAGTCCATCAACACACGCGGGTAACCCCAAATTGGGGCCGGTGGGTGCCAAACATCTCCATGTCGTTAGTCCGAACTCCTATTACTGCGACCCAGGATGGATCTACGATAGTGTATCGGACAGAGGGCGACCAATGTATCCCACCACGGTTGTCTACAGCGATTACAATGGAACACCCTACAACGCGACAGCAACGTTCTCTGCGACAACCGCTGGCTGGGCTACACTGACGACCACTATTGGCGGCTCAGCAGATGCAAATGTCATTGTTGCAGGGGTAGATGTGTCGCTTAACATCTCTGTGGCTGTAACCCTGTATGCAAGCACTGGCAATGCCATCGCTATCACTGTCCCACCGTATAAGACTGGAAATGGGCAACACGGCGTATGGCGGAAGGTAGCCTATGGTCATTACTACTACCTGATGAGCAATTGCGCCATCGGGACGGACAAAGGGTGGGTCACATCTTATAGTCCGTGGACTGTGGGCTGGAATACGTGGCTCAGCTAGACTGAGCGAATCTAGGTAGGGCAGGTGTGGGGCGACATATACTCCATACCTGTTCCCCAAGGACGATAGGACGAATTGATGCAAGGTAGATCAAAATCAGGCGCATTCCATATCTTCTGGGTCGCAGCCTTGACTCTGTTAGTAAGTGTCACGCTGGTGGGATGTAACTCGACACCACCGGTTCAACGAACATCTTCCCCGACTACCTCTGTAACACCTATCACAACAGATGCTATGCCGTCGTTGACGAGTGAAGTTGGGTGGCATACAGTTTTCACGTTAGAAGACTTGAGCGGCAATGGTGCGAAGAGCATACAGAAGAGTTTTACCGCGAACAAGGCCTACACTATATTCTTCAGTTGTAAAGGGGCGGGGACACTCAAAGTCAAATACGGGTCATATGAGGAAACAGCGCCATGTTCAGAGCCACCAGAGCTCAACGGGTCACAGCCAATCGAGCCAGCACATACCGGTGATACAGTAACCGTCTCAGTGACAGCATCAGGGAGTATCATTTGGGAGTTATTAGTGTCGATGAAAGATTAAGGCAAAATACCACGGAATGTCTTGCATTATGAAGAAGGAAGAGTTGCCCAGGCAATGTCCGATCCACACAAGCAACAATGGCAAACCGGGCAAGCACACGGCGACGACGAGGACGCGCGGGATCAGCGAGTCGCAGCCATGCGCGAACTCGCGGGAGCCATGCCAGCCACTGTCATCAACGCTCCCTCGCGGCGCGGGCATATCCGTCTCGCCGTGCTGGTAACCACCCTGGCCGTGGTTGTTGCGCTCATCGCGACTGTCGCCGCGCGGGGTCTCTTCCCCTGGCAACAACACGCGCGGCCAGCCAGCAACGTCACCAGCATCAGCCTCGCCGCCAATAACCTCTTCTGTCCATCTTATGCGACATGGTCGTCCAATGGACAGCAGGTAGCGGTATTGGCGCAAGTCGGAAAATGCGACAACCCCTATGCGGGAATCATCACACATAATTCGGTAGCGATATTCGATACACATGGTCAGCTTGTACGCCAACTCAATCCAGATCTCAACTTTTCGGACACCATTACCTACACTGACGAGGCACAGGCGACGGCCACCGCAACGGGCATACCTCAGACGATACAGGTATACCCGGCGTATCTGGGTCTCCTCTGGTCGTCAGACGGCAAACGTCTGGCGTTGCCTTTCTACATGAACTACGGAGAGAATGGTGAGTCCAGCAGTCTGGAATATGGTGTTACGCTACTCTCAGTAGATGGTTCGTCCCAGACGAGTTTCAGTTACTCGCCATTTTATGGCAATGACTATTTCGACCTCCAGGCGAAACGCCCAATCCACCATAACTCCTCGGATTGGCAGATCGCACTTGGCTATCAGTGGAGCGATGATGGTAAACTCGTCGCTACGCCTGTTCCGTCCGCTTCCGCTCCCGTCGGCAACCCGTCTGGCGGACAGGTGTTTACCGCCTGGCAGCCCGGCACGGTGTCGCTGGATCGCAAGATGAGCGCGCTCAGTTTCGGCGCGGTTGTGACCGCGTGGTCGCCCGATGGTCGCTATCTGATGCCGCTGGTAGGCTTCGGCGGTGAACTCGATGCCAACGCGAAAAGCTACACACAGGGAAGTGACGGAGAGTTCCATCTCACCCCGCGAGACAAAGGGTTGATGGCGGCGGCGGCTCGCCTCAAGAACCCGGCCGATCCCTACGCGGCACAGATGTCGGTGGCCTGGCGCGCGGATGGCAAAGTCATCGCCGCGACCGACCCGAATCCGCTGATCGATCAGGTCGTCGCGAATGGTAATACTATGGATATTCCCGACGCCAGCCGAAGCGTCTCTATCTTCGACTGCGCAACCGGAACGAAGCTGCTCACGCTGAAGTCGCGCCCGCTAGTGAATCACCAGTCATACTATGCGGGTCTCGTTCCACAGCCCGCGCTTGGCTGGAACCCAACGGGCGATAAGCTCTTTTTCCTCGATACAACGTTCGATGCGCTCACCATCTGGAATGTGAACCTGAAATAGCATGCTGTCGAAACATTGTCATAGCGCGCATGGGCGCTTGTCTAGCCCGCCGTAGTCCCCGCCGCCTCGCGCACGGCGAAGTAGACCGAGCCGGGATGCGGCACGACAATCGCGGCGGTGGACTGCTCCGGCACAAGCTGGTAGGATTCGGTGAGCGTGACATCAATCGCCTCGGGTACGCCCATTAGCCGGAAGACGCGCTCGTGGTCGGCCAGCTCGGGAATCGCGGCGTAGCCCCAGCTGTAGCGTCGGCCCGCCTCGCCGGTCAGCTTCAACTCCTCGCGGACGCGCGCGTTGACGTAGTCGGCCATCGCCTCGGCCATCTGCACGCTCAGCCCATGCAGGAAGTAGGCTTCGGAGTAGTCGCCCGCCGCCTGCATGCGCTCGGTCTCCTGTGAGGCGCGGTTGCCCATCGTCACCACCTGGAAGGCGACAGCCGTTGGCTCGCCGCTCTCAGTAGCGAAGTAGTCCGCCAGGCAAAGGCGCTGGCCATCGGGCTGCCGTGGGAAGATGAAGCGCTCTAGCACTTGCGTCTGGTCGGCAGGATCGAGCACCAGCAGTGTATCGCCCTCGGCGCGCGCCGGATAGTAGCCGTAGACGGCGCGAGGACGGAGATACTGGCGCTGGCGAGCCTCACGCACCAATCGTTCTAGTCGCGGCTCGAACTCCTCGCGCACCAGCCGCTTATACTCGTCGCCGTGCGCCACGCCGCCCCAGCGTCCGCGATAAAGCGCGTTCTTATCGAGATAGGCCGCCACGTCTTCGACAGCGACGCGATCCAGCACACGCGGCCCCCAGAACGGCGCGACGATCACCGGGGCAAGCGCCACCGGGGGATGCTCCGGCGCGACGGTTGGGGCAGCTGCCTTTGCCGCTTCACGCTCGGCCTGTAGCTCGCGCGCCGACTGCGCCTCACGCTTCACCCGCTCGACGAAGGGAGCATGCTTCTCGCTGTCAGTCAGCGCCTCGACAATCTCAAGTCCCTCGAAGGCGTCGCGCGCATAGAAGACGCCTGGCCCGTACGGCTGCTCCTGGCCTGGCTCGCCTACATAGAGGATGCGCTGGCCATAGGCACGATTGATCGCCGCGCCGCCAACCATCACCGGGAAGGGCAGCTTGCGGCGGTCCAACTCTGTGACGCAGGCGGGCATCTGCTTCGACGTGCTGACCAGCAGCGCAGAGAGGCCAATCACATCCGCGTTGACCTCGATTGCCTTATCGATGATGGTGTTGAGTGGCACCTGCTTGCCCAGGTCATAGACCGTATAGCCGTTATTGCTGAGAATCGTGTTGACCAGATTCTTGCCAATGTCATGCACATCGCCGAAGACCGTGGCCAGCACGACGCGCCCTTTGGTATAGCCCTCGGTGCGCTCCAGATAACGTTCGAGCCGGGCTACCGCCTTCTTCATCACCTCAGCGGATTGCAGCACGAACGGCAGAATCAGCTCGCCCGCGCCGAATCGATCGCCGACATCCTTCATCGCGGGCAGCAGCACGCCGTTGAGCGCGTCCACCGCCGCCTGCGAGAGTTGCGGGGTCGTCTTCCAGTCGGGCGCGTCGGGGTCCGCCTCGGTGGCGGCGCGGGTCGTGATGGCGGTGTCGACCAGCGCCTCGATGCCCTCTTTGTGCCGGTGGAGAATCTGATAGTGGATGCGCTCATCCACGCTCATGCCCTCGGTTGGGTCAACCTTCTCCTCCTGCGGACGCTGGCTGCCGTGCTGCTCGTAGTAGGCGATGAAGTTCGGCAGAGCATCTTCGCTGCGGTTGAAGAGCAGGTCATCGCAGAGCGCACGCTCGGCCTCTGGGATTTCCGCGTACGGCGTGATATGCGCTGGATTGACGATGGCAGCATCCAGCCCCGCCTGCACGGCATGGTAGAGGAAGACGCTGTTGAGCGCGGCGCGTGAATGGGGTGTCACACCGAAGGAGACGTTGCTGACGCCAAGAATGGTCAGCGCGCCCGCCAGCTCCGCCTTGATGCGGCGGATACCTTCGAGCGTCTGGACGGCGCTATCTCGCAGCTCCTCCTGGCCGGTGGTGACGGGGAAGGTCAGCGCATCGAAGAGCAGCGCCTCGGCAGGCAGGCCATACTCGCTGGTGGCGATCTCGAAAATACGCTGGGCGACGGCCAGCTTGCGCTCCGCCGTCTTCGCCATGCCCTCTTCGTCAATCGTCAGCGCGACCACCGCCGAGCCATGTTCGCGCGCCAGTGGCAGCACCGAGTCCACGCGCTGGCGGCCGTTCTCCAGGTTGATCGAGTTGATAATCGCCCGGCCCGGATACGTCTCCAGCGCGGCCTGAATGACACTTGCCTCGGTCGAATCGATCACCAGCGGCGCCTCGACACCCATCTCCAGCTTCTTCACCGACTGGCGCATCTGCTCCGGCTCGTCGGCGCGCTCAGTCAGCGCGACACAGACATCCAGCACGTGCGCGCCGCCATCCACCTGCGTCCGCGCGACCTGGAGCAGCGTGTCGTAGTCGTCGGCCAGCAGCGCCTGCTTCACCTTGCGACTGCCCTGCGAGTTGACCCGCTCGCCGACGATCAGCGGCGCGGGGTCCTGATGGAGCGAGTTGGCGCGCATGGCCGAGGCCACCAGCAGTTGGGTGCGGTGGCGTGTCTCGTCGGGGAAGTCGTTCAGCCGCCGCTGCGGCGTGGCGCGGTGTGCGGGATCGAGATCGTCCAGATGGGCGACGATGCGCGCGATGTGTTCGGGCGTCGTTCCACAGCAGCCGCCGATGATGTTGACGCCGAGCGTACCGACGAACTCGGCGAGGGCGCTGGCGAACGGTTCCGGCTCCATCGGATAGATCGCGCGGCCGTTGACATTGAGCGGCAACCCCGCATTGGGAATCGTCGAGATCGGCAGTGGAATGTTCTCGGTGAGGTAACGCACCGGCTCGCGCATATGCTCCGGACCGGTCGAGCAGTTGAGGCCAACGATATCCACGCCCAGATGGCTGAGAATCGTAGATGAAGCGCCAATGTCGGTCCCCAGCAGCATCCGCCCCGACGTATCGAGCGTCACCTGGGCCTGAATCGGCACGCGGCGGCCTGTCTCGGCCCAGGCGCGGCGTATGCCGGTGATGGCGGCGCGCACCTCCAGAATATCCTGGCTGGTCTCGATCAACAGCAGATCAACGCCGCCCTCGATCAGTGCCGCCGCCTGCTCACGGTACATCTCGGCAAGCTGCTGATAGGTGATGTTGGAGAGAGCAGGGTCATCCGATGAAGGGAGCATGCCGGTTGGCCCCATCGAGCCAGCGACGAAGCGCGGACGCTCGACAGTGCTGAACTCGTCGGCGGCGGCGCGGGCCAGCCGGGCGGCGGCGGCGTTGATCTCATGTGTGCGCGCGCCCAGTGCGTAGTCGTCCAGCTTGAGGCGTGTGCCAGTGAAGGTGTCGGTCTCGAGCACATCGGCGCCCGCGGCCAGATAGGCGCGGTGAATCTCGCGGATGGCGTCGGGGCGGGACAATACGAGAATTTCAGGGCATCCATCCAGGCTTTCGCCGCCGTAGTCAGCCGCTTCCAGCCCGAGATTCTGGATCATGGTGCCCATCGCGCCATCGAAGACAATCACCCGCTGCTTCACTGCCTCAAGATACCGACTCACCTGGGTCATAGCACTTCCTCATCTATTTCGGGCTGGCGACTAAAGTCGCGCCTCAATGGCCTCGCTACGCTCCGCCACGAAGTCCGCCGACGCGGACTGCATAACTCTGCCATGAGCATACATGATGTCGGGCATCTATCCGCAATGACTCGGACAATTGAAGGCCACTATTGCAGAGCATAAAACAAGCCTCTAAGTTTCATAGAAGTATACCATCACCGGTGTTGCCGCTCTGCTAGAAAAGTCACAGGGCGCCCACCGTGCTATACTCCGACAGGCGTGGCGGCGCTGATACTGGCCACCCCATAGGCCACATTCCCGAATCATTTCACTAATAACCACATAGGAGTGATGTAGCGATGAAGCTGGTGACATATGTACAGGCGGGCGCAGCGCATCTGGCGGAGGGGCGCGCGGGCGTCCTCGTGGGCGAGCAGGTGTTCGATCTGGCGGCGCTGGGCATCTGGGCGGCGCGAAATGGTGTCGTGCTGCCGGAGGTGAGCGGCGCGGCTGGCCTACCGACGACGACGCTGGCGCTGCTGCAACTTGGGCCGGATGGCATGGCGGCGGTGCGCGCGGCGCTGGCGGCCGCCGATAAAGGACGACCTGAGGACGTGGCGCTGGAGCCGGGCGAGCCAGTCATCGCCCACGAGCGGAGCGACATAGAGCTACGGACTCCCGTGCCGAATCCCGCGACTCTGCGCGACTTCTACGTCTTCGAGCAGCACGTCAAGGCATCGCGCGCCCGACGCGGCGCGGAGATGATTCCCGCGTGGTACGAGTTCCCGGTCTTCTACTTCTCCAACACCTCGGAGTTGTATGGCACGGAGGAGCCGGTTCGCTATCCCCAGCGCAGCCAGGAGGTGGACTTCGAGCTGGAGATGGCGGCAGTCATCGGGCGCGAGGGGCGCGACATCGCCGCCGACGACGCGCCGGGCTACATCGCGGGCTATATGGTGATGAACGACTGGAGCGCGCGCGACCTCTGGCGCAAGGAGCAGGTGCTCAATATGGGGCCAGCCAAGGGCAAAGACTTCGCCACCTCGCTCGGCCCCTATCTGGTCACACCTGACGAACTGGATGATTTGCGTATTGGATCCGGCAAGGACGAGCGCTACAGCCTGGAGATGCGCGGCTGGATCAACGGCGACAACCTGACCCACGACAACACGAAGAACATGTATTACACCTTCCCCCAGATGATCGAGCGCGCCTCAGAGCATGCCCGGATGCGGCCCGGCGATGTAATCGGCTCCGGCACCTGCGGCACCGGCTGCATCCTCGAGTTGGGGACCGAGCGCCACCGCTGGCTGCTACCAGGCGACGTGGTGGAGATGGAGATCGAGCGGCTGGGCATGCTGCGCAATACGCTGACCGACAGTGCAGGGAAGGGACAGTAAGCCATGCCGATGCCAACACCGCCCAAGCCCGGTGAGGAACCCACCAACGAATCGGAATTGTACCGCTATCACCTGCGGCGGCTGATTACGTGGTATCTGGAGGCGCTCGACGCCATCAGGGAAGAGGCGTTCGCGTGGCAGCCGCCCGCCGAGCAGACGAACTCATTGGCGGCCATCTGCTCGCACGCCATCTCGTCCGCTGAGTGGTGGGTCATCAGCTGCGTCGGCGATGGCCCCATCGAGCGCGACCGCGACACCGAGTTTGCCGCGCTGCCCACCTGGGCCGAGCTACATCCGCGCTTCGTGGCATTCCTGGCGAACGCCGAGACGCTGCTCAACGGGATGTCGTCGGAGCAATTGGCCGCCATCAGCCGCCATCCCGCGGGCGACCGGATGAACCGCCGCTGCCTGACCCACACCATCGAGCACCTGGGACTCCACCTCGGTCACATCGAGGTGACGATAGATTGGTGGAAGGCGACGCAGGGCTGACTCTGACGATGTTGGGCAAAACCGCCCGGAGTCACCAGATCGCAGGTTGAAGTCCTGCGGCTAATATTGTGTCGCATCATGTCGTTGTAGTTTGGCGCCATATCAACGTGACTGGACGCTTACGTTACGCGGGGGGCTTAGGCATAGACGCCAGGTGAGCGAAAGGGATGGCGACGATGGCTTGGTTCTTCAGGCGGCGAAAGCGGGGATGGTGGCAGGAGCCAGCAGGCTGGGCGCTCGCCTTTGCACTCGCGCTCCCTAGCAGCTTATTGGCCATTCCGGTGAGCCATTACGCGGGGGCATGGGCGCTGCCCGCAGAGGTGGCCGGTCTCTCCCTCGCGCTCGCGGCGACGGTCGGGTTCGTCATGATCAAGCGCCAGAGCTGGTTGCTGGCCGCGCCCCTCTCCATTGGTCTGTCTTTCAGCCTCGCGCTCGCGCTCGTCGAAGGCTGGAACGCCCAAATCAATATGGCGCTAGTGGTTGCCCAGGTCGCGGTGGTGATAGGAGCGATTGGGCTGACGGGAGCGACCCTCATCATCGTCGGGCGAGGGTTCATGCGCTGGAACCAAGCGAGCAGGGACATCGCATATGAACTGGGTGAGCAGATCGCGCATGAGGGCCTGTTCCGTGATGACGGCGAGCGGATCGTGGTCTATGCCCATCGGGGCAGAGTCGTGCTTCGAGCACTCACCATCATCGCGATTCTCGCGCTCTTTGTGGTCGGCGGACTGTGGGCGCGCACAGTCGTTGCAAACTTCATCTGGCAGATCGTGATCGCCGCGTGCATTGGCTTCTTGCTGTGCTTCGGCAGCGCCTCCGCACTACTTATGCTCATCCGCACGATCATGACCAGTCCTACCCTCGTCGTCAATGCTGATGGCATCGTCGACAACTGTTCGATGATCGTCACCGGTCGAGGCCTCTTGCGCTGGAACGAGACGCTGGGTGTGGAAGAATTCATCTTAACTCCGGAGAAGGCCATCACGTACCACTTCCTCGACGTCAATGTCACGGACCCGCACGCCATTAACGGCCGCCAGCCGCTCTGGAAGCGCGCGCTGGCGATGATCGCCAGCCAGCGGCAGTCCATGGGTTTCCGCATCCCGCGCTCGTTGCTCGACCGCCCGCCTGCAGCACTGGTCACCGCGATCAACCGATATATCAACACCCACGCACCCGAAGGAAGTTGGCACAAGGCCGTGACGGATGTTAAGCCTGAGCGACCAGACGAGGAATAGCCAGGACGGATGCGCGACATTCATGCTGCGGCGGATATCCCCACGTCTATAGTTGGCAATGATTTCCTATGCTTCCCCTGGCATCTGGCATGGGGCAACCATCCTACCCAGCGTCCTCTCCGCTTGCCCGCATGCTATACTTTTCCTGTTACAGGCACATATTTCGGCTCCCCTTACCTACAAAGGAAGGAGCCGGGATAGTGGGCAGATTTCCGCTTTTCGCGCGGGGTGCGGAATGTTCTATGTTGAACATCTCTCCCCATTGCGCGGCGCCCAGGTGAGCGTATTGATAAGGCGAACCCATGCGAATTAACAGCGTCGAACTCGAAAACATCAAGAGCTACCAGCGGCTGCATATCAATCTTGGCCCTGGAACCACCGCCATCCGCGGCAGCAACGGCGCGGGCAAGTCCACGCTGGTCGAGGCCATCGGCTTCGCCCTCTTCGATGCTCTACCCTACAAACAGGCGCAGTTTGTCCGCGAGGGCGAGCGGGTCGGCGTCGTCACCATCACCTTCACCTCGGCGCTGGATGACCGCGAGTATCAGGCGGTGCGCCGCTGCGGCTCGTCGTCTGACTGGTACATCTACGATCCCGATTTGCATGATCGCGTGGTGGAGCAAAAGGCCGACGTCATCGCGTTTCTACGCCAGCATCTGCGCATCGAGAGCGACCTCGACCTGAACACTCTTTTCAACGATGCTATTGGAGTGCCTCAGGGTACCTTCACTGCCGATTTCTTGCAGACACCTGGCGCCCGCAAGAAGAAGTTCGACGTGCTGCTTCAGGTGGAGGATTATCGTACAGCTTTCGATAAACTCCTGGCGACATCTCACTATCTCAGAGAGCAGCAAATCCAGCAGGATAACCAAATTGCGGCCCTCGAACGCGAGACGGCGCAACTAGACAACTGGCGCGCGCAGTTCGAGCAGGGACGGACGCGCGAGCGCATGCTGACGGAGACGCTGGCGCGGCTCCTGCGCGAGACCGAGACGCTTGAAGCCGAACGCAAGGCGCTGGAAGAGCGCAAGCAACACGTGACGGCGCTGCAAAACGAGGTAAATGTTGCCCAGGCGGAACATCGCGCGGCGGAGTCCCAGCGCATGGAGGCCGAGCGGCAGCTTGCCGAGGCCGCCGACGCCACACGCATCTGCGCCGAAAGCCGTCCCGACCACGATGCGTTTCTCGCCACCGAGAAGCAGCTTGCCACGGCGCGTGGACGTGAACAGCAACGCTCCCAACTGCGCGAAGAGCGGGCGCAGGCGGCCCTGGCACAGGAAGGCACGCGCAAAGAATTGGCGCACAGCCAGGAGCAATTGATGGCGGCGGAACAGGCCGCACGCGAGCTAGCGAAGGTCGAGCCAAAGGCGGAACGGCAACGAACACGCGAAGACGAGCGCACAGCAGCCCGCCAGCGCGTGGCCCGGCGCGACGAGCTGGCGACGACACGGCAACGCACCGAGGGTGAGTGGCAGGCAGCGCAGCAGGCCTGCGCGCAGGATGAGCGACAGATCGCCAGGCTGGAGCAGCTTCGCCCCGAAGCTGGCGCGATTGCTGAGCGGCGAGGCCAACTTGAAGCGGCGCAGACTGCACAGGCGACCTGGCAGACCAACAGTGACCGGCTCCAGGCGGTGCGCCAGCAATTGCCCGAAAAACAGGCGCAACGCGAGAAGAAAGCGCAACTTGAGCAGAAGGCGGCGGCAAACCTGCGCAAAATCGTGGCGCAGCAGGCGGTGGTCGAGAGCTTTCCCGCGTTAGAGGCAGAGCAGAAAACCCTTGATGGCAAGATTCGTCAGACGCAGGCGCGTATCGAGCAGCATCGCCTCTCGCGGCAGCAATCGGGGATGGGCAACTGCCCCTTCCTGCGCGAGCCCTGCCTGAACATCCAGCAGCGCGGCGAGAACAGCCTCATCAGCTACTTCGACCGCATGATCGCCGATGCCGAGCGGGAGCTTGCGCCACTGGAGGAGCATGCCCACGAGTTGGCGGCGCGGATAGATCACGCCCGCACGGTCCTCTCATACTGGGACAGGCGCGGCGAATTCGAGGAGAAACAGCGCGAGGCCGCCGACGACCGCGAGCGACTGGAGCATGAGATTGCGGCGTTGACGGCGGAACAACGCCAGCTCGACGCCACGCTTGCCAACGGCCATGACGCGCGCACACTTGAACGTCTGCGCGCCGCCTATGACCGCAGCAATGACGCCGCGATGCAGTGCGCCCGCCTGCCCGACATCCAGGCGCATCTGCGCGAGTCCAGCGACCGGCGCGACACGCTTGCCGCCGAGTTGGAGCGGATGGCGCACGAACTGGCGGGACTCGAATCAGCCCCCGCCGATCTGCAGCGCATCGAGGCAGAACTCGACGCCCTTGGCGATCCGCGCGGGCTGGCGGCATCGCTACGCGCCACCGCCGCTGACATCTCGAACAGGGCAGAGCGCGTCGAAAAGGCAAAAACTGCGCTACGCAGGTGCGATGCCCAACTGGCGGAGTGTGATAAGCGGCTGGCGCCGTTCGCCGCACTGGATGACGAGCTGGCCCGGCTGGAAGACGCGCGCGCGCGCACGAGCGAGGGCCATCTGCGTTATCTTCGCTATGAACACCTGGCGGCGCAGCACGGCGAGCGCAAGAAGGCGTATGCGGCGGCGGAGCAGGCGACACGCGCGGCGGCCACACGCCATACCAAGGCCACGCGCGACTACGAGCAGGCGGCGGCGAGGTTCGATGGCGCCAGGCTGGCGACGGTCGTCGCACGCAGCGATGCGGTGAGGCGCGAGCACGGCGAATGCACAGCGGAACTCCGGCAAACGCAGCAGGATAGCGCGCGGCTCGCCAGCGAGATCGCCCGCGTCGAGGCGCTGCTGATTGACCTGAACGCCGCCCGCGAGGAGCGTCAGACGCTCGATGACCTGGACCGGATGCTCAAGCAGTTCCGCGACATCATCAAGGAGGCGGGGCCGAATATTCTCCGCGCGCAGTTACACGCTATCTCGCGCGAGGCCAATCGCATCTTCGGCGAGATACTGGGCGACCGCTCCGCCGAGCTTGCCTGGGAGGCTGATTATGAAATCGTCCTCCGCCGCGATGGGCGCGAACGTACCTTCGCCCAGCTCAGCGGCGGCGAGCAGATGAGCGCGGCGCTGGCGGTTCGGCTGGCGCTGCTCCGTCGGCTCTCGCGCCTCGACCTTGCCTTCTTCGACGAACCGACGCAGAACATGGATGGCGAGCGACGTGGCAATCTGGCCGAGCAGATCCGGCGCGTGCGCGGCTTCGATCAGTTGCTCGTCATCAGCCATGACGATACCTTCGAGCAGGGTCTCGACGGCGTCATTCACCTGGAAAAGCGCAACGGCCAGACGGTCATCGCCGAGCACGAGCCTGAGACATTACTCTCCGTCTAAGCCCTCGCTTGTTTGGCGCTGCGGTACAATACAGATTGTCAGCCTGCCTGGGCCGCTATGGCCGCGTGCGCGGGCCGTGAGTGATGTGAAGAGGTGATGGAGGGGCCATGGACGAGCGACCGAACGAGCAAAGCGATCAGCCCGCACAGCCAGTGCAGCCCACGACTGGGGCCCCGGCCTATGCGCCGCCGCCATTGACGCCTGCCCCACCGGTACCCGCCACCCCGTCGGCGCCCATCCCGAGCGGGCCATTACCAGCAGGCGCGGCCATCCCCAGCACGCCGGGGTCGCCATATCCATCCGGCTATGGCTACACGCCAATGCCATCCCAGCCGTCTAGCTCGGGGCGATTGTCCGTGATTTCGTCGCGCGTTCCCGAACGCAGCCGCGGGCCGCTTGGCAAACCCTTCCCATTCTCGGTCTCGCTGCTCGTGGTCGTGGGGAGCATCGTGCTGCTGGCGCTCGTCTTTGGCGTGCGCGTGCTGCTCCTCGGCGGCGACTGGGCCGATGGCGCAGTAGCAGTCGGTATGGTGGCGGTGGCGCTGGCGGCCGTCTTCGGGTTGATCGCGCTGCTACGGGCGACGGTTGGTCGGCGTTCGCTCAGCTTCGCGTTGCTGACCATCGTGCTGGTCGCTGGCCTCGCCGTCTCTGGCGTGGTTGGCCTCGTCGGCAGCGCGCCGCTCCATCTGGCGCAGGCGCAGGCCATGGAGAAGAGCGGGCAATGGGCCGTGGCCATCCGTGAATATGGGCTGAGCGGCGAGAAAGGGCCGGACGCCCCCGACATCGCGCGCGTGCAGAACGCCTGGGGCGCACAATTGCTCCAGCGGGGTGACTATCAGGGCGCGCTCACGCACTTTCAGACCGTGCTCGATGACTACCAGGAGAGCGGAGACGCCGTCCAGCGCGCGCAAATGGGCCAGTACCAGGCGTACGCAGCGTGGATGAAGCAAGATGCCAGCGGCGTACCCTATCGTGACGCCATCACCGCCTTTGCTAACTTCGGGTCCAGCCCGGACTGTGATAGCGCGTGCAAGGCGACACTCGCCGATGTCACGCCCGAGGCATACTACCTCTATGGCGCTCAGTTGTTGCAGCAGAAGCGTTACCAACTGGCGATCACCGAATTCACCAAGCTGGAATCACAATACGCCGCCAGCTCGTACGCCAGCCAGGGACACGCCAAAGCCGCCACCGCCTACCTCGCCTATGGGCAGCAGCAGATCACCAGTCAGCAGTGCGCTGGCGCGGTCAGCGCATACAAGACGATCGTCACGAGCTATAAGGACACACCTGAGGCCAAGACGGCGCAGAACGCGCTGAATGCGCCACAGGATGTCACCGGCTTCATCACTGGCGCTCCGGCCAGCCCTTTGCCGACGGTGCATCTCTCGAAGCACATGAACTTCAACACCTACTTCTTTTCCGATGAGTATTCGACATCGCTAAACTCTACAACCGGCGCGTTTACTTTCAAACTGGTGGCGCAGGGAACATACTACATCTCCACATCGCGTCCGGTCTCGGGCGCGACGGAGTACGAGGCGTGGACAGATAGCGCGACCAACGCCTTTTACGCCATTACAGTCGCGCCGCTTTGCCCAGTTCAAGTTCCTACGCTTGAGTACAAGAAATAGGCGACACGCTCGCCTCGTTCGGCGCGTAGGAGGCATTCGCGATGCTATACACGGAAAAGCTGGTCGCCGAGTTGGAGCGCAAACGGGCGCTCTTCACCTCCTACGACGAACGCTATGGCCAGCAACGTGAGGCGTGGCGCGAGGCCTTGGCGGCCCTTGGGACGCGCTACCCCGACGCGGCGGCGCTTCAGCGGGCGCTCGACACGGCGCTGAAGAATGCCGAACGGCCCCATGCGGCGGGCGCGCTTCCCACGCGCGAATACGACCGCTGGCGCCAGCTCGGACGATCCGGGCCGCCAGTGCTGCCATTTGGCCGCGCGTTTGCCCATCACGAGGAATCGCGCGCATGGGCTGAGGGGCTGCGCGGCACGACCACCTTCGCCGTGGACGGCAGCCAGCTGCTCCCCTGGCGCGACGCCTCGGTGCCAGTGGCGCTGGTGCAGGCGGGCATCTACGAGAACCCACACCAGCCGCCCGCTCCCTATCTCAAGGATGTGCGCACCGAGCTGCTTCCGCCGGAAGACTTGCTGGTGAGCGAGCCGGAACTGGCAAATGCGCGCACGAATGAGGCGGCGGGCTACTCAGAGCGGATCGTTCATCTGCGGCGCTTCGAACTTGAGGTAGCTACGCTGGTCGAGCGACTGGACTACCATGCGGCGAAACGAGAAGCGGGCGAGGATAGGCCAGTCGTGGCGCTCTTCGACGGCAGCCTGATCGTCTCGTTCGCGATCAAGATGCCACCACCCTATCCCGAACGCTATGCCGCCGCCGCGCAACGCTTGCTGGACGCCTCGCGCCGCACCCGCATCCCGCTGCTCGGCTACATCGACACCAGCTATGCCCGCGACACGATCACGATGCTGCGCGCGCTCTCCGGCGATGAGTTGCCCCCGCCACGCGGCATCCACGACGCACTGCTCTGGGGTGACGCGCTGGCCTGGGGAGACCGGACGCCTGCCTTCATCTCGGCGCGCGAAGACCTGGCGGCGATGGGCTATCGCGGCGGCGCGGACGCCGTGGCGTTCGTCTACCTGCGCGCCGCGAGTGATCGTCCGCCTGCACGGGTCGAGTTTCCGGCGTGGCTGTTGGAGGGTGGGGAAGTCCAACTCGACCGCGTGATGGATGTGCTGCGCGCCGAGATCATCACCGGTCAGGGCTACCCGTACTCCATCGAGGCCGCGGACGCCGTAGCCGTCATTTCCGCCGAGGACCGCGCCCGCTTCTATGCGCTCTTCCAGCAGTTCGCCGAACGCGAGGGCCTCGACTTCACCTTCTCGCGCAAGGCGCTGAGCAAGAGCCGCCGGAGAGTGTGAAATCAGCCTATTCCACGCCCTCATCCTCATCTCCCAGCCACGCGAGAATGTAGTCCACGAAGTCGCGGATGTGATGTTCGAGCGGGGCATAGTTGCCACCATGCACATACGCGCGGGAGGCCATGCCCTGCTGCGCCAGTTCACAGACAACCCAGTCCTGATGGTTGACGAGGTCCAGGATGGCTACCGCGTCCATCGGGTCGAAGTCTGGACTTTCCATAGCTTGTAGATCGAAGAGCCATTCCGTCGTGACGCGCGTCTGGGTCGGCCCCAGCGGCTCCAGCCAGTCAATCGCCACATGGTCGCCGAGCAGGTTGATGAAGATGCTCGGCAGGCCAAAGAAGCCAGCATAGCGGCGCGTATCTTCAGGGAGCAGCCCTGGCAGCGGTGGGCGGCTGGCCTTGCCGGTAATGGTGAACGCCTCGACGCCATCGGCAAAAGCGGTTCCGTCGTTGCCATCTATCACGCCCGTCTTATACTCCGGCAGCAGGGCGCACAGCTCAGGGTGCATCGGGCCGCAGTGATAGCATTCGAGCGTATTCTCCATGATGAGCTTCCAGTTGGCCGCCACATCGTAGGTGATGGTCTTCGCAACCTTGAGATTAGCGATGCCATAGCGGTCGAGCGAGGCGTTGCTGCCGAAGTCGCGGACGGTGGGGTCATCCATCTGCTCGGCTAGTGACGGCGGATTCTCGGAGAGGTTGAGCCAGATCAGCCCGTTCCAGACCTCCAGCGCGACCGGATGCAGGCCATAGAGGTCGCGCTCGAACTCGGGGTGGTTAAACACGTTCGGCGCGCCAATCAACCTGCCGTCCAGCCCATAGGTCCAGGCGTGATAGCGACACTGAATCGAGCCGTTCAAGTGGCCAGATGCTTCGGGGCAGAGCCGCGAGCCACGATGGCGGCAGACATTGAGGAACGCGCGCAGATCGCCCTGCTTCGTGCGAACGACGATGACGCTCTCATTGGCAATCTTCAGCGTGCGATAGTCGCCGGGCTTCGCAAGGCTGTTCGCAATCCCGCCATAGACCCACATCCGCGCGAAGATGCGCTCCTGCTCGCGGGCGAAGATCGCGGGGTCGTAGTAGTAGCATCCTGGGAATGTCGAGAGAAACGGCGATTTCGCGCCTGTCACCGTACTGGCCGTGTTCATAGACCGCCTTACGCGAGGCCGGGCCAGTGGGCGTCACTTCAGACTCAGCGGCGCTCACATGGAAATGAACCCGGCGAAACACATGGGAACTCCCCATACGTTCCCCAGCCCCAGCATACCACGCGGGCGCCCATGAATCCTGCAATACGCGGTGTACACGGTGGCCAGCAACGGTTAGCGCGAATGGCGCATGGCTGTTGTCTAGATACCCATGACACCGATCAACTCGCGCACGGCATCTGCCGACTTCTGCAGCGCGGCGCGCTCGCCCTCCGTCAGATCGAGCTGGATGACCTCCTCGACGCCCTTCGCGCCAAGCTTCGCGGGGACACCGACGAAGAGACCATTGATGCCATACTCGCCCTCTAGATAAACCGAGCAGGGCATTATCATCTTCTTATCCAGCAGAATTGAGTCGATCATCTGGAGCACCGAGGCCGATGGCGCGTAATAGGCGCTGCCCTGCTTGAGCAGGTTGACGATCTCGGCGCCACCATTCGCCGTGCGCTCCACAATCTGCTGCAGCCGCTCAGCGGGGATCAGCTCGGGCAGTGGCACGCCCGCCACCGTCGAGAGCCGGGCCAGCGGCACCATCGTATCGCCATGCCCGCCCAGCACGAACGCCTGTACGTCGCGCACCGAGACATTCAGCTCCTGCGCGATGAAGGTGCGGAAGCGCGCGGTATCCAGCACGCCCGCCATGCCCAGCACACGCTGCTTGGGGAAGCCGCTCACCTTGTACGCCAACTGCACCATCGCATCAAGCGGATTCGTCACGCAGATCAGAATCGCGTTGGGTGAGTGCTTCGCAACTTCCTGCACGACCTGTGTCACGATGCCCTGGTTGGTGCGGATGAGGTCGTCGCGGCTCATGCCGGGCTTGCGCGCGATGCCCGATGTAACGACCACAATATCCGAGTTTGCCGTCTCATCATAGCCGTTCGTGCCGATGACGAGCGAGTCGTAGCCCAGCACCGGGCCAGCCTCCAGAATATCGAGCGCTTTGCCCTGTGGCATATCCGGCACGACATCCATCAACACCACGTCGGCGTAGTCGCGCTCGGCGACACGCTGGCCAAGCGTCGAGCCAACAAATCCGGCTCCAATGACGGTTACTTTGCTGCGCATGATCATTCTGCCCTTCTTCTGCTGACTTTCTACCGCGAAATCGCCCATCGCGCCCCGGTGAGCCATCCTGCTGCCGCGACCGCCGGGCTGGTGGCATACCACAATGTATTCCGGGCGAATTGTACCAATCGGCGCGCGCTCGCGTCCAGTTGCGCCGGGGTGCGCCGGTTGCTACAATCGGACACGACTGCCTGAAACGGTATACAGGATGCAACGAGGGAGGCGATAGATGGCCAGCAAGTGGTACGACGACGTGCGGCGCTTCACCGAGCGGCTGGTGCGCGTGAACAGCGTCAGCCCCGGCGCTGGCGAGATCGCGTGCGCCCAGGAGATTCTGGCGCTGCTCACCGAGGATGGCTACGCCGACGCATACACCGCCAGCGGCCTCGATCCTGTCGAGGGCGACCAGCACCAGCGAGTGAACGCCTACGCTTTCATCAAAGGCGCGAGCGAGCGTACCATCATGCTGTTGGGCCACTTCGATACCGTCGAGACGGGCGACTATGGCCCGCTCGAACCATGGGCGCGAGATCCAAACGAGCTGTGGGCGCGGCGCGAGGAGTTGGCTGCCTTCACCCCCAGCCTGGCCGACGACCTAGCCGCCCATCCCGGCGACTGGATGCTGGGGCGCGGCACGATCGATATGAAGTCGGGTGTCGCCGCCAATATTGCCATCATACGGAGCCTCGCCGCGCGCAATCGCCAGCAGCCATTGCCACTCTCGGTCGTCTTTCTGGCGACCCCCGACGAAGAGAACGAGTCGGCGGGCGTGCTCCAGGCCGTTCGCTTTCTGCTGAGGCTCCGCGACGAACATGGGCTGTACTACCTCGGCGCGATCAACACCGACTACACCGCCGCCCGCTACCAAGGCGATACACACCGCTATATTTATACTGGAACAGTTGGCAAGCTGCTGCCGAGTTTCCTGGTGGTTGGCCGCGAGTCGCACGTCGGCGAGCCATTCAGCGGCATAGACGCCAACCTGCTGGCGGCTGAGCTGATCGGCGACCTCAGTATGAATCCTGATCTATGCGACCATGTGCGCGGCCAGAGCACGCCGCCACCGGTCACGCTCCATGCCACCGACCTCAAGGCGCACTACGACGTGCAACTGCCGTTCGCCGCCTACTTCTATCTGAACGTCCTGACCTTCTCGACGACCCCCGACCAGTTGATCGAGACGTTACGACAGCGGGCTACGGAAGCGCTGACCCGAACGCTCGCCCGTATCGACGCCGCCGAGCGCGCCTGGGTCGCGGCGCAGGATGACACGAGCTGGCAGCCACGAGCGACGCCGCGCGCCGGAGATGTGCTGACGTGGCAGGAGCTACGCGCGGGATGTGTCACGCGACTGAGCGAAGAAGCGGTCGCTGCCGCGCTGGATGACGCCTGGACGCGGCTCCCCGATGGAATCGACAGCCGCGAACGCAGCATGCGCCTGGCGCACGCGCTCTGGACGCTCAGCGGACGCGAGAGGCCAGCCATCGTGCTCTACTACTCGCCGCCCTACTATCCGCACATCGCCGCCGCGCCCGGCGAGTTACACACCGCCGTCGCGCAGGTGGCGTCAGCGCATCCCGAGCTGCAACTGAGCGTCGAAGAGTTCTACCCCTTCATCTCCGACATGAGCTACCTGCAACTCGATACCGCCGCCGACCTGACCGCGCTGACCGCGAACATGCCGACCTGGCGTGCGAATGACGCATCGCCTCGCGATAGCGATTATTCGCTGCCGCTGGCGGAGATCGCGGCGCTGGGGCTGCCAGTAGTCAACTTCGGGCCGTACGGCGCGGGCGCGCATCAGCGAGGTGAGCGTCTGCTGATGTCCTATTCCTTCGAGACGCTGCCCCAACTACTCCTCGAAACGATAGAGCGGCTGAGTAGGTAGTTTCCAGACCGTCTGCTGAGAGGGACACCTGCCGCGCCCACCCCGACGCACAGCCTGCGGAGAATTGAAGACGACGTGAATAGTCATTACCCGCCAGCGATCTTCCCGCGTTCTGGTCGCCGCACCCTATCGCTGGCGCGCTTCTCCGTATCTCCTCGGATATGACACCGCATGGCCTCATACAACCATTCAACATAGCTGCTATGCTGCGTGTAGAGACCGCGTGGTGGTCAGCGTCTCAGCTGGTGTGCTTCCATGTATTGGAGGACAGGGGAGGTTTCGTGTCATGGGAGCATATGTGGGGCATCGGGCGGCATCGGGCGAAATTGGGCGGAAAGCGGACAGTTTGTGTTACACCATCACTCTGTGCGCCGCTTCAGCGCCTCCACCATTGACGATACGCCGCGATGCCAGTGTTATTGCTACCAGCCCCAATCTACCTCACACCAGCTCGATTCCATCCGCGCCGGGCAGAATATGCAGCGACTCGATTTCCAGCCATTCGGGGCCGGTGGCGAGGGTGTCGAAGCGAAGCTGGCCGCGTGGCGTCGCGATGGCGTATTGGTTGTCGATCCATGCAACGAAGCCCAGCGCGCGGGTCGGCGGGTTCGCCACGGAGAGCGCCTCCACGCCATCCACAGCGAAGCGGGCGCGGTCTTGCCGCCAGTCGATGGTATAAGTATGCCACTCGCGCAGATCGGTTTCCAGCGCCGCCTCATGCGTCCCGCTCAACCGCTGCACCCAGTGCGCCGCCATCCGCTCCCGGCGACTGAGACGCGCCCAGGCCACCGCCGCGGCCGTTGGCAACGCCGCCAGCGCGACACCGGGACGATGCGCATGGACGACCTGCGCCTTCCAGCCCCAGCCAACCGATCCAGGTACCAGCGCCATATTGGATGGTGGCGACGCCCCGAAGAACCAGATGGCCTCTGGCAGACGCAGGACCGCGCCCGTCAGCGAGAACGGGTAGTTCCAGAAACCAAAGCCCACTGTTCCCCGGAACCACCGCTGGTCTTCCAGCCGATCCGGCGGCATCTCGCGCGCCGGATGGGCTGGGTGCGATGCGCGCGCCCGCACCTCCATGTGGAGCGGCGGCCGCCAGGGAAATCGTGATGGCGGCAGCGTGCCGTAATCGTCTATCTGAGCGTCGCTATAAACACCAGCAAGCGCGCCATCGGGCAGTGCGAGCCGAAGGCCAGTCGGGCCGGTTTCGAGCGTGCCTCCATTGGGTATAGTGCGTATCCACCGGGCGCTCAATCCCTCGCTGAAGCGCTCGCTCACGCCCATATCATTGTCGCGTGCCATGAAACGATCCCTCCCGCGCCATTGCGCATCGGCCAGTATCCGCACTCGCACTCCATCATACGCCGCGACCAGGTGATGCTGGAAGGTCGCGCACTTATCCTCATGGGCTAAGGCTCGCTACGCGGAAATGACTACTTGACATGCGCTGGATACTGGACTTAACACACTAACCCCGCCTGAGCACAGATATCATTCAATGAAGAATTTATCTGGCTGAGTTCAGGCATGGTGGCCATCTACGCCGCGCACGAGGCGTCCTTGCTAGATGGTTGCGCATGCTGATGCCCAAAACGAGCGGAGGGAATGCGCATGAGCGCGCTGCGGCATGCAATGACACTAATGATCACAACTGAGTCACTGGCATTTGGCACATTTGTGGTGGATGGTACGCACCGGATTGTCTCCTGGAATGAGAGCGCTTCACGCACACTGGGCTTTGACGCGGATATGACGCTGGGTCGCACCTCTGAAGAGATGCTCACCTTGCTCCGTACTCAGGATGTTCCAGTGTGTCCTGAGGTCATCGATGCTTTTGGGCGCGCCGAAGCCGCCGATACTGATGCGCGCTGCCCCAGTCAGACACCCACACCCGACCCGCACGCCTTCCTGCTTCACGATACGCCCATGCGAGTTCGCGTGATCACCCAGAGCGGCGCGCCGCGATGGCTGGAGGTGAGCGCCCTTCACGCGCGCAAGCTCGACGGTTCTACCTGCGTCGTCCACATCTTCCATGATGTGACCGAACACGTCGAACCCCACACGCGCAGTGCGGTCGCCGCTGACGCCTTTCATCATCCCGGCAGCATTCTGCGCCTGCCAGTAGGGCATGTGGAGAGCATCGACAGCGATAGCGCCTCAACGTTGACGTTGGAGCATCTCACGCCGCGCGAACACGAGGTGCTGGAACTGCTGGCGCAAGGCATGGCTACTATCGAGATCGCAACCGCCCTGGGCATTAGCCGGGTGACCGCACGCAACCACGTCACCCGTGTCATCGAGAAACTTGGCGTCAAGACTCGACTGCAAGCGGTGCTGGCAGCATCGCGTCTTGGACTCGTGTAACTGTTTTCGTGTTCTCCGATTCTCTATCTTGCGACATCACATGCCATCTAACCGGTAACGACGCACGTGCAGCGCGCTCCATTATATTCATACCTGCGTTGTGCCAGATTGCTGACTCATGCATATCCGAACCACGCAAATATAGTGTGTTTGCACCATGCTACACAGGCCACAGGTAAGGTAAACCTACATGTAGCAGCCGTGCGCGTCCATACGACCAACAGGCAGCGTGTTTCCCAAGCAAGCGGCATAATCGCTTCACCACCTGCCGGTGGGGCGAAAGGCCAATTGTTTTCGGACACGCTTATATGCGTATCGGGACATTATCGCATCGGCGCATACCGCATGACCCGCGGAAATTCACGCTTGTGGAGGTGACCTGAGATGTTCGGGTCACGACATGACGAATGTACGCGCCCATCGGCTTCGATGGTTAGCGTTCGACACCGTCAGCCCGGGAATCCCCAGGGTGCGGACACGCATCCATAGGGAATGGTCAATTGCATTTGTCGCGAGTGACCCGCACGGCACATCATCATGCGGGCCGCAGAGGAGCAGGAAGTTATGCGCAGATATCTGGGCGCACTGGTGACAGTACTTGTAGGGACCGCCATCGTGGTAGGTGTGTTGTTGACCCTAAGCGCGACCGCCCGTATTCCGAAATTGATGGCAGCTTCAGACAGCGGCGCCTACAATCTCGACGCGAAGAATCTCAAGCATGTGACCCTGAATTTACAGACTTTCCCCCAAAGTCCGTATGAAGACCCCGACTGGATTGCGAAGAACTACCCTGATGGCACGGATAACGGCTTTCCAATTCCACCAGCAGGAGACAATCAGGACTGGGTCACCTACTGGCCAACAACCGAATTCCAGGTACCCGCTCATGCCGTCGTCACCATCCGCATCGAAAATTACGACGGCAAATCAACATTACTCAATGACTTTTACAACAAGCCGCAGGGGACTCTGGGCAATACGATCACGGTAGATGGCACGACGATGTCAAGCATCAAATCGGAGGATGCCTCGCATACCTTCACCATCCACTCGATCCCAAGTTCCCAGCAAGACTGGCTCTACGTCAGCATTCCGGTAACCGGCGTTGACGACAACGCTCCGCTTGACCCAGCTGGCTTGATGCCACTGAAGCCAGTCGTCACCGAGTTCTCCTTCATAACACAAGGGCCAGGTCATTACATCTGGCAGTGCTTCGACCCCTGCGGGGCTGGCTTCGATGGTTTCGGCGGCCCGATGTCCACCAAAGGCTATATGTCCGGCACTATCGATGTCGTATAACGCCGCTGCCTGAGACAGCCCTCGGCGCTCAACCAACGGCATGCAGAAGAGAGGCACGGTAGAGAGATATCATGAACGAACCAAGACATTTGCTACGCGCCACAATCATCTGGCTCGTGGCCACCATTGTGGGCCTGGCAATCGCCTGGCTGATTGGCACACAGCTCGTTGACTGGGGAACGATACCAGCCATCGCATCGAATCGAGCCACGGATGTCGATCAGGTGCTCGGGCTGTTTACCCTCCTTTCGATTCCCGTCTTTATGCTGGTCGTCGTCTTTGGAGGCTACGCCGTCTTCCAGTTCCGCTCGCAGGGGCGCCCCGACCGCGACGGCCCGGCGACGCGCGGCCATATGCCAACCCAGGTCACCTGGGTGGTCATCTCCATCATTTTGGTTGTATTCCTTTTTGGCTATGGTCTCGTCTTCTACAACCAGATCCAGTCGGCATCCGCGTCCGATGTACTCGTCGTTCATGTCAACGGTGAGCAATGGCTCTGGAACTACAGCTATCCCCAATACGGAGATAACGCCTATTCAACGACGCTGGTGCTGCCCGTCAATCGGCCAGTCCGCTTCGATATCACCTCAACCGATGTCCAGCACTCCTTCTGGATTCCAGCGTTCGCCGTCAAGCAGGACGCCGTTCCGGGGCAGACGACCCACATCAGCGCCACCCCGACGCAGCTCGGCACGTATGAGGTACGTTGCGCCGAACTCTGTGGCGTCTATCACTCCTACATGGAGACGCCAGTACAGGTTGTTACTCCCGACTTCTTTGATTCCTGGATCGCAACACTGCAAGCAGGTCAATCGGCGCGCATCTCCAGCCCGGTGAATACTCTGGCCTGGATGGCGCGGGACGCTGATACGCGATCCTACAGCGCACGGGAAGGTTGGGCCGCATAATGCGAAAGCTCGTTCCCAGTTACTTCGCCGGGGCTATTCTTGGCGCGGTTGGCTTCATTCTCGGTTCGCAATACGTCGTGCGCTTCATCGGCGTGGGTGATGAGCCAGATGGTATCAACTTCGATCAACAATCGCTGGTCATCGGGTTCATTGGCCTGCTGCTCGGTTGGCTGATCGGCATCGGGGCGTTCAAGTACCCATTCACCTGGCTCTTGTCTCTCAAAGATCCCGACCACGAAGAAGAGATGCGTCTTGCCGGGAAAGATGACGGCGCGATGCGCTACTTCCGCTTCACCACCGACCACAAAGTGGTGGGCATCCAGTATCTCGTCGTCACGATGCTGATGCTGGCGCTCGGTGGCCTGGGCGCGATGTTGATCCGCACCGAGTTGATTCAGCCCGGCGCGAAGGCATTCCCGACCGGCACCTATAACACGATCGTCAGCATGCATGGCATGATCATGATTCTGGCAGTGATCTCGTTCTTCATCGGCCCCTTCGGCAACTTCATCGTGCCGATCATGATTGGCGCGCGTGATATGGCCTTCCCGCGGCTAAACGCCCTCAGCTTTGCGCTGCTGGTCCCAGGCCTCATCATCTTCATGTTCACGCCATTCTTGGGTCTGGTGATCATGAA
>DASUHD010000075.1:0-65348 GCA_036273675.1 Ktedonobacterales bacterium | reverse complement strand
GCCAGGATGCGTAGATATTCCGCGCGCAATTCTTCCCGCGCGAAAAACTGCCACTCATCGAACATCGGGCAGTCAGGCAGGGAGAAGCCCGCCAGGAAGTCGTCGGTATAGAGCGTGATGGCCTCTCGCATTGCGGTGAGGCAGGAGGCCAATGGGGCATCCGGTGGGTGCTCGTGATCGGCGCATTGGCGCGCCGCATTCAGGAATCGCAGGGTATCGCGCCAGACCGCGACATCCTGCCGAAGGCTCACGGTGCGCGGCGTCACATCCAGCAGATTCTCGCCGACGTCGGACTTGAGTTGATACAGCGTGCGTCGTAGCGCCGCAAATGCCGCGCTCTGATCCATCTCTGGCCAGAACAGCGTCGCAAGCGCCATGCGGGTGTGCTCGCGATGCGTTTCGGCGAGATAGATCAGGAGCGCCATCTCCTTTTGCAAGCGCATCGCGATGGGGCGCCCGGCGTATTCCACCCGGGGTGGTCCAAACAGGTAGAGTGAGATCTGGCTCAACGCTGGCCACCTCCATACATGAGCTTCCACCGGTCACTCATAGCATCTTCGAGTTGCTATCAAAACCCATTCTTAGCCGCGGCATTCATGTCGCGAACCTGGCTTACTTCCAAGTTCGCCACTGGGGCATGACGGTGTTGTTAGCCTCTCGTAGAATATTCGAGCTCAAGATGCGCCATGCTGATGATGATGTGGACGCCACGGTGGACGTTACGCGGACGCCCCATAAGTATAGTCCTCTCCGAAGGCAGTAGTTCTACACCTGTGCTACCAGACGGAGACTTACCGTGAAACATCTTCCCACACTCGTCGTCGGCGTTGTCAGTTACGCATTATTTCTAGTATCTGCGCTCTATGGTCTGTCGTTTACATTGCGAGGAATACTCTCTGATCCCATCTCCATTCCCCACGCTCCCGACGTTCTCGCGCTGCTGGTAGATGTGAGTCTCTTACTCACCTTTGGCATCCAGCACAGCGTGATGGCGCGCTCCGGCTGGAAGAAGCGATGGACAACCATCATCCCACCTGCGATGGAGCGCAGCCTCTACGTTCTGATTGCCAGCTGTATCCTGCTGGCCGTGTTCTGGTGCTGGCAGCCGATTTCCGGCGTCATCTGGCAGATCGACAGATCGCCAATCCGCGCCGTTGTCTATGGAGTATGCCTGGCAGGCTGGGTCATTGTCGTGCTGTCCACATTCCAGATTGACCATTTCGAACTGTTTGGCCTGCGTCAGATGTGGCAAACTCTACGCGACCAGCCACCGAGGCCAATCGCGTTCAAACGCCCGTTTCTCTACCGTATCGTCCGTCACCCCATGATGGCTGGCTTCCTGCTGGTCTTCTGGGCCACTCCCACCATGACCGTTGACCGGCTCGTTCTTGCCCTGGGAATGACGATCTATATCCTGGTCGGAGTCTCCTTCGAGGAGCGCGCGTTGCGGCGGCAATTTGGCGTGACCTACGAGAAATACCAGGCCGAAGTTCCTCAGTTGATCCCACTTCCGCGAAAACGTCATAGCGTGGTTGGGACGACACTGAAAGATACCAGTTCAGGCTCGTCGGCGGCCACTACGCAACGTTGATTTTGTACAAGGTCGCTCGTCTGCCAGGCTAGCGCGGCAACCCAGAGAGATGGCTGACGACGTTGATGCCGCGCACCAGCGAATGCTGCTGCCCATCGGCAGTCACGCGCCAGTCCACCACGCTGTAGCTGGCGGGATCGATCCAGAAACGGCGGGAGCCGCTCAATGGTAGGCCCATCGCGACGCAAAGCAGCGCTTTGATCGGCCCGACATGCGCGACCAGCGCCACCGTCTCGCCCGCGTGTCGCTCCGCCAGCTCGCAGACACACGCGACGACGCGCTGGCGGACCGCGCTCAGCGTCTCTCCCGCCGGGGGAGCGATCCGCTGCCCAGCGGACCACGCGGCGAATCGTTTGGGATCGCGCTGGCGCGCCTCATCCGCAGTGAGACGCTCCCACGAGCCATACGACTGCTCGCGCAAATTCGGCTGAATCTCTACCACCAAGTTTGCCCGCGTCGCAATTGCCTCGGCGGTTGCCCTGGCGCGCGCCAGCGGACTGGAATAGACGGCGACCGGGGCAACGGAGTAGAGCGCATCCGCCAGCAGCCGCGCCTGCGCCATGCCACGCGGGGTCAAGGGAACATCGCTCGATCCGTTGAAGCGAAACTCACGACTGCCCTCGGCTTCTCCGTGCCGCGCCAGAATCAGGCGCACGACGGGTGGCGAGGTCGGTGGCGAGGTCGGTGGCGAGGTCGGTTGCGCGCTCATGCGGGGAATAGCTCGCTGATCGCCAGGCTGCGGCGAATGTGGCGCTTGCCTGTACCCAGCGTCCACGAGCCGATGTCGTCATCATCCAACCGCCGTAGCGCCAGGAGCGCGGCCCCTACCTCCGGTGAATGCAGCGGTGGGCGAAACGTCGCATGCGGCGCCGTCTGCTGGATGATCCGGTGGAATGGGTCGGTGACCCATGGCTCAGCCTTGAAGACGCTGCCGACGGTCGAGATGGGAAAAGTCTCCTGCTGCATCGCGAGCATGCGGATGATGGCAGCCGCACTCTCGCCCAGACGAGCGCCTGCCTGGGCGAAGATGCCCTGTGCGACGGGATCGCCCTGCTCCGCGACCTCCCACACGCGTTCGGCGAAACTGGCAATCTCGAACTTGCCGAAGGGCGTGCTATCCACCAGCCGACGCATCTCCTCAGCGTTATCCACACCGTAGTTGACCTGCATCTCGCGTAGCAGCGGCGACGGCTCGTCGCGCCCGTCCAGCATGCGCATCGCCGCGCGAATTGCGGCCAACCCAATCGCGTAGCCGCTGCCCGCGTCGCCCAGGACGTAGTCCCACCCATCGGTGCGCCAGAGCTGGCCTTGAGCATTCATGCCGAGTCCGGTTGCGCCAGTACCCGCGATGACGACGACACCAGGTTGGGCCTCGGTCGCCCCGGCCCACGCGCCCACCACATCGTTCTCGACGATGACTGGGCCGGTATAGCCCAGCGTGCGCGCGGCGCGTTGTGGCACCGGCAGATCCAGGTCGGTATCAAATCCGGCGAGGCACATCGTCATCGCCGCGATCTGGGTAAGCGGCAGATTGGCGGCAAGCAGCGCGCCATTAATGGCATGCGCGATATTGGTGCTGGCAGCCTCCATCCCAACGGAGCGCTGGTTGGCGGGTCCGCTGGTGGCGGCGCCGACGACTCCGACATTCTCGCCGAAGATTGCCACATTCGTTTTCGTACCGCCGCCATCAACGCCTATGACATAGCGCATGCCAACCTCCCAGGCATCTACCATTTCCGTTTCCCGTCGCTCAATCCTTTGCCGCCCTCTGCTCCGAGCCAGCAAAGGCCTGCTGTATCGCCGCGTCGATATCCTGCTCATCCAGCGATTGGTAGCCCCCCACATCGGACGGCCTAAGCAGCAGCAGGTATTCATGGTTGCCGTCGCGCCCGGTGATGGGCGACGCGATCAGTCCGCAGTGCATGAAGCGTCGTCCAGCCATTGCGGCCGCGGCTTCAGCCGTTACCCACGACAGCAGCTCGCGCAAGACTCGCCGATGCACCGCTGGCTCGCGAATGACGCCGCCACCGCGATCAGCCTCGGCGCGCCCTGCCTCGAATTGCGGCTTCACCAGCGCGACCACCCATCCTTCGGGCTTCAGCAGCGTCAAGACGCGCGGCAATACCAGCCGTAATGAGATAAATGACACGTCGATGACGGCGCAGTCGACGAGTTCCGGCAGCGCTTCCAGGTGGCGGATATTCGTCCGCTCCATGACCGTCACTCGTGGATCATTGCGCAACGTCCATGCCAACTGGCCATGGCCAACGTCCACCGCGTAGACGCGCATTGCGCCGCGCTGGAGCAGCAGGTCGGTGAATCCTCCCGTTGAGGCGCCCACATCCACGCAGATAGTATCGGTGGGGTCGAGGTGAAAGGCGTCGAGCGCGCGCTCCAGCTTGAGGCCGCCCCTGCTGACAAACCGGGTCTCGCTGGCGGTGGCTGCCAACTCGATGGTGGCATCCGTGGCGACGAGCGTTCCAGCTTTTGGCGCCATCTGGCCAGCGACGCGCACATCACCCGCCATGATAAGCGCCCGTGCTCGTTCTCGGCTCGGCGCAATTCCACGCGCCACCAACAGCACATCCAGCCGCTCACGCGCGAGTTTCGGACGCGCAGCGCTCCCGGATTTCCGCGCCTCAGTACCCATTGTCGTTATCTACTCAATCCGCGCTATATCTCTTCATTGTTGCGCCATACCAGCCGCTCTACTAGCGTAGCGGCCGGTACTCATAACATGCGCCACCGGGCCGTTCTCACAGATTTCAGCCTGGCGCTATTCTCACTTTCGCACATTTCGGCCAATTCAGCGAATATATTATTGACGGCTGAACCAGAGGTCGGAATCCATCAGCGCGAGGTAGTCACCTTCAACGGTGTAGAGGCCATCCTGATAAGCGATTAGGCCATCGATATCATGTGCGATTACGCGGACCCAGAGGTCAAAGTCGGCCCGCACGACGACCGATGGCGCCGGGTGCGGCCCGCGCGCCACCTGAATCTTGCCCTCGGCAATGGCCGCATGGCAGATGCCCTGCTCCCGGCCAGTGAACTCATATTGCAGTACCAGTGATCGGTTGCCTGCGGCAGAAGGCTCAAAACTTGTTTTCATGGCGAGAAGATAATCATCAATGGTCCGAATCGCCACAGCGTCCATCCTCCCCACTGCCCTTCCCGCGACCACACCGCCCGAGAGCGCCATGTCTGTCGCACTTCCTCACGTCTACAATGACCGCCAGAGACGCCAGAGACGCCAGACACATTTCCCAGAGTTGCTGGCGAGTCTGCCCTGTTTCAGTGAGCCATGGTATCATACTTGAGCACGCTTGTGTGTACTCGATGCGCATCACATTTGCATCAAATCTTTTCGGAAAGGCGCGAGTTCGCTGGTGAGCGACGAATCGACGACAATCAACGCCGGATCGGGCGAGCGACTGGCGCTGCGCACGGATGGCGCGTCGCGCGGAAACCCGGGTCCGGCGGCGGCGGGCATCGTCATCGAGCAAATGGATGGTACTATCCTTGCACAGTTGGGCCAATATCTTGGCGAGATGCCGAACAATCAGGCAGAGTATCGCGCGCTTATTCTTGGGCTGAGGCTGGTCACCGATCGCCGACCGGCGGCGGTGAATATCTACATGGACAGCGAGTTGGTTGTGCGCCAGATGACCGGCGTCTATCAGGTGCGCGACGCGACGCTACAGCAGCTTTATCGGGAAGCGATGGCGCTGCTCAAGGCGTTGCCACAGGTCACCTTTACCCACGTCCGGCGCGCCCAAAACGCGCTGGCCGACCGACTGGCGAATCAGGCGCTGAACGAGCGGATGCGCACGCATCATTAGCACGGCGACTGAGCGCATGTAGCGCGTGCTGCGACGACCGGAAGGAATTGTATGGCACAAGCACCCGCCCGTGCGACGCCAACCTGGCCCGCGCCGCGCAAAGGCGCCCAGCCAGCGACTCGCCGTGGTCTGTTGCGTCGCCTTATCGTCGTTGCACTGGTGGCGCTGGCGCTGCTGCTCAGCATCGTCGGTTTTACGTTTGCGCGGCTGAATGCCACGGTGACCAGCTACCCCGGCTCACACTTCAACCAGGGGAAGAATGCGGTCTGGCTGGAGCACACGTGGGTCGGTGATGTCCATAGTAGCAAGGACTTTGATGCGCTGGCTAACCAGCTCGAGCGCGAGCAGATTCGCTACGTCTATGCCCACGTCGGCCCCATGAGAAGCGACGGGAGCATTCCTGACTCGCTAGCGCCCCAGGCCGCCGCGCTCACGGAACAGCTGCATGCGCGCCTGCCGAATGTACAGGTGCTGGCGTGGATTGGCCAGCTAGAGGTGGCGAGTGGTCAGCCAGAGAATGAGACGGTAAATATCGCCGATTCACAGGTGCGCGTCGGCATTGTGCAGACTGCCGTCCGTTTCGTGCGCGACTTCGGCTTCGACGGCGTCCATTATGACATCGAACCCATCACGAATAACAACAGCCACTACCTCGATCTGCTGAGCGAGACCCGCGCCGCGCTCCCGGTCGGTGCGATGCTCTCGATCTCGGCGCAGAAGTGGGCGCCGAACGCACATATCGCCGACTGGGCTCATGACGTCGGCAAAGCGGGCGCGTGGTGGACCTCGTATTACTTCTCCAGGGTGGCGGAATATGTCGATCAGCTCGTCGTCATGGCCTACAATACCGCCATGCCCACGGCGAGCCTCTACTCCCTTGCTATGAAGCAGGAAACCGCCAATATTCTGGACGCCGTGCGCACCGCCCATCACGTCCCGCAGGTGCTGATGGGCGTGCCGACCTACAGCGGCAGCGATTTCTGGTATCGCGATTCGGCGGAGAATATGTCATCCGCTCTGGAGGGCGTCACCGCCGGGCTCAATAGCAATCGCGAGACATCCCCATTCGTCGGCGTGGCTATCTATCGTCTGGCGACCACCAGCCAGGCTGAGTGGAAAGACTACGAGCGTCTCTGGCTCGGCAAATGATCCACGATTGCAGCCAGCGTCCGGTACTTTTGTCCCGCGCGCATGCATATCGCGCGCATCTGTGGGAACCTCTGCATTGAGAGACCCCTATGGATGAGTGGTGACAATTCTGATGCGCATCGGTCGCCCCGGCCGTTGCGTGTTGTACGAGGTGGAGCATGGGCTGGACATCAAACGGCAACGACAATCAGCAATTCTGGGACGAAAACGCAGCGGATGCGGCCAACAACCAGCTACCCGTCGGTGGCAAAGATGGCGATGCGCCTATTCAGGCGGTGGTCGCGCAAGACTTTTCAACACGACGATTGCCCGCGATTAGCGATACACAAAAAGCGCCCGTCATCGTCCGCGGGAGCGGTGTCTCGATGGGCAAGCCATTCATCAAGCGCCGCGAGCGTCCGCTGACACTGCGCATTGCGGTGCTGACACTGATGGCGTGCATCATCATTACTGGCATCTTCGCGATGTATCCTCTCGGCACGGGCCAGGCGAGCGGAGGTACCGTCTTCCAGGCGCTGGCCAGTTCGATGATATGGAACAAACAGCCAAAATTTTTCTACTACACCACGATTCAGGGCGATACTCCTGAAGGAATTGCCAAGAAATTCAAAGTGCAGGTTGGCGGGTTTTACGAGCTGAATGATCTCTATGCTGGTGAAGAAATTAGCATTGGCGTCGCCTATAAAATTGCTGATGACGCCAACTATGGCAAAGGCTACGTGCCGCCTGCCATTCCCGCACTCCAGGCGGCCCATTACGGTAACACGCGTTTCGGACCAAACTGGTGGGACTCAATCGCTGGCGTCAATATTCCCAGTGAGTCGCTCTGCAGGCCGAACGGTGGCAGCGATCCGCTCGCCTACAAGCTGACCTCGCCGAACTGGAATTCCTACTGGGTGCGTGGCTACATTGTCTATGGCACATGGGTTTATCATACTGGCGTAGACCTGGCCGCTCCGCGTGGGAATCCGATCCACGCCGCGCAGCAGGGGCAGGTCATCTGGGCTGGCTATGACGCCACGAACGGCCTGGGGTGGTCGGTGAAGATTGACCACTGCAACCATCTCTCGACAGTCTACGGCCACATGGACAAGCTACTGGTCTCGGTGGGTCAGTACGTCACACAGGGCCAGCCCATTGGACTGGAAGGCTCGACGGGCAACTCGACCGGACCGCACCTGCACTACATGGTGGAGTGGAACAACCTGTGGCTCGATCCGATGCTGTACTACGCCAGCAAATACACCATCTCCCACTATGTTGCCCCGTCGTGATGCGCTCGGTCGAATGCGCGATCTAGCCATCCTCGACGCATCGCGCGGCATATGGCAAGCTGTGGCAACACGCGGCAGAGTTTGGCCGTAGATATGCCAGAGATATCATGTGCCGCGCGATGCGGGGATTAGAACACGGTCCATGGCTGACGAAATAGATTACTATGCTGTTCTGGGGCTGCCCCCGAGCGCTGACGACGCGACGATCCGGCTAGCCTACCGCCGCCTGGCCCGGCGCTACCATCCAGACATCGCTGGGGATGAGAACCTGCACCTGATGCAGACGCTCAATCAGGCGTATCAGACGCTGAGCGACCCCGAGCGCCGTCGCCTCTATGACGCCAGCCGCCCTCCCCCGCCTGCGACCGACGCGGAGCCGTCCCGGGCCACGCAACAGCCACCGCCGTTTTCACACGCTCAAGCCGCCCGCCGCCCCGAATCGGTGACCGCTAGCGTTGGCCCATTGCGCCGTCTCGCGGTCTTCGACGATGGCCAGACAAGCGCCGTCGTCTCGGTCGCGCTGGCGCAGGGCGGCGCGGTGGCGGCTGTGGGGCATATTGATGGCCAGATCGCGCTCTGGAATACCACACGGGACGATCCTATTGCGCGGCTGGCGCTGGGGACGCCCGGACAAGCTGGCACGCTGAGCGAGGTGCGTATCTCCACCGACGCGGCGCTGGTGATGGCCTGGGGATTCGCGCTCGGTTTCGCCGTCTGGCATGTGGCCGATGGGACGCGGCGCTGGTCGAGCCAGATGAATGCGCCCTCGGGGCTGATGGATGCGCGCTTTCTGCCCCATCCGGCGGGACTGCTGCGCCTGGCGCTGCCCGACGCTCCCCAGGCGCTGGCCGAGAGCGATCCGTTCTACTGGGCGGATCGTGGGCGCGGTGGTACCGCCATCTATACCCGGCCGCTGCCAGCCAGCGGGCCGATCCATCCAGGATGGGCCACACCGCTCCGCTGCTACGAGGCGGGTCGGCAAAAGCAGCCCGAGGCGATTCCCTGGCAAGTCAGGGAACGGGTGCTTTCCAATGATGGCCGCCTCCTCCTGACCTTCTCGACGGGTCGGCCCGAGGGCAGGCCGCGCTCGCAGATTCTGCGCCTGTGGGATATCGAGGCGCGCTCACACCGTGGCGGTGTTGAGCCACGGCGTATCGCCGAGGTCATCGAGCCTGACGGCAGACTGCTGTTTCCGCTGGCGACCACACCCGATCTCACCGTCGTCGCCCTGGCGGACTTCCTGGGCCACATGCAGGTCCGCTCGCTCGACGGACGTGTGCGCCGCACTGTCGCGACTGGCCCTGTGCCAATCGATTCCTTCGCCGCGCTGACATCGGACGCCGCGTTGCTGGCGCTTGCCCATGGGCAGCGGCTCAGCCTCTGGGATACGCGGACCGGACAGCATCTCCAGACCTGGCAACTTACCGCGCCACTCACCGCGCTCGCTTTTGCCCCCACGGCCCACCCCGCCTTGGCGCTCGGCCTGCCCAACGGGCTGACGGAAATGTGGGGATAGCGCTCCACCACGCCGCCCGCGTCACTTCCGTCGTTGGCAGCGGCTACTGGGTGAATGATAGAGTTAGATACTAGAGAGGTCAGCATGCGCGGAGCCGTCGCTGGCCTGTGGACAACCGGAAGGCGACGGAAGGAGTGATCCCGATGGCAGATGGCAATCACATGGCTGGCGGCAAGCCGAAGATTCTTGGAGTGCCTCACGAGATGACCGATGATGAGGCGGAGGGCATCGCGCAGATGATCCAGGAGGCCCAGCACTCCGCCCGCCAGCAGACAATCCCCGCCGATGACCTTGCCGAGAACGCCACCACGACCATGCGGCCGGAGGTCGAGCGTGTCGTCGCGGCCAGCCATGTGTACGACATGTTACGCAAGTTCAACCGCGAATTTCTCTACAGCCAGGGACGTTTCGACGAATATTCCGGTGGGCTGTTGCTCAAATGGGGCGACGGCTACTCGCGGAAACATATCTGGATTACGGTCGAGAGCGACAACCTCGTCTTCCAGACAAGCCACGAGCGTTCCTGCGGCAAGAGCGTCTGCGCCAATGGCCACCATAGCTATCCGCCGGATATGTGGCGCGATCCGCGTGTCATCAACGAAGAGTTGGCTGAGCAGTTCCGCCGCCCGGTGCAGGAAAGCAGCGACGACTAGCGGCGTACGCCCTCGTCCAGCGCGTACGCGGACGACAAATGGCGAGTTGGGAGGACAAGCGGTATGCACGAGACTGGCGTAAGTGAGACATTATTGAACCCCGTCATACTGCTCGATACCGACCTCTTTTTCGTCGTCAAAGTGCGCACGACGCTTCAGCACGCGGGCTACGACGTGCGGACGGCGCGCTCGCTGGACGATTTCACGCGGCGGCTGACGGCGGATGCTCCGTTGCTGGCGCTGGTGAATACCGCCATCGCTGGCGTAGACTGGCGCGCGGCCATCGCTGCGGCGCGCGAGGCACATATCCCGGTGATCGCGTTCGGTTCGCACGTGGACCTGGAGACGCAGCAGGCGGCGCGTGATGCTGGCGCGACGCGCGTTATCGCGAACTCGAAGCTGGCCGCCGATCTCCCCGGCATCGTGGCCCGCACACTGCAAGCATCATCCTCAACAACCGATTCCGCGCCATCCACGGAGACGTGATCCTGAATCGGTTATCAAGCGTGTATCGCTGAATCCGCTAGATTCGGCTGATTGTTTCGCAGTTCAGGAGGATATCCGAGGCGATGAGTATTACCGCACAGACCGACCCCGCCACGCTGAACCAGTGGCACGAACTGGCGCAACAGTTGCGCGTGGATAGCATCCGCTGTACCACAAAGGCGGGTTCTGGGCATCCAACCTCATCCATGTCGGCGGCTGATCTGATGGCCGTGTTGATGAGCGAGTATCTCCACTACGATTTTGCGAACCCCCACAATCCCAACAATGACCACCTCATCTTCTCGAAGGGGCATGCCTCGCCGCTGCTTTACTCGATCTACAAAGCCGCGGGCGCTGTCTCCGACGAGGAGTTCATGACGCTGCGCCAGCGTGGCAGCCGCATGGAAGGCCACCCGACACCGGTGCTGCCATGGGTGGATGTGGCCACCGGATCGCTGGGCCAGGGGCTTCCCATCGGCGTTGGCGTTGGCATTGCGGGCAAGTATCTCGACAAGCTGCCGTACCATGTCTGGGTGGTGCTGGGCGATAGCGAGATGGCCGAAGGCTCGATCTGGGAGGCGCTGGAGCTTGCCGGGCATTATCAGCTCAACAACCTGATCGGGATTCTCGATATGAACCGGCTCGGCCAGCGCGGTGAGACGATGCTCGGCTGGAATGGCGACGCCTACGCCGCACGCGCGAAGGCCTTCGACTGGCACACCATCGAGATCGACGGCCACGACCTGAGCCAGATCAACGACGCCTACCAGGAGGCGCTCCAGCAGGCGACCCAGCCGACGCTCATCATCGCCAGAACCGTGAAGGGCAAGGGATTCCCGGAGATCGAGAATCAGAACGGCTGGCACGGCAAGGCGCTGCCCAAGGACATGGCCGAGCGGGCAATTGCTGAACTGGGCGGCGAGCGCAACATTGTCATCAAGGTGCATGCGCCCGATGCGCTTCAGCCCGCGGCCCGCCCGAAGACCGAGCCGCTACATCTGCCGACGTATCCCAGTGGCACGCCTGTCGCCACGCGTTCCGCCTATGGGGACGCGCTCAAGGCGCTCGGCGCGGCGCGCGCGGATGTTGTCGGGCTGGATGGCGAGGTCAGCAACTCGACCTATTCCGAGACGTTCGCCAAAGCCTTCCCCGACCGCTTCTTCGAGCAATATATCGCCGAGCAGCAGATGACTGCCGCCGCCGTTGGCCTTCAGGTGCGCGGCTACGTGCCGTTCGCCTCGACGTTCGCGGCGTTCTACAGCCGCGCCTACGACTTCATCCGTATGGCGGCGATCTCGCGGGCAAACATCCGTCTCTGCGGCTCGCACGCGGGTGTCTCCATCGGCGAGGACGGCCCGTCGCAGATGGCGCTCGAAGACCTGGCGATGATGCGTGCTGTGCATGGCAGCACCGTGCTCTATCCCAGCGACGCCAACCAGACGGCGCAACTCGTGGCCGAGATGGCCGACCAGAAGGGCATCGTCTACCTGCGTACGACGCGCGAGAAGACGCCGATCCTCTATGGCTCCGATGAGCGCTTCCCGATTGGCGGCAGCCGCGTGCTGCGGCAGTCGGAGAGCGACCAGGTGACGGTGGTAGGCGCGGGCATCACGCTGCATGAGGCGCTCAAGGCGGCGGACACGCTCAAGGGCGAAGGAATCAACATCCGCGTGATTGACCTCTACAGCATCAAGCCAGTGGATGTGAAGACGCTCCGCGACGCGGCCAGCGCAACGGGCGGGCGCATTGTGACGGTGGAAGATCACTGGCGCGAGGGCGGCCTGGGCGCCGCCGTGTTGGATGCCTTCGCTGGAACCGACGAGCAGCCGCCCGCATCGACCATGCCGACGGTGGTCAAGCTGGCGGTGCATCATATGCCCGACTCCGCCACGCCCGACCAGGAACTGGACGAGGCGGGCATCAACGCCACCGCGATTGTCACGGCGGTGAAGAAGCTGCTCGGCAAGTAGGCGGAACAGTCTCAGCCACGCATACGTCTTATTCGGCAGGAGAGTGTATATTGCTCCCCTGCCGATTCGTCTATCGTGTGCTGCCGAAGGAGAACGCTATGCGCCGTCGCTGGCTCAAGATTGGCATCGTTGTCAGTGCGATTGTCGTCGTTGCTGCTGGCGTCCGTTTCCTCGTTATCCCCTTCCTCATCAGCCATCCCGATAGCGTGCGTATTGTCGTAAGTGTAGTGACCGAGCACCGTTCCCAGCAGCCATCGACCATCTTCTATCAGACGTTTTCGCAACAGGCAACAGATGTCTATTCTGAACTCGTCGCAGGTGGCCCTAATACAGGCATGATGTACGGGTGTCCAGCAAGCTTCAACGACCGGCCATACTATCATTACGAGCTGACCTTCTCCCGGTGGGGCATTACGACGGCCACGGCGACAAGCGATGCGGTCGGTTGCATGTTCTTCGCAGTCCAGTATCCCCTTGGCGCGACTGAAGGGTACTCATGGTATCGAGGCGAAGGTCACCCCACCTTCTGGGTGCGCCTCTACGAACTCACCAACGCGCCTCAGCCGCAATGACCCTGGTTGCCCTGTGAAATCGCCATCTACGCGCTTGCAGTCGATATTGTCATGCGGTCTCCTTTCACAACGCCCTGGCCAGCGTCTGGAAGAGGCGATCCACCTCGTCGTGCGTGTTGTAGAGATGCGGCGAGACGCGTATCGCGTTGCCACGGAAACTGACATAGATGCCCTCTGCCGCGAGCCGCTTGCTCAAGTCGGGAGGCAATGCGGCGCCGGAACGCAGGCCGATTAGATGGCCGACACGCCGCTCGCCCGGAACAGGATCGAGTCCCACACGGCGCGCCCCATCCTCGATATGCGCCGTCAACTCGCGCAGGGTCGCGGCAATCTCCTCCACGCGCCACGCTAGCAGTTGCCGCAGTGACGCGACGGCGATGGGCATCAGCGCGAAGTTGGAGCGCTCGCCCATGTCATAGCGTCGCGCTCCCGGCTGGAAGGTGTCGCGGTAGTTGACGAGTCCGTTGAAGTCCTCGCTCTGCTCGCGCGTAATCCAGTTGGATTCGAGCGGCACACCCTCGCGCCAGCGAGGAGCAACGTAGACGAAGCCCAGGCTATACGGGCCGAGGAGCCACTTATACGTCACAGCGACGAGGAAGTCGGGCTGTATCTCCGCCACCGAGAACGGATGCGCCCCAACCGATTGCGCGCCATCCACCACCAGCGCCGCGCCCACCGCCCGCGCCCGCTCGCCGATACGCGCCAGATCAATCAGGCTGCCGTCGGTCCAGTGGCAGTGCGGGACGGCGACGATCCCCGTATGCTCGTCAATAAGCGCTAAAATGGCCGTCGTCCAGTCGAAGTCAAGTGGACGGGATACCGTGACGATGGTGGCTCCGCTCCGTGCGGCGAGATCGCGCCAGGGATAGACGTTCGAGGGAAACTGGTCTTCGAGCAGCACGATGGCCTGACCGCTGTCGATGGGCAGATTGGCCGCCGCGAGACCGATTCCATAGCTGGCGGATGGGACAATCGCCACGCCATCCGCATCGCCGCCGATTAATTCGGCAAAGAGGCTGCGCGCCGTCTCCGATTCGCTAAAGAAGTCCTGCGCCGAGATTTTCCATGGCTCAGACTTACGTGCCACACCTGCCTGCCCCGCCTCCCGCGAGGCTCGTGGTAGTGGCGACATATACGAGCAGTTCAGATAGGCGATATCATCGGGAATATCAAACAAGCTACGTTGATTGGCTAGTGTCACACGTCGTCTCCTTTATGCCTTCACCATTCGCATGGCCTCTACGGCGAGGCTCATGCGCGCCATGTCCAGAATTATCACAAGAAAACTGCGCCGTTCGCCACTGCCGATTGTGTTATGCTGACCTGGAATGTCTGGTGGAATGCTATAGACCCAGGGAGAATTCAGTGGCAGCGGATGCGCGGAAGACAGTTGAACGGGCCATCACGCGGGCGGCGCAGCGTTACGCGCTCTGGACGCCGGGCGCGCGGCTGGTCGTCGCGGTCTCCGGCGGGGCTGATTCGCTGTGTCTGCTCGGCGTCCTACTGGCGCTGCGCGAACGCGGCCACCGTCTCGCGCCGGGTGAGTTGATTGTGGCGCACTTCGATCACGGGTTGCGTGCTGAAGAGAGCCGCGAAGATGCCGAGTTTGTCCGGCGTCTCAGCGCCGAAGTTGGTGTCGTTTGTGTTACGGGCCACCCCGACGCGCCGTATTCGACCGACCTGCATATCTCCATCGAGGATTGGGCAAGGCGGGCGCGCTACGCCTTTCTGCGGCAGGTGGCGGCGGAGCGTGAGGCCGAGCGCATTATCACTGGCCACACATGCGACGATCAGGCCGAGACGATTCTGCTGCACTGGCTGCGCGGCAGTGGGCTAGCAGGCCTGCGCGGCATAGCGCCGTTACGTGGAGATATTGCGCGCCCACTGCTCGCTGTGACCCATGCGCAGACAGTGGCCTACTGCGCCTCATTAGGCTGGCAGCCGCGCGAGGATAGCAGCAACGCCGACCCGCGTTTTATGCGCAACCGTATCCGCCACGAACTGCTGCCGCTGCTCGAAACCTATAATCCAGGCATCCGCGAACTACTCGTCCGCAATGGCGAGCTGCTAGCCGAAGACGAAGCATATCTGGAGGCACAGACCAACGAGGTATGGGCCGAGGTGGCGGAGAGAAATGACGATAGCCTGCGCCTGCATCGGTTGCCACTCCTCGAATTGCCGCCAGCGCTGCGCCATCGGTTGTATCGAAACGCCATCCACAGGATCACCAATGTGGAGGTCACGCCGGAGGCGCGCCATATCGCAGCGCTGGACAAACAGTTGCTAGACGGCCGCACTGGTACAGTGGCGCATCTCGTTGGCGGTCTCAGCGTTTGTCTCGAGTATGATGCCCTGGTATTCCGCGATGTCGCTGCAACAGATCCTGGCGAGTCCGCGGAGGCGGACTTCGTGGCTGCTGGCCCTTCAGGCGCGGTTTTAACCGCCAGCGCACCGCAAACCTGGTCCCTTCGCGTACCAGGCGCCGTCGAGATGCCGGAGACTGGCTGGCGCATTCGCGCGTGCCGCATCGAAGGGGTGCCGGGGAGCGAGGATGCCAGTGAGTTGCCGCCCGCGCCCGAACTACCCTCGCTCTCGTTTGCCGACCGGCCCGCCGAAGTTGGCCGCGCCGAATCCCGCGTCTACCTGGACGCTTCGACCATCGGCGAGACTCTGGCCGTACGCTCCTGGCAGCCCGGCGACCGCTTCCGACCCCTGGGCATGAGCGGTGAGAAGAAGCTACAAGACTACTTCGGCGATGCCAAAGTGCCGCGTGAGCTACGGGGACGGCTGCCGCTTGTCTTCAACGCCGATCATCTGGTCTGGGTAGCGGGCCTTCGTATCGACGACCGCGTCCGCCTGACGCCTACGACGCAGGCAGTGGTGGCGCTGCAATTGGAGCCGCTTACTGCTCCATCACCCGGCGAAAGTAGCCAGTAATCTCCTCGTCTCTCAGCGCCTCAGCCGCGTCGCCAACACTCAACTCGAACATCCAATAGTCCGGCAGGTCGGTGGGCGCCAGCCAGGCGAAGAGCGCCACCTTCTCCTCGCGGGCAATCGTCAGCGCCGCCGCCTTGAGCCTCTCAGGCTCGCCGCGCAGATAGACGTGCATCATGTTGGTTTGTGGCTGGTTCGGCTTGACCAATATGCCCGGAACCGAAGTGAGCGCCTGGGCAATGCGTATAGCCCGTTCGTGATAGCTCGAGAAGCGCGGCAGGCGCAGCCGCAGTCCCTCGCGCGCCGCGATGATGTAAGGATAAAGCTGGACCAGATTGCCGCCATGACGCCGCTGCCAGACACGCGCCTCCGCGATAAAGTCGGCCGGGCCAGCCAGCGTCGCCCCCGCAATACCGCCGACGCCCTTGTAAAATGAGACATAGACAGTATCGAAGAGCGCGGCTATTTCCGCATACGAGCGCTGGTAATACGGCGCGGACTCCCACAGGCGCGCGCCGTCCATATGCATTGCGATGTTGCGCTCCCGCGCCCAGGCCGACTGCGCCTTCAGGTCATCCCAACTGGGCAACTGGCCGCCGATTTCGCGCTGCGGCAACTCCAGTAACAGCGCGGCCAGCGGCTCATGGACGGCCTTCAGGTCGTCGAGCGCGATAACCTGGTGCGGATTGCCGATCAGGCGTCCGGTCAGCCCGTGCAGCGCCTGATACGCCTTCTGTTCGTGGATCTCCAGGTGGCAGGTGGGGTGGAAGCCGACGGCGCCACACTGCTTGCGCTCGCTCCAGATGCGCAACGCGATCTGCTGCGCCATCGTGCCGCTCGGCATGAAGACGGCAGCCTCTTTGCCCAGCAGGTCGGCGATCTCGCGCTCGAACTGCTCGATAAGTTCGCCCTCACCATAGCGGTCGGCCTGCTCATCGGGATCGGTTGTCGCCGCCAGCGCCGCCAGTATGGCATGCGGGCGCGCAGGTCCGTGACCCCCAAGGAAGCGCTCGCAGCGGCTATACACGGCGCGGCGCTCAGCTTCATCGTCAGATGATATGTCAGGCTCGGTGGGTTCGGTCGTCTCGGTATGTGCTGGCACCGTGAGTTTTCCTTTCCGATGTGGACTCTCTGCCGCCGATGATAGCACACATCGTATACTTGTGACGCTGCGATACACTGTGTTTGTAGCTGACAGAGGCGGAGGTCGCGGGAGGCGAAGCAGAGCAGATGTCATCGGATGCGCGGAGTGACGAGCAGGAGAACGAACGCGGGTTGATTGCGCGCGGCCAGGAGGGTGACCGCGCCGCTTTCAACGCGCTCGTCGAGAAATACCAGGGCGCGGCATACGCGCTGGCGCTGCGTATGCTCGGCGATCCCGATGCGGCAGCCGACGTGACGCAGGAGGCGTTCTTCTCGGCGTATCGTGCGCTGGGCTCATTTCATGGGTCATCGTTCCGCGCCTGGCTGCTACGCATTGTCAGCAACGGCTGCTATGATGTCTTTCGCGCCCGCGGACGTCAGCCTGTGACCTCGCTCGAAGCGCTCCTCGAACACGACGACACCTCGTCCAGCGATTCCCGCCTGCCGACCACGATGGTTGACCCTTCCTGGGATCCTGAGGAGTCTGTGCTGCGCGTCGAGACGGTTCGCTCTATTGAATCGGCGCTTTTGCAACTGCCGCCAGAGCAGCGTCTAGCCGTCGTGCTCTGCGATATTCAGGGAATGGCGTATGACGAGGTCGCGCGTATCATGGAGACGCCGCTCGGCACCGTCAAGTCGCGGATAGCGCGCGCCCGCGCCCAGCTTCGGGTGCTACTCACGCGCGGCGGGGAACTTTCACCGCCCACCAAGCGTCAAGACGCAGAGCGCTCTACATGACGACATGTTGTTCGCGTTATGCGCGCCGCCAGCCCAGCCAGGCCATACTGTCAGTTCAGGGACATTGATAGAGATAGTGAGATGACAGAAGACATCGCCCGCAAGTTACACGAGTCGCCAGAATACCGGCAGGAACAGCTTTCTGCCGCGCTCGATGGCATGCTTGCGCCTGAGGAGCAGGCCGCGCTGGATGCGCATCTGGCGGGGTGCGAAACGTGTACGCGCGAACTGGAGAAGCTGCGCCAGGTGCGTATGCTCTTGCGGGCCATGCCGGAGCCAGCCCTGCCACGCTCGTTCCTACTGCCGACCGAAGGCGAACTCGTTGCGCCCCGTACTCTCGCACGCCCCGCTGAGCGTGCGCCAACGACGACAACAAACGTTACGCCGCTGCGCCAGCCCACGCGCCGCTCGACGCGCACGCTCCAGGTGACACGCTGGGTTGGCACGATTGCCGCCGTGCTTGGCATGGCGCTCTTCCTTGGAACGCTCCTGGCACATCAGGGCGCCAGTTACAGCGCAACAAGCGCGCCCAGCGCCGCACAGCCGAGCTACGGTGGGCCGAATCCCGCTGGCGCGGGTGGGACATCTAATGGCGTGACGATTCCGTCGCCGACGCATACGTTTGCGATTGACGGAACCCAATCGACGGATAAAGCGGCTACCGCCACGTCTTCGCCAACGATTCCCGCGCAAAGCTCCGCGACACCCACGGCGACGCTGGTCTCGCCGACGTACGGCCCGACAACCGGCGATGTTCTGCGCACGGTAGCGCTCGTACTGCTCTTCGGCGGGATTGCGCTGGCGCTGGCATCCTTCATCGTCGCGCGGCGGATATAGCTACTATCCCCCAGCGACGATATCGGCGTCGCCGGTCAGCACGCGCTCACCACGCTGATTCTCAATCCACACGTCGGCCTGTCGCGGCTTGTCCTGCTCGGCTGCCCGCAGCACCCCTCGGCAGGTGAGCGTATCGCCGGGGCGCACCATCGCCTGGAAGCGCACCCGCAGTCGCCCTAGCCGTCCGCGTCCCGGCCCAGCGGTGAGCCAGTCGGTTAGCGCCTGTCCCGCGAACGCCATACTGAGCATGCCGTGGGCAATCGTGCCATCGAGGCCAACCGAACGCGCAACATCGGGATTGACATGGATGGGGTTGTGATCGTTGCTCACTTCGGCGTAGGCGTCGATCTGAGCCTGTGTTACCGTCTTGGTCAATGCTGGTAATGGCTCGCCCTCGCGCTCTTTCGCCGGTTTGCTGGCGGCAGGAGCAGTGGTCGCGGCGGTCTCTCCTGGCACAATGTCGCGCACGACAAGCAGCGCTTTGCCCGTGATCGCGCGCTCGCCAGAGGAGGTATCGCACAATTGCTCGATGGTCATTAGCGCCATGCCGCGCGACTGGCGGATGCTAGCGACGCGGTGCCGTACCGTTACTGCGTCACCTACCCCAATCATGCGCTCGTAGATATACTCCTGCTCGCCATGCAACACCTGCGAGTGTTCGGTATCCAGGCCAGCCTCGGCGAAAGGGACAATGAAGCGCGTCACGAAGGTCGGCGGCGCGGGGATCGTCATATAACCCGCTGCGCGCGCGGCGTCCAGGTCGCGGTAGATGGGCGAGCTATCGGCGATGGCGTCGGCAAACTGCTGGACGGCTGATGCGCTGATAACACCGCTCTGTGGCGATGTCTCGTGTCCGACGAGCGTAGGATCGAGCGGCATGGAACTCCCCTTTTGACATCTGCTGGTTTCCGCGGGCCTGGCAGAGCGACCCGCGCGAAATTGGTGAGATTTTTCCCTGTTGCAGCGCCTGCTTTCTACCGTAACATAAGTGTAGCTTCGTGGAGTAGTAGCTAGAGCACATAGAACATCCGCGCCACATTGGTTGCTTCATTGCTGATAGACATCGGAGGATCCCCATATATGTCACCCTTCAACAAGGTTCCGGCCAAGCAATGGCTCTCGCGCGAAATGCTCACCAGCGGCGCCGCGTTGATCGCGCTCGTCGCGCTCGTCAGGCTGGTGGCGCACCTGCTGGTAGCTGGCAACTTCGGCTACTTTCGCGATGAATTGTACTATATCGAGTCCGGGCGGCACTTTCAGACTGGCTACGTGGATTTCGTGCCGTTCATCGCGTGGCTCGCGGGTATCCTCCAAATCGTTGGCGATAATCTGGTGGTCCTGCATATTTTCAGCGCGTTCGCGGGGACGGCGCTGGTCGTCGTGACGGGGCTGATGGCGCGCGAGATGGGTGGCGGGCGCGTGGCGCAGGGGCTGGCCGCGCTGGGAACGGCGGTGATGGTCACCTTCCTGGCGACCGGCTCGCTCTTTACGATGGATGTCTTCGACGAGCTGTGGTGGGGACTCGCCGCCTATGTCTTCATCCTGCTCGTCAGCCGCCAGAATCCGAAGTTGTGGCTGCTCTTTGGCCTTATTGCGGGTATAGGCGTTTTTTCGAAGTTGACAATGCTCTTTTTCGGTCTGGGGCTAGTCGTGGGCATGCTGTTGACGTCTCGCCGCAACGATTTCCGCACGCGCTGGCCGTGGCTTGGCGGCGCGATTGCCTTTGCCTTCCTCATACCCTGGCTCGTCTGGGAGTTCGCCAATGGCTGGCCGACGAAAGAGTTCTGGGGCAACTACGGCGGCTTTGCCTCTAGCTCTCCGCTAGACTTCTTCGTCAGTCAGCTCTTCACGATGAACCTGTTCAACCTGCCGCTGGTCATCGCGGGCTTCATCTTCTACTTCCGCCGACCCGAAGGCAGGCCGTATCGCGCGCTCGGCTGGCTCTACGTTTTCCTCTACGTCTTCTTCACGTTGACCCGCGCCAAGTCGTATTTTCTCTCGCCCTCCTATCCGATCCTGTTCGCGGGCGGAGCCATTGCGCTGGGCCAGGCGTTCAGCCGCTTCCCATCGCGGCGCTACCTGGGCATTGCCTATGTGACGCTGCTGGTCGCCAGCGGCATCTTCTTCGGGCTGGGTGTCATGCCCGCGCTTGGGCCGCAGACCTACAGCAGGTACTATAGCTGGCTCGGCGGGCTTTCTGGGGCAAACCAGGGCGGATCGGCGATCTATCCGCAGATTCTGGGCGACCGTCTTGGCTGGGACACGATGACCGCAACCGTCGCGAATGCCTATGATAAGCTGCCTGCGGATCAACGCGCGCAGGCCTGCATTCTCACGTTGAACTATGGCGAGGCGAGCGCGCTCAACTTTCTGGGGACGAAGTATGGACTTCCATCAGCCATCAGCGGCCACAACAACTACTACCTCTGGGGGCCGGGCAACTGTAGCGGTAAGGTGCTCCTAACCGTCGGCTATACCCAGGCTGACATGCTGAAGAGCTATGACAGCGTGCGTCAGGTGGCGACGATCACCTGCAAGGACTGTCAGGACGAGGAGAACAACCTTCCGGTCTATCTTTGCACGCAACCGCACGTCTCGCCAACCGACGCCTGGAAGACGGTGAAGCACTTCAACTGAGAGGTTCGCGAGGCAATAAGTGGTATAATAGAAAACGGTTATCTGTCTTCCGCTTGTGGAGCGGCGGAGGAGAACCACAGGGGGGTCGCACTGGCGGCCGCCCTTTGTGCTGTGCGCGTGACGGCAAATGGCTGTGCTGACGCTGGGAGACGAGGGTGAAACTGATCGTGGGGCTGGGGAATCCCGGCATTCGCTATGCCCGCACGCGCCATAATGTTGGATTCGATACCGTTGATGTGCTCGCGGACCGCCAGGGGTGGCGCTTCGACACAATACGCAGCCGCGCCCGCTTGGCCAGCGGCGTGATCGGTGATGAGAAGGCGCTGCTGGCCAAGCCACAGGCCTTTATGAATAATAGTGGCGCTGTCGTCAGTGATCTCGTCCGCTTCTACAAGCTCGATCCCGCCCATGACCTGCTCGTCATCGCCGACGATCTCGATCTGCCGCTGGCGCGTATCCGCGTGCGCTCGCGTGGCGCCGCTGGGGGGCAGCATGGGCTGGAGTCCATTATCCAGCACCTATCAACCACCGCCTTTGCGCGCATCAAAATTGGGATTGGGCGACCACTACATGGCCGCGACGAAAACGTTGACTTTCTGTTGAGTATGCCGCGTGGTGATGAGCGGATCGCGCTCGACACCGCGATTGACCGCGCCGCCGACGCCGCGTATTGCTGGCTTACCGAAGGCGCGGATGTTGCCATGAACACCTACAACGGCTGATATTCTCCCCTCCCCCAGTGGGGGAGGGGCCGGGGGAGAGGTTCTGATGGCGCTACGTGGATTACTGCCACTATTGATAAACCGGCCCGAGTTCCGGCGGCTGCGCGAACACCTTGCGCCTGCCACCGTCGCGCCCGTGCTATCCGGCGTAACCGAGGCGGCGCGTCCGTATCTGATCGCCGCGCTAGCTACGACGCAGGAGACGCCACTCATCTACGTCGTGCGCGACAATGAGCGGGTCACGCAGGTAGCCGAGACACTTGGCGCTCTGCTCGGACGTGAGACGACGGCGCTGCCGTGGATCGACCGCGACGCGCTGCCCTACGAGCGGCTGATGCCGGACCCTGAGACCGTGCAGACGCGCATGCGGGCGCTGACGGCGCTGGCGCGGCGCGAACCGGTCATCGTCGTCTGTTCGTCGCGCGCGCTGGCCCAGCCGGTTTTGCCACCCGATGAGTTTGTGGCTGCCCTGCTAGAGCTTCGCCCCAGTCTGGAGCTAGCGCCGCGTCTGCTGCTGGAGCATCTGATGGCGGTTGGCTACGAGCCGGTGGTGGAGGTCGAAGAGGTCGGCCAGATGAGCCATCGCGGCGGCATCGTCGACTTCTTCCCGCCCGTCATGGAGCGCCCGATTCGCGTCGAGTTTTTCGGCGACGAGATCGATTCCATCCGCACCTTCGACGCCGAGAGCCAGCGTTCGCTCAACCCGCAGCCGTCGGTGGTCGTCGGCCCGGCGCGTGAGGCGCTGGCGTTGCACGGCCCCGAGGCGGCGCAGCGGCTCGAAAAGCTCAGCATCGCCGGGATGCATCCCGACGCGCGCGAGCGCTGGTATAGCGACCTGGAAGCGCTACGGGCGCGCCAGTCGTTCGAGGATATCGCCTTCTACCTGCCCTATCTGCATACCCCCGCCTCGCTGCTGGACTACTTGCCAGACAATGGCGTCGTCGTGCTCAATGACGCGCAGCAGACGGCGCAGGCGGTGGAAGAGTTGGTGGCGCTGGGCGAGGAGCTACGCGACCAGTTGGAGCGCGAGGGCGAGAATCCGCCGGGGCTGCTGCCAGTTGTCCTGACGCCGGACGTGGTCGCCTCGAAGCTTGCGACGCCACTACAAGCCCACTTCGCCAGTTTGATCGCCGAGGTAGATGAGCCGACCAACGGCAGCGCGCTTGCGCCTGACCTGACCGCCGCGACATCGTATGGCGGGCGTACCCGTGCCTTTGCCCAGGAGGTGCGCAAGATGCTCGCCGAGCGGCAGCGGGTGGTGTTGGTGAGCATGCAGGCGCGGCGACTGACCGAACTCTTCGGCGATGAGGCGCTGCTCGGCCACAACGGCATCGTCATGGTCTCGCCAGAGGTAGACCTGCCCGATCCACCCGAACCCGGCACGCTGGAGGTGGTGCATGGCCGTCTGCCAGAGGGCTGGCATAGCCGCTCGCTGGCGCTCACCGTCTTCACTGATGCCGAGATATTTGGCTGGTCGAAGCGGCGTGGCGAGCAGCGGCGCGCGGTGACTCCCGCCTCCTTCCTGGCGGAGCTGCATCCCGGCGATTTCGTCGTCCATCAGGAGCATGGCATTGGCCGCTTCGAGGGGCTAACCAAGATCGAGAGCGACGGCGTCGCCCGCGAGTATCTGCTGATTCACTATGCCGGTACCGACCGGCTCTACATCCCGACCGATCAACTCGACCGCATCACGCGCTACATCGGCATGGGCGACGCGGTACCCGCGCTCAGCAAGCTCGGTGGTGCGGAGTGGGCGCGCGCCAAGCAGCGCACCCGCGAGAGCGTCCGCGATATCGCCGCCGATCTGCTGCGCCTCTATAGTATCCGCGAGTCGGTGACGGGTCACCCTTTCCCTTCGGACGACGAGCAGCCCTGGCTACAGGAACTTGAGGAAGGCTTCCCCTACGAGGAGACGCCCGACCAGTTGCGCGCCATCACCGAGGTCAAGGAGGATATGGAGCGCGCTCGCCCAATGGACCGGCTCGTCTGCGGCGATGTCGGCTACGGCAAGACCGAGGTCGCCCTGCGCGCCGCCTTCAAGGCCGTGCTTGATCAGCGCCAGGTGGCCGTGCTTGTGCCGACGACGGTGCTGGCGCTGCAACACTTCAACACGTTCGCCCAGCGGCTGCGGCCATATCCGGTGCGCGTTGAGCTGCTCAGCCGGTTCCGCTCGGAGAAAGAGCAGCGCGAGGTGCTGGCCGATCTGGTCAACGGCAAGGTGGATATCGTCATCGGCACGCACCGGCTGCTGCAGAAGGATGTCGCCTTCGCGCAGCTTGGCCTGCTCGTCATCGACGAGGAACAGCGGTTTGGTGTGGCCCATAAGGAGCGACTCAAGCAGATGCGCACCGAGGTGGACGTGCTGACGCTGACGGCGACGCCCATCCCGCGCACGCTCTACATGGCGCTCTCGAACGTCCGCGATATGAGCGTGATTGAGACGCCGCCACAGGAGCGGCTGCCGATCCGCACCTTCATCCGCGAGTCGGACGACGACCTCATCCGCGAGGCGATTCTGCGCGAGATTGACCGTGGCGGCCAGGTCTTCTTTGTCCATAATCGCGTGCGCGGCATCCAGGCGATTGCCGACAAGATACGGCGGCTCGTGCCTGAGGCGAAGGTGGCGGTGGGCCACGGCCAGATGCCGGAGGATGCGCTGGAGCACGTCATGCTCGACTTCTCGGCGGGCGAGACGAACGTGCTGGTCTGCACTACGATCATCGAGAACGGGTTGGATATCCCCAACGCCAACACAATCATCGTCAACAACTCGGCGTTCTTTGGCCTCTCGCAGCTCTACCAGCTCCGTGGCCGCGTGGGTCGGGCGCAGCAGCAGGCGTACGCCTACTTCCTCTACAACAAGGAGCAGAAGCTGACGCCAGTCGCCGAGAAGCGGCTGCGCGCCATCTTCGAGGCGACCGAGCTAGGCGCGGGCTTCCGCATCGCGATGAAAGACCTGGAGATTCGCGGCGCGGGCAATCTGCTTGGCGCGGAGCAGTCCGGCAATATGAACTCGGTCGGCTTCGACCTCTACTCGCGTATCCTCGCTGAGGAGATCGCGCGGATGCAGGGCGCGCGCAAAGAAGCGCCGATCTTACAGCCGGTCGTCAGCATCGAGCTGCCGATTGGCGCGTTTATCCCGGATGAGTACATCAACGACCGAGCGCTGAAGATGAGCTTCTACTCGCGGCTGGCGAACCTGACTGAGCCGGAGCAGGTGGAGGCGATGGAGACCGAGATGGTGGACCGTTTTGGCGTTCCGCCGGAGCCAGTGGCGGCGTTGCTGGGCATCGTGCGGCTGAAGACCGAGGCGGCGGCGCTGGGCTACGAATCGGTCAGCGCGCGCGGCAACGAGCTTATCTTCAAGGTGCGGCGCACGACCGCGCTCGACCGCGTCATGCTGACGAAGCGCTACGGGCGCGACGCGCACATGCAACTGGGAGAGGTACGGCTCTCGCGCCACCGCTTCTCGACGGAGTCGCTGGCCTGGCTAGAGCAGCTGCACGAACTGCTGCCGTTGATCGTCGGCGCGAAACGGGTCAAATCCTCGGCGAGTGCGAGCCAGACGGTGGCGCGATAGGAATCGTCCCTGTAAATGGTAAGGGGTTCGCTCCGATGTCCACAACACGACTGCACTTCATCCGCCATGGCGAGGCGTACTCCAATGTGCCGCATGAGGGCAGAGTCGTCTCCGGCATGCGGGGCGACCGTGGGCTGACCCCGCGTGGTGTTGCCCAGGTGGAGCGACTACGTGACCGGCTGCTGGCGTCTGGTGAGCTTGCCAGTGATGTCGTGCTGGCGAGTACCCTTGCCCGCGCCTGGCAAACGGCGGAGATTCTCGCGCCCGTCTGGGATTTGCCGATCATCCCCGACGGCGATCTGCACGAGTTGCGCCCCGGCGAGTCGGATGGCTTGCCTGTCGAGGCGGTGCGTGAGCGTTATGGTATTGCCGACTTTGCTGAGTGGGCCTACCGTCCGAAGTCGCCCGGTGGTGAGAATTGGGGGCAGTTCGTGTTGCGGGTGGGGACGATGCTGGACCGCGTCACACGCGACTATGCGGGCAAAACCATCGTGCTCATCACCTCAGGCGGGGTCATCCACGCGACATTTCTCGTCTTCTTCGCCATGCATACACTCATACCGCCACATGCGTGGTTCGCCACCGAAAACGCCAGCATCACCACCTGGGAGCAACGTCCCTGGCGCAACCAGCCATCCGTCTGGACGCTGTTGCGTTATAATGATACCTCGCATCTTCGCGACCGGTGATGGATGCTGGCCAAGGCGTGTGTAACTCAAACGTGTGTAACTCAAATCTGTAATCCAACCTGGATTTGCCAGTAGTTACGAGAGGATACCATGACGCATTTGTATCTCATTCGCCACGGCGAGGCATACTCTAACATCGACCATGATGGCTCTGGCACGGTACCGGGTCTGCGTGGGGATAAAGGGCTGACGCCACGCGGACACGCTCAGGCTGAGCGGTTGCGTGACCGGCTGGCTCAGACCGGCGAGATTCGCGCCGATGCGCTGCTCGCCAGCACGCTTGCACGCGCCAGCCAGACCGCCGAGATCATCGCTCCGGCGCTTGGCCTGCCAATCATTCCAGACGACGATCTGCACGAGATGCGCGCGGGTGATGAAGTCGATGGCATGACCAGCCGCGAGCTGCGGGAACGCTATACCATCCCCGACTATCGCGAGACGCCCTACGCGCGCATTGCTCCTGATGGAGAGAACTGGGGCGAGTTCATCCTGCGCGTTGGGACGATGTTCGATCGGGTGACGCGTGAATACGCTGACAAGACAGTGGTTCTGGTGACGCACGGCGGCGTCATCGACGCCTCGATCATGATCTTCTTCCAGATTCACACGCTCACCGTGCCGCCTTTCGCGCTCTATACCCACAACACGTCGATCACCGAGTGGGAATTGGAGCAGAGCGATGGCTTTCGCGAGCGGGCGACTGGGTCCTCTCGCTGGCGGTTGGTTCACTACAACGACGACTATCATATCCGCGACCTGCCCGATGTGGGTATTGCGCCAGTCGCCTCTGCGGCGGAGGCGATGGAAGACGGTAATTCCTGAGTCTATTGCGATATTTTGCGGTATTTTGGGGTATAATGAAGAGTGAATAGTCGTGTCGCGCAAGGATGTCGCGGCAGGGAAGGAACGGTCGTCCATGAATAAATATCAATATAAAGTTCCGATGCATCGTCTGTTCTGGCACGCGCTGCGCCTGCGCTGTCCCTATTGTGGGCGGGGCAAGCTCTTCAGCCATGGCTTTACCATGAACGATCACTGCTCGAACTGTGGCTGGATCTTCGAGCGCGAGGAAGGGTACTGGACCGGCGCGATAGCCGTCAACCTGGTCGTGGCGGAATTCCTGGCGGCGGCGGGCGCCATCCCGCTGGCGATCATGCAAGCGTCGCCAGTGCTGGTCATGGGCATCGGCATTCCGCTGGTGATCGCCCTGCCGTTCCTGTTCTATCGCCACTCCAAGAGCTTCTGGATGGCCTTCGACTTCATGATCCACCCGGTTTCTTTAACCGAGAAGAGCTAGCGGCGCGCTCCGCCTGGACCTTGGCGGCGCGCTCGCGTCCGCTCTTGGGAAGCCGATTGCGAAAGACCGGCGCGATCACATTCTTGACGAACTGCGCCGGTATTGGTCCGCGGACCTGCGCGGCGAATGGCAACACCGGCACGTCAGCCAGCTGCATCATGGCAACCGCGCCATCGCTATGATATCTGCCACCATCCCCATTGTCGCGCTCGATTTCGTGTCCGAAACCAGGGACATATTCGACGTGAACGACCCAACCGGTCGCCGAGAGATCTTCGATCATGAAGTCGCGCTCAGTATCCACATCGGGCGCAATCAGATGCGTGGGCATATGGGTGCGCGGCGAGAGCGCCACGCGAATGTCTTTCGTTGCTCCACCGACCCAGAGCGGACGCCCATGCTTGTCGGGAGTGGACGTTTTCCAGAAGCGGACGTGATCGCGCTCGCGCACGCTCCGGCCCGGCTGCTCGAAGGCGATATCCTGGCGGCGGCCAAAGAGGTAGAGATTGCTGACGGGCGCTGTGCTATATTTGCGCGCCAGCAGCGAATCAATCGAGATGCGCAACGCGGTGATGAAGGAAATCTCATCGGCGCGGTACCAGCCAGCATTGGCAAACGCGGCGCCAAGCTGCGCCTCGGACGCCATCACGCGCACGTTCAAGGGGTCGCCAGGCACGCCGTTGCGGCGGAAGCTGGTGAGTGGCAGCGGATCCTGATCGGCGGCTGAGATGCGGCGGCCCTCGCGACTGACGCTGCGCAGACGACGCCCGATACGGATGATGCGTATCACGAACAGCACGAGCAATGTGAGGAGCAGCGCTAGAGCGATATTGATCGCGATGATAATGGAGGTAGGAAATCCCTGCATCTGGTCAGGCAGGTCAATGGGGAATGAAGACGCGAACAGCACAATTGCGCCCATAGAATCTCTCCTCTTCCAGGCTGACGATATGGCCGTGGATGTTGAAGACATTGTACAGGCGCAGCGCTCGCTCGAAAAGGAGCAAGTTCACATATTGCCGACGGTCTACGTTCCCAGCCCGGCATCACGCGCGCGGATAATCGCCTCGGCACGGCCTGCGACCTGAAGCTTGCTGAAAATGTTTGAGACATGGTTGCGCGCCGTCTTCGGGCTAACCGTGAGTCGCTCGGCAATTGCCGCATTGGTCAGTCCCTGCGCGATCAACTGGAGCACTTCGCGCTCGCGGTCGGTAAGCTCAGGGAATGCGTGGGGTTTGCTGATTGGAGGCGCTTGAAAATACTGGATCACCCGGCGCGCTACGGATGGACTAAAGATTGCCTCTCCCTCGCTCACTGCCCGGATCGCACGAATTGTCTCGTCGCCTGCCGCCCCCTTAAGCAGATACCCGCGAGCGCCTGCCCGCATCGCCGCGAAGACCGAGGCATCATCCTCGAACATCGTAATAATGAGCACGCCACTCTCGGGTGAGACATCAAGAATGCGGCGGGTCGCCTCGATGCCATTCACTCCAGGCATATTGATATCCATGAGAACGACGTCAGGTCGAAGCGTTGTCGCAAGAGCAATGGCCTCCTCGCCTGTGGTCGCCTCCCCTGCGACTATCAGACCATCTTCCACCTGAAGCAACGCGCGCAAGCCGAAGCGGAAGACGGGGTGATCGTCCGCAATCATGATTCGCAATGGTTCCATTGATGATTCCCCTTGGACGCTCAATTCACCAAAGGCAAACGCGCAAGCACACGCGTGCCGCCCGATGGCACGGCATCGATGACACACGAGCCGCCCAGCTCCATAGCCCGCTCCCGCATCGAAGCCAGCCCGACGCCAGCGTGGCGGTCAGGGCGAAGTCCGCAGCCATCGTCCACAACCTCCAGCGAAAGTTCGTGCGTGACGTCGCTGCGCGTGAGTCGAAGCGTCGCGGAATGCGCCTGGGCATGGCGGGCCACGTTGGTCAACGCTTCCTGTGCAATGCGAAAGACTGCAACTTCCACAGCCGCCGGCAGGGGTGGCAGCTGTTCTGGCATCTCGACGACAACCCGTAGGCCATCGGCAGTGTATTGGGCAGCCTGCTCGCGCAATGCTCCGGCCAGCCCCAGATCATCCAGCGCGGGCGGCCGTAGCCCATGGACCAGATGTCGAATATCGGCGATGGCAGTCTGCGCATGTCGCAACGCCTCCGCGAGCAGCGACTCGGTGGCGTCTGGGTCGCTTCGCACGAGCTTGCGCGCGGCCGAGAGCGTCAGCGTCTGGCTGGCAAGTTGAGGTCCCAGGCCATCGTGCAAATCACGGCGGAGACGCCGCCGTTCCTCTTCACGAGCCAGTACCATCCGCTCATGCGCTTGCCGTAGTTCGGCATGCAGTCGCACCGCATGGACAGCGATACCTGCCTGATGCGCGAGGTCGTCGAGCAGGCGGCGCTCCTTTGTGGTCCAGCCTTCATCAGCAGCGCGTGGACAGAGCAACAGCGCGCCTACCGCCTCTCCCTGGTAAGACAGAGGAAGCGTGATCGCCCGGCCAGTGGGCGCTCCAATGCTGGCGGCTGTCGTTTCAATCTCGCCTTCACGTAACGCCACTGATACATATGGCAGCTTGAGCGTCTGCGCAACAGTCTCAGCAATGGTGGAGAGTGTTTCGTCAGGCGAGAGCGTTGTTTCGAGCCGTCGGCCCAGTTCGGAGAGAACAGCGTAAGGCTCCTCTCGCTGACCATACAACAGCCGGTTGACGCCACGCTGGAGCCATTCGCGCAGGGGCTGGATAGCCAGGATCACCACGACCGTTGCGCAGAGCGATATGAAGGCGTTTGCCCGCGTCTGGAAAATGAGGCCGACCCCGCTGACGACCCCAGCGTAGAGAGCGAGAATGCATGCGCTCAAGGCGCCATAGACCAGTGTGCGATTGATGAGGGTATCAATGTCGAAGAGATGAAAGCGGAGAATGGCAATGGCGAGCGTCACCGGGATAGCCATCATAAGCACGTCCACTACCGCGACGGTTATCAACTGGATCACGAGCATCTGCGATGCGCTCACAATGGGTGTCAGCACGATGAGCAATCCGCGACCGATGATGAGTCCCACCAGGGCAATGCCGACGCCAAATCCAATCCATTTTGTCTGTTGGCGCGCCGCCCAACCAGAAATCTGACGATAGCGGTACACCTGCGAATAGATGACACTGCCAATCAGCGCTGCCCAAACGAGCGTGACAACAAGCGGTGAATCGCCGCCAGTGTCCACCCAGGAGCCAGGAAAGACGTAGTGGAACACCTGTTGACCGATCCAGATGAGCGCGGCCCAGCGCGTCCAGCGCGGCGCGAACCGTCCATCGGGAAGAAGATAGAGCGCCAGGATGAAGATTGTTGACCCCAGCAGATTCAGCAGCAGCACCGGTATGCGCCAACCGGGTTGCGCCTTCGCGAGCGCATCAGTGGCCCCGGTGAAGGTAGCGGTGCTGAAGAAGACCAGCGCGAGTGAGACGAGCAGCGCGATGCGATCATCCGAGCGGCGCAGATAGATCAGTATCGCCACCAGCCCAAAGGTGAGTACTAGAACGATATCAAGCGCAATCAGGTAGCCAGCCAGGAAAGAGTAGCGGATACCAAGCGTATCAAGTGCTGATCTCGTCACCGCCGGAAGATGCGCATTCGGACACGTCGGATCCAGGCATGCCGCCTGAACCGCCCTGATACGAACAACAGCGCTGGCGACAAATAGCGCCAGTGCGACCACGACACCGGCCAGCCATCCGACACGCGCCGCCAGCAGCCACCCGCCACGTAAGCGCCCTGCGGGAATCGGTGGCGGTTCTAAAGAAACCGCTGATGGAGTTGGCAGCTCCATGGTTGCGCTCCTCACCTCGAGTCAACGATGATCAGTCGCATTATACGTGGTCGGTATGCGTGGTCGACGCCTACTGAACTCATTGCGGAGGTCAGGGGAATGACGCACCTGACCTCCGTACCCGATGCGTACTACGCCACCTCGCGCAACTCTTGCTCGATAGCAGCCGGAGTGATAATGCGCTCCGTTCGCTCACGACGGTACGACAGACGACCCCTGGTGAGCAACATCACCGCGAGCGCGATGCTCACCAGGAGCACCACGAAGGTGATGCCAACCTGATTCTGAATGGGCAGCGCGAGCTTGGTCACACCGAGCAGTGTCGCCAGAACGAACGTGCCTGCGGCGTCACTGGCAGAATGCAACAGGATTGCTATCAGCAGGCTGCCACGAGTGTTATTGAAGATCCATGTCCAGAGAATCGTCGTCGCCCAGACCGCGGGAATCCACGTCAGGAAGAAGCTTACGGTGAAATGGCCGAATCCCAGCATAGGCAGGAAGAACACTGGCAGATGCCATAGCGCGTGCAGGGTCCCAAGGATCAGACTGCCGCGAACTGGACCATACTTGAGCTGCAGGCGTGGCAGGGCGTACCCACGCCAGCCAGGCTCCTCGCCAAGTGCGGTAACCAGGTTAAAGGTGAGGACAGCAGGCAGATAAGCCGTCAACAACATCACCCACTTTGCGCCGATTCCAGCTACCGGAGCCATTCCCAGCACTATCGCGCTTGCCGCCAGGTAGAGCACGATATAGCCCAGGAACACCAGGAAATACCATTGCGGCGCGACACGCCACTGAACGTAGCGCCTGAACAACTGGCGCACGCCGGGTTTTCCTGTCTGCAAAGCCGTCATCACAAAGCCAGCAAGTGTTGGCCCCAAAAGCGCGCTCGAAATGAAGAGCACAACGAAGACCAGTGTTGGCGTCTCGTATGGAAGCAGCCCGATACCATTTTTCGAAAGCACCACTGGCGTGAGCGTAAGCCACGTGCCGAGAAAGGCAAGCGCGAAATAGCCTGTCAGTGGATGTCGTCTGAGCCAGGACCCTACGCCCCGGCGAGACATAGGCTCGCCGACTGCACGCGGGTTCTCGTAGGTCAACATGTCAATCCCCTCCAGATGAATCGTGATACATCAAAGCGGTCAAGACGCTGCGTCTGTATCAAAGATATCTGGAAAAGAGATGGGCCGCATGAGGCAGCGGCCCTGTTTGTGGCGAGAAACTATGTCCCTTCTCGACATGCGGCGCGGGACATACTGTCCCAGACGAACTCATCGGGATCCTGGCCAGCGACAATGCGCTCGCACGCGACTGGCCAGGTCTTGGGGCAGGAGGCCGGATACTGCAATATCTCACATGGTCTGTTGCGGTTGTGGCTGCGGCTCTGCCCGGTTCTCGCGTACGCGCTGGCGGTGTGCGGCGCGCCGGGACGCTGCGGGAGCCACACGCCACGGCGCGAAGGCCGCGACAATCTGCCGGGGCAGCGTGCCTTCGATCAGCGTGCCCGTCTCCTGGGCCTCCTGCCGCATGACATGGCCGCGCCGATGAAACACCTCGACCATATCGCCACGGTCGTAGGGCAGCAGCACCGTGTAGCGAACCATCTCGTCGGCAAGCACCTCGCCCAGTTTTCGCAAGAGCAGATCGAGATTCGCCCCGGTGCGCGCCGAGACCGCGACGGCATTGGGATAGAGCGAGAGGTCAACCTCGTCGGGATGGTCGAGCAGATCCACTTTGTTGAGCGCGGTGACACGCGGCTTCTCGGCGGCGCCAAGCTCGCGCAACACGTCGTCTACCGTCTGGCTCTGCTCGATGGCGTTTTCGTGTGTGGCGTCAACGACTTCCAGCAGCACATCCGCCTCGACCACCTCTTCGAGCGTGCCGCGAAACGCCGCGACCAGCGTCGTCGGCAGCTTCTGGATGAAGCCAACGGTATCGGTCAGCAGCACCTCCTGGTGGCTGGGCAGCGTCAGATAGCGGGTCGTCGGATCGAGGGTGGCGAAGAGCTTGTTCTCGGCCAGCACCGACGCCGCGGTTAGCGTATTGAAGAGTGTGGACTTGCCCGCGTTGGTATAGCCGACTACCGCGACGACCGGAATGGCGCGTGCCTCGCGCTGTTGCCGCTGCAGGCTGCGCTGCTGGCGAACCATCCCCAGATCACGGTGCAACTCGGCAATGCGCGAGCGGATTCTGCGGCGGTCCATCTCCAGCTTTGTCTCGCCGGGGCCGCGTACGCCAATCGCGCCGCCAACACCGCCGCCGCCGGACCCGCGTGACCCGCCGCCCACGCGCGACAACTCGCCGCGCGAGCTACCAGCCAGCCGTGGCAGACGATACTCGAGCTGTGCCAACTCCACCTGAAGCTGTCCCTCGCGGGTATGGGCATGCTGGGCGAAGATATCGAGAATGAGCGCGGTGCGGTCGATCACGCGCGCGCCCACGGTCTTCTCAAGATTGCGCTGCTGCGTTGGCGCCAGCTCGTCATCCACGATTAAGAGAGAGAAGTCCAACTCCTCGCGAAGCATCGCCAGTTCTTGCGCGCGCCCCTTGCCGACATAGAGGGTCGGATTCACCGATTTCAGCCGCTGGACGCCCGAGCCGACGACCTCCGCGCCCGCTGTGCGCGTCAGCGCCGCCAGCTCTTCCAGCGAATCATCGGCACTCCAGAGCGACTCTTCGCTCTCGTTGTCTACCGCAATAAGATACGCGCGTTCGGGACGTTGCTCCGCGCGCAGATTGATGACCCGTTCGTTTTTGGCCGTAAGCGGTTCCTCCCCAGATGTTATTGCGCCAGCGAGACCTGGAAGCACAGCGGCATTGTATCACCAGGAACAGGATGCACCACAAGGCAGAAATCTAGCGGAGAATATCTGCCGCTTCCCGCCGCAATCACGGAACTGCGCGTTATCATCCATTCACAACAGGCTTGTTCGTGCTGTGCATGTGCTGCCATTCCTCTTGCAGCATGGCGTAAAGATACTCATCTCCCCACTTGCCCTTAAACCAGACGTTCTGGTGAAAATGCCCTTCGCGGCGTAGGCCAAGCCGCTCAAGCAGGGCGACAGACGGGGCATTCTCAACATCGGTAATCGCGATCACTCGATGCAATCCGAGCGACGCGAACGCGTATTCCAGGATGCACGAGACGGCTTCCGACGCGATACCACGCCCCTGGTAGGCGCGCGCGAGCGTATAACCGATTTCACCCTGGCGCTCGTCATCCTCTTCAATCTTGAAGGCGCAATCGCCCGCCAGTAGTCCGGTTTCTTTGAGTTCGATGGCGATTTGAAGCCATTCTCCCGGCGTCCATGGCTGGATCTCCTTCACGTCTTGAATCAATGCGCGCGCCTCCGCTTCAGTGATCCCTTCCCAGCTTTGGTATCTGGCGACTTCGGGGTCATTGCGATACGCCATGAAAGGCGCACAGTCATCTTCCCGAAAGTGTCTCAAGCGCAGTCTGTTGGTCTCAATCGCCGTGAAAGGCTCCATTGATCTCGACATCCCTTCGTCTGACAGAGACAGCTCTGTTCATCAGCAAGTCACAGGCTGTCGCCACAACGGTTCTCGTTGGGACAATGAGGAAAATGCAGAAGCCGAAGAGGCAAGACACCCCATCGGCTTCTTTTCTATGTGCAAATCCTGTGAATCGTCTACATCAGCCCGGCCATCAGCTCGTCGAGCGCGCTGCGTGATGGGCGGAGCCTGTCAGTGCTCAAATGCGCCAGGGGCGTCTCGGGCAGCCGCTCAAGCTCATTGAGCGCGGGGCGCTCCTCGTTGATGTAGATCAGGCCCGTGATGAACTCCTGCTTCGCCTTGGCCTCGTCGAGCAGGCGGATCGCGGCCATGCGGTCACGCGGGTCATGGCTGCCGTCGAGCTTCTTAAGGTGGATAACCGCGCCGTCATGCATCGTCACATCGGCGGTCTCGCCTTCTTCGTAGTCCACAGTGATCTCGTCACGGAATGGAATGTAGCTGAAGTCCGAGACGACCTCCTCGTGCGCCTTGCCCCACGCATAGCTCTTGGTGGAGTCCTCGTGGTCGTTGAACGAGACGCATGGGCTGATGATATCGAGCACTGCTGTGCCACGGTGGCTGAGCGCCGCCTTCAGCAGCGACTCGACCTGCCGTGGGTCGCCAGCGAACGACCGCGCCACGAAGCCACAGTCGGCGATAAGCGCCTCCATGCAGACGTCGATGGGCGGCAGTTCATTCAGCCCGGCATACTTGAGCTGCTGACCCTCGTCCGCCGTGGCCGAGAACTGGCCCTTGGTCAGCCCGTAGACGCCATTGTTCTCGACGATATAGACCACCGGCACGTTGCGGCGCACCATGTGGATGTACTGGCCGAGGCCGATGCTGCCCGTATCGCCGTCGCCGCTGATGCCAACAGCTTTGAGCGTGTGGTTGGCGAGGAGCGCCCCGGTGGCCATCGAAGGCATGCGCCCATGCAGCCCGTTGAAGCCATGTGACTGGCTGAGGAAGTAGGCGGGCGTCTTGCTGGAGCAGCCGATACCGCTGAGCTTGATCAGTTGGGTTGGCTGGATCGAGAGATCATAGGCGACGGAGATGATGCGGGCCGAGATCGAGTCGTGGCCGCACCCCTTGCAGAGCGTAGACGGGCGCCCCTTGTAGTCATTTTTCGTCAGGCCGATCAGGTTCGTACCCTGGGCCGGAGGTTCCTGGATTGCCATCGTGATCGCTCCTATCGCTCTTGCTCGAGAATGGACTGTGCGATCCAGCGGCCCGTCAGTGGCAGGCCATCGCACTGATTCACGGATTTCAGGTGGGCGGCATGCGTGGGCGCCTCAGTCAGCAGGATCTTCGCCATCTGCGCATCGAAGTTGTTTTCGACGATGTAATGTCGCGGATACTTCGCAACAAACCGCTGGAACTCCTCGGTGGTGGGCAGGGCGCGCAGCCGCAGATAGCTCGTCTGAATTCCCCGGCTCGTCAGCATGCTTCGTGCTTCTGCGATGGCCGAATCGTTCGAGCCATACGAGATGATGCCTATCTCAGCGCCCGCGACCTCGTCAACGACTGGCTTCGGAACCAGCGTCCGCGCGTACTCGAACTTGCGGTGCAGTCGGGCCAGATTCGCCTGCCACTCGTCGGCGCGCTCGGTGTACTGCGCCTCGGCGTTATGGCCGCTGCCACGGGTGAAGTACGCCGCGTATGGGCTATCGGTGCCGGGAATGGTGCGGTAGCCGACGCCATCGCCATCCACGTCCTCATACCGATGGAAGCCGCCCAGTTTGGCAAGCTCCTCCGCGCTGAGCACCTTGCCCCGATCAAATGGCTTGTCGGGATAGGTAAATGGCTGGCTCATCCAGAGGTTCATGCCCAGATCGAGGTCGCTGAGCACGAAGATCGGCGTCTGCAGCCGCTCCGCCAGGTCGAACGCGCGCCAGCCGCTCTCGAAGCACTCTTCCATGTTCGCGGGGAGCAGCAATACGTGGCGGGTATCGCCGTGGCCCAGATAGTAGGCCATCAGGATATCGCCCTGCGAGGTGCGCGTTGGTAGGCCAGTGCTCGGCCCCATACGCTGGATGTCCCAGATAACCGCGGGAACTTCGGCAAAGTGCGCATAGCCCGCGTATTCCGTCATCAGCGAGAGACCCGGCCCAGAAGTTGAGGTCATCGCCCGCGCGCCAGCCCAGCCCGCGCCGACCACCATGCCAATCGCGGCAATCTCGTCTTCCGCCTGGACAATGGCGTAGGTGTGTTCGCCCGTCTCTTTATCAACGCGCAGGCCTTTCGCGTAATCGGTCAGCGCGTCCACCAGGCTGGTGGAGGGGGTAATTGGATACCAGGCGACGACGCTTACACCGCCGAAGACCGCGCCCATCGCTCCGGCCGAGTTGCCGTTGATCAGAATCTTGCCCGCTGTTTTGTTCGAGCGCTGCACGCGGAACGGGTCGCGCTTGGTGATGTTCGTACGCGTATACTCGATGGCTGCCTTAACGACGCCGAAGTTGAGATCGACTGCCTTGCGCTTGCCGCCGAAGTGGTTCATCAGCGCGGCCTCGATCTCGTCGGCGTCGATGCCCAGCAGTTCGACGAGCGCGCCCACATAGGCCATATTTGCGACGTATGGACGCAGGTCGGCGTTCGCGCCGGAGTCCTTCGCCATCTGCTGCACAGGTAGAGTGTAGTAGGTGACATCGCTGCGGTCTTCGGGCAGTTTCCACTCGCTGGGCAGGATGACCACGCCGTCGGACGAGACTTTGGAGATATCTTCGGCTGCGGTGCTGCGATTCAGCGCTACCAGCACCTCGCAGGTATCGCGCCGCCCGACGAAGCCATCCTCACTCAGTCGAATCTGAAACCAGGTCGGCAGTCCCTGGATATTGGAGGGGAAAAGATTCTTGCCCGTCACGGGTATGCCCATCTTGAAGAGCGCCCGGAGAAGACAGTTGTTCGCGGTCTGGCTGCCTGAACCGTTGACGGTCGCGGCCACGATGACGAAGTTATTGATCCCTGCCGGACTGTCCTCAACGTTTGTGACCTGCGGGCCACGCTGCACGCTTGTAATACTCATCTACGGGCTGCCTTTCTGCCTTTCTTTCTTGCCTGCCCGGACGTCGTGCGCCCGTCGTAGCACATAGCTCCATCCTGCTCGCACTGGTACCACCCGTGGTGCGCCGCTAGCTGCGAAGAGAAATAATGAAGATGAAAATGCCCCCGCCGCCCGATCATTGCTGATGTGCGTCGTATGCAATGCCACATGGCGCCTGCACGAGAGAGCGCCAGTATTCTGCCCGAAGAACTCCATAGCAGAACCATCGCTGGACGTGCCGACTATCATATTATATCGCGTGTCCAACAATATTTCTGGCCAGCTTTCCTTCACCCTGTCACATCTCGCACACAACACAAAATACCCGCTCCGTTACACGCTGGAGCGGGTAGATGCATGCATGGCCTCAAGCAGTTGGGCGCAGTTGCGCCAGTTGCTCGAAGAGCTGCTTTTCTTGCGGAGAGAGCCGCTGAGGCAGCACGACCTGCACGCGCACCAGCAGATTGCCAAAGCCGCCGTCGCGCCGTTTGGGCATTCCCTTGCCCGCCAGCCGAAACGTCTGGCCGTTCTGCGTCTCTGGCGGAATAGTGAGCATCACGCGCTTGCCGTCCAGTGGCTCTACGCGCGCCTCGCCCCCCAGCACCGCAATCGAGAGCGGTACCTGAACATCGGTGAGCAGGTCGTCACCTTTCCGCTCGAAGGTGGGATCAGGGGCCATTGTCACCAGCAGAAAGAGATCACCTGCGGGGCCGCCACTCACGCCTGGTTGCCCGGCGCCTTTCACCCGTACCTTTGAGCCAGTGTCAACCCCTGGCGGGATTTGCACCTCCAGCTTGCGCGTGCGGCTGGTTGTGCCTGCGCCACCGCATGTCGCACAGACGCGCGTACCCACGAATCCAGTGCCGTGGCAGACTGGACACGGTTCTGTGACCTCTACGGTGAAGGAGCGGGTAGTTCCGTTGTAGGCATCGCGCAGCGATATTTCGATGGGCTGCTCGATATTCTCGCCTGGCTGCGCGACCGGCGTATCGGGGCGCCGCGTCGTGTTTGGGCGCGTGCCGGTATCCGTCGTGGTGCGTCGGTTACCGCGCCCGAAGAGCGTCTCGAAGAAGTCGGAGAAGCCCGTCGGATCGGCATAGTCTGGTGGTACCGTGGTGCGGCCACGTGTACCGGTACGCGCTCCGCCGAAGATATCCTGAAATCCCGGAGAATCGTACTTGCGCCGCTTCTCGGGATCAGACAGCACCTCGTACGCCTCGTTGATTTCTTTGAAACGAGCCTCTGCGGTCTTATTGCCCGGATTGACATCGGGATGATATTTGCGCGCCAGCTTCCGGTAGGCCTTCTTAATGTCCTCGGTATCCGCGGACTTGCTGACGCCTAGAGTCTTGTAATAGTCTTTCGAGTCCATGCGTTCTCACCGCTGCTCCAGCAATCGCTCAGGCGCCCGCGCCAGAGCTCACCTTCACACGCGCCGGACGAAGAGTGTCATCGCCCTGCTTATATCCTTTACGCACTTCCTCGACGACGGTTCCCTCGCCATAGGCATCCGACGCCACCTGCTCGATGGCCTCATGTACGTACGGGTCGAATGGCTCGCCCACCGTCGGCACGACCGAGAGCCCCTCGCTCTTGAGCATCTCGTTCAACTGCCAGTGCAGCATGCGAACGACCTGCTGGAAGCCTTCGCGGTCCATGGTCTCCTGGTGCGCCATGGCGCGATCCACATTGTCGAGCGCGTCCAGCACGGCGAGCAGCACATCACGCTTGGCGCGCCGCTCGCGGTCCTGCACCACACGCTCCTGGCGCTTGCGGAAGTTTTCGCGCTCCGCATACTCGCGGAGATACTTGTCCTTGTATTGTTCGGCCTCGGCGCGCGCCGCCGCCAGGGCCGCCCGCAAATCTCCTGAGCCGCCCGGGGAAACATCCGCGTCTGTGGTTGGCTGTTCTTCGAACTCCGTTGCGCCGGTATCCTCTGCGTCGCCGTTGTGTGTCGTCATGCCCATCCTCATCTGCTGTGCGTGTATGCCGCGCGCACCGAAGCGCGTCGTCGGTCGGGTATATCGTCTATTCTAGTCCAGGCTCTAGGTGCGCGGTCTCAGCCACTGGAGGTCATCCGGGAAACACGCGCGGAAGCCAATTTCTGGCCGGTTTTCGCCAGCATTACCTCTGGCAGTATAGGCGCACCAGAGAAAACCTGTCAAACGAGCACACCAGTGGCTGGTTGCGTCATCCGCGTTATCCGCGGCCATTCACCTATTGACATGGCTTTGGACAAAGCAAGTGTGCAGGCACGACCGCGCACGTGATACTATGCGGGTGGTCGAAGCTATCCATCATCCCCTGAAGTCTGTGTTTCAACTCGGGTCAGGGACGACTTTGTGGGGATGGCGTTCCTCAGCGTCGCGGCCTTCGTTGTAGCGGGTAGAACCGCCGGGCAACTGGAAGTCGAATGCAGGCGGGATGTGCAGGTTTTAAGGAGCTTTACAGTGGATCGCATGGCCCATCAGAGTGAGACAGACGCCACCGGCGACGGCGAACCCCATCAACGAACGCCTGGCACGTCTGGCGCGCGAATCGGACGAATGCGCGGCGTGAATATACGCCTCGAGACGACAAACAGCCGCGCGCGCGCGTTGATCACGGCAATCAACCGCCTCGAACAGGAACACGTTGCGTTGCTGCTGGCGTTGTGCGATCTCGAAGAACCGTCCGCGCGAAGCGAGGATGTCGTGCTGCGGAGCGCATTAGAGCAGTTGTTGCGAGACGAGTTGCGTCAGACCCAACATGCCCTTCAGCGCGCGTCGCAGGGAACATATGGCGTCTGCGAAGTGTGCCACCAGCCGCTCTCACGCCGCCACCTATCGCTTCATCCAGCAATGACACGCTGCTGGGCCTGCACTGGCCGGAAGCCACGCGATTAGCCTAAACGCTCGTTGGCGCTTCTCCATATTTGTATTCGCTGCGACGACAGCGCTCCCTCTTGCGATCTCATATGTCTCCTCATGCTGATCGCACGTTCGCAATAGCAACCGTCAGACCATGTACTACGTAGATGACGGTGGTATACTGGCGGTAAAGCAACAGGAACCTGGCGCTACAGGTTCAGGGCCAGCAAGTGGGTCAGGAGCGACAGCATGAGTAGCCAGCCTCCATATGGCGATTATCCCCCGCAGAATCAGCCGTGGCAAGGGCAGCCGCCCGACCCATCATATCCAGGCTATGCGCAGCCTGGCGCTTATCCTCCGCCCCCTTCATACGGCGACGCTCCGTATCCTCCTCCGCCGGGGCAGCCAGGGACGCCAATGTATGGCGCGCCGAATATCTATATGCAGCCAGCGCCTTATCCCTATGTCGTCGCCGCGCCACCAGATCCAGGCGCGGGGCAGGCCGTGACAAGCCTGGTGTTGGGCATCATCAGCATTGTGTTCACCTTCATCCCGTGCTTCGGGTTCATCGCCATCGTGACGGGTATCATTGGGCTGGTTATGGGCATCCTGGGGCGTAAGTCCGTGACTCGGCACGGTATGGCTGTGACGGGTATCGTCCTCTCGGCCATCAGCCTCGGGCTTTCCGTGCTGTTCACGATTCTCTATATCGGGCTGAACATTTTGACACTGACGCTTCCATCCCAGTAGTGCATAGCCACAGTGGCGCTGTTCCCCTCCCTGGACTGGGGTGGGGGATATCTCTTCGTTCCCGCCTCAGCCGCCAGCCAATTTCTTCGCCTTCACGAGCGCTCTGCTCGCCATTACCTCAGCGGCGCCCTTGCATCGCGCCCTCCGTGCGACATAGAATGCAGGGCACGGAGGCATCTGCGTTCTGCCCCCAATCAATGATGTTCATCGCGAACTGCATCTATCAACCGGGCCACACCTGTCACCTGACCCACAATCCGATGTTGTTTTGTTCCCCCGCTGGATGAGTGCGCCTGTCGTTGTACCGTGCGCGCATGAAAGCGGATGGGCTAGCATACCGAGGAGCCTTTCAATCGCATGCCAAATAGCAGCAAGCCCGCAACCATAGGACAACTTCGAGACAGTGGCTATCGCGTTCTCTCGGTCAAGGACGAGATGCGCCAGAATCTGATGCGAAAGATGCGCGCCGGGGATGAGCTATTCCCGGGCATCGTCGGCTACGAAGAGTCCGTCATTCCGCAGGTCGAAAACGCCATCCTCTCCGGCCAGGATATTATCTTGCTCGGCGAGCGCGGCCAGGCCAAGACGCGTATCGCGCGCAGCCTGATCAACCTGCTTGATGACGAGACGCCAACCATCATCGGCTGCGAGATCAACGATGACCCGCTCCATCCCGTCTGCCGCGCCTGCCGCGACCGCGTGGCCGAAGAAGGCGATGAGACGCCGATTCACTGGGTATCGCGCGAGAGCCGCTACGGCGAGAAGCTGGCCACGCCCGACATTACCATCGCCGATCTCATCGGCGAAGTTGACCCGATTAAAGTGGCCGAAGGGCGTTACCTCTCGGACGAACTCACGCTTCACTACGGGCTGATCCCGCGGACCAATCGCGGCATCTTCTGTATCAATGAGCTGCCCGACCTTGCCGAGCGCATACAGGTGGGTCTGCTCAACATCATGGAAGAGCGCGACGTGCAGATTCGCGGCTACAAGATTCGCCTGCCGCTGGATGTCTTTGTCGTGGCCAGCGCCAACCCCGAAGACTACACCAATCGCGGGCGCATCATCACGCCGCTGAAAGACCGTCTCGGCTCCGAGATTCGTACCCACTATCCGCGCACGACCGAGCACGAGATAGCGATCATGGAGGCGGAGAGCCGTCCCTTCGACCTCGAAGGTATCGAGACGATTTACCCGGACTACATGCGCGCGATTCTGGCGGAAATTACGCACCTCGCGCGGCGCAGCCCCGACATCAGCCAGAAGTCAGGCGTCAGTGTGCGTGTCTCGATCACCAACTACGAGAACGTGATGAGCAATGCTGTCCGCCGCGCCATTCGCCTCAAAGAGCGCCAGGCCGTGCCGCGCGTCAGCGATTTGAGCGCGGTGATTGCCTCGACGGCTGGCAAAATCGAACTGGACACCATTGGCGAGGTACGTGAAGACACCGTTATCGAGAAACTGGTGCGCCAGTCGATCATCGCCGTCTTCCGCCAGTACTTCGATGTGGCGGACTTCGATCAACTTGTCGCGGGCTTCGAGAAGGGGCTGAGCGTTCGCGCCTCAGACATGCAGCCCGCGATGGAATATGTTAATCAGATGTCACGTGTTGGCGGCCTGAAGGCGGCTGTCGGCAAACTCAATGCGCATGGCAGTCCGGCCACGGTCGCGGCAGCCGTCGAGTTCATTCTCGAAGGGCTGCATGTCAATAAGCGCCTCAACAAAGACGAGGTCGCGGGACACACACGCTACCGGCGTTAGCGTTAGGATGGAGTGCGAGATGTCCGCACTGTTCGATAGATTTCGCTCGCATCGGCCATTTCGGTATTCGCGCTGGGATGGCACCCAGCGGCTCGATGATCTGGATTCCGAGAGCGTGCTCGATGCGCTCTCGGATGAGTATATGAAATCGGGCGAGTTGCGTCAGGCGCTCAATCGGCTGATGCAGCAGGGCTTCATGGGGCGCAACGGCGAACACCGCATGGGCCTCAAGGATATGATGGAGCGCTTGAAGCAGATGCGCCAGCAGCGCATGCAGCGCTACAACCTGAACGGTGTCATGGATGACATCATGCAGAAGCTCGAGCACATCAAGCAACTGGAGCGTGAGGGCATCCAGCGGCGGCTGGACGACGCCAGCGGGCAGCAGCCCGGCTCGCAACAATCGGGTGAGCCAGGATCGGAGCAGCCCGACGCGCAATCACAGAACGGCCAGCAAGGCCAACGAAGTCCGGGCGGCCAGCGTGGGCAGTCCCAGCAACAAAGCGGCCAACAAAGCGGCCAACAAAGCGGCCAGCGCGGCGAAGCTGGGGCATCTGGCCAGCCAGGTCAGGAGGGGCAGCAGGGGCAAGCGGGGGAGTCTGGTAATTCAGGCGATCTCGATAACGATACCCTGCGCCGCATGCTCGAAAACATCGCCAACCGCAAGCTGCAATATCTGGAAGACCTGCCGCGCGATCCCGGCGGCCAGATCAAGTCGCTCTCGGACTACGACTTCATGGACGACCAGGCGCGCCAGGAGTTCCAGGAACTGCTCCAGCAGCTTCAGCAGCAGATTATGCAGCAATACTTCCAGGGCATGCAGCAGGCGCTTTCCAGCATGACGCCGGAAGATATGGCCCGCATGCGCGAGATGGTGCGCGAGCTGAATCAGATGCTACGCGAGCGTGCCGAGGGTGGTGAGCCAGACTTCGATAGCTTCATGCAGAAGTATGGCGACTTCTTCCCTGGTGTCAACTCGCTTGACGACCTGATCGAGCAGATGGCGCAGCGGCAGGCGCAGATGCAGGCGCTAATGGAAAGCATGTCACCGGAGCAGCGCCAGCAGCTTCAGGAGATGGTGGACAGCCTGATCGGCGATGACCGGCTCCGTGTGGATCTGGCTGAACTTGCCATGAACATGGAGCAACTCGCGCCATCGAGCCGCCGCACTCGCTTCCCGCTGACTGGCGACGAGCCGGTCTCGCTGGCCGAGGCGATGCATCTGATGGGCATGTTGCAGGAGATGGACGACCTGGAGAACAACCTGCGCGCCGCGCGCCGCTCTGGCGAAATCGACGGGCTTGACCCCGAGCAGATGCGCAACCTCGTTGGCGAGGAAGAGGCCCAGGCGCTCGACCAGTTGCAGCAGATGATGCGTCAGCTCGAAGAGGACGGCTACATTCGCCACAGCGGCGAGCGGCTAGAACTGACCGCGCGCGGCATCCGGCGAATTGGGCAGAAGGCGCTCGAAGACATCTTCGCCAAGTTGAAGCGCGACGCCTTCGGGCATCATAAGCTGCCGGAGCGCGGCTACGGTGGCGAGCGCGACGAAAACACCAAGCCCTACACCTTTGGCGATCCCTTCCACCTCAACCTCGAAAAGACGCTGATGAATAGCGTCAACCGCAACGGGCCAGGCACGCCCGCGCGGCTGGATCGCGACGACTTCGAGGTCTATCGCACCGAACTCGTCACGCGGTCGTCTACCGTCGTGATGCTCGACATGAGCTGGAGCATGCTGCTCAACGACCTCTGGCATCCGGCCAAGAAAGTCGCCATTGCGCTGGAGAGCCTGATTCGCGGCCAGTTCCCGCGTGACGACCTCCATCTCGTCGGCTTTTCCAATATGGCGCGCGAATTCAAGGCCGAGGAGCTGATCGAGATCGGCGAGTGGGACCATGTGCAGGGTACGAACATGGTGCATGGACTGATGGTGGCCCGCCAGTTGCTTGGGAGGTCACGCGGCGTCAACAAGCAAATCATCATGATTACCGATGGCGGCCCCTCGGTCTATCAGATGGGCGGCCACTGGGTCTTCGACTGGCCGCCGCCACCCGAGGCGATGCTTCAGACGCTACGCGAGGTGAAGCGGGCTACCCGCGAAAACATCACCATCAACGTGTTCATGCTGTGGGACGATCCCACACTGAAGCACTTCGTCAATCAGATGGCGACGATCAACCGGGGACGCGCGTTCTTCACCAGCCCGGACGACCTGGGCGAATACGTGCTGCTCGACTACCTGAGCAATAAACAGAAGCGCGTGAGTTGAGCTCTCCCCCTATTCCCCCTCTCCCACAGGAGAGGGGGAACCAGATGCCCGAAATGGACTCTCTGTGACTGACGAATCCGATAGGCTCCTGCTCTTGCAGGCGGGAGCCGCGGCGATGGGTATCCCACTCGATGATAGGCAGATCGAGCGGTTCGTACAGTTGCGCGCGCTGCTGCTGGAATGGAACGCGCGCGTCAATCTGACCGCCATCACCGATCCAGCGGAGATCGAGACGCGCCACTTCCTGGATTCGCTCACCTGCGTGCTGCCTCTGCCGCCGCACCTGTGGAAGGTTCCTCAGCGCGTACTGGATATCGGCAGTGGGGCGGGTTTTCCCGCCTTGCCACTGGCCATCGCCTTTCCTCACTGGCAGGTTACCTCGCTCGACGCCACCGGCAAGAAGGTTCGTTTCCAGCAGGAAGCTATCGCGGCGCTTGGGCTGGAGAATCTGCAGCCCGTGCATGGGCGGGCCGAAGAGTTGATACGGCAGCCGGGCGAGCGCAGCCGCTATCAATTTGTGACGGCGCGGGCGGTCGCGGCGCTTCCCACGCTGCTGGAATACTGCTGCCCATTCACCTACACCAGTTGCCGCATCGTGCTGCCCAAGAAAGGCGACCTGACTGCGGAGCTAGCCGCTGGCGAGCGTGCGGCGGCAGTCCTGGGCGCGCTGCTGCACGACCCGATTCCCATCACCATTCCGCCGCTCGATGATGGGCGCGTCCTGGTGGTTGCCGATCAGATGCGCCGTTGCCCGCCACAATACCCCCGGCCCGCTGGCGCGCCAACGAAACATCCCCTGGGCGCAACGGATAGCCGCAAGCAGTAACTGTGGCCTGCTTCCGCAGTAGCGCAATGCCCTCCTTCCAGGCAGGAGAAGGGCATGCAAAGGCGGTAGACCGCTCTCTGTTCAGGAATGGCCTTGCTGCTAGGGGACCGTGTTGGCGTGTACCTTTGGGCGGTTGGTGAACGACGTATCGCCATCGATCCCGACCAGGTAGTGGACATTGTCCGGCGTGTAACCGACGCCCGATATGTCGTTGTTGATGATCTTGTCGTTGTTGCCCTGGTCCGCGATGCCAGCCTGATAGCCCTGGCTGACGTAGTTATTCGACACGGCATTGTTGCTGATGGTGTTGTTGACCACCTTGATGTTCGTCGCGGTCGCGGGAGCCGATGCACAATCGCTGTCGATGTTGGTCAACCAGATTCCCACGTCGTTATTAGCGACCGTGTTTCCAACGATCTGTGTGCCGGTAGTGTACGCCTCACCATAGCAGGGGCCGCCCACTACGATAATGCCTCCTGAGACGGTGCTGGTACCCGTGTACGAGTTGCCAGTGACCGTGTTTCCCATCACGGTGGCATCCGCGCCGTAACCGATCTGGATACCGTTCTGCGCAATATAGCTCACCGGACCCTGGCCCGTCACCGTGTTATTCTTGACCGATGCCGAGGATCCCGCGCCGTTGACCACAATGCCGCCCTTCTGGTAGTTCCAGATTTGGTTGCCCTCGATCTTGCCCGAGGCTGCGCTGCCGAGCACAAAGTACACACCGACGCCGTGCTGGGCGCCGTTCAGCGGATGCTCGCCGATGTCGTGAATCTTCGAATTGAGAGTATCAACCGAGCCGCCATTGTTGACGACAGCGAAATAGTTGGCGTCATGGATATTGGCGTTGTTGATCTTACCCTTCGCGCCGGGACCGTAGTACACGCCGATGTTGCAGCCGGTCGCGTCGATGTTGCCGCTGACGGCGCCTGTGGGGTTGACCATTGCCGCCGTCAGGTTGATGTTATCGCGCACAAACCCGGTTGGCGTGCAGATGCTGTTTGCGTGGGCGCCGCGTACGACGACGAAGCCAGCCACCGCCAGCGCTAGAGTTGGGAGCAGGATTGCGAGTACTCGGATAGCCTTCTTCACGGGTGATATTCCTCCTGCTCCAGAGAGCAGCCGTTGTCTCCAACCCACACCGTGAGCAGTGAGACAGGGAACAGGCGAAAACGTCCTATTGCTCGCATCAGCAATCTGCATCATGCAGCGTCACTATATCTAACGCTCGAAGTAGAAATGGATAACGTACAATTAGACGTAGATATTTTCCTTGGCCCAAAGTATGTGAACGAGAGGGTTTACTGGGCGGGTGAAACGCGGTACACTATGTGCCAATCTCACGGCGCTGAGGGCCGCGGGATGCTCCGCAAAGACGGGAGAACCGCTGATGAGTGGGCCAGATGCTTCGTCGCTGCCTGAGCCAGCCGCGCTATCCTCCGAGCCGCCGATTGTCATCCTCAATCCCGCGGGCAACCGCGGACGGAGCGCAAAGCTACGCGCGCCGCTCGAAAAGACGCTGGCGGGCGGACGTGGCGAGCTGGCGCTGACCAGCGCTCCCGGCGACGCACAGCGAATTGCCGGGGATGCCGCGCGTGCAGGCCGCTCGATCATTGCGGTGGGCGGCGACGGCACGCTCTCCGAGGTCGCCAACGGCATCCTTGCCTCAGGGCAGCGCGTGCCACTGGGCATCGTTCCGGCGGGCAGCGGCAACGACTATGCCTACAACACGCTCAAGTTGCCGCGCGACCTGCTTCAGGCGCTCGAAATCGCCCTGTACGCCACGCCGACGCCGATGGATGCGGGCGCGGTCAATGGCCGTTTCTTCATCAATTCGCTGGGAGTGGGGCTAGATGCGAACGTCGCGGCGCGGGCAGAGAAGCTCAAACGGGTGCCGCTGCTGCGTGGTAATGCGCTCTATCAGACTGCCAGCGTCTACGAGTTGCTCTTTCAGTACCATCGCTGCCCGCAGCTGCGTGTCTCGCTCGATGGCGCGGCGCAGGATCAGCGTCCGTATACGGTGGCCGCCGTCACCATCGGGCCAACCTATGGCGGTGGATTCCGCATCAATCCCAACGCCGACTCGAACGATGGGCTGTTCGATGTCTGTTTGATCGTCAAGCCCAGACAGATGCGGGCGCTGCGCCTTTTGCCGATGGTGAAGCAGGGAAAGCACACCAATCAGCCCGAAGTGCGCCACCTCCTCGCCCGTTCGCTTGCGCTGGAGGCTGACCAGCCGATTCATGCCCACTGCGATGGTGAGGTCTTCACCGAGCGGCGTTTCGAGGCGCGCATTCTGCCGGGAGCGCTCCTGATTCGCCGCCCATAATAGTCTGAGACAGAGGATGCGATCATCTCGTCGTTCCGTCGTTGCCGTCGCTATAATAGGATGAGGGTGGCGGAAAGGACGGGAATGCATATGGCTGAAGATTCGACCGATACCTTGCCAGCGTTCGATGCGCTCTATCGCTCGCAGGCGCGCCAGGCAATCCTCGATATCGTGGCTGAGGAGCTGGCGGCGGGCGCTGATGCTGACGAGCAGGCGCAGCGCTATGCCGAGAAGGGCAAGCCTGATTTCGTGCTCGCCTATCTGCTGGGCAGCGCGCTCCCAGACGAGCGCAAGCGGGACCTCTACGCCGTTGCGCACGAACAGCGCGCCATCTACATCCAGCAGCGCGCGCGTGAATTCGACCAGCGATTCCACCGCGCATTTCCGCTGCTGGAGACCGAAGCGGCCAACGACCGGGTCACGGCCAGGCGTATTCGCGCGGGGATGCCTCCGGGCAAAGGACGCGGGCGGCAGATTCCCCTGATGTAAGTGCGTCGCGGCATGGCGGCGGGCTGGAATCATAAGCCCAAGCACGAGCAAGCGATGAGGAGGACGTGTGGCGGACCAACCAACGCAGGACGAACTGCAACGGCAGGCGTGGAAGCGCGCGGCGGCGCAGGCGGCCGTCGAGCATGATGTCGCCGATGGCATGACGATTGGCCTTGGCTCAGGCACAACCGCCGACCTGATGCTCGAAGCGCTGGCCGAGCGGGTTCGCCAGGGGCTGCGCGTGACTGGCGTCGCCACCTCCGAGCGGACACGCGGCGAGGCGCAACGCCTGGGTATTCCGCTGGCCGAGCTGGATGATGTAGTGACGCTGTATCTCAGCATCGACGGCGCCGATGAGGTGATTCTGCCCTCGCTCGATCTGGTCAAGGGGCGTGGTGGCGCGCTGCTGCGCGAGAAACTGGTGGCCGTCACCAGTCGGCGGCGAATTATCATCGTTGATGAGTCGAAGATGGTCAGCGCGCTCGCCTCACAGCATCCCATTCCCGTCGAGGTGGATCGCTTTGGTTGGCGCCACACCGCCGGACGGCTGGCGACACTTGGCGCGACGGTCCAGCGTCGCATGGCGCCGGGCGGCGACACGCTCACCGAGCCCTTTATCAGCGATGGCGGCAATTATGTGCTCGATTGCTGGTTTGGCCCGATCGTGGATGCGGGCGGCATTGCGGCGCGAATCAAGGCGATTACTGGTGTCATCGACCACGGCCTCTTTGTCGGCATGACTGAACGTGTCTACGTCGCTGGGGCGAGTGGAGTGCAGGTGTACGACCGCCCAGCGTAAGAGTCGCCGCTCGCCCACGCATAGAAAAATTCGGAGAGGTTTGCGCCTCTCCGAACCAATGTTATGAGCGATAGGAATCCGCGTTATTTGCCAGGGCGCGGCAGGCGCGAGACGCGGGCGTAGAGCCAGCAGGCCCCGATGCCGCCGAGAATGGGGCCAATCAGATAGCAGACGATGAAGGCCACCCAGTCTACCGCAGGAGCCCCAAAGAAGATACTGACGATATCGGGGCCAAAGGCGCGCTGAGGATTCAGCGCCGCACCGGTTGCTGGCCCAATCAGCATAATCCCGGCGCCAAGCGCCAGGCCGATGGTGAGCCCGGCCCATCCAACGGGTGAGCGTTTGTCTACAGCAGTGGCGACGACCGCGAGGACAAGAATGGCGGCGCCCAGACCCTCAGCAAGCAACCCTTGAATCAGGTTGGTATTTGCAGCCAGAGATGGGCGGCCCAACAGCCCCACCGAGGCGATGTCACGGCCAAAGGGGATCAGAATCGCCAGCGCGCCCAAAATGCCACCGACGAACTGCGCGATGAGGAAGCCAGGCACGTCCGCCCACTTGAACTGACCGATCGAGGCCAGGCCGAGTGTTACGGCTGGATTGACATGCGCGCCCGAAGTCTTGCCGAAGATCACCACGATGACAAAGAGAATCAGTCCATGCGCCAGCGCGACCAGCACTAAATCGGCGGTTGGTATCGAAGCGCCGTGGGCGTTGCGATGCAGCAGGGCAACATCCGCTGCGACGCCGCCTCCGACAAAGGTAAGCAAGAAGCTGCCCAGCAGTTCGGCTAGGCAGCGTTCGCCAAGCGTGGGTTGATAGGTCTGGTTCGCCACAAACTCCTCCTGAACGACAGAAATGCTTCCGCACGGCCTGAGCGCCGCTGGAAGAGACCTATGGCGCGCATGGTACAAACCTCAGCGACGCCTTTGTCCCATTGTACCAGACGGTTGTGGCACGCATGCGGCAACATCTACGGGGAGGTTTGGCTCTGGGGAAGGTCGAGCGCGCCACCAGCCCCAGGCCCGACGCGCGGGACGCGAATCGTGACGGTGGTCCCCTGGGCGGGGGCGCTATGCACCGTCAATGTGCCGCCGATCAGCGCGATCAAGGCGCCGTGCGTCAAGAGCCCGCTGCGGGTGCCTCCAGAATCGACCGGCTGGACGACGAATGAAGTAACCTCAGCTTCGGCCTTGCCAGCGCGCACTCGCTCTGATTGCAGTCCAACGCCGTCATCCCGCACCGTCACCGTGACCGCGCGATCATCGGCGGCAAGCGTTATTCGCACGGCCAACCGACGGTGTAGGTCGTCGCCACGCCCATGGCGACCCGCGTTGCGCAGCGCCTCCTGGGTCGCGCCCAGCAGCAAATCGGCGGCGATAGGAGGAAGCGCGTTGGCGGCGACTCGCGCCTCGTCTGGCGCATCGAGCGCCAGTTCGTCGAATGTGCCGCGGAACTCGCCATCGAGCGCGGAGCGCAGAGCGCTTACCAATCCATGTTCGAGGCGCCGCTTGTTGGCAATCGGAGCAGCGCGCATCAACGCCGCCAGATCATGATGGGCGAGACCTAACTCGTGGACGACAGCCTCCAGTTCACCTGAAGCGTCTATTGGCGCATCAGGTGGTTCCGCGCGCTCCGGGAGTGTGGATGATGTGGAGGAGTGCGCGGGCTCGGCGACGCGCCCGGCAGGCAGCCGCGCACGAAGCGCCTCCAGCCGCAACATCGCCAGGTGCAGGCGAGGCAAGACCTCATCGTGGAGTACGCGTCGTGGCAGGGCTGCGCTCAACTCGGCCTCCAGCCCGCGCCGACGGGCCAGTGACGCAATCGCCTGGGCGGCCACAAACTCGCCCACCGCGTCGAGAATACGCTGGCCGCAGGCTCGCGCGATTTCCAGGTCGGCGGATGTATAGCCAGCGCCATCTACGCGCGGGCCAAGCACCAACCGCGCCACCACGCCGCGCTCATCACTCACTGGCAGCGCCCATTCCTGACGATCAAACGGATCGCTCACTTCACTTGTGGGCGCCTCATAGCTGAACGTCCGATGCAGGCGACCCGCGGTCAGCGAGAGCCTGCCACGCGCCGCGCCCAGTACATCACGGCAGAGGCTGGTGAAGAGCGCCTCCACATTGCGCTCGATCTCGCGCGGATCGGTTGCGAGCCAGTTTGCCTGTCCGGTGGTCAGGCTGGCGATAAAGGGGCGCATCTGGTCGAGGAGGCGGTCGTGCGCCGCGAACGACTGCCAGGTGACGACGGCGTACGCCCCCGTGATGAGGGCCAGCAAGAGCAGCAAATCAGGCAGAGCCTCAGCCTCGACGCCCGTCATCCAGGCGACTGCCGCCGCCAGCACAGCCGCGATCAGCGCCATGCCGCGCCAGTGGCTCAGGTATCCGCGTTGTGGCAGTCGCCGCTCGACCAGAATGCCCTGGCGTAAGACGGCGCGACCCAACGTCAGCCCCAGCCCTGCCAGCGCGATCTGCACCAGCAGATCGGCGCCAACCAGGACCGTTGGAACGTGGCCCGGGCGCGTCACTGGTACTTGAATGGGCAGAGTTCCCGTAACCGTCGTCAGCGACGCGCGATGTTCCGAGAGCAGCACCAGCGCGCCGATGATCGCAACCACCGCGCCAGCGCCCATCATGCACAGCGAAGCCCAGAGCAGACCAGGACGGGCGCGGCTCCAGGCGTCGCCAGCGTCCCAGAGCAGTGTCTCATCCGATCCAGTATGTTGAACTCGGGCTGTATCAGGCAGGAGGCGCCGCGCCACGAGCAAGATCCACGGCAGGCAGGCGCAGACGCCGATGTAGATGACGAACGCTAGCCCCAGCGCGGGCAAGACGGGCGAGACATTGGGTGGGTGTGGGACCGGTTGGCGCAGGCGTATCGAGGCGTCTAGCAAGCGGATAAAATCGCCATACTGGGACAGCGCGGGCCAGTAGATAACTGCCAGCAGGATGGCCAGCAGCCCCAGGCTGGCGACGCCCGTGAGAACTGGGAGGCGCAGGTTCTTCGAGACGCCCGCCAGCTCTGCATAGTGGAGGCCAGTTGCTGCCCAGAAGAGCGGCGCAACGAACGCGGGGAGCCAGGAGACGCGCCACCAGACATCCGACGGCGATGGACCCTCTGGTACGCCAGCGCCCACCAGCGCGCCGTGGCAGAGGAAAAACAGCGCCGCCAGCAGCAATCCAATACCTCCGACCCAGGTAATCAGGTTGCGGCGGTCTCCCAGTAGCAGCACCATCAGACCGAGCCAGAGAAACGTGATGAGATTGAAGGCGGAAAGCGCGATGGCGACCTGCGCCAGCCCCACCTGAAGAAGTGTATCCATACGCTACGGCTCCCCCGCGCCAGGTGGCTCGCCAAACAACGGCGACCAGCCGCCCTTGCGGTCCGGCACCAGCGCGCGGCCATCGTCGCCCCAGACAATTGGCCGGTCATAGACGTAGATGAGCGCAGCGCGGGCGCGGGCCACCTTCTCGTCGGTGGTGCTCTCGCTCAGCCGCCAGGCGTCGTAGATGCGCCCGTTGGTTCGGCTGACGGCGCGGGCGTCGCGAAGCCCCAGGCGAGCGGCAATCTGCTCGTTGGTCAGCCCCTGCGCCAGCAATTCTGCGACCCGTAGCTCGTTCGGCTCCAGCAGCGCGCGCGGTGAGGTCGCGTCGCGCTCGCGCACCTCGTCCACGCGGTCTTCGATCTCCGGGTCGATGAAGCTGCGCCCCGCAATGGCGTCTCTGAGCAGCGGCGCCAGCATCGTCGGCAGCAGATAGTTGCTCTTGCGGACATAGGCGTAGTGGCTGAGGATGCCAGCGGCGCGAAACTCACGAAAATAGGAGTCGTCGTCCTGAATCGAGTAGAAGACGACGGGAAAGCGCGGCCGCTCGCGCCGGATGGCGACAGCCGCGCCAACACCACTGGCTGCCGCCGCACCCAGCTCTGGGTCGCGTAGCTCGACATCCATCAGGGCGACCTCAGCCTCGGGGTTGGCATCGGCGGCGGCGATTGCCTCGTTGGCCGTCGCGGCCTCCGCCACCACCTGCACTTCGCCCGTCGCCTCCAGGCCAGCCTTGAGCGCCTGGCGCACCGTCTTGTGATCTTCGACCAACAGCAACCGTATCATGTCGCGTCCGCCTCGCGCCTCTCATGTGCAGCTTCGATGCCATACTCAAACGCAGTATACCCGCCTCGGCTCCGTCATGGGTAGTACGTACGTGCGGCGAAGATGGCACACTCTTGCGCTCCATGCGGCGAGCTGCCTCACACGCAGTCTGAGCATACTGCTTCCTCTTCCCGTCGGTATATAGTCATCGACAAGTTTCCACCCGGGCGTAGCGTCACCAGCGGCTCAGGGATCACGCGTGCCGTTGGCGACAGGAGCAACTGGTAGCGCGACAGAACAGTCGCAAGAATAAGCTGCGCCTCGATCATGGCGAACTGGTTGCCGATGCACAGGTGCGGTCCTCCCCCGAACGGGAAGTAGGCAAAGCGATGGCGTCCAGTAGCGCGTTCGGCGGCAAACCGCCCCGGATCGAAGGCGTCCGGTCGTTCCCAGAAGTCAGGATGGCGCTGGGTGACATACTGGAAGACCAGGACATATGCCCGTTTGGGTATGACGTAACCGCCGATCTCGTCCTCCGCGAGCGCGTTGCGTCCCACTGCCCACGCGGGCGGATAGAGGCGCATCGACTCCTCGACGACCATCCGCGTGAGCGGAAGCTGCGGCAGATCATCCATCTTCGGCAGACGCCCTTGCATTATGTCCCGATACTCCGCCTGGAGATTCGCCACAGTATCTGGGTGCTGCGCGAGCAGGTAAAATGTCCACGAGAGTGTGTTGGCGGTTGTTTCGTGTCCGGCAAGCAGTAACGTCAGTATCTCGTCGCGCAGCTGCTGATTCGACATGCCCACTCCGGTCTCGGCATCGCGCGCGTCGAGCAGCATCGCGAGCAGATCACCGCGCTCTTCGCCCGACTCGCGGCGCTGTTGAATGATCGTATCGACGACCGCATGTAGCTCGCGCCGTGCCGCGCGTAGCCGATGACGTTGCGGCGTGGGAAGCGAGAGAATCCCCGGCAGGTAAAACGCCTCCGCTAGCAGGTGATTCACCGTGGTGAGGGCGCGGCTGACACGCTCCAGCGCTTCGGCGGGCAGATCCGTTCCAAAGAGCGCCTTGCAGACGATGCTCAAGGTCAGTCGGGACATCTCTTGTGGGATGTCGAGCGGTCTGCCACTCCCAATGGCGTGAGCCGCTTCCAACTGGTCGAGCCATATCGCAGTGGCGTCGGTTATCAGCGTCCCCAAGGCGGCGATTCTGTCGCGGTGAAAGGCCGGTTGTATTAGTCGCCGCTGCTGGAGCCACGACTCCCCATCGTTGGTCAGCAGACCTTTGCCCAGAACGAGGCTGAGAATCCGATAGTCGGGGATATCCTTGTTGTAGTTGAGATGATTCTCCTGCAAGACCCGGCGCACGCCATCTGGATGAAAGACGAGCGTCAACCGACCCATCAGCGTCGGGACGGAGACGACATCTCCGTAGCGATTGCGCATTTCCTGGCTAAAGTCGAGCGCATGGCGTAAGAAACGAAGGGTGTTCCCAACCGCTGTGTGCCAGGGTGGCCCCGGCAGGTGAGACGTACGCTGTTCGCTGTGATTTGGGCGCTGCACTGCGGGGCGCGCCGATGACTCTGTGATCGTCATATGAATCTCCCTTGACGTATGCTGGCCGGGTCAAGACTGTGCCATTGGCCCGGCCAGCGAAAACGCTAGCTAGTGGCTAGTGCGAGTGATGCTGGCGTCATTGGCCAGCGAACGCTGAAGTAACGTAGTATCTACAGGCTCTGGATGGGCTGCTATATTAGCCGAACTCCGGCGAGGTTTCGCTGTGGTTACTCCAATAATGGCTCCCAGCGCCAAAGTAACGGCCATTACCAGCAGCGAAACCAACCAGCCTGGTTTGGTGGTCATCAGAAAGACAATGCCTAGCGAGATGCCACTCGCCAGATGCGCGGAAATCCAGAGCATTGGGTCATAGATGTGGTGGCGCAGTTCCGATGAGATCTCGTCGGAGACTCCAGCACCCATCGCCGTCCGCTGGACTACGCGTAGCTTGCGAACCGTAATGCTCATGCCCAGCGCCGCCATCAGCAGCATCGCGCCTATCGAGACGACAATCCACGGTGTGCCGATGCCCCAGGCGGTGAACATCATGTAGCCGCCAGCGAGCAGAATCAGGACGGCGGAGAGCGGCCCAAGCATCGCCACAGGTCGTAAGAGGCTACTCCAAAGGCGCATCTGGCTAACAGACCGCGCCCTTCGGAAGCCAATGAGGACCGTCCATTGCAGTCCATCCCGATGAAGAGGCTGAGCACACCAACCAGGTGGGCAAACAGCGCTAATGCATAGAGACTCATCGTAGCGAAATCCTCTCTCTAGTGGTGGAAATGCATCTTGCGCGCTCCTGCCGGAGCCAGTTCTTTCTCGCCCTCCGCGCTAACGGACGACGGTTTGGGCTGCCGGAGGATCGCCAGGGCCAGCACCGCGCCCAGAACCGCTAAGAGCGCCGCGCCCAGAAAACCAGCCTGAAAACCTGTTGCCAGCGTTGAGAGACTGGTATGGGGAGTCATCGGGCCAATACGCGCGACGAACACTGCCGTCAGCGCCGCGATGCCGATACCGCTACCAACCCGCTGCATAGTGTTCATCAGCCCGGACGCCAGGCCAGTTTCCTCTTTCTCGACAGCGGTAACGGCGGCGATGTTTGCGCCGGCAAAGGCGCAGGGCAGCCCCATGGCGACGATGATGCTGGCTGGCAGAATGTCGAGCAGATAGTTGCCAGGGACGGGGACACGCGCGAAGAGGAGTAGGCCAATGGCCAGCAGGAGCATCCCCGCGACCAACACACCCCTGGGGCCAAGATGATCTAGCGCTCTGGGCAAGACCAGCAGCGAGAAGATCAGGCTGGTAGCTCCAACCGGCAGGATCGCCAGCCCGGCCGTCAGGGCATTGTAGCCAAGTACCTGCTGGAGATAGAGCGAGAGCAGGAAGAACATCGGCGCGTGGGCGGCTCCGACCAGAAAGCTGACGATGTTTGCGCCATTGGCGTTGCGAATGCGGAAGAGGCGCAATGGAACCAGTGGCGACTTTGAGCGCGCCTCGATGACCGGGAACGCCAGGAGGAGCAGCGCTGCCAGCGCAAGCGAGCCGAACGCCAGCGGCGATCCCCAGCCGTATTCCTGGCCAGCGATAGGCGCATATGCCAGTAGCCCAACCGCCATTGTGACCACAACCGCGCCCAGAATATCCAGGCGCCGATCCTGCCCGGTTGCGCGGCTTTCAGGGAGCAGCCGGGGGCTAAGCAACAGCGCGATCGCGCCAATTGGCACATTGATCAGGAAGATCCACGGCCAGCCAACCAGCTGGGTGAGCACCCCACCCAACAATAGCCCGAAGATGCCCCCAGCGGCGCCCATCGCGCCCCAAATGCCGAAGGCGCGGTTGAATTCCTCTTTATCGGTAAAGATGGTCACCAGCAAAGACTGCTCCGCGGGAATCACAATCGCCGCGCCGATACCCTGCGCCGCGCGAGCAGCGAGTAGAATGCCTCCCGTCGGCGCGAATCCGGCCAGCAAGGAACTGGCGGTGAACAACGCCAGGCCAATCAGGTAGAAGCGCCGTCGCCCGAAGAGATCGGCGGCCCGCCCACCCAGCAGCAGGAAGCCACCAAAAACCAGAATATAGGCGTTCTGCACCCACTGCAGATCAGCCTCAGAGAAATGCAATCCAGCCTTGATCGCTGGTAGGGCGATGTTGACAATCGACGTATCGAGCAGGATCATAAACTCGATAGCCGAGAGCAGTATCAGCGCGATCCAGCGCTGGCGCGCGGATGAGTGCGGTCCATCCATTGTTGCCTCTCCTTGTATAGCCCATGGGTTGGGCGTGAGTCGCCGAGCGATTGCCCGGCGTCAAATGGTTGTATGTCGCAACCATTATTGTTGTAACATACAACTAAATAGTTGTGCGATGCAACCCCAGTGTGCGAAGATGGGAGGTATGGAAACGACTTCGTTCGATCAACTGCTGATGGATGTCATCCGCGCGATGGGCGTGCTACGGCCCGACCAGGTGCTGCCTGGTTGGTCGCTCTCGCTGTCGGAAATCTATGCGCTCAATATTCTGGCCGAACGCGCGCCGATCTCGCAGCAAGATCTGGGCGCCGCGCTGTTGCTTGAGAAGAGTAGCGTAACCCGGCTAGTGCAGCAGTTGGAGCAGCGTGGCTGGATTGTGCGCGAGCGCGATGCCCGCGACAACCGGCTGCGTCTGCTCCGTCTCAGCGAACTTGGCGCGCGGATGACTGGGGAAATCCACCAACACATGCACGAGCGCCACGCGGACCTCTTCGATCAATTGACGTCGGACGAGCAATCGGCGCTGATGCAAGGGTTAACGGCGCTCCGGCGCGCGATGCAAAACACGCTGTCGGGACACCAGCGCCGAGTGTGAGAACGTTCGCGATACAATGCCTCGGGAGGACATCGTCCCAATGGACACAGTTGCTACAGCATCCAGGCTCGATCCGCGAGAATACCTCGCCCGCATCAGCTTCGCGACGCCAGCATATAGCGAATTTCACAGGCCATCGCTGATGTTGCTAAAGGCGCTGCACGAGGCGCATATGTTGGCTGCGCCGTTCGAGAATCTCTCCATTCACTACGGCCAGCCGATTGTGCTGCGAAATGAGTTGCTGTTCGACAAGATAGTCCGTCGGCGGCGCGGCGGCTTTTGCTACGAGTTGAATGGCATGTTCGCGTGGCTGCTACGCCAACTGCAATATCGGGTGACGTTGCTCTCGGCGGAGGTCGCCGAGTCGGGAGGTACTTTCAGCGCGCCATACGATCATCTGGCGCTGCTGGTACACCAGGCGGATGGCGCGGACTGGCTGGCCGATGTCGGCTTCGGCGACTCGTTCCGCCAACCACTGCGGTTTCAAGGCAATCTGGAGCAGGACGGCGCCGACGGACACACATATCGCCTGCGGGAAAGCCAGACTCATGACGGCGCACAAGGCGAGCGAGACCAGCCCCCCTACTGGCTTGTCGAGCAGCATGGGGACGCGCAATGGGAACCAGTCTACCGCTTCACTCTGCGTCCACATGCGTTGACCGACTTTGCGGAGCGCTGCAGCTATCAACAGACCTCGCCCGACTCGCACTTTACCCAGAAACGCATCTGCTCGCTGGCCCTGCCCAATGGCCGCATCTCGCTCAGCGATCTTCGTCTGATTACGACGCTCGATGGCAAGCGCGAGGAGCGGATGCTATCGTCCGAAGACGAGTACCGGGCAGTTCTGGCCGAGCGCTTTGGCGTCGTTGTGTAAGCGGCTATTAATAGCGCAGGGCGAGCGCCAGCACGAAGAGTACGATAGCGGCGAGCGCTGCGCCGCAGACGATGCTGAGCATCCCGGCGGTGAAGCTGCCGGTGATGGCGACGATGGTGCCGGGAATCAGCGAGCCACCGACGCCGCCGAGCAGGATAGATAGCCCGTTGTAGGCGCCAGAGCCGGAGCCGACGCTGCCCTCCGGTACGACCCGCTGCACGACGGCGAACTCGTGGCCGGTGTAGGCGCTCTGGAAGAAGACGCCCAGCGCGAAAAGCGCAACCAGCGGCACGAGGGCTGTCATGGTCGTGGCGAAAAAGACCAGCACCGCGGCGATAACGTAGCCGCCACTCATCAGCAAGACCCGGCGGTTGATGCGCTCACCCAGTGTCGCCATCAGCAGCACGCCCACCACCCCGGCGCTAAAGATGATCGCCAGCGGCCAGCCAAGACTGCTGAAGTCGATGCCCTTGGTCCGCTCGAAGTAGGTCGGCAGCCAGTTCAGCACGCCAAAGCCACAGAAGGCGTTGAGCGTCCCCGCCAGCACCATCAGCCAGAACGTGGGGAGGCGCAGGTAGCTCCTGGACTGCCTGGCGTTGGCGTTGCCTTTGCCCGCCACGTCGCTGCTCTGAGCAATATAGGCCAGCTCCGCGTCACTCACGCCATCTTCACGGCGCGGCTCGTCACGGACAAATATCAGCACCAGCGGGATCGAGATGACCATGCCGACGACGCCGAGCAGGGCGAAGGTAACCTGCCAGCCAATCGAGCTAATCAGCGGAACAAGGATCAATGGGCCAAGCGCCGTCGCCAGCAGAATGCCGACGTTCCAGATGGCGTTGGCGCGCGAGCGCTCGCTACGTGGGAACCAGCGGCTGGTGATCTCGCTCATCATCGGCACATGGAAGCCCTCGCCAAGTCCTAGCAAAAGCCGCAGCATGATGAGAATGACGAGATACTGCCCCAGCGGAGCCTGGAGGATCGTCACAACCGAAAAAGATGCAATCGCTAGTACGATGCTCCTGCGCGGGCCGATGCGCTGTGCCAGCGGACTGAGAAAGATGTTGGAAAGGCCGAGCGCCAGGAAGAACGCGCCCAGCAGATACTGGCCATACTCGCCCGTCTGCTTGTCGGTCCAGCCGAACTGATCGGCAATCTTGGGCAGCGCCAGCGCCAGATTATTGCGGTCGAGATAGTTGACGAAGAAGGTCAGTCCGAACACCAAAGGGATTCGCCAGCGCACGCTCCGCGCCGGGGCCGCGACCGTCTGCATGGGGCAATCGCTCCTCGCTCTTCATACGTTCACACTCAGGTTCAGGCTCAGACGTAGGCTCAGGCTCAGGCATACAGGCCGTTCAGATACTCCACCAGCAGCGCCTCCACCGCCTGGCGTGGCAGGGCGTCCAGCACCGTGTTGATGCGGGCGAAGCCGTCAGGCATCTGCCCCGGTTGCAGCCCCGCCAGCGCCGCGATCCGCGTGAAGCTCTCCGGTCCGGGTGGTAGCTGCATCAGCCGCTCGACCTCGGCGCGCAGTTCGCCTACATCGCCGAGCGCGCCGTGCTGGGACTTCACTTCGGCGCAGGCGTCGGCCAGGTCAGCCAGAAGCGCCTCCTCGCGCCCGACATTCGAGCGGTTGACGGCGATATGGAGCGTTGCGGGTACGCCACCCGCGCTAAACTGCGGCTGGAGCGACCAGCCCCGGCGGCTCATCGCATCGTCGAGTGCGAAGACGTTGAGCCTCTCCGACGCGATGGCGAACATGCACATATCTGGCTGGCCGAGCACGCGCAGGTCAGCCATGGCGCCAATACCGGCAATCAGGTGGCGCGTCGTCGCCATCACCTCGCCGACGATTTCGCGGTAGCCCGCCTCGCCAAGATAGTTGAGCGCGGCCCACGCGCCCGCCAGCGGCCCGCCCGACTTGCTCGACAAGACGGTGGGATTGAGGACGACGTAGCCGGTCGTCTGCGCGTTGGCATAGAGCGCGAAGCGGCGCAGGTTGCGATTGCGGTAGAGCAGTGTTGAGACGTTCTTAGCAGCGTAGCCATACTTGTGCATGTCAACGCTGACCGTGCTCACGCCTGGCACGCTGAAGTCGAACGGCGGCAGTTCCGCGCCCGCGCGTCGCATGATCGAAAGCTGGATGCCGCCGACACAGGCATCTACATGGCAGAACAGCCCATGCTCGACCGCCAGCGCGGCGATTTCCTCGATGGGATCTATGACGCCGTAGGAGTAGCAGGGCGCGGAGGCGACCAGCAGAATCGTGTTGGGTGTGATGGCGGCGCGCATCGCCGCTGGATCGGCGCGTAGTGTCGCGGTATCGAATGGCGTGACGATCACCTTGACGCCGAGATAGTGGCCCGCCTTATGAAACGCCGGGTGCGCGGTCTGCGAGACGATCATTTCCGGCGCGGCAATCTCGGGATGCAGGGCGCGCGCGGCGTCGCGGGCCGTCTTCACCGCCAGCAGGATGCTCTCGGTGCCGCCGCTGGTACAGTTGCCGACGACCTCGCTGTCGCCTCGCAGCAGGTCGGCCACCGTGCGCACGACATCGTTTTCGAGTTGGAGCAGGCTGGGGAAGTAGTTGGGATAGAGCGCGTTCTCGCTCAGGAAGCTGGTATATGCCTCGGTGATGACGTTGGCCACATCCGCGCCGGGATCATAGACGCCCGCGAAGATGCGTCCCTCGCGCCAGCGCACGTCATGCTGGCGATACGCCGCCAGCGCGGCGCGCACCGCCTTGCGTGAGAGTCCAGTCGGAGGTAGCGGCATGATGTCGTCTCCCGTGATTCGTCTTGCGGGCCTCTATGCGCCGGAATCGTCCGTCATTGCCGAGATGCCGAGCATGTGCGCCAGATAGTCACGCAGGTAGGCCCGGAACGCGGCGAGCGATTCTGGGGCGTGTGAATCGCCCCGCCAGGCGCGCCAGTCAATTGGCCCAGTGACGAAGTAGCTGAAGAGCAGCCAGGTGAAGCTGCGCAGGAACAGCTCGACATCCACATCGGGTCGGATCGCGCCCGTCTCCTGTGCTCTTCGCAGAACGTCAAGCAATGGTCTGTGCAGCGCCAGCGAGAGTTCCGCCTCGACGGGCGTCATCTCGTCGGCGGCCTCGAGCCAGCGATGGATATAGAGGCGCGCACGTTCGGGATGCTGATCGAGAAAGTCAACCAGCGCATCGGCAAGCGATGTGAGGGCCGTCCAGAGTCGCGCGGGATCTGTCCACGCTTCCACTGGCTGAGTATCCAGAACGCTCATCACCAGCGCTTGCTCCTGCTCGTAGAGGCGGCGGATGACGCTCAGGTACAGTTCGCGCTTGCCGCCGGTATGGTAGTGGACCGTGGCGATGTTCAACCCGACGGCATCGGCGATCTGGCGCGCGCTGACGCCGTGGTAGCCATGCACGGCAAAGAGCAGCGTGGCCGCCTGCACGATCCGCTCGTGGCTTTCGTTCGGTATTTTCGGTATTTTCGGTATTTTTGCGATTGCCATGGGCGCATCCCATCGTCTCAAACAAACGTTGGATGGAGCATTTGGTGTGGTGAGTGTATCAAGGGCCAGTGGTTCTGTCAATCAGTGACGTGGTTTGCATGGGATACCAATAATCCTGGCCAACTGAATTCGTAACACTTTTGGCACATGCTTGACGCATCGCGGCGCTATACTTCGGCGAGAAACGATGCAGCGCGCTCGATGGAGAGAATCCTATGGACTATCGTTATGATGAGATACAGGGCCGCGGTATGGCGCGCCGCCAATCCATCTTCGCATTGCTCAAGGTTGCTACCCGCCGCCAGACCTACTTCAACCTGGCATACCTCCTCGCGGCGTTTCCGCTGGGACTTTTCTATTTCGTCTTTCTCATCACCTGCTTCTCGGTTGGCGTTGGCACCGCCATCATCGGTGTCGGGTTCGCGCTGCTCATTGCGACACTGCTTGCCGCGTGGGGATTCGCGACATTCGAGCGGGAGTTGGCGATGTGGTGGCTCAACGTGCGCATCGCGCCAATGGCCGCACCCGCGCCGCCTGGCGTTTCCCTCTGGAATCGCTTCGTCCGCATGGTGCGCAACCCCGTCACCTGGAAGGCGCTCGCCTATGTGCTGGTGGAGTTTCCGTTCGGCGTCTTCAGCTTCACCTGCGTCATTGCTCTTCTGTCGGCCGCGGTCAGCCTGCTGCTGAGTCCAGTAATGTACGTCGTGGCGCTGGCGCTCAACCACGGACTGAGTGACCAGTTCCAGTTGCGATTAGGCTTTGGTATCATCATCAGCGGCCTCAATGTTCCTCTTTTCATGGTGGCGACCCTTGCGTTGAGCGTCCTTGGCTTTATCCTGCTGATTGGCGCGCTCTACGCCTTCAACGGTCTGGCATACCTCTGGGGACAGTTCGCCCGGCTGATGCTCGGCATGAACGACAACGCGCGGCGGCTGGCCGAGGCCCAGGCGACAGCGGCCCGCGAACGGACACGCGCCGAACGCGCCGACCAGAGCAGGCGCGAGCTGATCGTCAACGTCTCGCACGAACTGCGCACCCCCATCGCCAACATTTCCGGCCACGTCGAGTCGTTGTTGATGTCCGAGGACCAGAGCGCCAGTGATGAGAACAGCAGACACTATCTGGAGATCGTGGCGCGGGAGGCGGAGCGGCTAAGCTCGCTGGTGGACGACCTGCTCGCCCTTGCCCGCGCCGATGCCGATGAACTTAAGCTGGATGTGCGTCCCATCTCTGCGGGTGATGTCGTCGAAGAGGTATACCAGTCGCTTGCGCCGCTTGCCATGCGCGACCGCCAGGTGAAGGTGGTACGCAGTATCGCGCCCGAGCTGCCGCCAGCGCTGGCGGACCGCGCCCGGCTGGCGCAGGTGCTGCTCAATCTCGTGCGCAACGCCATCACCTACACGCCCTCCGGTGGCATCGTCTCCATCAGCCTGAGCCAGGAGGATGCGGGCCATCTCGTGATTACCGTCGCTGACACCGGCATCGGCATCCCGCCCGAAGACCTCGCCCGTGTCTTCGACCGCTTCTATCGCACAGACGCCTCGCGCACCCGCGCGTCCGGCGGCTTTGGCCTGGGGCTTTCCATTGCGCGCGATCTCGTGCAGGCGATGGGCGGCACGATCACCGTCGCCAGCGCGCCCGGCGAAGGCAGCCAGTTCCGTGTCGTGCTGCGGGCCGCGTGGTGATATACTCTCCCCGTGGTGTGGTTGGCTCCGCGCCATAGCCACATGGGAGAGCACGGGCGATGGCGACGGTACTGCTCGTCGAGGATGAGGTGGATCTCTGCAACCTCATCAAAGGACATCTTGAGGGCGAAGGCTATGCCGTTGTGCAGGCATTCGATGGCCCAACGGCGCTCGCGCTCGTCGAGCAACACCGTCCCGATGTGATCATCCTCGACTGGATGCTTCCCGGCATGGATGGCCTCACCGTCTGCCGCCGCGTGCGCCAGTCGCATCTCATGCCCATCCTCATGCTGACCGCCCGCTCGGAGGAGATCGACCGGGTGCTTGGCCTGGAGGTCGGCGCCGATGACTACGTGGTCAAGCCATTCGGCATGCGCGAGTTGCTGGCCCGCGTCCGTGCGCTGCTCCGGCGCGTCACCCTCGATGCGCAGATCCCCGCGTCAAGCGGACAGCCTATTGCTTCTGCCACGCCGGACGCTGACGCCGCGCCGATAGAGGCCGATGCAGCATCCACTGCCATCGTACGCGGCCCGCTACGTGTCGATCCAGCCATGCACGTGGCGACGCTTGATGGCGAGGAACTAGACCTTACCCCCAAGGAATTCGAGTTGCTCCAGCTCTTCGTCGAGCATCCCGGTCGCGCGTTTAGCCGCGAGTTCCTGGTCGAGCGTATCTGGGGCTACGAGTACGACGGCTTCGAGCGAACGGTGGACAC
>DASUHD010000074.1:0-17459 GCA_036273675.1 Ktedonobacterales bacterium | reverse complement strand
CTTTCGGTGCGGGGGCGCAGGAGTGGGGCGCTATATACCACTCCAGTGGCTCTGGTCCAACAAGGCCATGAACGCTGGCTAGTGGCCGCTTTTGGGGAAGTCAACTGGGTGCGGAATCTTCGGGCTGCGGGAGCGGCATACCTGACCCACGGTCGTCGTACCGAACCGATCAGCGTCGTTGAACTTGGCGTCACCGACGCAGCGCCGGTCCTTCAGCGGTTTCTCCAGCGCTTTTATCGAGTTCCATTTATTGCGCCGTATTTTAGCGCCACTCCACACTCCCCGCTTGCCGATTTCGAGCGGGAAGCGATCCATCACCCGGTCTTTGGCATCGCTTGTACGCACGAAAAAACGAACTGGTCAAAGCCTTGGGCTTGACCGCCATCGACAAGAGCGCTGTGTCGCGCATCAGCCAGCTGTTATCGGCGTTTATGTTCCAGCACGCGTCACCTGAGGTATCTGCCGCTCTCTATAGGTGCAACCGCGCATCTCCGTAGCCGGAAACGTCGCGAGAGATTCTTGTTAACCCGCCGTCACCGCCTAGCGTATACTAGAACAGATTCCCAGAGACACCCGATAGCAAGCGAAAGGACGGCGGTCGCGATGACTCCGCAATCCCAACAATCTCCACAATCACCGCAGACGGCGCGGGCGACACAAGAAGACATTCGGCGCGACCTTCAGGCGAGCCTGGAGGCGCGGCGCGAGCTTGGCCCCGGCTACGATGACCACTTCCTCGACGCGCTAGTCGAGAAGCTCAACCGGCAGGTGCAGCAGACACAGCAGACGCAGGTGGATCATAGTAAGCACTCGGAGAACTCGCTGGCGCTGGCCATTTGCTCGCTCATTTTCGGCATCCCAATTGTCGCCATTGCAAATTCAGCGGGTCTTCCTGCACTCATCGTCGCCTGCGCGATGATCGTCGGCGTCAATATCGCCTATAACTTCCGGCGGTGATCGAGCCAGGCCTCACCTCCGTCCCTTCTCCCACGAGGAGAGGGGAGATTACGCATAGGCGACGAGGCCGAATGCCTCAGGGCGACGCACGACGCGGGCGAATCCGGCGTCGTGCAGTCGGCGCATGACGCCGCTGGTGGTACGGCTGCCGAAGGGGCTGTTGGGATCGCCGATGTAGTGGAAGAGACGCCCGCCCCGCGCCAGGACGCGCCGCAACTCGCGATAGAAGTCCTCGGAGTAGAGGTGGCCCGCGAGGCTCAGTTGCGGTGGGTCGTGTACGATGCGCGCGAACGAGGCCGCATCGAGCGTTGGCACGACGTCGGCGGCGTCGCCAATGAGTTGCTGGATGTTGGCCCGCTCGAACAGCTCGCGCGACCACGGATTCGCCCGCGCGATCTCCAGCCCAGCGGGGTCTAGCTCGATGGTGACGACCTCGGTTGCCGTTTCCGCCGCCACAATCGCCGTATAGCCCAGGCCAGTCGCGGTATCCAGCACGCGGCCCGTCATCGGCGCAATCGTCTTGACCTTCGCCAGCGTATCGCGCCAGGGATCGGTATCCTTGATGCGGTGCATCGGCACGCCGGAGACCAGCATCGTCGGCGCGGAGAGCGTTGGGTAGAGGCTGCGCACCCAGTTGGTCGTCTGCGAGAAAACGCGGATGTCCGCGATCTCGCCGCCGCTCAGCGTGAAGCAGACCGAGTCGTTCTTTACGATGCGCGCGGCGTCATCCCAGCGCAAGCGCTTGCCTGTGGGGTAGAGAATGCCTTCATCGCCGAGTGTTACCAGCGTCTCCGAACGGCCCAGATCGGTTGACGTGGTGGCCGTTGCTTCGCCCGCATCGCGCGCACGGAGCAACGGTTCGATCTGCACATGGGAGAGGACAATGGGCATGCTGGACACCTGTGGATCGTCTACGGACGCCGCCGCCCCAGCGCCGCGACCGCCTTCAGGTCGAAGCGCAGGTTGCGCAGGCCATTGAGCAGGCGGATGCCCGACTGGCCGCGCTTGCGTAGCTCCGTCTCGCAATAGGCGACGAACGCCGGAAACGGCTCGATGTTGTGGCCAGTGTCGCTGTAGCGCTCCTTGAGAAAGTCGAGGTAGCGCTGCACATTGGCGTTCTTATAAATGCGATAGAACTCATACTTGAAGAAGTCCATCTCGTGGTCGGTCAGCACGTCCTGGGCATAGAGATCGCAGACGAGGTCGGCGAAGCTGAGCAGCCGGTCCACAATGTTCTCGTCGGTCGAACCGTGAAACTGCTCGGTATAGACGAAGCGATTGTACTCGATCATATAGAGCGCGCTACGCACCTCAGAGTCGGCGAACATCGTCGAGTACAGCTCTTTGAAGAAGGTCGCCTTCTGCATCCGATAATTGCTGCGCATTTGGCGATACGTAAGCAAGATACCTCCCACTGCCGCGAGCAACAGGCATGCGCTGATGATCTGGCTGATCGAGATGTCGGTCGTAAAGTTGAGCATTACACCCCCTCCACCAAGGAGCCGCGGCAATGAGAAGTATATGCTATGAGTACTGTGAGCATCGCGAGTATAACATAGCTGGCCGCGCAGTGACGCACGACAATTTCACGCGCCATCTTACTCATCGGCGGACTCCAGTGTCTCGGCCATCCAGCGACACCATTCGGCGTAACCGCGCTCATACTGGATGCCGCGTCGCAGGGTCGCGTAGGAGGTAAACGCTGGGGTGCTGACGCGGCGATTGCGCACGTCAGGGTGCTGCTCCAGATCGGCGAGCATTGCCTCATAGGTTGCCAGCCGCGCCGTATGCTCGGCTTCTCGCGCGCGAACGATGGGCGCCGCCTCACGTGGCTCGATCAGCCAGGAGCAGAAGGTCTTGAGCATCATTTCGTCGCGCTCTGGCGCTGGCCGCACCGGTTGGACCAGCCACGCTCGCAGAGCGGCGTACCCCGCCTCGGTCATTGTATAGCGTTTTTTATCAGGCCGCTCCTTCTGCCGGATCACCTCGTGGGTGAGCAGTCCCGCAGCCTCCATCCGCGCCAACTCGGGATAGATCTGGCTATGGCGCGCGGTCCAGAAGAAATCGGTCGAGCGGCGCATGCGCTGGGCCAGGTCGTAGCCCGTGAGCGGCTCGCAGGCCAGCAGGGCCAGCAGCGCATAGCCAAGTGTCGTCATCACGGCCTTCTCCCTCTCTCAACCCCGTTATACATGGAGCCTCACATGACGTATATGTAAATACTGACATATGCGCACCGTCGTTACCAACACATCTCCAATGGAGCAAGATGCAATGGCAACACAGCGAGAAGGATGGTGGGCGATGCGCGGTGCTCGTATGTTGTGGGCGCCACTGGCGTTGGCGCTGGTCGTGACGTTTGTGCTGGCGGGATGTGGGTCGGAGAGTGGCTCCGTGCGCGTAGCGTCGACGGCCACCCCCACGACGCCGCAGCCGACAGCGACGGCGACACTGACGGTTCCCATGCGTACCGTCACATTCATGACACCCGATGGCCTGCGTCTGGGTGGAACGCTCTATGGCAGCGGCACGGTTGGCGTCGCGCTCTCACACCAGATTGACGGTACACAGAATCAGTGGCGAGGATTCGCGCGGCAACTGGCGGCGCATGGCTACATGGCGCTCGCCTTCGACTTCCGCGGGCGCAACACATCCGCCGGGCCAAGGGATATCTCCAAAGAGGATGTTGACCTGCGCGCGGCTATCGGTTTTCTGCGCGCTCAGGGGGCAAAGCGTATCGCGCTGATGGGCGCGAGCCTTGGCGGCGCAGTGACGCTTCGCGTGGCGACCACAGAATCCGTCGCGGCGGTAGCGACGCTCTCAGCCGTCCCGTCGATATCAACGCAGGAAGTGACAGATGCCACGATCCTGGCCATCAAGGCGCCCAAACTGTTCATCAACAGCGAACTTGACTATGCCGCGAGTAGCACGCAGCACATGTATGATATCGCGTCGCCGCCGAAACAAATCTATATCTATCCTGGCAACGCGCACGGTGTCGGCATCTTCTCCGAATACGGCCCTGACCTGACCCAGCGGCTGCTCACCTTCATGGATACCTACGCGCCCGCACACGCACAATAGGTGGCTGGCGGCTAACCCGAACCGTACCTGATCAGCCTACCGGAATGGATGTGTCACACCTGACAGGCATGGAGAGTCGCTATAATCCTTCATGAGGGTTATTGGGGACATCGTATGCAGGTCAGGAGCAGCGCCTTGGTACAATCATCATCATCATCCACGTCTAACGCCTCGCCGGAGGACGCCACGCCGATGGTGGCCGCCGAGACACCCGCCGCGCTCTACGTCGCCCGGCGTAACGCCTTCGTACGCCAGCGCGACGAGTACTATCGCCAGCGGATGCAGTCCGCCAATCTGACCGTGCTGCTCTTCTTCGCACCTGCCATCTTCATCGTCTTCGCCATTGGCACGCAGTCGGCGCTCTATCTCATCCCGGCGGCGCTGGTGTGGGTCGCCTGCGGCTACTTCTTCGTGCGCCAGGGACGTCTCGAAGCCCGCCATCGCCGCTTCAAGACACTGGCGGAGATCAACGACGAGGGGCTACACCGCCTGGAGCGCGACTGGCCCGCGATGCCGCTGCGCGAGCCGCCGGAGCCGCCCACCCCCACGCCATCCTTCGCGGGTGACCTCGACCTGCTGGGCCACGCCTCGCTGCAACATCTGCTCAACACCGCCAGCACCCCCGCCGCGCAGCAGCGCCTGACAGGCTGGCTGCTCGCTCCCGCCGCGCCCGACGAGATCCGTGAGCGCCAGACCGCCGTGGCCGAACTGGCCGAACTGGTGGACTTCCGCGACGAGTTGACACTTTTTGGTCGCCTCTCAGGTATGTCGCCCGCGGGCTACCGCAGCTTTCTGGCGTGGGCCGAGCAGGAGCCGTGGCTGTTGAAGCATCCCACGCTCATCTGGACCAGCCGAATACTGCCCGTGCTGACGGTGGGGCTGGCGGTGCTGCAAGTGGCGGGCGTTGTGCGGGCGCCCTTCTGGCTGCTTGCCCTGGGCGCCAGCATTCTCTTCAGCATGCGCTATGGCAAGCAGGTCGAAGAATTGATCGACCAGGTCTCCGACCGCCAGGCGGTCTTTCAGCCGTATGAGGGTGTCTTCGCGCGCGTCGCCCAGCAGCCATTCGAGGCGGAGCGGCTGCGGCGCATCCAGCGCGATCTGGCGGCGGAGCAGCTCAACGCCGACGAGCAGATGCGGCGGCTGGGGCATATCCTGCAATTTGGCGATCTCCGCCTTTCGATGTTCTTCCCGATCATCCAGGCGTTTCTGCTATGGAGCTTCCACACGCTCTGGCTGCTCGAAGGCTGGCAGCGGACGGCGGGGCGGCGGGTGCGTCTCTGGCTGGAGACGCTGAGCGAGCTGGAGGCGCTTTCGGCGCTGGCGACGCTGGCGGCAGATAATCCGACCTGGGCGTTCCCGGAGATCATCGAAAAGGATGGCGACGGGCCAGCCCCTGCCCTCAGCGCGCGCAACCTGGGGCATCCGCTGCTGCCAACCGCGGTTTGCGTCGGCAACGACGTCGGCATTGGGCCGGTGGGACGCTTCCTCTTCGTCACCGGCTCGAATATGTCGGGCAAGAGCACGCTGCTACGCGCCATCGGGATGAATGTCGTGCTGGCGCAGGCGGGCGGGCCGGTGTGCGCGGACGAGATGCGGCTGATGCCACTGACCCTGGCGACCAGCATCCGCGTGCAGGACTCGCTGGAGTATGGCATCTCGTACTTCATGGCGGAGCTACGGCGGCTGCGTGAGGTGGTGGAGATTGCCCACGCCACGGGCGAGACGGGCGACCGCGAGCCGCTTTTCCTGCTGGACGAGATTCTGCACGGCACGAACACGAGCGAGCGCCAGATTGCCGCGCGCCAGATCATCCGCACGCTGCTGCGCTATGGCGCGACCGGAGCCGTCTCCTCACACGACCTCTCGCTCACCGAGACGCCCGACCTGACCGCCACCCGCGACGCCGTCCACTTCACCGAGACGTTCACCCGCGGCGCGGATGGTCCGGCGATGTCGTTCGACTACCGGTTGCGTCCCGGCGTGGCCACCTCAACCAACGCGCTCAAGCTGATGGAGATGGTCGGCCTGCCACTGGACGATGTATCGGCGGATGACCTGGACAAAGGCATGAGCGACTGATGAACCGTCAATGGCAGGGGGACATCGGCAAAACGAGTGACGATGGCACTGATGGCGCCATAGGACCGCTAGGAGTAGCACTATCCCAGAATGCTGCCATACGCATCAAAGCCGCGTGCTGCACGCCGAGTGTATCAGCAATCTGATCCATCGTGGAGCCGCCAAGCTTATGGCAACCATAGGACTGCGAGAACTGCGCTTTTGGGCAACCGCCTGCCGGTAGAATCGCTTGCGCCACTATACCCTCGCTATCCCGAAAGGTGAGTAGGTATCCGCCTCCCTGATCGTATGGACAGGAGACTGTTGGCACAAATGGCGGCAATGCCCGCATGGTGGAAAAGAGACGCTGCACTTTCTCGGCTTGGTTTGTCTGGGCATCGAACGCGGCGACATGGTTTTGGGGAGGACCGCTGAAGCGCACCACCTGCAGCTCCGTAGGTGTGCGCTCTGTTGGCGTTGGCGAAGGGTTCGGTGTAGCAACATCGGCGGCGGTCGTACTTGTACAGCCCACGAGCGCCAAGAGAGACAGCAACGCCAACGCCCATTTGCACGCTATGCGATGCATATTCAACATCGGTTACTCCCCCTTATGTTACATGCTACGCATCTAATCACCGAGACACTACAAGTACGCTTTTGGCGGATCAAGCGACGGTGCTGGCGTCCCATAGCCATGCCAAGTAACCGCATATTTGTCAAATGGCGTATTGCCTGGATCATCCTGGATTGGACCAACAGTCGCTAATGGAGTGGGGTCATACCCCCCGCATATATCCAGATTCCATTGGCACTGATAGATCTCAACGGAGTAGTGCGGCACCTGGTTCGGGTGATATCCCATAGGTCTATACACCGCATTGTCGGTGATGCCAACCCCTTTAAAGGTGACTGTACCGAAATTGGCGAAATAGGGCTGCATACTGGATCGCTCCGCAATCGCTTGAGCGCTCTGGTTATCATGACTGGGGCCATAACATTGATTTCCAGTGTTCTTGCCATCATTGAGTCGCTGGAGGTACATGCAATTGCCGTTGCGCACTTGGACATAAACATGATCTCCGCAGTTGAGTGGGAAGATGTTGTGTGGGCCTGTATCGGTTCCTCCGGTGTTTTCGACGAATGCCTGGTAAATGAGGAAGCTGTTGCTTTGATACGCGCTAACACCTACCTGGATCATGTTAATGGTTGCACGCCCACCGAGTCCTATCCATGTAGCCATCCCAGCTTCACCATTGTTCGGTGGTGTCCCTGAGATGCAAGGCACGAAGTAATCCATATCAGCTTCCGTGTAGCTCTGTCCCTTTACTGACTCATCGGCTACATATCCTGCCCAAATGGCACTCTGGGCTGGTGAAGCGGTGAGGGCAGAAACAGATCTCGAAGCCCCAATCGTGTAATCACAGACGCGCTCGCCCGCATTACGGACGATTTTCGCCCACTTCTCGAATGGCTCACCAGGAGTACGCGGTGGAAGGCCATAACGAGCCAGTTCAGCAGCGCTATATGTGGTGCGATCCTTAGCCGATTGAGGCGGCGCCTGCTCGCACGATGCCGCATGAACGACGGTTCCCGGTGGCAGTGGAGTTGCGGTCGTAGTCGCCCGTGCGCAACGGCCATATCAGGTGCCACGCCAAACATCAGCATCGCAAGTACTATAACAATGCCGCTTAAGGTCGTCAAAAACCGCTTAGCCCAGTGTGCTGCCCGCGTGGTTGCATCCTTTCCGCGTGCCGGTCAACCGTCCATAATGAGGGATGTGTGAGCAGGTCGCTCGCCGTGGGCGAAGGATAGCAGAGGCAAACCATGCGGTCTAACAGCAATAGCTAGCAATGGCAGCTAGTCCGAAGTACGGATAACCTCAGGTATATCGAGCCGACGTTCGTGCCATCAGGCGCGCGCGCCACCAGGCGAGGGCGCGGCCACCGAGCCAGAGCGCGGCCAGCACGGCGCTGCCCCAGACGACGATCAGCAGCAGTGGGGTGTAGGGTGCGCGCAGCCGGGCGTAGTAGACGTAGCCGCCGAAGACCGTCAGCGCGAGGCCATAGCCGCCGAGCAGCGCGAAAAGCCCCATCGCCTCCGCCAGCAATGAGGGCTTGCGCCGCCACCAGAATATCCACAGCAGCCAGCACGCCCCAAGCAGCGGGAAGAAGGGCAACGTATTGCGCATCAGCGTCGTGATCGCTGTGTTGATCGCCAGGAGAAGCGCGGCGAATGGCCCTTGAGGATCGATGGAAAGGAAGGGGTTGACCGTCGTCAGTGTCGCAGATGCCACCGGACCCGACTTTGCCACGAACTCGACTGGATGGCTGCGAATGATGGCGGTACTGTATTCCCTCGCCAGCGCGAAATGGTCTCGATGCAGCGGCGGGTAATTCTCGCGGAGGACGTTCCAGGGGTCGGCGTCGCCGCGCGCGACATGCGCCGAGACCAGTTGAGTCATCGCCGCGTATTGGGGGGGCGCCTCGCGCTCCATCCGATACTGCATCACCTTGCCCAGCAGGTTGACGTTCGAGATATAGGTGACGCACGTGCAGGAATTCTGGACGCGGTTGAGGATGACATAACCGCCGAGCGTCGCATAGAGCACGCCCAGGGTGAGAACGGCAGTTGGCAGAAGCCGCCGCAATTGCCCGCGCCGCCATGCCAGGAGCAGCAGGACCGCGAAGAGCGGAACCGGCAGATAGATCCACTCAGGTCGCGTCAGAAAGAGCGCCAGCAGCGCCAGCGTCACGCCCCAGAGCGCGAGCGGACCCGGCCAGCGCAAGGCAAGCACGAGCGCCAGCGCCAGCGACGCCAGCAGGAAGAGCGCCAGCCCCTCTGAGAGGATCGGACGCACATACGAGAGCAGGTGGGTATTGATGGCGATGGGCGCGACGATGACGGCGGCAACCCACGCCCGCCGCAGCACGAGACAGAGCGCGGTGTACAGCTCCAGGGTCGCCAGCACATAGAGGACGCCCTGCGCGATGCTCATCGCGTCGAGGTTGCCGCGTCCGGTCGTCAGAAAGAGCAGCGCGATGAAGGAGGGATAGCCGGGGAGCCGCGCCGCATCGACAAAATGGCCGGAATCGAGAATGGCGCGGGCCTGACGAAGATAGGCGGCGGTGTCGGGGTCTATACCTGGGTGCGGCGCATTGGCGTAATAGCAGATCGTCACCAGCGCGGTGAGCGCCAATACCGCGGCGCCCCAGGCGAGATAGCGCGGGCCGCGCCAGTCGCGCGCAATCCACGCCAGTACCTTCTGTATTCGTGGATTGCGCAGCAGGCCTGTGCTCATGGTCCTCCCCAGGTGTCGTATTTCTCCGTGCATAGTATGCCACAGCGACCCATTCACCGTGGCATACCCTGTGCCATCGCTGGGCCAGAGCGCAAAAAAGCCCCCCATCGTGGTGATGATGGGAGGCCAGATAGCTAAACGCGTTGCGGGCAAGTGAGGTATGATCCAGCTTCGCGGCATTCATGCCGCGATTAGTTCGCCTATGCCCAACGTGATGTTACCGCGCGCTGGTCAGCCAACCGCTCTGCTCCAGCGCCTGAAGCAGCGCCGCGTTAGATTGCGTGCGCTCCAGCACGTTGAGCAGTTGCTGGGTCGCCTGGGCGGGCGGCACATCGGCCAGCCGACGGCGGAGCGCCGTGGTCGCGCGTAGCTCCTCGGGCGTCAGCAACATCTCCTCGCGGCGTGTGCTCGATTTGATGACATCCACCGCCGGGAAGAGCCGCCGCTGCGACAATTCACGCGAGAGGTGAAGCTCCATGTTGCCGGTGCCTTTGAACTCCTCGTAGACCACGTCGTCCTGACGGCTGCCAGTATCTACCAGGCAGGTCGCCAGAATCGTCAGGCTGCCGCCTTCATCCAGATTGCGGGCCGCGCCAAACGCGCGTCGTCCGGTATCCAGCGCCTGCGCGTCGATACCGCCGGAAAGCGTGCGTCCCGCGCCCCGCGTCGCCAGATTCTCAGCGCGCGCCAGCCGTGTCAGCGAGTCCAGCACCATGAAGGCGTCGCGCCCGGACTCGGCAACCCGCTTCGCGCGCTCGACCGCCACCTGAACCAGCCAGGCATGGCGCTCGGTCTCTTCGTCGAAGCTGGCCGCGTAGACCAGCCCGCCGCGCGGCTCCAGCCGGGCGCGCAGGTCGGTGACCTCTTCAGGGCGCTCGCCGACGAGCACCGCCATCACGACAGCGTTGGGATAGCCCGTCAACACCGCCTCAGCCGCCTCGCGGATCAGCGTCGTCTTGCCGGTCTTAGGCGGGGCCACGACCAACGCGCGCGAGCCAAAGCCGAGCGGCGCGAAGAGATCGATCAGCCGGGTCGAGACCGGGGGATGCGTCCCCTGTTCCAGCCGGATGCGCCGCTCGGGGAAGGTGGCCGTCAACTGCTCGAAGAGCGGACGGTCACGCTGTGTTTCGGGTTCAGCTTCATTGACGCTGTCGATTTGCACGACATGACGCCGCCCCGCGCGCTCCTCCGCAATGCCGCTGACGAGATCCCCTGAGCGCAGCCCATAGCGGCGCACGTCCTCAGGATTGATGCGGGCGACCGGCAGCAGATTGCGCTCATCCAGCAACTCGGCGGGCGACATCCCCTGGCCGCCACCCAACCAGAGCACCCCGTTGACCTCGACAGTTCGCGCAGGAGCCGCAGGCGTGGGCTGACGCTGGCCATAGCCGTAGCGGCTTTCGGAGCCGGCGGGCGTAGGCGAATGGGTGTACATCGAGCCGCCATCACGCGACGGGCGTCCGCCACGGGTGTCCGGTTGGCCGCGCCGACCACCCTGATTGCCCGGGTTGCGGCGGGTGGTCAGTGGTCCACCACGCTCGGCCTGCTCGGCATACGACGCGGGTGACGCGGGCGGGCGACGATCACGCGGCGCGCGCATATCGCGCTGGTCGGTATATCCCCCGCGGTTGCCCTGCTGATCGCCATAGTTTGGGTAGCCATATTGTCGGCCACCACGCGTCGGCGGCCGATGCTGCTCCTGCGAGCGGTTGCCATTACCACCACCGTATTGTCCCTGTTGCCCTTGCTGGCCTGACTGGCCCTGCCCTGGTTGACCATAGGCCGCGTACGGCTGATAGGGATACTGCGGCGGCCGCTGCTGGCCCTCGCCGCTGCCGCCGGGATGTTGTTGATGTTGTTGGTGTTGCTGATGCTGATCGCGGTTGGGCGACTGGGGCCGCTGCTGTGTCCCACGACCGCCGGGCCGATAGGGCGGCATGCTGCCCTGACCACCACGCGCGGCGGGATTTTGGTGTGGCCGCTGCGGCTGGCGCGGCGCGCCACCGGGCATATCGGCTCCGCGCTCGCCGGGGCGTTGCTCCTGATTCACCCAGACCGTGAACCCGCGCCGTGACGGCGTCGGCTCCGTATCGGTCGTGGGCGCCGACTCAGAGGCAGTTGGCGCGGATGCGGCTGGCGCCTGATCGGGCGCGTCCGCTTCCCCACGCCCATGACGCACCCGTGGCATACGCATGCGGCGCGCGCTTGGCGCCTCGCGGTGGTTGTCGTGATCGGCTTGGTTGGAAGCATCCGCTGGCGGCGCAACGGCGGCTGGCGCGTCATCCGCCAGAGCCACCGGAGCCGCCACAGCGCGCGACCGGCTGCTCTTGCGTTTCGGCGCGGGAGCATCTCCACCACTCACAGCAGCCTCAGGAGCTGCTTCAGATGGAGCGGCGGCTGTAGAGGCGGGTGTGGCGCGGGCGCGACGCGGCTTCGTCGTTGGCGCGGCGTCTGCGTCTGGCAAAGGCGCCATGTCGCCGGGCAGTGTTGGCTGCTCGACAGCGGCGCGCTTGGCACTGCGCCGCTTCGGTGTCGGCGTGGTCGCTCCGGTCGGCTCAGTGGCCTCGGTCGCGGTGGTTGTCGCAACGGAGTCATTCGCCGCAGCGGCATCCTGGCGCCGGGTTCGGCGACGTGTAGGGGTAGGTGTTTCCTGATCTTCTGGCACAAAGGCCTCCTGAGCAGTGGAGCAGGCATCAACGCAAGGGTAGCTTGTTTTCGGCCACCATCACACTGAATCTCTCCGAACATCTGAAGCATGTAAAGCGAACAATTGTCATGTCAAACGCATCAAACGCAATGCAACGCCAGCGCCTCGTGCGAAGCACGAACCAGCGCGCAATTCAAGGGTTCTTTGATGCTTGTGAGCGTGCGAAGCAACATGTTTCCGAATTTCACAGCACATTTCCAACATTCAGCGGCATGTTTTCCGTGTCGTACCTGCCGCGCAATGGGCCAGTGAGCGTAAGGCGCAGCCAGCAGAGAGACCGGGCGCGGATGGTGACGATTTGCACATTTCCCCTGTTCACGCGCCTCAGCGTGGCCCGAGCATACCTGGCATTTTCGGTACGAACTGGCGGGCCGATGATGTCTCGCTCGCGTGCTTTATACGAACAGCGCAACGGGCTACCTGCGGTGGTGGATGCGCGTCAATATCCGTCAGGTGGCACAGTCGTGAGTGTGAAAGCTACAGAATTGCACAATGCTTCAGCGAAGGGGAAGTCTCGCGCGAGATGGGCAGATCGCGCCAGAGTTTCACACTGTCCCCGGCTGGAGGGAGCTACTGGCCCCCAGATGTGCGCTGCGAGAGTGTTACGCGCAGTTAATGAGTATTCAGACACCCCTATTGTACGCTATAGACGGCGGGTTTTGCCAGTTTCCCCACCGAACTGTCTCATCCTCGTTGGGATGCCCGATGGCGGCGCGCCTGATGGCCGATGCGCCAAAGGTGACCTGTGGGCCAGAATAAAGGCTCACCGCCCGTACATCACTGGTGGCGAAGCTGGTCGGCGTCTTCGCGCCCGCCGCCATCCGCGTCACCACTGCCTCCAGATTCTCCTGCGAGGAGCGGATTTCGGCAAGTTGCGTGCCGAGCAACGCCATATGGGCGGCCTGCGCCCGCAGATGCTGCTCCAACTGCCAGAGCGACTGAGTGTGTTGCCCGGAGCCAATCAGGCTGACGCCAGGCTCCAGCGCCTCCGCCTCCAGCACCAGCTCGTTCGCGCCAACACAGAGCGACCGCGCTACGGTATCGAGCATCGCCAGCGCCTGACCCTGTGTGCGGACCGGCGTCTCGATGGCCGTCACCGCCGTCACCGCCGTCACCGCCGATGGATGCCAACCCCCAGTGGAGACGCGCGCATAGCGGGAGAGCGCGCTCGCCAGTTCAGCCAGCGGGCCATACGCGCCCGGTCGCAGAGCCTGCGCCATCTGTACAGCGGCGGGATCGCCCTGCGCCAGCCGTTGCGTCAGTATCGCCAGTTCGGCGGCGGCGGCTCCGAGCCGCGCGCGCTCACGCAGGAGTGGCTCTTGCGCCTGCTCGGCGGCGCGCAACCGCATGAGCAGCGTCTGATGGGTCTCGCGCAGACGTTCGTTGCTTGCCTGCGCATCCGCGAGCAGCCAGCGCAGATTCTCGCTGGTCTCGGTAATGTGGGCGCTATAAATGCCCAGAAAGGCGACGATTAACGCCGATGCGCCAAGAAATACGAGCAGAGAGGGCATCCATCCCGAGAGTGGTCCATCTCCCAGGCTGTTTATCGCGACAATGATGAGCGCGGCCAGCACCGTTGCCAGGGCGCCACCTCGCTCGGCAAAGAATGCTATCGCCAGCGCGATTGCGGGCAAGAAAACCAGAAGGGTCCAGCCCTCGCCTCCCCGCAACAAGAGTATACCACCAGCGGCGCTCATATCAACCACCACCAGCGCAAGCCGCGCCAGGAGGAGCAGCGTTGGGCGATTCTGCCGCGAGCACACCAGCGCCAGCGCGCCGCCAGCCGCGACAATCAGCCCAATCGCTGGCGTCTGCACCGGGCCGGATACACTCCAGACCTGCCAGGCGAGCGCAATCGCGACGCAGACCCCCACGATCAGGTGCGCCAGCGCCAGCCGCTGAAGCAGCGCATAGCCCTCGTCGGTGGCCATCCACCACGCGGTCGCCGCCGATGACGCCGATGGCGCGGCATCGCGGGACCACGACTTTTCCCATGAGTCAGCGTACTCGCGCGCGCCACTCGGCGCCAGAGCGTCTGACCGAAGCGCCGCGCCACCACGGCCGCCTCGCGCTCCATCCGAAAATTGCTGATGAAACCGTTGCATAATAGCCTCCACCTCCCCATGCACCGTGCGGCTGTGCCTTGGAGTCCATTCGGGAACGATAAAGAACGATAAAAGGACCGGTACAATGCGGGCAGGCAGCGCCCGCGAAACAAGCGATACGAACGTCGACGCGGAACGTCAGGCGGCGTCACTGCGACCTGGACATGTGCCCCATAAAGCGGCTCGATGAGCGCGACAGGCGGCGTTCGCGACGATCCGGCCGGTAGGTGATCGCGGAATTCGGAATATTGGAACGGCATGTCTCCGATTTTTGCGGTATTGGTATCTATGAATCAGAGCGGCTCGGTGCGGCATTGCGCGCGCATCGTGCGCGAACATCATGATGAGTGCGGAGGAAGCGATTGATCCAACTAGGCCATATGTGCGGGCGGCATATGGGGATAAATCCGTGCGAAGGGCCAATGAATTGAGATGATATTCCCGTCGTCTGTTGCAGAGACGAACGGGCGCGCCTGATAGCTACACATGACGAATGGCCTATGCCATCCGCCGAGGCGCCGACATGCGACGGTGCGTTGCTAGTTGCTACGCATAGAGCTGAGCGTGTGCGGGTGATAGCAGGTGATGGCGAAGGACGGCGGTTACTGGGTGATGCCAGGCGAGAAGTAGCCAGATTTCCCATCGGCGGCGAATTGCCACGCCTTTGTTCCGTCCGCGGCGTTGAGGGCGTAGAGCGCGTCGCTATTGGCATAGACCACGCCATTGGCGACGACGAAGCGCCCGTTGACGGCGCCGCCGGTCTTGTAGGTCCAACGCGCCTTGCCGTCGGTTGTCCCAAGCGCGTAGATGGTATGGTTGCTCGATCCAACAAAGATCGTGTCATTGGCAACGACTGGCGACGAGTAGACCGCTCCGCCCGTCGAGGTGCGCCAGGTCGCGTGTGAAGCGCCCCCAACTGGGACCGCATAGACCGCGCCATCCTGCGAGCCAAAATAGACCATGTCACTGGTGAGCGCGGGCGACGACGAGACGTGGTTCCCCGTCGTGAAGTGCCAGCGCTCGTGACCGTCAGAGATCCGCAGTTTCCACAACCTCTTGTCATCGGACCCAATATAGATGGAGTCGCTGTCTACTGCCGCCGAGGAATAGACCTGTCCGCCGGTCTTGAACTTCCAGTTCTGGCTGCCGTCAACCGCCCCGAGCGCGTAGACGTTGTGGTCGTTCGAGCCGACGTAGACCACGCCATTGGCGATCACTGGCCGCGCCTCCACGGCATCGCCGGTTTGGAACTTCCACTTGATTGAGCCGTCTCTGGTGTTGAGCGCGTAGACGTTGTGGTCATCGGAGCCAGTGTAGATCAGGCCACCCACCACCACGGGCCGCACCTTCACCGGGCCGGGGATGCTGTTCTGCCAGATTGGCTTGCCATCGGCGGTCCTGAGCGCATAGAGCGTGCCGTTCTCGGAGATAGCGTAGATCACGCCCTGGGTGGAGCTATCGGCCGGGCGAATCGTCGCATCGGCGGTGAAGCCCCAGCGCAGCTTGCCGGTCGCAAGCTCAACCGCGAACAACGTATTGCCACTGGCGGTAAAGGCTAGCGGTGGCACGACCGCGCCTGTGGTTGCGCCGCCTCCACCGAGCAGGCCAAACCCGCGCGTCAGCACCGCCGTTGTGCCAAGGGCTACCGCGCCAAGCGCCGCCACGCCGAGGCCGCCGATGAGAAGCGACCGCCGGGTGAGCAGGCCGTCGCCGAATGGCCGGTCAACGGGCTGAGATGTAGGCCATTGGGCCGGTCCCGCTGGCGTGGCAGTCCGTCTGCGCACCGGGGCGCCTGTCGCCTTTGCCGCTGGAGTTGGTGTGGCGGCCAGCATCGAGAGAATCTCGGCGGCGACCTCCTCGACTGGCTTATCAGACGCCTCGATCCATGGCAGCCCCTGCATTTCTGGCGAGAGCTGGCCCGCGCCCCGGCGGACGATTGCGATACGGCGCCAGCGCTCGGCGGCCATCAGCTCACGATAGCCCGCCAGCAGCCCACCAGCCCAGGCTGGCGCGGGATCGGTGACCAGCACGACCAGCGCCCGCGAGTTGCGCACCTGGGATGCGATGCTCTGTGGCGGTTGTCCTCCCGGCGGGCTGTAGGGCGCCGCTCCCGCTCCCTGCGTGCGCAGCGCGAGGGCATAGTAACTGGCGAGCGATGCGTCGGCGGGCGCATGGGCGACGACAATATCACCACTGGTGGGGGGCTGCATACTCGATCTCCTCACACACTTCTCAATGCGGCTCTCAGGCTCTCAGGCTCTCATGCGCATCTCACGCGCTGACTGTACTCTCATGTGCGGTGTTCACATTGGTGTCACCATGCAGGGTAGCGAACTCTGTTGCCAAACGCAAGGGGGTACGGGTCTACAAGTCAAAGTTGTGGCATATGCTACAATGTAGGCCGCCTGGCAGTTTTATGCCGATGCCTACGGGAAGGGTACGCATCATGCCAGGCATGTTTTTTAGACTAGTGGGGGCGTCCATCTTTCATCGTTCATCCATCTATCCGGTCCGCTCCCTCTCAGCATTCACCCAGAAGGAGTCCCATAATGGACGATCAGAACCAGATACCACCTGATGATGCTAACGCTGATGTTACCACCGATGCTACCAGCGACGCTCTCACGCCCACGAGCGACCAGACCACACCAGATGTGTTGGCTGCTCAGGCGAGTGATGCGGCAGACGAGGTAGACACGGCCGACGAGGCTGTAACGTCGGACGCCGAGCCGTCCGCCGCCACTGAACCGATTGCCGACGCATGGACGCCCGTACCCGAAGCCAGCGTAACAGCCAGCGTCGCTTCTGACGACACCTCAGGCAATGCCTCCGAGGACGCGCCTGCTGAGGCGCCAGATGCTAACGGCGACGCGCCCGAGCCAGTAGCGGAGTCGGCTGCCGCTCCTGACGATACATCGGGCATCGCGCCGATGAGTGACGACGCGCCCGCCAGCGTGCCGAGCGCTGATAGCGATGAGGCCGGCGTGGGCGCGACGACATCACCCGCCGAGAACTATGAGATCCCGACCATCCCGGTCTACAATCCGCCCGCCGCATCCGTCTCGACGGCAGCGGAAACCACGGATGAGATGCCCGCCAGCGACGCGCCTGCTGAGGCGGAAAGCGCGCCCGAGATGGAGAGCGCGCCCGACGCCCCGACGCCCATCGAGGTGTATGCCGCCCCAGCCTTCCCGCCGTATGAGTCGGCTGCCGTCGCCACATTCGCGGCAGCCACCGCGGCAGCCACCGCGGC
>DASUHD010000073.1:0-14996 GCA_036273675.1 Ktedonobacterales bacterium | reverse complement strand
GGGCAAAGTGGACGCCGACATCGCGCTCGCCGCGCCAGTCAGCGCCACGACAGCGTATGTGATTGACGACAACACGACGTATGGCAAGGGTCTGGCGAAGGTCTTCACGACGGAGTTCACGTCGCATGGTGGGTCCGTTGTAGGCAGCACCTCGATCACGCCGGACCAGGTGAGCAACCTCCCGCAGCTGGCGACAACCATCGTCAGCAAGAACCCAGGCGTTGTCTTCTATGGCGGCGTCACCTCTGGCGGTGGTGGCGCCCTGAAGAAGGACCTGGTGGAGAAGGGTGGCAACATGCCGATGGTCGGCGGCGACGGCATCGCCGATGACCCCGCCTGGATCACCACTGCCGGGTCTGCCGCAGTGAATACCTACGGCACGGTCGCGGCTCCTGATATTACCGGACTCACATCGGCCAGCGCCCAAACATTCATCACGGCCTATAAGGCGGCCTTCCCAGGTAAAGACCTGCTGCCCTACAGCGCCTCGGCGTATGACGCGGCGATGATCGAGATCACGGCGATCAAGAACCTGATCAAAGCCGGAAAGTCGGTCACTCGCTCTGCCATACGTGACGAGGTGGCTGGCATCTCGTATGACGGTGTCACCGGCCATCTTGCCTTCGACGCCAACGGCGATAATGCGGGTCAGAAGGTCTTCAGCGTCTATGGTGTGGGGACCGATGGCAAGTGGGCCTTCGTGAGAATTGTAAACGTATAGAGGTCGCGGACCTCATTTCCTAACTCCCTCTCCCACACGGAGAGGGGGATCAGCGCGTTTGCTATCCCTCGACGATCTCGTGGAAGGCGGTCAGCAGCCGGTCCACCTCGTCGACGGTGTTGTAGTGGGCCAGGCCGATGCGCAGCGCCCCGCCGGAGTCCTCCAGCCCCAGCCGCTCCATCAGCGTGAGGGCGTAGTAGTTGCCATCCCAGCAGAAGATGCCTCGCTCGCCCAGCGCCTCCGCCAGCGCGCGTGGCGAGTGTCCCTCGATGGTGATCGCCACCGTCGGCACGCGCCGCGCCAGATCAGCCGTGCTCGCCAGCCCGTAGATATGCGCGCCAGGTACCTCGGCCAGCCCCGCCAGGAGTTGCCGCGCCAAAGTCTGCTCGTAGGACTGAAGCGCCGCCATCGCCACGTGCAGCGCCCGCGCCCGTCCGGTCATCTGCGGGAACTGGCTGGTCGCGCCGTCCTCATAAGTGCGGCCCAGCGCCTCCAGATAGTTGAGCGTGCCGACCAGACCCGCGAGGCACTCGTGGTTCTGCGTGCCTGTCTCCCACTTGCCCGGCGATACGTCATCCGCCGGACGCACCTTGTAGGCGCGCAGGCTCTCCAGCAGTGGCAGCCGCCCATAGACGATGCCGAGGTGCGGGCCAAAGAATTTATACGCGCTGCACGCCAGGAAATCGCAGCCCAGCGCCTGCACGTCGATTGGCCCGTGGGGCGCGAACTGCACCGCGTCGATCCAGGTGAGCGCGCCGACCTCCTTCGCCCAGCCGATGACCGTCGCCACGTCGTTGATGGTGCCGAGCGCGTTCGAGGCGTAGCCCACCGCCACCACCTTCGTCTTCGACGTGATCTTCGCGCGCAGGTCGTCCATATCGAGCGTGCCATTGGCGGTGTTGACCTCCGCCATGCGCACGGTGCAGCCGCGATCTTCGGCCAGCGCCAGCCACGGCGCGACGTTGGCGTCGTGGTCGAGCGCGGTCACGACGATCTCGTCACCCGGCTGGAACGTCCGCCCGATGGCGCGGCTCATCGCGAAGGTGAGCGTCGTCATGTTAGGGCCGAAGACGATCTCGTGCGGGTCGGCGGCGTGCAACAGGTCTGCCATCGCCGCGTGCGCCTCGGTCAGCATCGCGTCGGTGCGGGCGCTGGTGAGGAAGGCGCCGTGATTGTTGGCGTTGGCGGTGGTCAGGTAGTCGGTGATGGCGGCGATGCACTCGCGCGTCACCTGCGTGCCACCGGGGTTATCGAAGAAGACGACTGGCTGGCCGTTCTGCTCCAGCGCGAGCGAGGGAAAATGCTGACGAACCTGCGCGACATCAAATGTCATGAAAAGCTCTCTTCTGCCCATAGCGGCCTGCGCCGCACATGCGAATATGTGTCTCAATTGTAGCGCACGCCTGGAAGAAGCCTCATACACCGTGAGGGCACAGCGCGCCTAACCCAGAATCATTACCGCAGATATTGCGCGAAGAACGCCAGCACTCGTTGCTGGTATTCGGCTGGATGAGCCGCCAATGCGCCCGCATGGCCGCCACTCGGCGCGATCCACTGCTGCTTCGGCTGGCCAGCCGCCGCATAGAGTTGCGCCTCGCCCGTGAGCGGCGTTGTGGTGTTCCGGTCGTCCGCTGAGTGAATGAGGAAAACCGCACGCGGCGCAATCTTGCCGATGTCAGCGTTCGGGCTGGTGGCTTCGAGACGCGCGCCAATCAATGCGTCCGCCAGCGCTGGCTCATAGGGCAACACCGGCAGTGAAATAGGCCCAAATGGCATGCTGCTCATGCGGTCGAGTTGGGGACGCTCATCCGCCCAGGCGCTATCCGCCACGACCGCGACCAACGCAGGCTCGCGCGCCGCCGCCAGCAGGACAACACCCGCCCCGAGCGAGACGCCCAACGCGCCATAGCGCTTGTTCGTTAGGTCACTTCGGCTCTCCAGATAGCGCACGGCGCCGACGACGTCGTTTGGCTCGGTAGCGCCAAGGCCAATTCCCCAACCATCGCTCTGGCCGCAGCCACGGTCATCAAAGAGCAGCACGTTATAGCCCGCCGCAGAGAGAAAACGCGCCCATGGCAGCATGCTTGCCCGCGTACCCTTGAAGCCATGCGCCAGGATGATCGTCGGCGCATGGGGCGACGCGATCGCCAGCCAGCCGTACAGTCGCACACTATCGCTAGCGGTGAAGCTGATATCTTGCACTTGCAAGCCCGCCTGAGTCGCCTGCGCGGCGTCAGGTGTTCCTCGTGCGGACCCGTTGTAGACCAGCGTAAATGCCCGTAGCGCTGGCAGCAAGCTCCATACAAGCAGCGCCAGTAGCCCCAGCGCTGCTGCCGCGACGATCAGCCTGCGCCGCGGATTCGCAGGCCTGTTTTCCACATGCCACGCCCTTCCCAATCTGCCCGGCTGCCACTTCCTATACTGACGGAATCAACCAACCTCGCTGTTGCCAATTCGCGTCTAAGCAGTGATAATAGCAGCCAGCGATAGCGATTCTCTACAAACGGCGAATCCAGCCTGGAGAGCGAGGCGGCGATGCTGGCGAAGGCGTGTAGTTGTGCGGTCATCGGGCTGGATGGCGCGCTGGTCGAGGTCGAGGTGGATATCGGGCATGGGCTGCCCGCCTTCAGCATCGTCGGCCTGCCGGACGCCGCCGTCACCGAGGCGAAGGAGCGGGTGCGCGCCGCCATCAAGAACAGCGGCGCGATTTTCCCATGCGCCGCATCACCGTCAACCTGGCCCCGCCGATCTGCGCAAGGCTGGCCCCGCCTACGATCTGCCGATTGCCATCGCCATCCTGATGGCCTCGGAGCAGGCGCCCTTCGCCAGCGCGGTGGGGACGACCGGCGAGGCGGGCGAGGCGCTTTTCCTGGGCGAATTGAGCCTGGACGGCAGCCTGCGCCACACCCACGGAATCCTGCCGATGGTGGCGCTGGCGCGTGACCGTGGCATCCCCGCCGTCTACGTCCCAGCGGTGGACGCGGCGGAGGCGGCGCTGGTCGAGGATATCGCCGTCTACCCAGTCGAGCATCTGGCGCAACTCATGGCCCACCTGCGCGGGGAACAGCCGATTGCGCCATACGTACCCGATGGCTCGCCGCTGGATGCCGGCGAAGACACCATCTATCCCTACGATCTGGCCGACGTGCGCGGGCAGGAGCATGTCAAGCGCGCGCTGGAGGTCGCGGCAAGCGGTGGACACAACATGCTCATGGTCGGTCAACCTCGTACCGGCCTGAGCATTGAAGGTGAGAGTGAAGTCTAGAAATACTGCTATTGTGCCAATTCGCCCAGGCATTGTTCTATCTCGCCGACGGTCGCCAGATGGAGTGCACGTTCTGCAATCGCCTGCAGTTCAGCAAGAGTTCGTATGGCAAGCGCTTCTTTTACTGCAGGGATGTTGACGGGAGCCATGCTTAGCGCCTCAATACCTAGTCCAACGAGCAGCAAGGCGAGCAACGGATCCCCAGCCATCTCGCCACAGACAGCAACATGGCGCTGTGCGGCCTGAGCTGTTGTCCTGATGGCAGAGATTGCGCGCAACACGGCAGGCTGAACGGGGCTGCAGAGCGCAGCAAGCTGGGGATTGAGGCGATCTGCGGCCATGATGTATTGGGTGAGGTCATTTGTCCCAATGCTGAAGAACACCGCCGCTTGTGCCAACAAGTCGAGCGTCAGGACAGCCGCGGGCGTCTCTATCATCACACCTACCGGAACTGACCGATCTGGCGCGATGTTAGCGTCCGCATGCACAGACGCCAATACCTGGTGTGCTGCACGTATTTCGTCGACCGTCGAGACCATTGGCAGCATTACTCGCACATCGGCATTGGTACGCTCGGCCGTGAGCACTATGGCACGCAGCTGAGTCGCCAACAGGCCCGCGATGCCCGCCTGGAAGCGGATTCCGCGAACGCCGAGCGCAGGATTTGCCTCTGCCATTTGACGGGATTGGGATAGCGATGGAAGTAGCGCGGGCAAGGGCTTATCGCCTCCAGCATCGATTGTGCGCACAACGATAGGTCCCTGTGTCGGTCCTGATGCCAGAATGACTTTGGTATAGAGGTCCGCTTGCTGTTGCTCGTCGAATAATGCCGTGCCCTCAGACAAGAGGAACTCCGTGCGGAGCAGGCCTATCCCCTCAGCGCCTGCTTCCGATGCGGCCCGAGCGTCAGCTACACTGCCTACGTTCGCCAGCAACTGAATCCGGTGGCCATCACGTGTGCTTCCATGTTTCTCGGTCAAGGCGGCTCGACGAAGCTGAGTCGTGCGCAGGTCCCTTCGATATCGTTCCGCTGACGTACGTGCATTGTCGGAGGAGGCTTCATCAGGATGGATGGTCACCATGCCACGCACCCCATCGACAAGCAGCGGGTCACCGTTTTGGATAGCCTTCATGTATCGTGGGTCGAGTCCCACTACCGCCGGAATATGAAGCGCACGAGCGATGATGGCCGCATGGGACGTGAAGGCACCCTGGGCGAGCGCAATCGCGCAGACATTGTCGAGACTCATCTGTGCTGTGTCTGAGGGAGTGAGATCGTCCGCGACCACAACCACTGGCTCGACAACAGTGCTGAGCGCCCGGGCCAGCGTTGGTTGCTGCAAAGGGGTAAGATGCGCTAGCGCTGCACGTGCAGCATCCTGGACATCCACAGCACGCTCTCGCCACAGGGGATCTGACAGCTGCGCCAGGATATTTGCCTGCTCTTCTGCTGCTCGACTCAACGCCTCAGCGGCGGTAGCGCCTGTTTGCTCGATCAGCGTATCGGCGCGCTCGGCGATGGTTGGATCCGCGAGCATCAGCGCTTGCGCTGTGAAGATGTCACTCTCCGATTGCCCAACATCGCGTGAAACGCGGTCGGCAAGTGCCTGTAGCTCTATGACCCCGCGGTCAAGCGCCGCATGCAGGCGTTCGCGCTCGGCTGCAGGATTGGCTGGAGCTTGCTGGGCACTATCTACATCAAGCACGGGAGAACGATAGAGCAAGGCAGGACCTAGGGCGATACCTGGCGAGACGGCAATACCCTTTACAGTGACTGGTTCTGGCTTTGAAGCCTCGTTGTCCATGGTGCCACTCTTTCACAGCAATGTCTTATGGCGCTGGTCCGACCAGAACTGCTCAGCTATCCCCCGCTACTCGGGTTCGTTGAAACGCTGGAGGATAAGCGCTTCAATCGCTGCCACAGCTTCTGGCGCATCTTCACCCTCCCCGCGTACTGAAACAGTTACTCCACATTCTGCGCCCAACTGCAGTACTTGGAGGATACGCTTAGCATCTGCTGAACGACCATTGGCCGTGAGCACAACCGAAGCACTGAAGCGGGAAGCCGTCTGCACGAGAAGGCTGGCAGGCCGGGCGTGCAGGCCGACCTTGTTGCTCAGTATCACTGCCCGTTCGACAGTTGTCACTCGTGCCTCCTCCGTGCCAGTTTATCCAGTGTGGTCACTTCTTCCGCTGCCGCGGCAACTTCATCGACGGAGCCACCTACCGATGCCTGGACAGCTGCAACCACGGCTCCTTCCACAAGCGGCGCATTAGCGATGCGAATACGAGCCTGCTGCCAGGAGGGTAGTTGTTCGAGCGCCATCTCAGCGACCAGGGCAGCGCTTCCGAGATCAACGAACACGACCGCACCGTCAGCGGAGTCGGCAGCGAACAGCGCATTGAGCACCTTCGTGAGCGACGTGCCAAGTTCTCCGTCATCTGTGCCGCCTGCCGCAACCATTCGTACACTGCCCGCCATCTGCGACGCAAGTTCAACGACCCCTTCTGCCAGACGCGCGCTGTGCGACACAATAACCAGTCCTACAGCCATTGGCGTTTACCTTCCAGTCAATGCGGCGCGGAGCAGGACGGCGACCGATGTCGCCCCTGGGTCCTGATGGCCAGCGCTGCGCTCACCAAGGTAGCTCGCTCTGCCCTTGGTCGCCACCAGAGGAATCGTCGCCTCCGCACCCTGCTGTGCAGCGTCTGCTCCTGCCAGGAGGGCATCCTGCAGTGGTCTATCAACCGCAAGTGTAACTTTGAAGGCTTTGATGGCCGGGGCCAACGCATCCACCATCGTTTTCTCCCCAGCTTGCGCCCGGCCCCGCGCGATGATGCCCTCCAGCGCTGCATCGAGCCCTGCTGCCACATCCATCGGCTGCAATTCCTGTTTCCCAGCAAGGGCAATCCCGGCCCGTAAGAATGCCGTGCCATAGAGCGGTCCGCTGGCACCTCCGACCGTTGAGACCAGGGTCGAGCCAACAGTCTTGAGGATCGTGCCGATATCCGCCTCGGCCACTCCGGGTAGCTTATCCAGCACCGCCTTGAATCCACGATCCATATTAATGCCGTGGTCGCCGTCGCCAATGGCCGCATCGAGTCCTGTCAAATACTCGCGTTGCTCATGAAGCCTCTGCGCACTGCGACGTAGCCACGCAAGCACGCATGCGCTGTCCGCTGCCACCATGCCACCTTCTTTCGCTTGCTTTCGCCTACGCTGACGAGCTGGCAGATGCTACCACTATCCGAATTCGCGGCGAGCCAGCTCGCCATCGTTCTGACGATATAGCCTCAGGCGCGCCAGCGCAAGGCTGGTGTATGGACTGGCGCATCCCACAGTTGCGTCAGTTCGTCGTCAAGTTTCAGCAAGGTAACAGAGCAGCCCGCCATTTCCAATGAGGTGATGTAGTTCCCGACAAGGTTGCGTCCGATGCTGATACCCCTACCTTTGAGGATGCGGGATACCTCGTTGTACATCACATACAGTTCGATGAGCGGTGTGCCGCCCATGCCATTGACAAATGCCAGGACAGTGTCGCCGGAGCGGAACGGGAGGTCTTCGAGTATTGGCGAGAGCAGGAGATCGGCAATCTCGCGTGCGGAAGCAAATTTCATGCGTGTCCGCCCAGGCTCACCATGGATGCCAATGCCAATTTCCATCTCGTCCTCGCCCAGCTCGAAGGTTGGTTTGCCTGCGGCAGGGACGGTACAGGAGGTAAGCGCCATACCCATGCTTCGTCCGTTGGCATTCACCGTGCGGCAGAGATCGGCAACTCGCTGCAATGATGCTCCAGCCTCGGCGGCGGCCCCACAGATTTTCTCTGCTAGAACCGTGGCGCCAACGCCGCGCCGTCCTGCGGTGTAGAGACTATCGCGCACGGCAACATCGTCATCGATGGTCACGCTGGCAACTTCGATCTCATCCGCCTGAGCCAGTTCCGCTGCCATCTCGAAATTCATCACGTCGCCGGTATAGTTCTTGACGATGTGGAGAACGCCTGCCCCACCGTTGACCGCCCGTGTAGCAGCGAGCATCTGATCCGGCACCGGCGACGTGAAGACCTCGCCAGGGCAGGCAGCATCGAGCATGCCGCGCCCAACGAAGCCGCCGTGCATCGGCTCATGTCCGCTTCCGCCACCCGAGACAATCCCTACCTTCCCTACAACTGGCGCATCCGCGCGCACGATAATCCGATTCTCAACGTCGACACGCACCAGATCAAGGTGTGCCGCCGCAATGCCTGCAAGCTCGTCCTGAACCACCGACTCTGTGCCGTTGATTAGCTTCTTCATCGCGTTCAGATCCCCTTCTTGGGCTGCCAGCACAGACGATGGACCGGCAGCATCCCATCAACGCCATGCGTACGTTACGTACCGTTAGCTACGTACCCCTATGCATCAGATATCCCCGCCCCGCTTAGTGGGTCGACGCCGCTTCTTCAGTCGTCTTCGCGGCCATGGTTGGCTGCTCGGCAACAGTCTTTGGCTGTACCAGGAAATCATAGGCAAGAGCGCCGAGAGCGCCACCAACCACTGGTCCAATGACATACACGTAGTACTGGTCGAAGAACGCTTTCCCGCCAAAGATCGCCTGAACGAAGGTGGTGCCAAAGGCGCGAGCGGGATTCAACGCCGCCCCAGTAACCGGGCCAACGACGAAAATGATGCCGGCAACGATCAGGCCGATGACCAGGCCTGCCCAGCCAGCAGGAGCGCGGGGATCAACTGCGGCGCCATAGATCGTGAACACCAGGATAGCCGTGCCAATAGCCTCCGCGACAATCGCCTGTATAGCGCTCACAGGCGGGGCATACGATGTCACTCCAAGGATACTGCTACTTGCGGCGTGGGTACCAAACATAGCGACGATACCCAGCGCGCCAACGATGCCACCCACGAATTGAGCCACGATATAGCTCGCCGCCGTGGCCCAATCTACGCGGCCAGTGAGCGCGAGCGCGATAGTAACAGCGGGGTTGATGTGGCACCCCGACACTTTGCCGATGGCGAAGACCATCGCCAGAATGATGAAGCCGAAGGCGAAGGAGATGATGCCCAAGTCGGCTTCTGAGAACTTGGCGCCTGAGCCTGCTTCCAGAGTGAGCGTTGCGGTAACGGACCCCGCACCTATGAGCGTAAGGAGCGCAGTCCCGAGAAATTCTGCTACGAGTTTTCGTGCCAGGGTTGGTTGTTTCTGCATACGATGCCTCCTGCCGCATGGCGGTCTAGAGATCTGGCTACACACCATCGTGTCGAATCGAGAACCCGTGCCTTACTGAGCCTTGCTGAACATCTGGTGGAGATGCCCTCTTTGTGTGTCTTCTCCTCTCTTGCACGCACATACACTGCACGTCGAGTTGCGATTCGCGAACGCAGTCAAGCATGGTCAGGAGCTACTAAAACACAACACTTGGCGAAAATCTCGGCTTTCATGGAAGACGGTAACAATCTGCGCTGGAGAGGAAGGCGCAATACCGAATTCATGGGGTTTGAGGCGACGGGAGCAAGAAGTAAATTCGTTCGACGGTAACTGATTAGGTCTGTTCGCACAGCACAAGGCGTTGCATATGTGAAACGTGATGTCGCAATCACGCAACATGTTTCAATGATGAGACTGGAACGTTACAGTTTACACTTGGTAACGGCGGCGCTTGCGCCAAAGTGTCGTGCGGCTGATGCCAAGTTGAGTCGCTGCCTCTTGGATATTACCGCCGCTGGTATGTAGCGCCTGGCGGATCATCGCCGCCTCTGCCGTCTCACTCCCAACAGCGAGTCGTCGTTGTGATCTGCCACCTATCGCTGGAGCAAGAAGCGGTGGCGTACCAACCGCTCCAAGTTGCCCTACTGGGCTGTGTCGAATATGTTGCCCAACGCTATTCCGTATCGTTTCTGGAAGGTCACCAAGTCCGATAATCCCGTCCTCAGAAACATATACCGCCCGCTCGACGACATTCTCCAGCTCGCGAACGTTGCCTGGCCAGTCATAGATCTCGAGGGCAAGGAGCACATCTGCGTTAAGGCTCAACTCACGGTTTAGGCGCGTGCTCAGACGTTGCAGGATGTGGCGCAGGAGCACACCGACATCCCCTGGTCGATCCCGTAGCGCTGGCACTACTATTGGGAACACATTGAGTCTAAAGAAAAGGTCAGAGCGGAAGTTACCGGCAGGAACTTCTTCGGCGAGGTCTTTGTGGGTCGCAGCGATAATGCGTACATCTACAGGCGTCATCTGAGTACCGCCAACCCGCACGATAGCTCGAGTTTCGATGGCACGCAGTAGACTTGTCTGTAAGTCGTGTGGCATGTCTCCAACTTCATCGAGGAAGAGGGTGCCGCCATTAGCCAGTTCGAACTTCCCTGGGCGACCGTGGCGGTCGGCGCCGGTAAACGCACCGCCTTCATACCCAAATAGCTCACTGCTGATAAGCTCGCGGGGAATCGCCGCGCAATTAATCGCGACAAACGGGCCTTCTGCACGTGCGCTGCCGTTATGAATTGCTTGCGCAAAGACTTCTTTGCCTGTGCCGGTCTCGCCGTGTAGTAAGACCGTAGAGGAGCTATCGGCCGCGATACGTGCTAAGCGCGCCGCTTCTAGCAGAGACTCGCTCTCGCCAATGATGTTGCTGAAATGCATCAAGGCTTGCGCACCGCTCATGCGTTGGACCAAGCGCTGTATCCGCGCAATACTCCGCAGTGTGAGCACGAATCCAGCCGTCGTGCTGTGCGGCGATACACTCAATCCGCCGCGACCAGAGGTCTCAACGTCCGGAAGGCCAGCAAGCGATGCCACCGGCGTCAGTTCATCAGGGCCAGCGATCATGTGGAGAGTGCAGACACAGGCGATACGTTCTCCACCAACTTGAAAAATGAGTTCCTCATCATGCAGTTCACGACCCACCCGGAGCGCCTGGGCCAATTGTGCTGGCATATCCAATACATCCGACATGCGGCGTCCCGTTACGCGAGCAGACGCAAGTCGTAGCAGATGTCCAGCGCGTGCGGTCATATGGGTGATCGTGCCATCGCGCTGCAGCAGCATGATGCCCTCGGAGAGGGTTTGCAGGATTGCGTTCATCTCCGCCAGCAAGTCGTTGGCGCTCGTCAACCAGAGATTCATGCGCAGTTCGGCCGAGAGACTACTGGCCGCTGCACTCATCATGCCTAATATTTGGGTGTGGCCCTGGGAATTAGGCGATACGGCAACCAACGCGCCAATGAGGCTGCCAGTCGAGTCATATACCGGGGCAGCGGTCGTACAGTAGGGTTCAAGCATTGGCAGGTAATGCTCCGGCCCGACGACCTGCACGGGGAACGACTCAAGCAGCGCAAGGGCGAGCCCGTTTGTTCCGGCGCAGTCTTCGCTCCAGCACATCCCAATTGCCCAACCTATTGCATCTAGTTCCTCACGAAGCGCAGTTTCACCAATGATCTCGAGGAGCCGCGCATCGGCATCCGCGAACGCAATAACGAACGGAGAATCCTCGACGAACTGATACACGTCTTCCATCACAGGACGCGCCAGTGCGAGGTGGCGCTTCAGAGAAGAGAATTCGAGGGATGGCACGCCCGATGGGGATGGAAGCGGAAACACAAGATCACGCCGCATTTCGCGCACTGCGCACCGATGCCGTGAGAGCCCGATTGCTGGAGCCATAGGCACACGCTCAGCCCTATCGGCGTAGGATGCATCCGTTGAGATGGAGCTGTGTGGCTCTCCTGCATCCGCTGCCATGTTCCAAAACCTCTATTTCAGAAGACCAGCGCCGCGAAGGTACGGCAGATGCAACAATCATGTGTCTTACTCTATCACCAAATTGCCAACCCTTTCTTCTCGTCTAACATACGCAATACGCGGGTTTCTCTAGACGAAGATCAGACCCATCGCTGCGTATGCGCCCCCCTTGTGCTTAGGCGGATGCGTGCTTACGAGCCGTGGGCATCGCTGAATACCTGAAACAGAAGGATATTCCGCGCGGGCGTTTTGGCCACAACATGCTGAAGGTCGGTCAGCCTCGTACAATACCGAAACTTGAATACCACAGCTATGAGCTCCTGCCGTTTCCCACACGTGGTATGTGGTCTTCCTCTCTGTATAAGCATGCTACCGTAATATGTATCCGGTCGTTAGGTTTCTGAGCATACTTCAGTAGTCTTTGAGATTATCTCGCATCAGCTGGACCTTATCTCGGGTGTCAGGTCACTTGGAGCCAGGGGCCGGTGGAAGGTTAGGTCAATCGCCTCAAGCTGCTCAAACGTCAGATGTATGGCCGGGCGGGATTCGCACTGCTCCGTCGGCGCATACTGGCTCAGCCTCCGCTTCCTACCCGAGGTTCACCAACCACTCAGCACCAAAAGTGCGCCAGAGCCCCATGAGGGGTGAGGGTCAGAGAAGCTATGATGAGCTCGACTCCATTGGCTCGGATCCGCCTACTTCCCACACGCCACCGCACGTCCCAATGCACTCACCGTGGTCCCGACCTAACCGAAGCCAAGTACGCGCCAGACTTCTGGCATACTGGGGAACTTGAAGATGCGCCACCTTCATGCGAGAACGGTTACACCAAAGCGCGGGCGCGAGGGAGGTTGCCTTACCTGAACAACAAGTATCGAGGCGAATTCGGTATGAGACGCTACAAAGAAGCCGCGAGAAGGCCAGCGCCTGATTAACACCGGTGCTTCAGTTGCCTACCCTTGATATACTGCATGTTAAGGTCTATCTTAGTTACATAATTTAAAATAGGCTGCTAGCTAAAGGAATCGAACTAGTGAGGCCTGACAATCTCGTTATGCCTCTTGAGGTGATAGTTCATTCGAGGAGGGCTCATGGATTATGGCGCTTTGATAACTGCTGGAATTGTGTTGCTTGGAGTACTGTATGCGGTTGTTGACGCTAGTACCGAATGGGAAAAGCCGTCGTATACACCTGTGAGAGATTGGGCAAGCGAAGAGCGTACCAATTTGTCGGAGTTTCATGCCCTTAACGCAATAGGTCTCCTACTTGGAGGCCTCTGGATCTTTTTTGCCGTTGGTTCAGACAAGCAATGGTACTCGGTGCTGATTTTTACCTCCCTGTATAGCTTTGGTTGGGCATGGGTAAGTGTAATTGCCTATGCTAGGGTCGTTCCACATTATAAGAATCTTCGCACCCCACATGAAGAGATTTCCCGGAAACGCACTCGCAATCTATTGATATTCATATTTGTCTCTATATATGGAGTCATGTGCTTGTCAGCAGTGATCGTATCTGTTTTCAGGTCGAAACTTGCGATCCCTTGGTTCAGCGTCTCATTGGGAAATATGCTGCTACAGGTGAGCGCCTTTACATTACTGGGAACGTTTGGCGTTTTATTGAGCTTCATTATGCTAATTCGCATGTATGTTTTCAGCACCCGCGCTTTTGGCAGCCTAGTTATTGCCATCGACAAGGAAGGACCGAGCGATGAAACTCTCGAAGCGAATATTATACAACTCATCAACCAAGGAGAGGAAGTAGACCGAAATACCTTTGCCAATGTTGAACGGTTTCGACTTCAAGGTGCCTTTGAAAAGGTCGCCAAGCATGCTGACAACCATGCCATATTCAATCGAGCCAAGCTTACACTTGTCTTGCGCAACGCTGCTGCAGTACGTAACATGCACCTGGCGTTCAAGGCCATACGGCAGGCTGAAACGGATTTAGAAAGGACAGACAAGTGCGCAGCGCTGATTTCTGCTTTCTCACTTGAATTAGGACTCGAAGATGCTATTGACGCCGAGACGAATGATACAGTCTTCACTACCGCAAAAGCCTCACCCGGCCCTCTTGCCGCAGTTCTTCCACCGCGTTTCCCGATCCTCGTAACTGCGCTTGACGAACAAGCAACCAGGCAGCGACCAGTCCTTGCCGCGTTGGAGCAGGTACTGACCCATGCGGCTTCTAAAGGAAGATTTGGAATTGCAATTGCAGTTCACGGATCTTCATTGCTGCGAGATCTCCTGACGCGGCCGGATCAAGGCGGGCTACCACAAAATGTTATGTATTTGGACGAAGATCTCATCCGCACAATCCTCGCCACCGAGCTTCCAGATGTCAAGTCTGCATTCATGGCCCAAGCGAGACGTTCTGTCGATTTGTCGATTGTATCGCCCTTTATTACCAAGGGCCCGACAGGTGGACTCATGTTTGTGGGACGAACGCGTGACATCGCTACCATCCTGCAAGACGTCGAGACCAGCAGTTACGCAATCTTAGGCGGACGCCGTATTGGCAAGACCTCAATGCTCCACCAAATTCGGTTGAGGCTAGAGCAGCGTGGCTATCACGTTCTCTTTATGGATTGCTCGGTTGCGGATAGCTACTCTGCGTTCGTCAATTTGATCCTGTTTCTCTGGGAGAAGGAACTTGGTGCTGGTATGGGGGAGTTTCCTTCGTCGCTTGCGAGTGATCTGCCAATCAGCTTCCAGCGCCTCGTCACTGGTCTAGCTTCAGGGAATCCTAGGCTTGTATTTGTCTTTGATGAGATAGATCTATTGCTTTCTGCTGACATGCGGCAACAACCTCCCGAGCAGTTCTTTCGTGGCCTGCGTGCGCTGTCGAATGCGAAACAGTGCCAATTCATTTTTAGCGGTGAAAGGCGGATCTATGAGCAATTTAGGGATCCATCGTCGCCCATGTTCAACTTCTGCATTCCGATTCGGCCAGGGCTGCTTACTCCCGATGAGGCACGCAAGTTAGTAGAAGAGCCTCTTGCCTTGCTCAATATCGGATTGGCTACCGGAGCCAATATTAGCTCGACTATTGCAGCTGCTTGTTCATGCCATCCCAACTTACTGCGCCTAACATAACTCGGTCTCCGGTCCATAGGTGAGGGTTCGCCAGCAGATGAGGGCGCAGCCAAGGGAGAGAAACGCCTCATGGATGTCGGCGCGGCGCTCGTAGCGCACCTTGAGACGGCGAAAGCGGTTGAGCCAGGAGAGGGTGCGCTCGACCACCCAGCGATAGCGCCCGAGGCGCTCACTCGACTCGAT
>DASUHD010000072.1:0-30663 GCA_036273675.1 Ktedonobacterales bacterium | reverse complement strand
TGCCGTTGACATGCCGCTCCCACGGATAGTGGATATGCGCGCCGATCACGGTGTGCTCCTCGACCGTCCGCAACATCTCTGCCGCCTGCTCGTCGGAGAACATGCGGCCCATGCCCTCACGCGCATGCCGTGGGCTGCCATGCACCAACAGCACGGGCGTCGTCTCCGGCAGCTCGATGTGCATCGTCGCGGGCAACGCATCGATCCAGGCGAGCATCTCCGGCGTCAGCTCGTCTAGCGCCAGCCGTTGCGGCTGCCACCATAGATCATCCCAATCGTCGGGGATGCGCTCGCCGCGCGCCAGCATCGCCAGCCAGGTATCGTGGTTGCCGCTGATGGCGGGCAGCCCCAGCGCCATCGCCCGCTCGACGACGGCGCCACTTTGTGGCCCACGGTTGACAAAATCGCCCGCGAAATAGATGGCGTCGGGCTTGACGACAGCAAGATCATCCAGCACGGCCTCCAGCGCGGGCAGGTTGCCGTGCATATCCGCAATCACCGCAAATGTTGGCATGGGCTAGCTTTCGCGAATCTCGATGCTGTTGATCGTGTCGCCAGGCTGGCGGTCGCGGCCAGGATCGCGTTCGCGGATGCTGTTGACCACATCCATGCCGCTGGTCACTTTGCCAAAGACGGCGTGCTTGCCGTTGAGGTGCGGCGTCGGGCCGAAGGTGATGAAGAACTGGGAGCCATTGGTGTTGCGGCCAGCATTCGCCATGCTGAGGATGCCCGCGCCCTCGTGCTTGAGGGCCAGCGCACTCGGCTCGTCGGCGAAGGAATAGCCAGGGCCGCCGGTCCCAGTGGCGGTGGGGTCGCCGCCCTGGGCCATGAAGCCATTGATGACACGGTGGAAGGTGGTGTTGTCGTAGAAGCCGTCGCGGGCCAAGAACACGAAGTTGTTGACGGTGATCGGCGCCTGCTTCGCGAACAGCTCGACGGTGAAGTCGCCGCGCTGGGTATGGAATATCGCGTCGTAGTGCTTGTTGGGGTCGATCTGCATCGCCGGGGGACTGCTATACTGCTTTGCCACGAAAAGAGCCTCCTCAATATGAACGGCGGGAATCGCGCGTATTCTGTCCTCTAAGAGTAGGCCACATATCGGCGGTAGATAGCAAACCTACTTCCTGGGGGGCTTCGGGGACGCGTCCTCGATTGGGAACAGGATTGGGCTGAGCAGGTGCTGTCTGCGGCCTGCCGCCGGTTCGTTTTTCAGCTGTGACGCGATGGCGCTGCGCATCGCGCCGATCAGTGCATCGCGCTCGTCCGGGGTGAGCCACAGCGAGAGTTGGAGGAACCCCACCGCGTCGGCGGCTGGGTCGGCGTGGCCCCGGTCGAGATAGGCATTGAACTCGCCCAGCAAGGCCGCTATCGCCACGGCGAACGCCCGCCGATAGTTCTCCAGTGATGCGCTCGCCGCGGCCTCCGCATCGATCACCGGACGCGGTTGGCGCAGCCGGTAGCGGCGCTCCATCGTGCCGCCTACCCGCTGCTCGCCATCCACCTCAAGGATGCCTGCGTCAGCGAGCAGAGCGACATGGCGGTACATGGTGGCCTTCGAGACATCGGGCATCCGCACGCGCAACTGTGATGTTGTGAGCGCTCGCCCGCCAGACATGGCGTGTATGATGCGAAGGCGCACGGGATGTAGCAGGAGTTCTACGGTATCTTCTGTATCCATGACGATATTGTCTCACATATGGGACTATTCTCAAGCTTGAGACGAGCGTGGTATCATTCTCAATATTGAGACTAAGTCATAGCGTACCATTGCCAGTAAAGGAGTCCCAGATGAGTCATCCATCACCCGAAGGCGGCCACGCAATGGCCGCCGACGCGGCGACGACTGCTCTAAGAGTCGTCGAGCTGGCGCGGAACGAGCGTTTCGCCGAGATTGAGACGTTGTTCGCGCCGCCGCTCCGGGCGGTGGTCTCCGCTGAGACGTTGCGGATCGGCTGGGAATCTGAGATTGGCAAGAATGGGCCAGTGGCCTCAGTCGGGGAGCCGAACAGCGAGCCGGTCAAGGCAGGCTTGGTACGGTTGAGCGTTCCGGTCGCCTGCGAATGCGGGGCATTCACGGTCATCATGTCGGTAGATGGCGCTGGCATGCTGCAAGGGTTGCGGATTGCGCCCGCTGCCACCACATCGTGGGCGGCGCCATCCTACACCAACCCAAAGACGTTCGACGAGCGCGACGTCGTGCTTGGCTCCGGTCCGCTTGCCGTGTCTGGCACGCTGAGTCTGCCCCGTGGAAATGGCCCGCGACCAGGTGTTGTGTTGCTCAGCGGAGGAGGTCCATTCGACCGAGACGAGACCAGTGGGCCAAACAAGCCTCTCAAAGATCTGGCATGGGGACTGGCCAGTCGCGGCATGGCGGTTGTGCGCTTCGACAAGGTGACCTATGCTCACAGCCAGCAGGTGGCGAGCATGCCCGACTTCACGATGGCGGACGAGTATGTGCCGCACGCGGTCGCCGCCATCCACCTCCTCCAGCGCCAGCCGACCGTGGACACCGCGCGCGTCTTCGTCCTTGGCCATAGCATGGGCGGTAAGGTAGCGCCGCGTGTCGCAGCCGCTGAGGCGTCTGTCGCTGGCCTGGTGATCCTGGCTGGTGATGCGCAACCGATGCAGCACGCCGCAATCCGCGTCGCGCGCTATCTCGCCGCGCTGGCTCCCGGCCCCGCCGCTGAGGGTGCTCTCGAAGCGATGACGCGGCAGGCCGCACTGGTGGATAGTCCAGACCTGTCGCCAGCGACACCAGCCAGCGAGTTGCCATTTGGCCTCTCGGGTTCATACTGGCTCGATCTGCGGGGCTACGACCCGGTCTCGGCAGCGGCGGCGCTGAATAAACCGATGCTCATCCTCCAGGGTGGCCGCGACTATCAGGTGACGGTCGAGGATGATCTTTCGCGGTGGAGAGCGGGCGTCGGTCACCGCGCTGATGTCACAATTCGCGTCTACGACACCGACAACCATCTCTTCTTCCCTGGCTCAGGTCCATCCACGCCCGCGGAATACGAAGCGGCGCAACATGTCGACCCAGCCGTTATCGCGGACATCGCCGCGTGGCTGACTCCACAACGAGGGAAGATCGCCCGGTTTGTTTCCACCTTCAGGCGTTACAAGCGTTGACGAACTGGCATAATGGGGAGGCGATTCTCATCAGCCTTTCCCATCATGCTGTCGAGACGATAGCTACCGTACGCCCAGTAGCTCTACGTCGAAGATGAGCGTGGCGTTCGGGGGGATGACGCCGCCCGCGCCACTGGCGCCGTAGCCCATGCTTGGCGGGATGATGAGCCGCCGCTGCCCGCCGACGCGCATCCCCGCGACACCCTGGTCCCAGCCCTGGATGACACGCCCTCCGCCAAGCGGGAACGCGAAGGGCTGACCTCGGTCGCGCGAGCTATCGAACTTCTGGCCTGTAGTGAGCCAGCCAGTATAATGCACCGAGACATTCTGGCCCGCCCGCGCCTCCGCGCCTGAGCCAACCACCACATCAATATACTGGAGGCCACCCGGCATCTGGGCTGGCGTCCCACTCACCGGCGGCGGCCCGCTATTGGGATTTGACACGATTTCACCTGCTTTACTTGGGGGCCATTCAGCCCAGATGATGTTACGACGTTACACGAGCGAAGACTACGCCCCACAGATGATACCGCAGCATGGCAGCGTCACCCGCTATGAGCACATGCGCACTCCCTTCCCGGTAGATCAGAACCTGGCATAGCATGGCGCAATTTGATGTATCACCATTCTTTCGTCCTGGCCAAGTGGACGCCGTACAGCGATATACTACGTGTGGAATCAGCGCGCGGAGGATAGATGGCATACCATGACGCGACGGAATCGCGTGCAGAGGAGGCGCCCACTCCCCCCATCCAATTGCCGCACGCATGGACGTATGGTAAGCTGGTTCAGCGCGGGATTGCATGCAATAATCATCTGGATAGCTGGCGATACCGAAAAACGGCGCGCATAAAGCACCCGGCGCGGCGAAGAGCGAGGAGGGGACGATGATGAATCGGGGAAGCCGACCGGCGTCCGCGTCAGATCTGGAACACCGAGCGCAGCAAATCAAGGAGGTCGTGCGCGCCAGCGCCGCCTTACGCGCCGACATGCCACCGGAAGCGATCTGCGCGCTGGTCGCCCAGACAATTCACGCTACGCTAGGATTCCGGGCCGCCGTTGTCAACCTCATCGTACCGGGCAATCGTTTCTTTGCCATCGTCGCCACATCCGGAATCTCCGACGCCGAACGTCAACGGCTCCTCAACGATCCGCCGCCAGTGGACCACATCCTCTCGCTGATGCGCCCGGACTTTCAGGTGAGCCGCACCCGCTCCTACTTCATCGGCCACGAACATAAGTATCTGCTCGAAGGCGCGGGCGGCATCACACTGCTGACACCATCCGCCGTCGCCCCGCCGCGCAGCCCCAATGCCTGGCATCCCGATGACGTCTTCTTCGTCCCGCTGATCAGCGTTCGTGAGAATCGTCTGCTCGGTATTATCTCGCTGGACTTACCAGAAGATGGCAAGATTCCTTCGTTTGACACGGTTGAGGCTATCGAGCTACTCGCGAACCAGGCGGCGACCGCGCTCGACACCGCTCGGCTCTTCCAGGAGCGCGATCACGAGCGGCAGGCGCTCCAGCAGGGTCTGGAGGAACTGTTCGCCCATCTGGACCGCATGCGCCAGCGCGACTTAAGCTCCCGCGCGCACCTGCGCACCTCCGCGCTAATCCATGTCGCCGGGGCGCTCAACGATGTCTCTGAGACGCTGGGCAGTGTGCTGGCGGACGTACGCGAAGCGGGCATGGTGGTGCAGCAACAGGCCGGCGAGATGCGCAACGCGGCGCTCCAACTGGTGAGCGGCGCCCAGCAGCAGGCCGAGCAGATACAGGCCGCCTCGCAGACCATCCAGCGCACCTCGGAGCAGATGCGTCAGATCGTCACGAAAGCGGCCGCCTCCCGCGCCATCGCTGAGGAGGCCAACAGCATCTCGAACGACGGCCGCGAAGCGGCAGAGCGCGCGGGTGAGGGCATGAGCGCGGTACGCGAGATTACGCTGCAAGCCGCGCGGCGCATCAAGCGTCTGGGGGAGAGCAGCCAGGAAATCAGCAATGTCATCCAGCTTGTCTCGGAGTTCGCCAGCCAGACCCACCTGCTGGCGCTCAACGCGGCCATCGAGGCGGCCAACGCGGGCGAGCACGGCAGCGGTTTCGCCATCGTCGCACGTGAGATTCGCAACCTCGCCCAGAATAGCAATGACGCCACCAAGCAGATTCACGCGCGTATCAAGGGCATCCAGAACGAGACGAATCAGGTGGCGGTCACGGTGGAATACGCGACACAACAGGTTGTCCAGCTCTCCGATCTGGTCACGCGCAGTGGGACCGCGCTCCACGCCATCGATACCGTCATCCAGGAAATTATCGGCGAGATCGCGGTGGTACATCGCACCGCCGAGGAACAGGCAAAGGCCACCGCGACCGTCGCGGGTACGATGAACGCGATTGCGGGCATTACCAGCGCCACCTGGGAAGGCGCCGAATACATGCGCGCCTCGATGGACCAGTTGGCCGAACTGGCGGCTATTCTCCAGGCCAAGATTGAGATGTTCCGCCTGAACGAGCGCCTGCATGGCGGCTCCGGCAGCTCGTCGGCCAGTCTCCCGCTCTACTCATCGGGCGTATCGTCGGGTCTGACGCCGGGCAGAATCACCTCGACTCCCGCATCCTCGTTTCCCGCTGTGCCATTCCCAGCAACGTCGTCTCCGGGAACTACTCCTCCGGCGATGTCATACCCCACCAATCCGTTCGTTGGCGCGTCCCACGCGGACCCATTCGCCGCATCCGCAGCAGCGCCCAACGCGAATGCGGCGTCTGCGGCAAACGGCATGGCAGACGGCGATATGTCGTTGGAGGCAACTGTGCCGATGCCCGCGATTCAGCCGTCGCCCATCTTCCCAACCAGCAGCGGACCGCTCACGCCAATGCGCATTTCCCCGCTCGATGGCGACGCGCGTGGCAGCGCTCCACCACCCGACGCACAGCCAGCAGGGGAGCTAGCCACGCAAGACGTACAAGACATACGCGACATGCAAGAGGAGGCGTCAGCGGAAACTCCAGACGAGGCGGTCACAACAGCAACCGCAGACCAGGCCTCGCCCGATGAGCCGCCAGAGGCAGCGCAGAGTGAGACGTCAGAGCTCGCATCCGTTGTGCCAACGGGTTACGTGGAACAGCCCGCCCAGGAATTGACAGATGAGGCGACGCCAGAGACGACCCCGCTACGCGCCATGGAGACGAAGCCGCTGCCCGCGCTCGAACACGCCGGGCAGGCTACGGCCAACGCCACGCCCGATGACCTGGCCGATGCCACGTCAGAGTCAACACCAGCGTTAGAAAGCTCGTCAGACGACGTTTCCGTCGAGGACCATAGCGCCGATCCCGCGTAACGAGCGACACAATGCGCGCGCGAGGATACTGGCGACAAAAAACGGGATGCCAAACAGTGGCATCCCGGGTAGTGACACTCCGAAAAGGTTTGGTTGTCTGAGCGGAGACCGCGCCGCGCCAGCGGAATCAGCCCGTTGGCAGCAGTTGCTCCCGCTTTCTGGCGTTGCGCAGGTGTTCCGCCCCCAGGCCAGCCAAATTGCCAGCCAGGTCCGCTACACTTGTCTCCAGGATAGCGGCGAGACGATGAACAGCATAGGGCTGTGGATCCTCTTTCCCTTGCTCAAAGCGAGCAATAGTCTCCCGGCGTAAACCGGTCAGCTCGGCCAACTGACCGAGGCTGAGGCCATTCCTTTGCCGTACCTGCCGCAAACCACGTAACTTCATACGTCCTCCTCATCGAGGTGTGTACAGCCAAACAAGCCACGCTGCTTGCCTGGCATGCACGGGCGACCGGCCACTATTTGTGGACGACCGACCCTATCTGCATTCTAGCATCTCAGCCATAGAACGTCCAGCCATTTCCATGCAGCACAATTCCCCCACTCCGCGCTACGCAGAATGGGGGAACGAAGTACGTGGTTCCTGGCACACGCGCTTTGGAGCGCTGGTGCAACTCGACGGGCTGCTACTGTCCCTCTGGCCCGGGGAAGTGGCACGCAGCCAGATGGTTGGGGCGTTTGGCCTCCAGCGGCGGCGCGACCTCGCGGCAAATCGCCTGAGCGCGCCAGCAACGGGGATTAAACGGGCAGCCCGACGGCGGGTTCACCGGGCTGGGAACGTCGCCGACCAGAATGATGCGCTTGCGCTGGCGCTCCAGATCAGGGTCCGTGAGCGGGCTAGCGGAGAGCAGCGCGATGGTGTACGGATGCTGCGGGTTGTTGTAGACCTCCTCAGCGTTGCCAAGCTCGACGATATGCCCCAGATACATCACTGCGACGCGGTTGCTGATGTGTTTGATAGCCGCCAGATTGTGCGCGATGAACAGGTACGTCAAATTGAACTGGTTCTGCAGATCGAGCAGCAGATTCAGCACCTGCGCCTGAATAGAGACATCGAGCGCGGAGATCGGCTCGTCTGCCACGATGAACTGTGGATTCAACGCGAGCGCGCGCGCGATACCGATGCGCTGGCGCTGGCCACCACTGAACTCGTGGGGATAGCGGTTCACATAGTTGGGGTTGAGCCCCACGACCTGAAGCAGCTCTTTGACGCGATCCAATCGCTCCTGACGGGTGCCGCGATTGAAATTCTCGAGTGGCTCGGCGACGACCCGCCCCACGGTGTATCGGGGGTCGAGCGAGCTGAAGGGATCCTGGAAGATCATCTGCATGTTGGCGCGCTTATGGCGGATCTGGCTGGTGCTGAGGTGACTGATCTCTTCGCCCTTGAAGTAGACCTCACCCGCCGTCGGCTTGATCAATTGCAGCACCGCGCGCCCCAGCGTGGATTTCCCACAGCCGCTCTCGCCCACCAGACCCAGCACTTCGCCCTGCTTCACTTGCAGGTCTACGCCATCCACGGCCTTGACCGAAGCAACCGCTCGGCCCAGCAGGCCACCCTTGATTGGGAAATGCACTTTCAAGTTTCGAATATCGACCAGCGTGTCCCCCGTTGGTTGCGCCGGGACGCCGGATTGTGTCGACTCTGCCGCCATGAACTCTCTCCCTCGTTACCTGTATTGCCGCTGCAACACCGGCGTCGGATCCAGTTAGATTATTCCGTAGCTCAATATGGGTAGAAACACGCCGCCCGCTGGTTCGGGCCGACGTTCTCCAACAGAGGAAGCTCCTGACGACACCGTGGCTGCGCCTTACGACAGCGCGGCGCAAACGGGCATCCAGGTGGCAGGTTGACCAGATTGGGCGGCTGACCGCCAATCGCGGCGAGGCGCTCCCCGCGCTGTTGCTCCGGCCGGGGTACGGCAGCCAGCAGCGCCTGCGTGTAAGGATGCGCCGGGGTCTTAAAGATGGAGGCCGTCGGAGCGGTCTCTACGACGCGCCCGGCGTACATCACGCAGACACGATCACATGTCCCGGCCACAACGCCCAGGTCATGGGTGATGAGCAACGTCGCTGTGCGGAACTCCGTTGCCAGACCCTTCATCAGGTCTAGCACCTGCGCCTGAATCGTCACGTCGAGCGCGGTGGTCGGCTCGTCGGCAATCAAGATTTGGGGGTTGCATGAGAGCGCGATGGCGATCATCACGCGCTGGCGCATACCGCCGCTGAACTGGTGCGGATAATCCTTCAGCCGCCTGCGCGCCTCAGGGATACGCACGCGATCGAGCATCTCGGCGGCCCGATTCATCGCGGCGGTGTCGTCCATCTTCAGGTGCGCCTTGACGGCCTCGGCAATCTGGAAGCCAATGGGCAGCACCGGGTTGAGTGAGGTCATGGGGTCCTGGAAAATCATCGCAATCTGGCCGCCGCGCAGCTTGTAGAGGTCTTCCTGATCCATGTCCAGCACGTCATCGCCCTTGTAGAGGATTTCGCCGCCGACAATTTTCCCCGGTGGGCTAATCAGCCGCATAATCGAGAGCGAGGTAACACTCTTCCCACAGCCGCTCTCACCCACCAACCCGAGCGTCTCGCTCTCATTGAGGGTAAAGGACACATCTTCAACCGCTTTGGCAACCCCGCTACGGGTGTAAAAGTGGGTCTGGAGGTTCTTGACTTCCAGCAACGTTTCGGCCATGTATACCTCGAATCGATCAAGATCTCATCACGAACGCGCGACGAGATCGTTACCTCTCAGCATATGCTGTAGAGACGCCTGATGCAAATCACCGGGCGCGATGCCGTTGCGGGTCACCGCGCCACGCCACACACCGCGCCACATACCCTGGCGCAATGAATCGAATCCACTAGTCCTTCTTGCGCGGATTGAAGGCGTCGCTGACACCATCACCCATGAACGAGAAGGAGATAACGATAATGATCAGCACAAGGCAGGGCCACAGTTCTTCCGTCCACGCGGTCGGCGAATAAATCTTCGACTGCGCGTCGGAGATCATCAGGCCCAGGCTGGTGGCGGGCGGCTGAAGTCCGGCGCCGAGCAGGCTGATGCCTGCCTCACCGACGATGGTGGCAAGAATGTTGAGCGTCGAGGCGACGATAACAATCGGCAGCACATTCGGGACAATGTGTCGTCTCAGAATGTTGAAGGTGCTGGTGCCGACGGTATGGGCCGCTTCGACAAACTGGCGCTCTTTCAACTCGAGCGTTTGTCCGCGGACGTAGCGCATCATCAATGGCCACGAGAGCAATCCAATGGCGAGCGTCAATAAGAGCATGCGCCCAAAGACGGCGTTGTTGTGGAACCAGTTATCAAAAAGCGGGCCAAGCGAGGCGCCCATCAGCAGAATGAGCAGCAGGCCTGGGAACGCGAAGACAATGTCGGTGAAACGATCCAAAACGAGGCCCAGTCCTCCACCAAACCATCCCGCCAGCGTCCCCAGCACCACGCCCAGACCAATATCAAAAATCTCCACCATCAGCGCCAGCTCGATGGAGATATTGATACCGCCAAGCAAACGGGCAAAAATATCACGCCCGATGGTGTCTGTCCCCAGCGGATGCACCATCGAGTTGGGTCCAAGGGGGAAGAATGTGCCGGGGGTATCGGAGCTACTCAGGTCAACGTTGAGTGGATCGTGGTAGTCACTTGGGCCGACATGCTGCGTTCCGGTTATGCCGCCGATGATAGTTGGCCCAATGTGACGATAGATGGGGGGGAAGACAAAGCTCCCAACCACGATGATAAGCACAATCGCCAGGCAGAAGACGGCGCGCTTGTCGCGAGCGAACCGCCGGGCAGCGGCGCGCAACGGCGAGATGGATCGCGACTCGGCGATCTCCGCCATCTCCAACTGGGTATAATTTGCTGTTCCAACGATCGGTTCTTCGTCGATGTTACCTGTTCCCTGAGGGGTGTCGATCGTATCCATCTACTTCATCTACCTCTCTGTCGATACACGCTCCAGAAAGAGCGGATCAAAAGCGTGCTCCCGAACCTCAGGAAACTTTGATACGTGGGTCGAGAATGCCATAGATCAGGTCAACGACCAAATTCATGAACGCCACCGCAATCGCGACGAGCATCACCGTACCCTGGACGGTTGGCATGTCTTTATTGCTAATGGAGGCGACGGCGAGAAACCCGATGCCAGGAATCTGGAAGAGGGTCTCGGTAAAGAACGCGCCGCCAACGACAAACGCAACCGCCGGGCCAAGCGCGGTCACCAGAGGCACCAACGCATTGCGGAAGGCGTGGCGCACCACGACCACGCGCTCGCGCACGCCTTTTGCGCGCGCCGTTCTGACGTAGTCCTGCCCTAGCACCTCGAGCATCGTGGTGCGTGTTAAGCGCGCGTAGAAACCCAGCCCCAGTAAGGCAAGGAGTAATATCGGCCCTACCGCGTGAATGTCGAACAGCCCGTTCCACCCGGATACCGGCAAGAAGGGCAGGTTATGCAGTGAGAGGTACACCATCACCAATTGGAAGATCGGAATCGAAATGAAGGTGGGGATTGCGAAGAGGGCGAGCGCTGCGGTCATGCTGGTGGTATCGAGTTTGCTTCCGGCGCGCACAGCGGCAATGATGCCGACTGGCACACCAATGATCACCTGGAAGAACAGGGCCGTCAGGCCGAGCTGCGCCGAGATCGGTACGCCGCCACCAAGGATAGCTAAGACTTTACGCCCGCGCTGTGTAAAAGAAAGCCCCAGATCAAAATGCAGCAGGTTATTCAGGAAATTACCGTACTGCTCGTACCAGGGCAAGTCAAGATGATAAAGATGATTGAGCTGCGCGATGCCCGCTGCTGTGCATTTGGGCTGGCAGAGCAGTTCCACTGGCGTGCCGGGGGAGAGATAACCGAGAATGAAGGTGATAAACGTGACGCCAAACAAGACGAAGATAAGGCCCGCAAGGCGTCTGATGAGGAATCGAGGTCCGATACGAATGCCCCCATAAGCCAGTACACCCACGAGGAGCAGCACAACGATTATGGCGGGCAGGCTGGAGAGGAGTTGATCCACTGTGGCGCCTCCTTTGCATGATGTCATCGACAAGCGAATCAGGAGAACGGAAGAGCGACGATGTGCGCTCGCCCGAAACGGTTCGGGCGCACGACCAGAGTTCCACAACAAACCAGTGTGAATAGCCCTTCACACGACGTCGGGATCAGCTTGTCAGACCACCTACCGCAAAGCTGTCGTGCTAGTGACGAACTGTGTTCGCTGGTTTTACACATGCATCGCATCTGGCGTGCCTCCACCGAAGAATATTCGGCGAATATACGGCGGATTCGCCCCGATGGGTAGGAGGCGATTAGCCAGAAACGGGGAAGCTATGATTGCCCCCATAGTACCACACGGCGCCACGTTCGCAAGAGGGCTGGGCCTGCATTCGCAGCGAGCTATCAGGTGGCACAAGACATAACTTCAGCTCTATCGTATCCCGCGACTCGTGTGACGGGTCGCTCTGGTCCGATAGACCCGTGGGAACCAGGTGAGAAGCGCAAACTGCCGTTGGGATAACGATCCTGTAGACAGCCTGGCTGGGGATTCTCTGGCTGGTTCTTCCGCTGGTTTTTCACGAACCGCCTGCCCCCGCTCGAAAAAGAGCAAGGACAGGCGGTGTGTGGATGCGCTAAATCCAGACTTCTCGCGAAGCGCGTTCCAGCGCATCCCCAGTGAAAACTACATGCGATTAGTGGTTCGCGATGTAGGCGGTCTGCCAGACGGGCAGCGGGAAGGATCCCTGTGCGGTCTGGACAAAGCCACCCTTGACCCACGTGCGCACGCGATAGTAGTTCTGGTACTGCGAGGTTGGACACCACGCGACCTGGTCAACAACCATCTGCTCGGCCTGATTGTACAGTGGAACGCGCTGGCTCATATCCGCGAGACCGTCAGCCTGCTTCATCAGGGCATCGGCCTCTGGGATGCTGGCATTCTGCTGGTTGTATGGCGAATCAGTCGAGAAGAGCAACGTTAGCCAGTCCTCAGGATCCGGATAGTCCGCAGCCCAGCCGAAGCGGTAGAGCTGGAGGGTCTTGGCCTGCTCCTGCTGGAGGATGGTCTTCCAGGCAGTCTGGTCAATGGTGGCGTTGATGCCGAAGAGCTGGTTCCAGGTGGCCTGGTAGGCCTCGGCGCTCAACTTGGCCGTGTTCGACGAGAGATTGAAGGACAGCTTGATCGGCGGAACCTTGTTGCCATGGGCGGCAAGGTACTGAGCCCAGTACGCCTTGGCCTTGGTCTGGTCGCCAGAGGTTGGCGCGCCATCAATGCCCTTCAGGTTCGCGTTGTAGCCCGGCATGCCCTTCGGCACGACGTGCCAGTTGGGGATCTGAGTACCCTTCGCGATGCTCTGGTTGAGCTGGTCGCGGTTGACGGCGAGACAGAACGCCTTGCGGGCATTCACGTCGTCAAACGGAGCAACCTTCCAGTTCATCATGAAGCCACCGATGATCAGGGTTGCCTGCGCGTGGTAGTCGGGGAGACTCTTGGCGGCGGCAATCTGGTCAACCGGAATCGTGTCGGTGTAGGCGAGGGTCTGGTCGGTCTGATAGGTGCTGTACTCGGTGTCGGTCGAGGAGAAGAGCTTGAAGTCGACTTCGGTGATGGTCGGCTTCTTGCCCCACCAGTTCGGGTTCGCCTTGAAGGTCAGGACACCCTGGTGGTCCCAGGCCGAGACGTAGAACATGCCGCTGCCGCCCTGCCCGCTCGCGCCCTTGGCCAGATTATCCAGCCAGGTGTCGTCTTTGCCCAGGTCGTCGCCGGTTACGACACTCTTCTCGACGGCAAACGACGTCGAGTAGGTCAGCGCGGCGAGGAAGTAGGCGGCAGGCTGCGCCAGCTTGATGGTCAGCGTGTTGGCGCTGTCATCGGGGATGATCGAGTCGCCCACCAGCGTGGTGATCGCGCCGACCGGCTGCCCGGCGGTGCAGGTCTCGCCGCTGAAGTCGCTGGCGTCTTTGATGGTCGAGAGGTAGTAGCTCAGCTGCGACCCGAGGCACGGGTTGGCCGAGCGGTCCATCGACCAGGCGAAGTCCGACGGCTTCACCGGGGTGCCGTCTGAGAACTTCTGGTTCGGCTGCAAGGTGAAGGTGTAGGTCAACCCATCCGAGCTGATCGTCCAGCCCTTGGCGGCCCACGGGATGACGTTCAGGTTCTTGTCAAGGGTGACAAGGCCATCAAAGAGCATCGACTCCAGCGGCCCGCACGAGGTGTCGGAACACTGCGCGGGATCGAGGGTGGTGATGTCCGGGCCGCCACCAGTCGCCCAGCCCATTTTCAGGGTCTGGTCTTTGGCCTTGTCGGTCGGGCCATTCGTGGTGGACGTACCGCAGGCCGACGCCAGAAGGGCAATCGTACCCATCAGGACGATCAGTCCCGCGATACTAAATTTGCGGTTTCCCAATCGCATGCAATTTTCTCCTAGGTGATGGAACAAGAGCGGTATCGGTGTCTTGGGCCGGTGAACATGCCGCCGATCAGCTCAGAGCGCGTGGTGGTATTCGCGTCTGGAAGCCCTGGCGCGCCTACGATGACAGAATATGTCAGACATTTGGCGCGGGCTCGAAATCTGGTCTTGAACATGTCTCCCGACATGACGTCCGTGCGCGAGTCTTGCGTCACCTCCCTTCGCAATCGCGACACTGCGTGGCATTGTGCGTGGATACGCACACCAGCGCTGCATCTGTCGCAAGGGCTTACTGCGGATAAACGTAATTGCCGTCGGACCGTCCGACGAATAGGACACCGGTGCTCCGCATCGAGAAGCGTCTATGTTCAGAAGAAGCGCCTCCGTCGGATTGCCGGTGCGGTAGCGGGTAGCGCCACCGCACTGACCTTCCTGCTTACGCGGCTCGGCGTAGCTTACACAATCTCCCTCCGTCTCTCTAAACGACCGCGCTCGGGTCGAGTCACTCGTAGCGCCTGCACGCTTTCGAACCGCGCAAGACAGACATGCTCAATCGCTCCATGCAGTCTCTCCGTTATGGAATCGACCAAGTATGTGCGGCGCGGATCGTCATATGGCGTCAATAGGATAAGTCATCTGATGGCACAATGAATCCCATATTGCTGCTCAGTGCGGCGCCACGAGGCACCAGGTAATAGAGTTCACGGCCCTTTGGCTTTTCAAACACTTGCATGAAACTCTCTCCCAGAACGTGTAGCGTCACTGGATGGGGATGCAGGATACGGCTGCTGGTGACTGTCAGCGTGCGGGCCAGTTTGACAAGCTCCGCCTGATCGGCGCCATCGCGCTGATCGCCGACAATCCAGAAGACAACCCCGTCGTGCTCGATCATCAACTCACTGCGGATACCAAACTGCCAGACTGGCCCATCCATCATCGGCTGCTGATGAATCGCGCGCTCCGACCAGATGCCATTGACATAGACCGCTGGTGTCCCGTCAACGTCTAGCCAGGTCGCCGAGCCAGTCTCCACCATCTGCAACACTGCCGCGAGGTCCGAGGCGACCTGGAATTCGCGGATGTCGAGCACGCCCGAGCCTGGGGAATCTTCAGGGATGGTGTATTGCATCTCAACCATCGACCCATTCGACCAACTCTGAGCGGGAAGCACCCGTGCGCCTGAGAAGTCATACTTGTCGGCCTTGGCGCCAAGCCAGTAAATCGGGAACGTTGGGTTTGGTGTTGCGGCTCTGACGGGGACCTTGGGAAGGGATGCGCTGACCTCGCCGGGATAGTGGTTCACCTGCCGCACGCCGGTGTGTGTCAGCAATAACTGCACGCCAGCGGCGAAGGATGGACTGGCCACCACGACGCTGAAGACCATCAGCAGCGCCACCGCAACCAGTGAGGCCGAGAGTGGACGTGTGGCGCGGCCGAACGTCTGGCGAACATTACCCCAAGGCGTGCGCGACTGGCGGGGAAACAGCGGGCCACGTGGCAGGCTGAGACGGGAGAACACGTTATAGGTCAGCTTCTGCTCGAAGCCAGGAGGTGTTGGAGCATGCCGCTCATCTTCGATGACCGTCTGGATGAATTGAGGTGGCAGGATTTCCGCTTCGAGCGGAAACAACTCGCGCAATTCGCTGGCGAAGACTTCCTCTTCGAGCGAAAAGTCCGCGGGAAATCGCTGCTCTGTGTGATCAGTTCCAGCGCTATCCCTCCTGGCGCGCTCGAACTCTCTCATGTGTCCGCTCCTCAAGGATGACGCGCAACGCTTTACGCGCCCGCCAAAGTCGAGTGTCTATCGCATGGCGCGAGAGTCCGGTTTTGCCAGAGATCTCGTCGGTTGTCGCCAGGCAGAGATATCGCATATAGACCAGGTAGCGGTCGAGTGCGGGAAGGGCATCCAGAGCGTGCGCCAGTTCTTCACGGCGTTCGCGCTGTTCGAGCAACCCCTCCATGCTGTTCTCCGTTAATTGCGCGAGTGGCAACTCCAGCGATCGATGCTCTCTCGTCGTGCCATTGCTGGTATTCACGCTATCGAGAGAAGTCACCGCCGCCTGGCGTCGCTGGACCTGTCGCCGGCGATCCAGTGCGATATATTTCGCACGCATCGTCAGCCACGTTCTCAACGATCCCCGAGTTGGATCAAACGACCCAATCTCTTGCCAGACCACAATAAACAGATCACTTGCGCACTCCTCAGCATCCTGAGAAGTGCCGACGCCATCGAGCACCACGCGGATAAAATACGACATCTCGCGCGAAAAGCGCCTCATAAGAGCCTCAAGGGCAAGCGGATCCCGCTTGACCAGACCTCCATATAAAGCGTCATCGGGCCACTCGTCGTGCACCGTTAGTCTCCTCGCGCTTCCATCCTGCCCAGCCTCGATGCCGGTCGCCGCAACGTCGCGGTGTGGATGTGACGGACGATGATGTGTGCTATCCCGGTGCCACATTTGGTCATACTTCACAGTACTACGCATGGTATGGCAGATATCTCACACTCTGCGTTTCTGGCTCGTGAACGATACCACCTGCGGAGCGGAGCAGGGCTTCGCGCGAGCCACCGGGAGAATTTGTCCGCAATTCTTACCGATTCTTGGGTACTTTGTCAAGTGCCAATTGTTAAGCTCGCAATATTCGCGGATTCTTCGCCTCTTCTGCGCCTTGCCTCGGACCTCATACCAGGCCAATGCGACGGCGGCGACACGCGACTCTCTACGCGCATGCGCTACCATAACCGCACATGTGGCATAGCGCGCTGGACGCCGCTCCCCCATTGCGCCGATAATGGCTGGGGCATGCTCGTCCAGCGAACATCGGTGTGTTGGATGAGCAGGTAGCGCGGCGTAATCTGCGCGGCGACATAAGTTATAGACGACATATCAGGCGCAACGGGCAGGTGACAGGCACACATGAGAGCTAGTATGAGAGCAGACGACGGCTGGCGCGATATCGCGACGACACCAGACGACCCCAACGGGCTACGCGGGCGGCGCGTGCTGGTGATGGGCCTCGGCATACTCGGCGGCGGCGTGGCGACGGCGCGCTATGCCGTTGCGCAGGGAGCCGCTGAGGTGATTGTCACCGATCTGCGCGGGCCGGAGATGCTCGCGGAAAGCATCGCGAAGCTCGACGGGCTGCCCATCCGCTATGTGCTGGGTCGCCACGACACCGCCGACTTCGAGCAGGCTGATGTGGTCGTGCGTAACCCCAACGTCCGGCGCGATTCGCCGTACCTGGCGGCGGCGCGCGCAGCGGGACGGCGTGTGGAGATGGAGATCGCCTGGTTTTTCCGCGCCTGCCCCGGCAAGATCGCGGGTATTACTGGCACGCGCGGCAAGAGCACCATTACGCGGCTGCTCCACCATATTCTGACGGTGGCGAATATGCATCCATTTCTCGGCGGCAACGTCGGAGCCATCGAGACGACTTCCCTCCTGCCGGAGATCACTGCGGACGATTGGGTGGTCCTGGAGCTAGGAAACTGGATGCTTGAGGGGCTTCATACCGTCCGCCGCAGCCCGCATCTGACTATCTTCACCAACCTCATGCCCGACCATCTCAACGCCTACGACTCGATGGAGGACTACGGCGAGGCGAAATCGAGCATCTTCCGCTATCAGGGGCCGGACGACATCGCGCTCTTCAACGCCGACAACGACTATACCCTGCGCTACGGCCAGGAGGCGCCCGCTGGAACGGTCTGGTATTACAGCCCGGAGAGGCGCACCGCCTGGCTACGCGACCAGCCCGATATCCGGCGCCCCTTTATTTATGCCGATAACATCCGGTTGCGCGGGGACCACAACCTTGGCAATGTGCAGGTCGCCACGCTGGCCGCCGAGCTGGTCGGTGTGGAGCGCGAGACGATTGCGCGCGCTGTCGCCAGCTTCACGGGCGTGCCGCACCGGCTGGAGGCCGTGCGCAGGTTGAACGGCGTCACCTGGGTCAATGATAGCGCCAGCACCGCGCCCATGTCCGGCGTGGCGGCGCTCCGCAGCTTTGAGGAGCCTATTGTCCTGATCGCCGGGGGCAACACCAAGAACCTCGACCCTTCCGACTATGCGGCCGAGGCGGTGCGACGCGCCAAACGAGTCGTCCTGCTGGCAGGCACCGCCTCCGATGCGTTCGCCGAGGCGCTGCGGGCGGCGGCGAAGGCGCAGGGCCGGGCGGTTGATCTGATCGAGGGGCCATATGACAGCCTGCCGCATGCCATTGCGTGCGCCCGCGCGGCAGCGGCTCCGGGCGATGTTGTGCTGCTCTCGCCGGGCTTCACTAGCTTTGGCATGTTCCTCAACGAGTTCGACCGCGGCGATACGTTTCGGGCGCTGGTCCAGGCGCTGCCAGAAGATGCGGACGGCGAGGCGCGGCCATGAGCAAGAGCGGCACAAGGCGCGGCGAGTGGGACGAGCCAGAGCAGCCGTGGACGACGCTGACGAGCGAACAACCGTATATGACGCCGTGGCTGGCAATCCGCCGCGACACAGTGCGCACGCATACCGGCGACGAGATCACCTACTCATACATGGAGCGGCCAGACTGCGTGGCTATTGTGCCGGTGACGGCGACTGGCGAGATGCTGTTGCTGCGCCAGTACCGCTACCCGATTCGCGCGTGGCGCTGGGAAATCCCCATGGGCGGCATCGAAGAGGGCGAAGACGCGGAGGCGACGGTGAGCCGCGAGCTTCTGGAGGAGGCGGGCGGACTGGCCGCTTCAGTGCGCTACATCACGGCGTTTTACACGGCCAACGGCGCGGTCCGGCAGCAGTGCATGGTCTATCTGGCTCGGGACGTTGAGCGGCGGCAGACCGATCACGAGCCAACGGAGCTGATCCACGTGACGAGCGTGCCGGTGGCCGAGGCGCTGCGAATGGCGCACGCGGGCGAGATTACCGATAGCCTGAGCGCGCTCTCCATCCTCCTCTGCGAGCCGTATCTTTCATCCAGCTAGCTGCCATTGCTCTGCGCCTCTCGCTGCTCCTTGCCGCTGGGGCCAGTGGGGATACGCAGCACCGTCTCTGGCTGGCCAAGCGCGGCGTCACGAGCGCGGGCGGCGTGCTCCAGAAAGGTGTTGGCAGGCAGATTTTCGAGCGCGAAGTAGCGGGCGTCGTCAGTCTCGTCGGTCTGAGTGAGCAGCGCGCCGCCGATGACACGGCAGACGAACGAATAGATCACCTCGTCGAGCGCCGTCCAGCTATAGAGGCCCGCCAGCCGCGCGACCTCGACCTCCAGCCCGACCTCCTCGCGCACCTCGCGTACGACCGCCTGCCACGGCGCCTCGCCCGATTCGACACCGCCGCCCGGAAGATTCCAGAAATCGCAGTCGCGACGGTGACAAAACAGCACACGGTCTACATCGTCGAAGATTACCGCATACGCGCCCGCCACGAATCGCATGCCTACCTGCCTTATCTCTTATCCAGGATTCATTGTCACTTCCATAGATGACGAGAGCATCGTACCATTGCCGCAGCGCAGCTAATCTGATATACTATCCCGGTGCTGTGCGCGCGCATGATTCAGCGATTGATATACGAGAGAGCGCATAGCCTCCATTTTGCCAGAGCATCACGGCCTACGGCCCGCAGCCGCTACGCGCGTCTGCCCGTATGGTCGCATCGCAGGAGGAAATTTCGAGTATGCCGAATCTTCGCTCGGCCAAGAAGCGCATGCGCATCGAAGAAGAGCGCCGCGCCCACAACGCCGCGGTGAAATCCACCGTGCGCACCTACGTGACCAAAGCCCGCAACGCTATCGCCAGCGACGCCGACGCGCCCGAGACCGAAGAGGCGATTCGCACGGCCATCAGCAACCTGGACCGCGCCGTGCGCAAGGGCGTGCTGCACCGCAACAACGCCGACCGCCGCAAGTCGCGCCTGATGGCCCGGCTGAACAAAGTCCAGGCCGAGAACGCCTAGCAGTTCTGCACTGCGATTCGCTCAGGCAATAATGCAACGCCAACGGGGTCCGTCGCGTGCGGACTCCGTTTTGTCGTGCGATCTTCGTCGCTCTTCGTATCCGCATGATACGCGGACAGACCTCCAGGCGATTTTTGCAACCTCAAGGCCCTTTCGCACGCTATAAAGTATGGCATACATACTGCATCAGCTGAGACAAATGCTTTCCGGGCGTGCGCCGCCGCGTGCCGAAAGGACTGCCGCAGATGGAGAACGTGGAACAATACAGGCCGTGGATCATCTTTGGCGGGATTGTGCTTGCCCTCCTCATCATCGCGTTCGTGATCCTTGCCACTATCTTTGGCTGGTGGCCGGTGGTCGTCGATATCGTGCTAGTGATTACAGCGCTGCTCAGCCTGATCATGCTTGGCGCGCTGACCTTTGCCACGGTTATGCTCATCCGCACGATACGAGGTACGCGTGATGAACTCATGCCCGTGCTGGAATCGCTGAAGGACACTACCAGCACAGTCCAGGCGACGGCCAAAGCCGCCAGCGCGTTCGCCGTCAGGCCGAGCGTGCGCACCGCCAGCTTCGTCGTCGGCGCGGGCGAGGTCGCCAGCACGATCTTCGGACGCGGCCGCCCGCGCAAGCGCTCCGAGCAGCGCCAGCAACGCCGCAAAGAGATCGAGCGCGAGATGGCGGCGGGAGGGAACTCCGATGATTCTCGCTGAGCCACTGTGGCTGCACACCCTCGGACAAATGGCCGGGACGCTGCTCATGCTGGAACTGTGCTTCGTACTCCTGCTCGTCTGCGTCATCGTGGGCGCGCTCGCCTATGGGAGCTGGTGGCTCCATCGCAATGTCATGCCAATCCTCAACCAGTATGGCCCCATGGCGCAGCAATACATGGGCATTGCCGTCCAGGGGAGTGACCGCGTCGTCGGCGGTGTCGCCGAGTTCCAGAGCCGCTGGGAGGCCTTCGCCACGGGCGCGCGCGTCATGGTCTTTGGCACCCGCGGCGCGCGACGGCCGCTGCCTCCCATGAGCGAAACAGGCGATACGCTCGCGCCAGGGAATATTCCGAACCTGCCAGCCGCGCCCAATCCACCGCGGACCCCACAGCAGAACGGCGCCAATGGGCATGCTGAGTAGCCTCATCGATCCATTCCGCGCGCTCAGCCGCAACGCCCAGCTCTATCTCATGTCGAACTCGATTCAGGCGGTTACGGCGGGCGCGCTGATTGTCATCTATACGCTGTATCTCACGGCGCTCGGCTACAATGCGGGTTTCATCGGCCTGCTGGCCGTCGTCGGAACCTTCGGCGGCGCCCTCGGCATCGTGCCGTCGCAATTTCTGGTCAACCGCTTCGGCTGGCGCACCATGCTGATCTGGTCCGATATGATTGGCGGCGTCGCGATCTTCCTGCAACTGGTTCTTCCCACGCCACCACTGCTGATACTGACCTCCGTTGGCATCGGCGCTTCGGTCGCAATCGTGCTCGTCATCAACGCGCCCTTCCTGGCCGCCAACAGCACCACCCGCGACCGCACCGCCCTCTACGGGCTGAACAACGCCTTGCAGTTTCTCGCCTCGATCATCGGCAGTCTGCTCGGCGGTGCGCTGCCAGCGTGGTTCACCTCCTCTGCCATGAGCACATCGTGGCTGATGCAGGCGCACATACCATTGCTCTCCGTGTATGCGCAGGCGCGCGCATATCAGCTGTCGCTGCTCATAATAGGCGCGCTGGCGGTCCCATCCATCATCCCAATCTTTCTCATTCGCGAACAGCCACGCGAGCGCGCTACTGCTCCCGGTCCCGCCCATCCCTGGCGGCAGCGACTGGATAGCTTGCTCGTTCAGATCTCTGTCGGCGTGCGCGGCGTCATCGGGCGATTCAGCCTCTTTCAGGCGCTGCTGGGCGTTGGCGCGGGCCTCTGGTTCCCCTATTTCAACATCTACGTCGTCAAACACCTGGGCCTGTCCACCTTTCTTTACGGCCTCCTGACCGCCACGGCCACCGTGCTGCTGGCAATCGCCTCGCTGATCGCCGCGCCCCTCTCCGAACGTTTCGGCAAGGTGCCCACGATTGTCATCTGCCATCTCTGCGCGCTGCCGTTTCTGGTGCTGATGGGCGCCATTCCCGTGTTGCCGGTGGTCTGCGTTGCCTATCTCATCCGTAGCACGCTGGCGAATATTCCTGGTCCGCCGCTGCAATCGTTCCTGATGGAGGCGGTGCCCGAACGCGAGCGGGTCATCGCCAACGGTGTCTATAACGTCAGCTGGCAGGTCGCGTGGGCGCTGGGTGCGCTCGTGGGTGGCCTGATCGTCAACGCGCTGGGATATCAGGCGCCGATGCTCATCGCGGTGCCATGGTATGGCGGCGCGGCGCTGCTCTTCGCCTGGTTCTTCTGGCGGGGCGGGCAGTGCGCGAGTGAGCGAGACAAACCGCAGACTGATACCCCGTTACCCGCGACCGAATACTCCAGCAACGACTGAGGTTGCTTTGGTCGCCAGACAAATGGGCTGGACTACCTGCCGCTCAGCGTGTATAATCGTCGTCATCATTTCCGAATGGTCGCCTGAAGCAGTGCGTCCACGTCACAGTGGGCGAGCGCGGAGTGGTGAGGTGACGGGCCATGAGCGACTACACGCGATCTCCCTGGGCGCATCAGGGCAGCCCCACGCCAAATCGCCCGCATGTGCGCATCGTCACCGATAGCGCGTCTGACATCCTGCCGAGCCACGCGCAGGCGATTGGAGCCTTCGTCGTGCCAAGCTGGATCGCCATGGATGGCGAGTACCTCCGGGACGGCATCGACATCTCGGCGTCGCAGTTCTACACGCGACTTCCCCATCTGCGCACGCCACCCCATACCGAGCCAGCCACACCCCAGGAGTTCTATCACGTCTATCAGACGGCCTTTCGCCAGGGCGCGACCGCCGTCGTCTCGATTCACGTCTCCAGCCGTCTCAGCAAGATTGTCGAGCACGCTACGATTGCCCGAGATCACCTCTCGCCCAGCACGATTGACGTCATCGACTCGCTTCAGGCTGGCATTGGCATGTGGCCAGCGGTGATTCGCGCCGCGCAACTGGCCCGCATGGGCGCGCCCCTCCCGGTGATCCACGAAACCACCATCTCGATTCTGGCCCGCACCCGGCTCTATGCGCTGGTGGAATCGCTCGAGCAGCTACGGCGTAACGGACGTATCGGGCGCGCCAGAGAATGGATAGGCACGCTGCTCGATGCCCATCCCATCATCACTGTGGAACAGGGGGAAGTCACACCGGTTGAGACGGTGCGGACACGCGCGCGAGGACTGGCGCGGCTGCGCGAGCTGGTGGAAAACGCGGGCGAGCTTGAGACGCTGCTCATCTGTGGCGCCAGCGTCGAGTCGATTGGGCAACTGGAGAATGTGCTCGCTGGAACCTATCGCGGCATCATCCAGAAGACCTGGCTGGGGCCTGCCATCGGCTCCAATACCGGCCCATGTGTCGCCGTCGCCCTGGTCGCCCGGCAATAACATGCCCAGCAGCGAACGAGATAGCACCTCAGCCGCGCCATCTCAGCGAGTCGCCTGCGATGGGTGACGCCACCCCGCGGGACTGCTCCTTTTTGCGCACCCACGCTCCTTGTGAATCGCTACATTTGCGCCGCACATGCGGGGGAGCATCATGGTATACTGGCGTCGGCAAGCGCTCACTCTCACGATGGAGCGGCCCGCGACGGTAGCGTTAAGGAGTTAAGATTGATGGCTGTTGGACTCCACTGGTTCGACCTGATTCCATGCCTCTTTTTCCTGCCGCCCATTCTCATCGGCTTCTTATGGATGCGGCGCGATGCCGATAGGCGCGGACAGCCGGGGCTGCTCTGGGCGCTGCTGACGATTCCGCTCAGCTGGGTCGCGGTGCTGGTGTATCTGGTCGTGCGCGCGTTTAACGCGCCAAACGCGGCCTAGTAGGGCGCTGGGAGGCGCGACACCGTGAGCGATCAGACGGCCGCCACATCAGACACGTCCGAGACACTGACATTCCCGCCGGGATTCCGCTGGGGTGTCGCGACGGCGTCATACCAGTATGAGGGCGACTGCGAGAACAGCCAGTGGCGCGCCTGGGAAAAGGCGGGCGGCATCGCCAATGGTAACACTGCGGGGGTCGCCTGCGACTGGTGGCGTCATGCCGAACGCGACTTCGATCTCGCTCAGCAGCTCGGCCTCAATGCGCTACGTCTCTCGGTGGAATGGAGCCGGTTGGAGCCGCGCCCAGGCGAGTGGGACGCCGCCGCCTTCGCGCGCTACCGCGAGATGCTTCAGGGGTTGCGCGCGCGTGGCATCGAGCCAATGGTTACACTCCATCACTTCAGCAACCCGCTCTGGTTCGAGGAGCTGGGCGCGTTTCTCGCGCCGAGCGCACTCGATCTCTTCACTCGTTTCGTGGCGCGCGTCGTCGAGGAGTTGGGCGACCTCTGCGATCTCTGGTGTACTATCAATGAACCGAATGTGTATAGCGTTGTGGGCTACCTGCTGGGCATCTGGCCGCCCGGCCACAAAGGCGACGCTCGCAATACCTTCAAGGTGCAGGGGACGCTTGCCCGCGCCCACGCCGCCGCCTATCGCGCCATCCACCAACGCCAGCCCACTGCCCGCGTTGGCTGGGCGCAGAACTTCAATATTCTCGATCCGGCGACCAACAGCCCGCTGGATCGCCTCGTCGCGGGCATCCAGGACGCCGCCTATAACGACTTCTTTCCCCGCGCCGTGCTGACTGGGCGCGCGGCCTTCCCGCTCAATCTGTTCGCGGGCAATCTGCGTGACGTTCGCGGAACCTGTGATTTCCTCGGCATCAACCTCTACTATCGCGAGCGTGTCGCTTTCAGCCTGCGCCGTGCTGGGCAACTCTTTGGCCGCCGCTTTGTTCCCAAAGGCGTGCCACGCGGCGACCCCGGCCTCAACGATTTCTTTGGCGAGGTCTATCCCGATGGCATTCGGCGCGTTGCGGAGCGTCTACGTGTCTTTGGCAAGCCAATCTACATTACCGAGCATGGCGTGGCCGACCGCACCGACCGGATTCGCCCGTGGGTCATCGAACTGGGCGCGCGCAATGTGTATGCGGCGATCCAGCAGGGGCTGGATGTCCGCGGATATTACCACTGGTCGCTGGTAGACAACTTCGAGTGGGCCGAGGGCTGGCACTCGCGCTTTGGGCTGGCGGCGCTCGACCTCGCCACCCAGGAGCGCGCACTGCGCCCAAGCGGACAGTTCTACAGCGCCATCGCGACCGCCAATGCGCTCACCGCAGACATGGCGCGCCAGTTCGTCACGGACATCCCCACCAGCGCCAGGTAGCGCTTCACTTGCTGGCATGCACCTTGCGCTCACTTCTCGGCAAGTTGCACAAACGTAGCACGAAGGCGCGCGAAATGTGGGGAGGCCAGCCCAGTGGACAACGCAGTGTTGGTCGTCGACGACGACGAGGGGCTGCTGGAAGCGCTTCATGATCTGCTGGAGATGGAAAGGTACCTGGTCGTCGTCGCGCATAACGGCGTCGAGGCGCTAGAAAAACTGGAGACGCTGAGACCAGCAGTGATTCTGCTGGACCTGCGCATGCCACGCATGGATGGCGCAACGTTTGCGCGCGAGGTACACCAACGCGGCAATCTGCAATCCCTCTACATAATTGTGATGACCGCCAATCTCGACGCGCATAAGACCGTCGCCGCAATTGGGGCTAACGATTTTCTCGCCAAGCCATTCGATGTTGATGAACTGCTGGGGAAGATCGAGATTGCGATGCATTCCGCGATTCATTAGCTCATGTGGCAGTGGCGCTCAGATGGAGCACAGCGTTGCCCCAGAGCCGCAACTGCCGTTCGATGGTGAAGACACTTTCGAGGCGGTGAATCTGCTCGGGTAGCCGGGCGGTACGCATCAGGTTGACGGTTAGGACGCCATCGCCTTGCAGTAGCGTGGCGACCTGGCGCAGAAACGGCCGCGCCAGCGTTCCGGGAGCCAGGCGACCACCCTCGAACAGGTCGAGGCAGATCAGGTCGAAGCTCGCGGGCTCGCTCGTCGCGTGTTCCTCTACCCAATCAAACGCGTCGGCCTCCACCACGTCCAACCCCAGCAGCGTGTCCAGCCCGAACTCGCGCCGCGCCGCCACCAGCACCTCGGGGTTGCGCTCGATCCCGACGATAGCGACTCCGGGACAGCGCCGCGCCAGCAGCGCCGCCAGCGTGCCGCCGCCAAGCCCCAGCAGCAGCGCCCGTTGAGGACAGCGCTCCGGCAGCATCAGCGGCCAGTAGCCCTGGACCTCGTCGGCCTCATCTTCGGGCAGCGTTACCGACTGCGTGACACTGCCCACCTCCAGCGCCAGGCGGCCATCTTTGCGCGCCACCGCGCGCACAGGCAGGGGCCGTTGCGCGCGCCGCCTCGCCTTCTTCGTCATCTCTACCTTCTCACGGATGTCCTGGAGAGACCTTTTGCGTTACCTTCTCTCGTAGCTGGCGTTTTCTATATCATCGCATACGGGCGTTGTGGGAGAGGTGCGTATCGCATGGCTGAGAATACTCCGCCGACCTGGCTCGATCTCTATGACTGGCGAGTGCGCGTTGCGGCGATGCATCGGGAACGGGCGCGGCGCATTGCCGTGGGCGACGATCCGGTAGCCGTCTGGGACGCCTTCCGCGCGACGAAAGACGCCCTCTTCACCAGCCATCCGCAGTCGCCGCTGGATGACGCCGCACGCACGACGTTTCGCGGGCTAAGCTACTTCGCTTATGATCCCGCCTTCTGTGTGCCAGCGACGCTCACGCCGGAAACGGCGGAAGACGAGGTGATGGCGCCATCGAGCGGGCCGCACGCCATGCCGCTGCGTCGCGCCGGGCGCGTCTCGTTCACACTCGGCGGCGACGCTGTGACGCTCGCGGTCTACTGGATCGATGTCTATGGCGGCGGGCTTTTCCTGCCATTCCGCGACGCCACCAGCGGCGGGGAGACCTACGGCGCCGGGCGCTATCTCCATGACACCGTCAAGGGCAGCGAGCTACTTCGACTGGACGATACCGGCGAGCACGGCTATTCGGGCGGACGCGTGCTGCTCGACTTCAACTACGCCTATAACCCCTCGTGCGCCTACGATCCGCGCTGGGTCTGTCCGCTCACTCCACCGGAGAATCGGTTGGCGGTGGCCATTCGCGCCGGGGAACAGGTCTTCCACGAATGATGCCCTGGGTAGCGAGTCAAGGCGGCGATCCGCTTTCCGCTTTGCGGCATAGGCGACAGAAGAGAAACGCAAACACGCCTCCATCTCCTCATGAGGCAGGATCGCCATGCATTGCCAATCCAAGGGGGAAATGAATGATGCAAAGCCAGGAGACCGGATTTCGCACGATAGACGACTATATCGCCGCGTTTCCAGAAGATGTACGACCGCTCCTCCAGGCGGTACGTGCCACCATACACGCGGCCGCGCCTGACGCGCTGGAGCGCATCAGCTACGGTATGCCCGCATTCGCCCAGGAGGGCAACCTCGTCTATTTTGCCGCCCTCAAGAATCACATTGGACTCTATCCGACATCGAGCGGGATTGCGGCATTTCAACAGGAAATATCGGGTTACGAAAGCTCCAAGGGCGCGGTGAAGTTCCCGAAAGATCAGCCGATGCCACTGGACTTGATCGCCAAAATCGTGCGATTTCGCGTGACCGAAAATCTCAATCGCGCCGCTGCCAAATCGCAGAAAAAGGCGCCACGGCGCAAGGCATAGACAAGAGGGATCCGTTCCCTTCTACGGCGGCAGAGACGGTGGCGGCTCGCCTACTTCAGCAACTGCTGGGCGACGACGATCTTCTGAATCTGGTTGGTGCCTTCGTAGATTTGCGTGATCTTGGCGTCGCGGAAAAGCTTCTCCACCGGATACTCGCGGATGTAGCCGTAGCCGCCGTAGATTTGCACTGCGTCGGTCGTCACCTCCATCGCCACATCGGAGGCGAAGTTCTTGGCCATGCTGCTCTCGTAAAGAAACGGGCGGCCCGTCTCCGTCTCGCGCGCCGACCACCACGTCATCAGCCGCGCCGCCTGCACCTTGGTCGCCATATCAGCCAGCATGAACTGGATGCTCTGGTGAGCCGCGATGGGCTTACCGAACTGCACCCGCTCCTTCGCGTAATCGCGGGCGTACTCGAAGGCGGCGCGTGCGATGCCCAGCGCGATGGCCGCAATCATCGGGCGCGAGCGGTCGAGCATCGTCATCGCCAGCTTGAAGCCGCTACCCTCCTCGCCGAGCCGATTCTCCACCGGCACACGCACGTCGTCCAGCAGCACCTCGCCGGTATGCGAGCAGCGAATGCCGAGCTTCTTCTCCTTCTTGCCGCCGGTCAGCCCTGGCGCGTCGCCCGGCACGATGAACGCCGTCACCCCGCGATGGCCGAGCGCGCGGTCCACCGTCGCGAAGACGACATACAGGTCGGCAATGCCGCCGTTGGTGATGAACCGCTTGGCGCCGTTGAGCAGATAGCTCTCGCCATCGCGGCGGGCGGTGGTGGTCATCGCCGCCACATCCGAGCCAGCGCCCGGCTCGGTCAGCGCCATCGCGCAGAGGCCGTTGCGCTCGATAACCGGTTTGAGCAGCCGCTGCTTCTGCTCATCGTTGCCCGCGATCAGTATCGGGATGCTGGCGAGATGGGTGCCGCCCAGCACCGTCGCGACGCCCGCGCATCCCCAGGATAACTCCTCGGTGATGATGCAGTTGGTCAGCTCGTCGGTGATGCCCAGGCCGCCGATCTCTTCAGGAAAGGCGAAGTTCGTGAGTCCCAGCTCGCCCGCCTTTTTCACCAACTCCCACGGGAACTCTTCGCGCTCGTCCAGCTCAGCGGCTACCGGGCGTATCTCTTCTTCGGCAAAGGTGTGCGCCAGGTCGCGCATCGCCTGCTGCTCGTCGGTCAGCGTAAAATCAATCATCGCGATCTACTCCTCGGCTGCGTCGTGGCTCGATGGGCGGGCGCTGCATCGCGCCGCGCCGCTGTTGCCGAGTGTACACCAGCGCCATCACGCATTTCAAATGCGCGGCCCGCGGACGCCAGCATCGCTCAAGTGGGCATTCCAGGCTGGTCGAGAGTTAGGGAGCGACCGGCACATCGTCGACGACATCGAAGGTGGGCCGCAGATAGACGCTGTCGTAGCGGTCCCAGGCGCTATCAGCGCTCAGCTTTGCCCAGGCAAGATTCGCCGCCGTGGCCGCATCGAGTACCACAGAGCCATAGGGTTGGGCGACGATGTTGGCATACTCGTCCTGCGTCGGCCCGAACACCATCACCTTCGCTTCCTTGAGTGTGACGCCGCTTCCCCACATCGCCTGCTGCTCGCGCAGACTGATCGCCTTGGTCAGTTCCTGCGCCGCGCTGATCTGTTGGTCGGTAAGTGGCACAGCGCCGCCAAGCGTGACCGTGACCGTCACGCTGGCCGCCTGGGCGTCGTAGGCCGTCTGCACCGCTTGCGCCGACTGCGACGTTTGCGCCAGATTGCCAATCGCGTCGCACGCGCGCCGGGCAAGCGTATCCTGGGTTAATGTGGTGGCCGCCACCGGGCATCCAGCTACAGGTTTCTGGGCGCTCTGGCGAGGCACGCTGTTGGTGGTGGCGCAGGCCGCGAGGCTGCCAAGAACGACGAGGACCGCCACGAGAGCCGCCCGCGCGCCACCCGTATGATGGCTCAGCGAATGATGATAGCTGTCCATAGCATGTCGCTGCCTTCCCCGCTCTTTATGCCACTTCCCGTTGGGTCACGACCTCTTCGCAAGGAGATATTTCACTCTGTAGCGTCACAGTAGCAGCTAAACGACCTGAGTAGCAATGTGCTATTTCAAAACTCACGACCCAGCAACATTGGCATATGGCGGGAGACATGAAATGGCATATTTACCTCTGTCGTTACACCTCGGCATCGAACGTAGCCTGTTATCGCCTCAGCAATTTGGATCTCCACGAGGTAATTCATGAGTTTTGAAATGGCGCATGGAGTTTCACAGGCGATGTTGCGTACAACTGAGTACATCTCCCGCGCGCCCGCCGACGTGATGAATCTGGCGACGCAGACGTCGAGCGGCATTGGGAGGTCGGTCTCTTAGAGGCGGCCCCGCTTGCGGGCTGGGTCCGACCCGATGTTATTTCGTAGAAGAGCGGGAGACATATGCAGCATTCCAATGTGAAGAAACTGGTGACGCGCGGCATTTTCGTCGCGGTTGCGCTCTCGTCGTTGGGCCTGGCGGCCTGCGGCACTAGCGGCGGCGGCAGCGGCAACAAGGCGCTCAAGATCGGCACGGAGCTGCCGGTCTCGGGTACCGACGCGGGAGTGGGATTACCTACCCAGTATGGCGTTGACCTGGCTGTGCAGCAGAACAAAGACCTCGGCAGCGGCTACACCCTCGATGTCGTCCATAAGAATGATGTGGGAACCAGTGGCCCGGATCCCTCGATTGGCGCGGCCAACGTCCAGCAGTTGATCGCTGACTCTTCCGTCATGGCAATCGTTGGCCCGTTCAACAGTGGCGTCGCCAAGCAGGAAATCCCTATCATCAACAAGAACACTATTGTCGCCATCAGTCCGACGAACACCAACCCTGGTCTGACCAAGCAGGAGTTCGCGCAGGAGAACGGCATCAACTTCGACCTGCTGCACCCGGCGGGCAAGCCAGAAGCGTATTTCCGACTCGCCGGCACCGATGACGTGCAGGGCAAAGTGGACGCCGACATCGCGCTCGCCGCGCCAGTCAGCGCCACGACAGCGTATGTGATTGACGACAACACGACGTATGGCAAGGGTCTGGCGAAGGTCTTCACGACGGAGTTCACGTCGCATGGTGGGTCCGTTGT
>DASUHD010000071.1:0-6666 GCA_036273675.1 Ktedonobacterales bacterium | reverse complement strand
AATGTCGTGGCCGCCAAGGTCAATGGTATCCTCGTCGGGGTTATAGCGAAAGCCCACCGGCACTACGTGCAGGTCGCCATGCTCGTTGACGGTTGCCAGCCTGCCCAGACGCTGGCTCTGGAGATACTCGATTTCGGCAGGAGTGAATCGGCTCATTGGTGCGTCCTTCGCGGCTCAGATCATCAAGAAGACATCCCACTCATCAGCATGGAAGCGCGCTGAGCGAGGAGGATCGTCGACCATTTGACTGATATTGTATACGCAAATCCCACGACACCAATCGCCCTCCACCATCTCTACTTGACACTCGAACATTCGTTCCTTAGAATAAGCGCACGGTGTACGTACAGATCAGGAGGACAGCATGATCGTGAATCGCTCCGTGCCAGCGGCGACGGTGATTCCAGTGCTCAGCTATGAGGATATCGCCGAGGCGAGCAGGTGGCTCTGCGAGGTCTTTGGCTTTCGGGAGCGGCTGGTCATCGGAGACCATCGCATCCAGTTGCACGCTGGCGATGGAGGCGCCGCCGTCATTCTGACACAGCGGCCCACGAGCCAGGGACCGCACTCCTGCCATTCAGTGCTAATCCGCGTCGCGGACACCGACAGCCACTATGAGCGCGCGAAGCAGCACGGCGCGCACGTCACGCGGCCACCAGAGAGCTTTCCCTTCGGCGAGCGGCAGTACAGCGTCGAGGATCCCGGCGGCCACATCTGGACGTTCTCACAGTCCATCGCCGATGTCGCCCCGGAAGACTGGGGCGGCACAGCCATAGACTTGAAGTAGACGGATTCGAGCGCGAGTTAGTGCATGACGCGCGGATGCTCCTGGCCGTGGCGCTGGCGGGAGCGGACGAGCGCATGCCCAACGCGGCGGGTGTTGTGAATCACGTCAATCGTCTTGGCGATGCCGCCGAGGACAGGCACCAGCGCCAGCATGCTCAGGAGAAATCCGAGCTTATCCCGGTGATAGATGTCGCCAACCATATCGCGTATGGAGCAGATATCGCCGACGATGGGTGTATAAGCCAGGGCAACCTGGGTGATTGCCCCCGCGATGCCGAGGTCCAGCGCGAAATCGCCGAGTAACGCCCCCCGTAGTATATCTGTGAAGAATCCAAGAATACCGCGTCGGCGCGGATTGTAGACAGACGAACGCAACGGTACCGGAGCGGCGGTCTGGGCCATGGGCCAAAATCCCTTCGTGGTGTGATATAGCTGCGCGATTGCTCCTAGCATAGCACCATGAGCAAGGGTGTTTTGTGTCGTCTACGAATTGGACGGGGACTGAGTTATAGAAGCGTCCTCAGTTGTGCCGCGCAAGGCTTGCGGGCGACGGGGTGTCATCCGGCAATAGCTCGTACATCTCGGCGTAAAATTCGCGGATGTAGGGTGGTACTAGCCGCAGGTCGGCCATCATGCCGCTGGCCATCCCCGCGTACATCTCCCAGTCGTTGCGGTCCACCAGCATGCCTGGCCAGTTCTGTTCAGGAATGCCATAGATGTAGCCATGAGTCAGCTGCTGCAATCGGGTATAGCGCGGATCGCTCTCCTCAGAGAGCATCACAGTCGCCGCGATCAACTCGTCCTTCAGGCGCGGGCGGCGTTCCTCCCACCAGGCGTGAGCCAGCTCGTGGATGGCCGCCTCGTATTGCGCAGTGTAGAGGAAGACGGCGTAGCGGTCGGGATACCAGAAGCCGCCGCCACTGACACTGTCAAGGTTCTCCACCTCGAAGGTGATGGCGCTGTGAAACCAGGCTTTGGCGGCGTCGGTATACGGGAACGTCGTCAGCACCTCGTCGAGGTAGGCGGCGACGGCGGGGTTGCGCGCCGCCGAGATGGGCGAGGAGGTCGCCTGCGCCAGCCGCTCGCGGGTGCGCTGCCAGAGTGCGCGGAATCCATCCATGATGCGGCCCCTCTCCCCCTACCCCTCCCCTAAAAGGGAGGGAACCAGAGACGATTCCCCGTGCGGGCGCAGGTAGTGGTAAACCAGGTTCACGGCATGAATGCCGCGGCTAATTCCGCAATGAGCGAAACGGCTTGCCGTTCAACAGATACTGAACATCCAGGATTAGCCGCAGGCTGAAGCCCTGCGGCCCGCATTCCCTATACCCCACCGCCCAATAGCTCCTACTCCTCTGTCGCCTCCGCCTTCTTGCGCTTGCTGGTTGGGAACTTCTTCGGGTCGTACCAGCAGTCGTAACAGCGGTCGCGGATAGATGCGCCGGTTGGCGGCTGCTCCAGCGGGGCGTGCGTCACCGCGCCGTCGCTGCGGGCCTCGGCCACCGCGCCACTGGCGTCGATCTTCTGCGTGTAGAGGTGGCGGTCGTCGGAGGTGAGGCAGCGGCCCGTCTCCAACTCGAACTGCCAGCCGTGCAGCGTGCAGGTGAGGACGCCATCCTCGATGTGGGCGAAGCGCGTCAGGTCGGCCTTCAGGTGCGGGCAGCGGCGCTGGATGCGGTAGCCATTGGACTCCCAGAGCGTCTGGACGGGCGCCTTCTCGGCGTAGTAGCCCTCGGCGTATTGCAGCCGCTCCATGCTGAGGCACTTGAAGAAGTTGTAGACGTACTCGTTATAGGCGCCCTTGCGCTCGGCCTGGAAGCGGCACGAGAGGAATAGCTCGTTGATCCAGTCCTCGACGTGGCGGACGATCAGCGACTCGATGAGCGCGGGGTCGAAGCGGAAGAAGTAGTCGTACTCCTCGCCCTGCCAGGGATAGACCTTGCGTGTATGGAAGTCGAGGACGAGCTTGGTCTCGCCGCAGTCCAGCACGACCAGGCTATTGATGCCCGCGGCGGTGAGGTCGGCCTTGTCCATCAGTGGCTCGAACCAGTCGCGCAGCTCCGTGAGGATATCCACCTGGCCGCGCGGCCACGACGCCTTGATTGCCGCGATCTCGTCGCGTTTGCGCGCCTGATAGGCGTCCAGGTAGCCGCGCTTATCGGTGAAGATCGCACGCACCTGCTCGTCGGGCATGGGATGCGTGACGGTGTAGCCCTCTTTGGTCAGCGTGCCGACGCTGCCGGGGATCATCAGGTGACCGCTGTCGTGGCCCTGCGACCGCATGAAGTCCAGGAAGACCGTCTGGTCGGGGAAGATGTTCTTCGGGTCGTCGTCGAAGTCGTTGAAGCCGTAGAGGTCGTCGTCGAGGAAGCAGGGCGGCCCAGCGGACGGGATGATGTGCGTTGCGCCAATCTCTTTGACGAATCGCAGGGCGCGCGCCATCTGGTTCTCGCGCTTCTTGCGGCCAAGCGCGTCCATCATCTTTTCGGGGTAGAGGTAGACCATAGGATACCAGATGGCGCCGGAGAACTGGAGGAAATGGGCGTCGTAGTCGCCGAAATCGGCGAGCATGTCGAGGTCCACCGGGCGCGAGTCGTTCTGGTTGAAGATGCGCACCTCGCCGTCGTCGACGCTGAGGCCGGAGTCGCCGAGCGGGCCGTCGGTGGGGGCGACGGCGGCGGAGATCATGAGGCGCAGGCCATCGACGGTGACGGGGACGCCGTTCTTGGTGCGCAGGAACTTGGTGAAGCCGACGTCGCGCAGGCCGCGTTCGAGCAGGTCGAGCGGGTAGTCGGGCAGGAGGACGGTGGTCTCTTTGGAGACGTGGTCGCGCAGGAATTCAGGGTCGAAGTGGTCATGGTGCAGATGGGAGACGAAGAGGTAGTCGGGGTTGGCGATCTTCGATGTGTCAATGCCTTCGTTGCTGGGGAAGGGGAACCAGGAGGCGAAGTAGGCGGTATTGAACCATGGGTCGGTGAGTATGGTGCCGTGGCGTGTCTCGATGAAGAGTCCAGCATGACCAATGAATGTTATCCGCACAGGCGCCTATCCTTTGAGCAATCCATGACGACGATACTTGCGATGATACCAGAAGTAGTAGCTACCGGGATAATACCCCGTTGGAATCCCAGGCGCATGTCACAATTCGCTCACGCGCTGTCCCGCTCAGTATCGGACGCGAGGCGGAGAGCGTCAAGCGGAGAGGACCGGGAACAGAAGGCGTATGTCTGGCGTCATGAATGCATAGCGGGCGGTATTGATTTATGGTAGAGAACTAGTCGCAGGAAAGGCATCATTATGCGCATAATGGCTAACTGGCGTTGGATTGCGCCGCTTTTCGTTGTACTTGTCGTAGGTGTCGTGGTCGGTCTGCTAGCGTTTCGGCCAGCAATTGGAGCGTCAGGAACGTCAGGCATGGACGCTACCCTCGTGCGCATCCATCCCAACCTGAACGATGCGGCGCCACTACCTTTCTACCGGACATCCACCGATACCGCACAGGTTCAGCATCTCTATGATCTGGTGCGAGGACTTCAGCCGATTCCTGACGGCGCAATCTCCAATTGCCCGGTCGACTTTGGCGTCAGCTATCAACTCGCCTTTCGTACCGCGTCAGGTATCCTGCTCACCGCAACTATTGACCCAGCCGGATGCCGATTCCTGTCAGTAGGCAATCAGGGTTGCTACACAACCGATGCATTCTGGAGCACACTCGAAAACACCTTCAACGTCACCGACAAAGAACTGCAAGACTTGCCAACCGGAATGTAGCCCAGACACCAGCATTCAGCCGCGGAGGTGAACCTGGCGGTGGGGCAGCGACCAGCCGTGGCGGCGCAGACGCGCATGGAGCAGCGACCAGACGGCGACAGCGGCGAGCGTGATGGCGAGGTTCGCGCCGAAGAGCAGCAGCCTCGGCGCATCGGCGATCAACGTCAGGTCGAGGATGTTGAGCAGCAGCGAGAGCGCCAGAATGGCCGCTAACACGAGCGAGGAGCGATGCGCGGCGGTAAAGGTCAGCCGGAGGCGGGTGGCGTTGGAGAGCAGTGGATGGCGGAAGGAGCGCGCGTAGAGTCGTTCGAGGCGGGAGGGGCGTCTGGACGCGTTCGCTTTCAGCCGGGCGGCGACGATGCGGTCTATCGCGTGCTGTAACTCGCGCAGTTCGTGGCCCGTCAGCGGGAACGGCGGCGGATCGGCGGGCGCTGTGTTTCCCTTTGCGCTCGTGTTCTCCAGGCTACAGAGCCAGTCGGAGGCGCGTTGCCAGAGGTCTTGCAGGGCGGATGAGCCTAATTCATCGCGCGTGACCTGCGCCAGTGAGGTACGCAATGCCCAGGCGATATCGCTCCTGCCGTCGGGATTCAACGAGTTGCCCACATCTGCCGTCCCTTCCTGCACATTGCGTGTTTATATGAACTCCGGCCCTCTCCCCCCAGTCCCCTCCCGTTGGGACGCTGATGCTACGCGTGCTTGACGCACGCTCCGAGGCTAACGCCTCGCGCACCAGCCCCCTAAGAGGGAGGGGAAGCCAGAACGGAGCCAGAACAGCCAGAGATATGCGCTACTGGTCGCCGAGTTCTTCGCTCCACTCCATCAGGATGATACGAGAGAGAAGCGTCTCGACCATCGCGCGCTCTTCGGGTGTTGCGCGGACACAATCGAGCAGGCGGAGAATCCAGCGGCCCAGGCCGTCTTGCAGGCCGGGCAGCGGTCGTCGCCCTTTTTCGATATGGCGCAATGTATCGAATGGAATGCCCATGCACGCCTCGATCTCGGTCAGCGTCACCTCGGGATGGCGCTCGCGAATCTCTCGTAGCAGAACCACCAGTGGGTGGCTGCTACGCGCCGCGGCGCCGTTCATCTCCTTGCTCATAATCACCAGTATAAGGCAGCCTGGCAGTGAGGGCAACGCCCCCGGTTGGATTCCATTTTGCCAGCACAGCGGGAGAATCTACCGTACAGATACGTACGCGGACGCTTTTGTACGGTGACGAGGGCAACTGGGGGATATAGTACGGATGCAAGCGGCGCACGAGGCATTCTGATTGCTGATCCGAGCGGGCTTCAGCAGGCGACGAAACCCAGGCGCGTAGACTCTGCTGAGGCGGCGGGCAATTCACCGGATGGAGGGCGAGCAGACCTCGGATGTTGTTGCTAGATCGTTGAGAGGATACGTCACCGCAGAGAACAGGGAGGCACGCGACCATGACAGATGAGAAGAAGCAGCGCGGTGGCTGGTTCCGGCGCAAGGGGCGCGAGACCGCCTCGACGCCTTCAGCGCCACAGCCCGCCAACAGCGGCAAACTGGCGCAGTGGCTCACGGCCTGGCAGGAGCGCATGGATAACGCGAATCGTCGGCGTGACCTGGCGACCCGGCTCAACCAGGACCTCGCCGGGATTCTGGCGACCTGCGCGGAGCAGCAGAAGGCGCTGAACCAGCGCAGCATGCGCACGCAGGTACATCTGAGCATGGCGCTGGGCCGCCTGACCGGCATCGTCCACCAGCTGGATACGACGCGCGCCGTCTGCGCCTACCTGATCGAGGCGACGCAGCCACAACTGCCCGCCGTGGCTGTGGCGGCTGGCGTGAACGGGGCGAACGGGACATCAGCGCTGGCGACGCCCGCGTCTCCCTCGCGCCCGCTGTTGCTGAACGGCAATCCGAGCGGCCCGCTCGCCGCGCCGGTCGTGCGCGATCTGGGCCGTGGCGGATTCAAGCGGATGGCGCGCGATCTGCAGCAGGCGTTCCGCGAGACCGAGCAGGCCACGCAGGAGATTCTGCGTCCGATTCAGATGCAGGCGCTGCGTATGCCTGAGGTGAACGCGCTGGCGAATGCGCTGGCCGCGCTGGAGCCGCTGATGACCTGGCTCAATCAGCGCTGCGAG
>DASUHD010000070.1:0-34237 GCA_036273675.1 Ktedonobacterales bacterium | reverse complement strand
CAGTCAGGCCAACGGCCGCGGCAAGTTGCGGTGGCGAATATTTGGCGTCCAGTCCCAATTGGACCAGACTCTGTATGGCAACAGGCGCTGGCCGTTCTCGTTGCTCACGTATCCACGCCATCGCTTTCTCGGCTGCTGGCGAAAGCGAAAGCTCAGCAGGCTCTTCCAGCGGTTCGCTATCGAACCCGAACGCATGGAAGTACAGCGCATATTCGAGCAGCTCGTTCGCATATTCTGGATTGCGCTGGATGTACTCTTCGATGTGCGGATTGCGGCCACTGCGGAACTCGGTGGCATATTGGAAGGTAATGCGGTCAATTTCATACTGGCGCTCGCGGTCGCGCTGGTCGTCATGTCGATCAGACATGGGTGTCCTCCTCACCGCTCTGGTAGCGCCTGCGCAGGTCTTCCAGCAGTGCCTTCAGACGGTTGCGCACTGTCCGGTCTGTGATGCCCAGGTCTGCGGCGGTTTCCTCCTGTGTCCGGTCACGGTAGAACCGGTCGTAGAGAATCTTGCGCGAGTCCGCTGGGAGGTCGCGTATCTTGTCGAACAGGTCGCTATACTCTGCCAGGTCGAAGGCATCCTGAGCCGTAGCGTCTACGGCCTGCATGCCCTGCTGCGCGTCATCCTCGCCCTCTTGCGTTGATGGCAGGCGCTGCATCTCGCCACGTGGGACGCGGGTTGGCGTCTTCACCCCTTTTCGCTGCCAATCGCCAGATTTTTCCATCTCGCTGTGGGCGACATGCTGGCAGATTCGCTCCAGCCCATGCATGAAGTTCTCCGGCAGGAAAGTCCGGCCATCGCCCGCCAATTCCTCCCAGAGCTTCATGTAACACCCCTGCTCAAGATCGTCCGGGTCTTGTGATCCTGTGCCGGATCGTCCCTGGCTGGCGATTGTTCTGGCCCATCCCCCGACCTTTCGCTTTATCCGCTGTGCGATCACGTTGAAGATGCGTTCCGCGTCCTCCCGGACACCGGCGGCGTGACGCTCGCGCAGGCAGCGCGCCAGCACCTCCAGTGGCAGCCGTTGCTCAGCAATTGGCTCCTCGATGCGCCGCCAGTAGTCGCCGCCACCAGTTGGAGGAAGCGCCTGGAATTGCGCTTCAAATTGCGCGCGCCGTGGCGCGTAGGGATCATCCTGGGTATCTTGCACGCCTGACTCCTTCATGAGATAGTAGTCAGTCGCGTCGCCATGATGCGCTGCCCTGAGCGCCATAGGATGTACCAGAGCGTCGTCAGGCAGTGGGCGCTCGCGATTACGCCCAGTATAGGGGATTGCGCGGCCAGCGTCAAAGCCTGACACAAAGACATCGCGCAGGCGATAATCTGGCGTCGCGGCATTGCCCATCAGCGCGTTCCCTTCCTCTGGCCATAGCGTCTACGTATCCCATACGGCATGATGAGCGGAAAGCGGAAACAAGGCAAAGCCGCGTCATTCGAAGACGCCACGCGCGACCATGCGCACATCCCCGGTGACATAGACTGCCGCGATCTCCCCGGCGACCCCGGCTTCCCCAGCGTCCCCAGCCGCGCCCTCGACCCGGACGCGCAACTCGCTGGGCCGCCCGAGAAAGCGTCCCTGATGTAACGTAATTTCCTCGTTAGGCGACGCCAACTCATGCCGGACCAGATAAGCGCCAGCCGGGCCAGCCGCGCTGCCAGTGGCAACGTCTTCGACACGCCCATCGTTATCCCAGGTGCGCCCCTCACGTGTAGCCACATGCAGCACGTAGACGAACTTCGCGCCGACGGTGGCAAGCAATGCCTCGAATCCAGGCTGTACAATCGCGGCGCGCTCCAATCCATCCGCGAGCGGCGCCAGCAGGTAGGGTAGCCCGGTCGAGACGACCTCCAGCGGCAAGCTGGGATAGAGATCGCTTTCTTTGAGGTTGAGCGCGGCGAGAACCTGGCTGACCATCTCCGCGTTCAGCGTCGCGCCGAATCGCGGTTGGCCCTGATCCATCGTCGCCTCATACCAGCCCTCGCGGCGGGTGGTGCTCACCTGGACTGGCCCGACCGGAAGCTCCAGCGTCCATGCCTCACGCTCGCCCGCGACGCCGACGTAGTATAGCCGCTCGTGCAACACGCAGGCCGCGCCCAGCACAGGATGTCCGGCGAACGGCAGCTCCTCCTCCATCGTGAAGACCCGCGCCTGGACGCGACGTGCCTCCGCTGGCGTAGGAACGAGAAAAATCGACTCGAACTGCCGCATTTCCTGGGTGATCAGCTGCATCGTCTCAGGCGCAAGCCCGCCCGCCTCGGGAAAGACGGTCAGTCCATTGCCCGAGAGCGCCTCGCGCGTGAACACATCGACGTGGCGATACTCCAGACCCTGCAACGGCTCTTGCATTGCGCGCCTCCTCGTTATTGTGCAGCAATTGTCCAACTAATACCGTTATCCCCGGCTTGAGTATACGCCGCATGGTGCGACAAACGTCGCAGCCAGCGCGGCCCGTCGGGCGGTAGCGTAAAGAGAAACAATGCCAGCGATTGAGGAAGAGGAGAGCAACGATGAGCCAGCAGAGCGAGTCCGGCCAGGCAGCGCCAGCCGCTGAAGATAACGACGCGACCGTGTCAGCGGAGACGGAGAAGGTGATCGGCGAGATCTACGAGGCGCTACACAATGTCTACGACCCGGAGTTGGGCGTCAATATTGTCGATCTGGGGCTGGTCTATAACGTCGATCTGCGCGAAGATGGCTTCGTGACGATCACCATGACGCTGACGACGCCTGGCTGCCCGATGCACGAGTCCATCGGCGAGGGCGTGGGCGCCGCGCTTCAGCCCATCGCGGGCGTGACCGGCGGATCCATCCAGCTCGTCTGGGAGCCGCGCTGGGAGCCTGCGATGATGACCGACGCGGGCCGCGCTGAGCTTGGCTACTGGTGACTGGGAGTGAGACTGGGATTGGGATTGGGATTGGCGACCGCTTTATGCGGCCCGAGGATTCCGGCGACGTTCGCGGCGGCCAGAATCAGCCCGACGCCAAGGGCTACCGCCGCGATTTGCATTGGTAGGACCCAGCCGAGCAGCGCGGTCGCGGCGACGAGTGGCAGCGCCCCGTTCACCAGCCAGAAGGTGATCGTCGCCCAGCGCTGATGCACCAGGTCACGCATCAGCGGCACCTTCTGCCGCCCGACCAGCGCGCCGTAGCGTGACTGCCAGACGAGGAACGGGACGATCTTGTACTGATAGCCCAGCGTGCTCTGCCCCAGCCAGCCGACAAGCGCCGCAATCCCCAGCGCAGCGAAGAGGCGCGGCGACCCCCAGCCAGCGAGCGCGGCGACGACACCCAGCGGGATGACCACCGCGAGATAGCTCACCGCCGCGATGCCGTGATGCTGTGTCACGTCGAGCACCCGGCGTTTGCGCTGGCGCAACATCCGCGCGTAGTCCCAGGCGAAGAGCCAGACAGCGGCAATAAGCAGCAGCCCGCCGAGAAGCGCGAGTGGCGTCCAGGCAAGCGCGAAGCCCGCCGCCAGCCCCACAATGCCACCATTGAGCAACGCGAAGACGCGGCGCCCCTGCGTGTCTGCATGCCCATGCACCAGCGCGAACATCCGCACCAGCGTATAGGAGACGCCCATCAGCGTACACGTCAGCCAGCCAACGACGCCCAGCGTGATGTGAGTCAGCAGCAGCCGACCTGTCCCCGCGCCGAGGAACCCGAAGGCGAGATTGAGCGCGGCGGTCAGCCCAAGGCCGACGACGAGACAGAGATAGATCAGTGAGGCGGTGAGATAGCGCGCCGTCAGTGGGTGCGTCTCGTGCTGTCTCTCACGTTGCCGGTGCGCGGCGATGAGCGTCGCGCCGAGAATGACGGCGTAGTGCGCGACCGCCAGCACGACCAGCGATCCGCCGACAATCAGCAGGGGCAGCAGCCAGAACCAGAAGCCCGAGAGCAGCAGCGCGACCCCCACAAGATAGACAGGATACTGCCAGCGCGCAAACCGCGCTGCCTGGAGCGGGCTGGTGAGGATGACCGGGGTCAGTTGCAGCGAGGCGCCCATAATTGTCATCGTCAGCCAGCCGAGCGTGGCCGTGTGGACGAGCGTCAGCACATGCGGAAACCCGGGCGCGAGGATGGCCTGTGGCATGACCCATGGCAGCAACACCCCAAAGAGCGCCGCCCCCATGACGCCTGTCACCAGAAACGGCAGCGGCAGCCAGAGCGGCACGCCCCCGCGCGCGATGCCGCTCAACCCCTGGATGGCGACCGGAGGCGAGACCGCGCCAGCGCCAGCGGCGGATGGCTGTGTTGTCTGTATGGGCTTCATGGAGTTTATGGGGCGCATGCTGGGCTGCATGGGCGCATCCTTTCTCCGCGACTCGGGCTACTGCTCGCGGACAAAGCGAACGATCCACTCATCGTCCGCGATGCGCTCGGTGGCATGCGAGAAGCCGCGCCCGCCTAGCGCCTGATAGAGCGGCGCCGGCTCAAACGGCGCGATCAACACCAGCGCTTTCCCCGGCGGGACGCGCTCCGCCGTTTCCATGATCTGCACGAACGGCTCGCCACCCTCGGCCAGCACTGGCCGGACGTCGAGTATCTCGGCGGCGTCTATCTTCCACGATGCGGCGTTGCTGCTCATGGTATTTCCCCTTTCAGCCATCAGGCAATGTGCTTTAATGCTCTACACAGCATAGATAGCCAGAGTGTACGCTCGTAGTCAGGAGCGGGACAGCGACTTAGGTCGCATCTGGCGCTGGAGGGTATGCATGCGCCCAACGCGCGGGCGAAAGGAGCAAGCGATGCCAGTCGAGAGTGAAGAGATGCGCAAGGCGTTGCTCTTTGCGCCGCTGTCTGAGGATGACATGGCGCGCGTCGCGGCGGTGACGGTCGAGCGCCGCTACGAGCGTGGCGATATCATCATCCTCGAAGGGGATCGCGGGGGCGCGCTCTACTTCGTGCGCAGTGGGTTGGTCAAAGTCTTCAAAAGCTCGCCTGGGGGCAAGGAGCAGGTGCTCCGGCTGATCGAGGCGGGCCACACTTTTAACGATGTTCCCGCGCTGGACGCAGGGCCAAATCCTGCGAGCGCGGCGGCGTTGGAGCCGAGTGTTGTCTATGCGACGGGCGGCGCGGAGCTGCGGCGGCTGATCGCCGAGCGGCCAGGGGTCGCGCTGGCAACGGTGCAGGCGCTGGCTGGCGCGTTGCGTCACCTCGTCACCCTGGTCGAAGATCTCTCCTTCCGCCATGTCACGGCGCGCGTGGCCAAGATACTGATCGAGCAGGACGCCAGCGCGGACGCCAGTGGCGCGTCGGGCAAGGCAACCCACCGGCTGACACAGCAGGAAATGGCGGCGATGGCAGGCACGGCGCGCGAGATGGTAGGCCGGGCGCTCAAAGAATTGGAGGCGACCGGCGCGATCCGCATCCAGCGCGGGCGCATCACTGTGGTCAACCGCGAGCGCCTCGCAATGTTCGCCTGAACCATCCGCCCGCAATGCGTGTGCGATAACCATCCCCTTCAGAGCCGCATCGTTGAGGTCGAAGGGGATGGTCGCATGAAGCGCGCTCTGCGCTACTTTTTGTAGTGATCGGCGTTGATCTTGGTGTACTCCTGCCACTGGGACGGCACGGCGCTTTCCTCAAAGATGGCGGTGACGGGGCAGGCTGGCTCGCAGGCGCCGCAGTCAATGCACTCGTCGGGGTTGATATACAGCTGGTCGTATTGCTCATAGTCGGACTCACCCGCGGCTGGATGGATGCAGTCTACCGGGCAAACATCCACACACGAGCCATCTTTCACGCCGACACATGGCTGGGTGATCACATAGGTCATAACGTGCTCTGAGACTTTCTAGCGGCTCTCGCCGAGGCAACAGCGATGGTCGTGGTGTGGCGTCTCTCGCAGGCGCAGAGAGCAGCCGCGCTCCGGTACAGCGCAATATGGCCGTCGAAGCTGGGAGGAAGCGACCCACGCTGTGTCAGTACGATGTGATGGAACGACCTATCGTCCACGCGCGTGTAATCTCCGGCAGGCACGACTTCGCCTGCTTCGTAGAGTTCGGTTCCACACTCGTCACAATGCATGGTAGTCTCCCTGGCGCCCATCGCCACACCGTCAGCGGTACACCAGAATTCGCAGGTATCCAGTAGGTATCCGTTGCACTGTAAGCATGACGCCGCGCGACACATCCGGCTGTGATAAACGTCGCACTTGCGGGCCGTTGAAGTGGCTTTTTCATCTGAGTGGTCATCATATTGCCCGCTGCATGGCGGTATGCGAGAGTAGGCGCAGGGAAGCGGCCAATGTGAGTGACCGCGACATTGTGGCTGATGTGGCTGATGTGACAGGGGGTTAGCGGTGTTCGAGGAGAATCTGTATTTCGCGTTGGACCGCGACGAGCACGATACCCTATATATCCGGTGTCCTGATGAGGTGATGACGATTCCCATCGATGAGAATGGGGACGTCTTGCTGGCGGTTGAGCCTGCCCCGGCGTTTGGTCAGGATGTCTGGGTGTTCTCAGGAGGGACCGTCGAGCCGGGCGAGTCGCACGAGACGACGGCCAACCGCGAGCTACAGGAAGAACTGGGGCTTGCGGCGGGCTGCCTCGACTATCTGGGCCAGTTGTGGCCGTGGTCGAAATACCTGACGGTGCGGAGCGACCTCTACCTGGCGCGCGATCTCACCGAGAGTCGGCTCGTCGGCGATGAGGGCTATGAGATTGGCGTCGCGCGGGTACCCCTGGCCGCCTTCGAGCAGTACATCACCTCGGGCCACCTGCGCGACGCGCGGGTCATCGCCGGACTATATCTCGCCCGCGCCTATCTTCAGCAGCGCCCCGACTGAGCCGACGGGGCATAGCGCCGCGCCCGACTTCGCTGGTACGGAGGCGGGCGCGAGTTTCAGAGACATTGAGCTGTCCGGTGCGGCGCCGCGTGAAATCCGAGACTCAGGCGCTCATCACTTGGTGTTGCGCAGCCAGTCCTGATGCTCGCCATTGAGCAGCGTTTCAACCTTATCGACGAATATCGACCAGATATCCTGTAGGTCGTTGGGGTCACCATGTGATGCTGACGAGGCGTCCGGGACGAGATTCGTCAGGCCATCAAGCTCGCGCGCCATGGAGCCATAGCTCTGAGCGAGATCGTCATAGTGCTTGCCAGCCAGCCACGTCGCAACCGCGCCCGCAATGGTGGTCATCGCTCCCAGCCCGTTCGAGCCGAATCCTGTAAAGAAGATCAGGGCAATGCCCAGACCGTACACCACAAACCGCGCCGTTTGCAGGTAGATGGACCAGTTGCGATACCTGTTTGCTTTTCTCGCATACCAGTCTCGTTGATTCACCAGGCGCTCCAGTTTGTAGGCATCTATCTGGTCCGCGAGAGACGAGGAGCGCAGCGTGTCCATCACCTGTGGCAGCATCGGCTCTCCTGGTTTGGGGGGTGGCAGCCGCAGACTCTCAGCTTGTTTCAGCAGTTTGTCGAGTTCCTTCTGGAATGCCTGATGCGATTGGCTCATATCGAGCGGCGCGCCAGCATGCAGGTCAGCATTCATGGCGCGCATGCTGTATCGCCACGCAAGTCCCTTCGTCGCTTCGGCAAGCGCCCGTTGCGCTCGCCAAAAATGGTTCTGACGGAAGAGAAGACGGAAGGCAAACATGAGGATAGCGATGACCATGATGAACGCGGGAATCACATAGCTTGCCAGCGAGGTTGTCACCTCGTGGGAGGTGAAGTGGCGCCCCGCGATATCGGTAGAGCCGACTTGCAGATCAAAGACGCGAATAATCCACGATGCGAGTTGCTGCCCAAATACCTCAGCCAGTGCGGCCAGGGAGATGGCGATCAGCTCGACGCGGACGAAGACGAAATGCCACCACTGACTCCGAATAGCGGCGCTGTCCGCAGTGCGAAATAGTTCTGGAAGTTCCTTTTTTTGCGATAGAGGCCCCGGTGAACCCGCTGTCGAAACGACTGCTTTAGCCATCTCTTTTCTCCCACAATGAATACCGTCCGATTGAAGTCTAGTCTACCACTCGCTGTCCACTTTGAGTAGTGCATGCAATATGTCCAGCAGACGCCGCAGTCGATATGCGTGCTATGGTGTGTAGAGGACCGCCAGCGCGTGAGCAACGAGCCTATTGAGAGCCGCGAAGAACGTTTGGCTGTGCGAGCTGGCGCGAACAGGCGTGAGAAGACCATGTATGAGAAGAACAGGAGAACGGACATGCCCCATGCAGGCGTTACGGTGGCGCAGAAACGGGTCTATGAGGAGCCGGAACCCGGCGATGGCACGCGCGTGCTGGTGGATCGCCTCTGGCCGCGCGGCCTCTCGAAGGAGCGGGCGCAGGTGGATCTCTGGCTGAAGGATGTCGCGCCAAGCCGGGAGCTGCGCATCTGGTTCGGACACGATCCGGCGAAGTTCGCGGAGTTTCGTCGCCGCTACAAGGCGGAGCTTGCGGATGACCCTGGCCGCGCCGCGCTGACGGAACTGCGCGCGCTGGCGCGAAAGCAACATGTGACGCTGGTCTTTGCCGCGCACGACACCGAGCACTGCAACGCTGTCGTCCTGCGCGAGTTGCTTGCCCAGCCTAGCTAACAGCAATCGCGGGAAATGTGCGACAATCGTTTCAGGTGAAATATACCTAAAGGTAGCTTGCATCCACATCACTATGATGGGAATGTGACTCCCGCGCATATACCCTGCTGCTGGAGGCCCCGAAGCGTTGAGCGCCCGGCCACCTGGAAGGAGCGGACGATGAGCGCACAGAGCATACCGCCGCACGACGAGTCCGACGATCAGCTGTGGCCAGGCGAAGAGACAGCCGCTGCCGACGCCGATGAAATTCCGGCCTTCCCGGCGCGCAATGTCGCCGAGGACGTGGCGCACTATGACGATGCGGCGCTGTCACGCTATGATGATGCGGCGCTCGCTCGCTATCAGGATCTCTTCGCACACATGTCTGTCGGCGTGGTCTTCCAGGATACGGAGGGGCGCATCGTCGACGCCAATCCCGCGGCGCAGCAACTGCTTGGCCTGACGAGAGAACAATTGCTGGGACTCACCTCTTTCGACGCAGGCTGGCGCACAATCCAGGTGGATGGCGTCGAGCTTCCGGGAGCGATGCATCCCGCGATGGTGGCCATGCGCACTGGCCAGCCGGTGCGCAACGCGATTATGGGGATCTTCATTCCCGGCAAGGAGCGCTACCGCTGGCTGCGCGTCAACGCCATCCCACGGCTGGCCCCTGGCGGCGAGCGCCCGACAGGCGTCTTCATGACCTTTGATGACATCACCGAGTGGGATTATCTGGAGGAAGGCGCGCGCATCCTGATAACACGCTACCAGGCGCTCATGGAGCAGGCGGCGGATGCTGTGTTTGTGGCCGACCTCTCGGGGCGCTACATCGAGGTCAATCCCGCCGCCTGCGCGCTGCTTGGCTACACCCGCGAAGAGCTGCTCAGCATGAGCATCATGGATATCATCTTGCCTGAGGATGGGCCTGGATTGATCGAGTCGCGTGACAAGATGTTGCGGGGCGAGACGCACCGCGCCGAGCAGCAACTGCGCCGCAAGGATGGCTCACTCGTGCCGGTCGAGATCAACGCGCGCATTATCTCGGACGGGCGCTGGCAGGCTATTGTCCGTGACATCACCAGGCGCAGGGAGTTGCAGGAGAAGCTGCGCGCGCAGACCGAGCTGCTCGAACGCACATTTGAAGCGGTGCATGAGGGCGTCTATATCTATGATCACACCGGCGAGTTGATCCAGATGAATGCGACAGCGCGGGCAGTCGCGGGCTATGATGAGCACCCCGAGATGGAGCGGGAGTCAACGCATGACCGGCTTGCCCGCCTTCAGCTACGCGATCCCGCGGGGAAGCTGTTCTCCGAAGCGGACTGGCCCGTGTATCGGGTGCTGCGCGGCGAGATCGTCTCCACGACAGCGCCCATCGAGATGCTCGTCACGTCGACGACGGGTCGCGAATTGACCTTGCAGGTCAGCGGCGCGCCGCTCCGTGACGCCGATGGCCAGTTGATGGGCGCGGTGGTGGTCACGCGCGATGTCACCTTGCAACGGCGACTCGAACAGCAGCGCATGGATATCTTCCGGGTGGTGGCGCATGACCTTGCCAATCCGCTTGCCGCCATTAAGCTGTATCTGCAATTGCAGCAACGGATGATCGAGCGCGGACACGCTCCCAGCGCGCCGGACCCCGATGTGCTGGCGACGATGGTTCATGAGGTCGTGCGGATGGAGCGCTTGCTCAGCGACATGCACGCCGTGGTGGGTCTCGAGTCGAACAAGCTCGTCCTCGACCAGAAACCGTTTGACCTGGTGACCCTCTGCCAGCAGGAGGTGCGGCCGATGCAGATGGCCGAGATGCGCGAACTCCACGTCAATCTTCCCGATGAACCAGTCATGGTGCAGGCAGATCGTGACCGTATCGGTCAGGTGCTGGCCAATCTGCTCTCGAATGCCGACAAGTATTCGCCACTCAAGCAGCCGATCACCCTCACGCTCCGTCTCGAACGAGGCGCCCCCTACGCGGATGTCTCGGATGACGATACCACGGCGCCTCTGCGGGCCTGCGTGCTCGTCCAGGACGCGGGGCCGGGTATCCCGGAGAATGAGCAGGAGCGCATCTGGGAGCGTTTTCATCGCGTGCGGGGGGTCCAGGCCCAGACGACGAAAAATCCCAGCCTTGGTCTGGGGCTCTACATCAGCCGCCAGATCATCGAGCAGCATGGCGGAGCTATCGGGGTCGAGAGCGCGCCAGGGGCAGGCAGCACCTTCTGGTTCACGCTGCCCCTGGCCCCATCCACTGGTCCCGCAACCACATCCCAATGAGCGAATGTGGCTAGCGCTTTAGCTACACGCTTGCATTATGAAACGTCAGTCGCCATACCGATCTCGCCCACCGCCTGATTGCTGCCCAATCGCCTGCTGGACGCATGCGCGATCACTCGCCCGCCGGGTCGTCTGGCGCGGTGTCTGGCCCAGCCTGATCATTGCGGATGGAGGCTAGACCCGCAGTGACGCGCTGTCGCAGCCCCCGCAGGCGCGCCGCCTGTGCCTTGCTCTGGGCGCTGACCTGTGCTGTTGCTTCGCTCCATATCTGGCCAGTATTCTGTCGCAACCGCGCGAGCGTCGCCTCCGCCGATTGTTGCGCGCGAGCCGCGCCAGCCCGCGCCTCCGCCGCGAAATCACGGCGTGTGGGTGGCGCCGCATTCGGTGTCGCGACCTGCGTTTCCCGCGTTACCGGCGTCTCCAGCGCCGCTGCTGGCTCCGTCGCTGGTGCGGGAGATGCGACGGCCGGGGTATTTGCAGCAACCGAGACGACAGGTACGGTGGCGGGAGCGGGGGGTGTTGGCGTTGCATCGACGGCTTTCTGCGCCTCTACTGTTGTATCTATTGGCGCCTCTGCGCTGGTCTCCATCGCCGTCTCCACAACCGCTGCTGGCTCGACCAGCCGCAAGGGTTCGGGCATCGGAATCTGCTGGGCTGGCTGCTTCACAGGGGCCGCCTTCGCTACCGCTTGAGATGCGGGCTTCGCGACGCGCCCCACGGGAACGGCGATTGCCCGACGGGCGGCGGGAACAGGAGCGGCAGGGACAGGAGTGGACGGACGTGCGACTGGAGTAGGAACAGGAGCGGGAGCCGTCTGTGGCAGCAGGCGAAGGGCAGTCGCCGCGCTGGACGCATGGCTAGCGGCTGGCCGGGCGATACGCAGCGCGTCCAGCTGGGCGCGCGCCTCGTCGCGCTGGGCAGTCACCCGGTCGTGATCATCCGCTAGCGCCTGGTGCCGCGCCAGCACGCGCTCATGCCGCGCCAACAGATCCTCATGCTGCTCGATCAGCCGTGCGCGCAACTCCTCGCGGTCTTCGATGTAATCCTCCTGCTCCTCAAGCAGATCCTCCCGATCCACCAGCAACCGCTCCAGGTCTCGTACATCGCGTTCGAGCGCACGGACGTGCAGCCCAGCGGCGAGCCGACCCGGCAGCAGCAGCAGCAGCGCCATTACGAAGCCGAAGGCCGCCGCCCCCAACATCACCAACGCCACATTCACCGGATATTGCGCTTTGATCAGGTCAATTTGAATCGTGTAGTGATTGAGCGCCAGAAAGAAGAGTATCATGCAACCCAGAACTGATACCATCACATACAAGATCATGAAACGTACGATGCGCATTGTTGTGCCTCACTATTCCGCGTTCCATTCACGCTGAAGGCATGGTATTCGCACACAGTATCCAACATTTTCCACACAACGTCCTCATTGACAGTATGACGAACTGGGAGGCTGGCGGCTACATAGACAGGACCGCCTGTGTTACAGCGCATAGCAAACAGCGGCCCAGGCCGGAAATGGCCTGAGCCGCTGATGTATAGGAAGCAGTGGCGAACCGCTATGCGGTCGTTGCCGTGCCGGTCGGCGCGGGCGTCGGCAGCGGACGCAGACCCGCCTCGATCTGGCGGCGATAGGGTTCCAGGAACGGTGGCAGCGCCAGATTCTCACCAAGGTGCTGCGCGTCCTCGTCGGTGGCGAAGCCAGGGCCGTCGGTGGCAATCTCGAAGAGCACGCCGCCCGGTTCGCGGAAGTAGATCGAGTGGAAGTAGAAGCGGTCGATCACCGGCGTCACCTGGAGTCCGGCCTCGTCGAGCCGCCCGCGCCAGGCGAGGTGTGTCTCGTTGGTCGGCGTGCGGAAGGCGACATGGTGGACGCCGCCGATGCCGACGCGACCCATGCGCGTGTCATCAGCGCGCTCCTCTAAATGCACCTCCGTGCCGGGGCCGCCCCTGCCCACTTGATAGACGCGCGCCAGCCGCGCCTCCGCGCCATCCTCAGTCGGCGGCAGCGTATACTGCCCCGTCTCGCGGAAGCCCATCGTCTCGGTAAGCACGTGGAGTGTGGCGTCGTCACGCGCCGAGACCAGCCGCACGCCATGCAGCCCGCGAATCTGGTATTCCGCCGGGATGGGGCTGCTCGCCCAGGGCGTGCCACCCGCGACGGGCTGCTCCTCGCCCTCGGCCGGCGCCACCAACTCCAGCCGCTGCCCCTCTGGGTCGCTGAACGGCAACACTGGTCGCCCCGCACGCTGCTGGATGTCCTCATGCGCGACTCCCAGTTCGTCGAAGCGCTGCGCCCACCAGTCGAGCGCGGCGCGATCGGGCGTGCGCAGCAGAATCGCCGCGACGGTTCCCGCGCCACGACGTGCGGGGCCGGCATCGGGCCAGTCGAAGAAGGTCAGCTCAGTCCCTGCGTGTCCGATCTCGTCGCCATAAAAGAGGTGGTACGCCGAGACATCGTCCTGGTTGACGGTCTTCTTGACTAGCCGCATACCCAATACCTGGGTGTAGAACGCGACGTTGCCCGCCGCGTTGCCGGTGACGGCGGTGATGTGGTGCAGCCCGCCAATCCGCATATCCTCTGTCGTCGTCTCTATCTCGCTCATCGTCGTCCCCTCTCGAATCATCGCCAACGTTCATTGAAAAACGCGCAGACACCATGCCAACGCATCTTGATACGTCATAGCTTCTATCGTTTAGTTTAGTGCTAAACTATCAAATTGTCAAGTGACTGGCAGTTATCGTCGTAAGGCAGGTCGATGGTCGAATTTGAGGAGTAAATGCTGTCCATAGACGCGGGCAGCCTTCCCTGCTACATTGGGAGCACGCTAAATGATTCGAAGAGATGAGGGGGGAACTTGCATGGATATTCAGGATTTTCAGGCATATCAGCAGGCGTCTCGAAAAACCTGGGGAGTAATCCCGATGGATAGTCCCATTGTGTATCCAACACTCGGACTCACCAACGAGGCTGGGGAGGTCGCGGGAAAGATCAAAAAGATCTTTCGCGACAAGGGAGGAACGATTTCTACGGAGGACCGTGAAGCCCTGAAATACGAACTAGGGGACGTCCTGTGGTATCTCACCCAGATCTGTACAGAACTGGGACTGACCCTCCAAGAAGTCGCATCGGCGAATGTCGAAAAGCTCTTTTCCCGCCTGGAACGCGGTCAGATTCATGGAGAGGGCGATAACCGATAAGGAGCTTCTTGGAGGAGAAAGACAATCATCCGGCCATCTCGCGGCCAGCCCTGCCCATTTCGCTAGGGCGTTGTGGATCGCGCCGCGTTGAGGAACTGCCGTTGCCGTTCCTGGGATCGGCCCTCACCACCCGTCATTGTGCTCGTCGTGCAGAAAAGAGCGGGGCCCAGCGGCAGCGTTCCGGCCTCGAAGATGGCCTCGGCGGTCCGGCACTGGTAGATTTCATGGTAGAACCCGAATCCCTTGCCTCGGTTCTGATTCAGCCACTTCCACCATGCGGTGTGGGGCATCGTGCGGGCAAACCGCGCCAGATCCTCGTGCGAGCGCCAGTACTGCAACTGTAACCCGCCCGTGCTTTCCCCGAAGATGCGCACGCCGAGCAACCCCTCGGCCTCCGCCAGCGACGCTTCCATCTGCTGCGGGATGCCCGACTCCTCATACAGGGCGTCGGCCCCAGGTGTGAGCACCTGAATCCCGAAGATAGCGAGCGTGAGCTGCGGATACTCCCAAAGATGAGCCACGTAGTTGCCGGTGGTTGGCGAAACCGCCTGATTCTGCTGGTTCGGTTGGTCGCTCATTGTCGTACCTTTCTATTGTTTCAAGTTATGTCCTGCCACCAACAGCGCGCCGCGCGGACGGCACAGTGGCGAGATGCCGCGACGAGGAAGGCGGGGAAGTAGCCGCGGGCGATGCCTATGCCGACCTATGTTCCCGACGTCTGATGGATGCTCAGCACCTCATAGCTGTCGCGCGCGAAGAGTGTGTCGAGATGTGCGCTGCCGCCTACGGCCTCGTACCGGACCACGATTGCTTCGCGTCCGCCCGTCTCGACCTCGTGGTAGGGCAGAAGATGGATGCGTGGCTGAGCGCGCCAGAAGTGGCGAGCCTCGGCGGTGGAGAGCGCTATGCCCGCGATATTGGCATGATTTTGCGCATGGCAGCTACAGCTCGCGCGCAATCCATACTCGCCCCGCCGCATTGGCGCGAAAGGGGCGAGGCGACCGCAGCGGCACAGCACTTCACCCGCGACGGCCCCTGCGCGATAATACGAGTTGGCCCACACTCCCACGCGATTGAGCGCTGCTTTGAAGGTCTTGACTCCGCCTAAAATGCCCTGGGAGCCGATGTGGTCGATGAAATTGTCCTGGCCAATCGACCCGTTCCTGGACTGAGAGCAGCGCGGGCAGCGCAGCCGCAGGCGAGGTGGAGAGTCGCCAAGCTGGCCCTGTAGTCGTGACTTTCCGCACTGGGGACACCAGATGCGCGTCTCCTGCCAGCCCACGTCGGTCACGGGCAGCAGCCCATACGCCAGCGCCTCCTCGCGCAGCGTCGTCGCGAGCAACTGGCGCAACATCCGCTTGCCGCGATGCAGCCGGACGGAGAGCGTTGCGTCGCTCAGTCCGTGACGTGCGGCGATCGCGCCGAGCGGCAACTCCAGGAGGTAGCGGGCGATCAACGCCTCGCGCATGTCGGGTGGGAGCAGACCCAACGCCCGATCTAGCAGCTGCGCGCGCTCGGCATGCTCCAGCTCTGTATCCAGCGCGTCGCCTTCGTCCGCGAGTCCCCCGCCTGGCTCTACTCCCTCATCGGGTGTCGTCAAGCGTGTCGTATGCGCGAGGTCACGCCCGGTTCTGCGACCCCAGCGGCGGCAGACGTTCGCGGCGATGCTGGAGAGCCAGCGCGCGCGGGCCTGCGAGTCGTCTGGTTCGCGCAGCTTCTGCCAATGGCGCCAGGCCTCCAACAGCGTTTCCTGCGCCAGGTCTTCGGCGGCATCGCGGTCGCGCGTGGCGCGCAGGCAGATGCGCAGAATGAGCGCGCGCTCCGCCTCGGTAGGCGTGGGCGGCAACGCATGTTCGAAGACCGCCTGCGTATTCCGCCTGTCCGGCAGGTGGATGATATGGGCACGTGAATCCGAAGAACCCGGCGCTGGCTGGTGGATGGTATCGGCTGACTTTGGCGGCATGGGCGAATCTCGTTTCCCGGATAGACAGGGCGACACCCGTGCGGCATCGCGCGTTTCATTTGTCTATCGCCCGCAACCACTACCATCTTACACGTTTTTGCTGTTGATGGACCGCTAACTTTCCGCTACCGTGTCCAGAAGCCCTGGGGGTCACACTCGCGGATGATACGCAGCTCATCGGCGGTGGGCGGCGGCGTCTCGCGGGCGTCGGGAGCCACGCGCAGATCCCAGCCGGTGTTGGCGCGCACGTCCTCCGCGCTGCCGCCGGGATGCCACGAGCGTAGCTCCATCTCGTGCGTCTCGGACGTGAAGCCGAGCACCGCCAGCGTCGTAATCACCGCAGCTGGCCCGCCACGCGGCAGCCCCACGCGCTCCCGCCAGTCGCCGCCATCGCCATAGCCGGGGCTGGTGATGTAGCTGACGTGCTCGGGGAAACGCTTCTTCTCGTGGGCCAGGATGATCGCCAGCCGTCCCGCCAGCGAGGCGATATCCGCGCCGCCGCCGCTGCCGGGCAGCTTCACCGCTGGATGCGCGCGTGCGCCGATATACGACGTGTTGAGGTTGCCGTAGCGGTCCACCTCCGCCCCGCCGACGAAGCCCAGATTGGCGAACCCCTGTGCCAGCAGTCCCATCAGCGCGCCCGTGCGTGTCGCCCACTCGGCTCCGGCGATATTCGGCGCGTCGCCCATCGTCATCAATAGCTCGCTGGAGGGCGCGTCGCGCACCAGCCCGTTCTCGAAGAGGCCGATAGCGCTCGGCGCGTGGGTGCGCTTGGCCAGCGCGAAGGCCAGCAGCGGCAGCCGCATCCCCACGAAGACGACCTCGCCATCGTGAATCTCGCGGGCGGCGCAGACCACCATCAGCTCCTGTGGCGTATAGTCAGGCGTCATATGCTGCGACATGTATGATTCTCCTGGATATCAAACGCGGGTGGGCCGAAGCCATTAGCCGCGGCCTTCAGGCTGCGACACGCAAAGCGCTGGGAGAGGTTCTGCCGCTACACCCCGTAGTCCACTGGGGCGGCCAGCAGCGGCGTGCGAATCGCCAGCGCATGCCAGCGTTCCGCCCCTAGCCGCTCCAGATAGGCGGCGCGGTCGGGTAGGTCGAGCACCTGCTCCCGCAGCCACGCGGCGAAGTCCTGGGGTGTGCGGCTGCGCTCATGATACTCGGCGAAATAGGCATGGTCGCGGTTGTAGTAGCCCTGCACCGGCGAGGGATGGGCGCCGCCGGGCGTGTGGACGACCGCCAGCGTCTTTTCGCCCGGCGCAAGCACGCGGTTGGGGTCGCTCAGAATCACCTCGGCCGGGACGATCTCCTCAGCGGTATAGATCACGCCTTTGGCCGCCAGCGCCGCCTCCTCGCAGACACCCAGGCTGCCCCAGGCATGCGCGCGCCCGGCGGCATCCGCTCGTTGCACGTGGATGATCGCCACGTCGGGCCGAAGCGCCGGGACCAGCAGCGTCGGCGTGCCATCCAGCGGCGAGTCGTGCGGACGCATGGTTGGATGGTCGCGGGCAATATCGCTGCCGAGTAGTGACCGTATCGGAATGTAGGGGACGCCGAGCGCGCCTGCCAGCAGCGCCATCGCGACGCTGTAGTTGCTGTGGTCCTCGACGGTGATGGGGTGCGGCAGTCCCTTCTCGGTGGCGCGGCGATAGTTGTAGCCAAGCCCCTCGCTGACGTTGCCCACCCAGGCGGCGGTGATCTTCGTGACGCAGCCCGCGCCGAGTAGCTCGTCGAAAAGGATATCGGAGATGGGGCCGATGAGCGTCAGGTCATGTCGTTGCTGGCGGATGATCTCGTGTCCGGCGGCGAAGGGGATCAATGGCTCCAGCGCCAGCCCCATCGCCACACTGCTGCCATCGGGTACGAACCGCTCGATGGCCTCCTTCATCGTCATCAGCTTATCGCGCATCGTTCATCTCGTCCCTTCGCCGTTGTACGTGCGGAAAACAGATAGTCTCAACGTGTCTGAGGATTGCTGTGTCGTATCAGATCGTTGGTGAGCTGCGGCCCGGTCATCCACTGCTCCAGCAGGCCGCAGACCCGGAATCCCAGGTATTCATAGATACGCTGGCCCTCGGGCGTGGCGGTGAGGGTGGCGCTGGTGAAGTCCGCCGCCTGGGCCTCGCGCAGCGCCAACAGCAGCAGATTGCCCGCGATGCCACGCCGCCGCGCGTCGGGCATCGTCGCCACATGGTAGACGCCGATAGAGTCGTCCAGTGGCAGCGTTGCGACTGTGGCGATGGCCTGATGTCCCCAGTGCGCCAGGTAGAGTGTGAACGCCGGATTCTCGCTCGTCCAGCGCGACATCGGGAACGGCGGCGCGTCGAAAACTCGGCTGATGATGTGCAACGCGTCGGCCAGGTCGGCATCCGAGGCGGCCCGGCGATAGCTGACTGCTGGCGGCGCCTGCGGATAGCTGACGTCCCATTCCCGCAGGTCGAGGTACATCATCGTCGCGCCGCCCCAGGAACGCATGCCGATATCGTAGAGCTGCTCGCGCAGATCGGCGGGCGCGTCGTCGCGGGTGAGCCACCACTGGAACGGCAGCCCGTAGGAGCGAAACGGCTCGATGGCCTCTTCGAGCGCGGCGGCGGTGACTGGCGCGGGCGAGCGGTAGCGCATCACGATGTTCATCAGGGTCTCGGGGACGTCCGGTGTCAGCACCCGAAGCACAGTCGGCGTGTCGTCAACCAGCGAATACGGCTGGGTGGTGAGCTTTCCCAGCGATGCCCACGCGGCGCACCAGTTCGCCTCGACGGCGCGCGCCATCTGCAGTCGTTGCGCGTCAGGCTCGTCGTCATCGGTCGCGTTGTCATTGTGCGGTGGCTCGGCCATCTGCGAGTGGCTCATCCCTGCATACCCTCCCGCCGCTGCTGTCGTCGCCTGTTGTCGTCTCGTCCAAGTGTAGCACGCCGCCAAACATACGGGGGAGGATGCGGCCGAGCATGTCGCCGGTGCTATGGGCGGATGGCAGCGTGGCGACGGTGGTAGCCGTGTGCGATGTGTCGGGCGCGGTTACCACCGTGCGAAATTCATTCGTCAGCACCTCTTTATGTGCTGCCCAAGTGGGCGGCGTGGTACGGTATACTGTCTGGTATGAACACACCACGCCCAGCCCGCCGACGGGTAACTCAACCCACCACCGATGCGGCATCGATAGCAGCCGACGCCGGACACGCGACCCTCTGGGACGCCGCCCCGGTCAACGCGCCTGCTCTGCCGGATGACGCGCCGCGCACCATCATCCGCGACAGCCTCTACGACACCATTCCCCTCGGCGCGCTGGAACTCGACCTGATTGGCACGCCCGAATTCGTCCGACTTCAGGGCATCAAGCAGCTGGGCTTCTGCTACCGCGTGTGGCCAGGCGCGACCCATACCCGCTTCGAGCATAGCCTCGGCGTCTACTACCTGATGTTGCGCGGACTGCGCGCGCTCTGGGCGCAGGACTACGCCCGTGAGCGATTGCGCGCCAGCGAGACCGATCTGCGCACAATGCTCGCTGCCGCGCTGCTGCACGATATCGGCCACTATCCCTTCTCGCACGCCATCGAGGAGCTTGGCTATCCCATAGAGCCACATGAGCGGGTTGGCCGACGCATCATCGAGCAGGGCGCGGTGGCCGACGCGCTCACCCGACACGGGCTCTCGCCCCAACGTGTCGCCGACGTGATCGATCCCCCGCGCGATCGCCCGTTGCCGCCAACCGACGCCATTCTGGTGCGCCTGCTCAGCGGCCCGCTCGACGTGGATAAGCTCGACTACCTGCCGCGCGACGCTCGTGGCTGCAACGTGCCGTATGGCGGCGTGGACCTGACGCGGCTGCTCGGCTCGATCCGGCTGCTGGAGACGCCGCAGGGGCCGCGGCTCGGCGTCAGCAGCAAGGGCATCAGCCCGCTCAACTCGCTGCTTCACGCCCGCCAGGAGATGTTCGACAACGTCTACTGGCACCACACCAACCGTGCGATGATGGCGATGCTGCTGCGGGCGGTACAGGAGGCGCAGCTTGCCGGGGCCATCGCGCCCGATGATCTCGCCGGACACGACGACGCCTCGCTGCTGGCCTATCTCTCCGACGAGCGCATGCCAGCGGGTACCCGCGATCTGGTCGGCGCGCTCAAACAACGCCAGCCCTACAAGGTGATGCTGGAAGTCAGCGCGCGGGCGGGCCGCGTCTATAGCCAGCTTGACGCGCTCTTCTGGGACCAGGGCAAGCGGCGGCGGGTGGAGCTGGCGCTTGCGGAGACGCTCTCCGTCGCGCTGGAAATCCCGGTCTCGCCGCACGATGTGCTGATCGATATCCCCAAGCCGGAGAAGTGGGAGATGGATGTGCTGGTGCGCTTTGCCCATCCGCCCGTCGGCATGTCCTCGCTGATGACCTGGACCGAGGCGACGGGCCAGCGTCCGGGAGATCTTGGCATCTACGAGCAGCACCAGCGCCGCATCCGCATCGTGGCGCGCCAACAAGTGCGCGACGCCGCCGATGATCTCGCCGAGGAGCTGCTGCTGCCAGTCATCGAGCGCATCCCCACAATTTAGCGGCGAATCGGCTTTGCCTGTGTGATCCTCTTCACAGCCACCTGTTTGTGGGTGAGAACCGGACGTTCGCTCGCGTATATTTCGTTGAATGGTTGCACTTCGTGAGCGCGAGGGAGAATGCGCTATGGCCAAGGCTGGACCTCGAAGGAAACGCAGCGCGCTGCGGGCGCTGGTGGTGGCGCTGCTCTGTATCGCCGTCACCGTGGCGCTGATTATCTTCATCCCTCGCGCCGTTGACTCTTCGCATGCCACCCAGATACCCACGCCGGGCCAGGTAATTCTGCCGCCGACTGCTCCAGCGGCGACTGCGGTGGCGACGGCCACGAACAAGTAGCGAGGAAGCGGACACGATGAATCACCGATATCGCGCGCAACGCTCTCCTCGAACCCGGATGGGTGGCATCGTTGGCGGGCTGATCCTGCTTGCCGCGCTGGCGTTGCTGGCGGCATGCGGCGCATCCACGTCGCCATCAGCCACTTATACGCCGCATCCTGGAGGCACAGCTACTGCTGGTAGCGGACCAGCGGCCTACGCCTACCTCTACTCTCGCATCGATTATCCACTGCAATTGGCCGTCAACGCGGGTAGCGATGTCACGCTGACGCTCTCGCCCCATCAGAACCTGCTGATCGCGACGCCGGGCGTGGGTTCGGGCGTGGGTACCGTGGGCGAGCCAATTCCGCTGCCGACACAACTGAGCGATTACAACGACATCGGCGCCTCGGTCGATACGGCGTCCTCAGGCGACAGTCCCGTCGTCTGGCAGTTGGTCAGCGCGCCGCGTCAGTCGCTGCTCACGCCAGGCGGCCCGAGTGCGGATCGCGCGTATCTGGATGCCGTGAACTTCACGTGGCATGTCGAGGCGGTGGCGCCGGGCCAGAATCTGGTGCGCATCATCCTCCATCTCTATTACATTTACCTGGACGGTAGCGAGCACGATGGCGCCATCGAGGTCTCTTCTTTGCCGACGCCGATTGTCGCGGTTCAGTCCGCCATTGCTAATACGACGCTGCCCACCTGGCTGCCGTCGTGGCTGACTGACCAGCTTGCCACATGGCGGATACCGCTCGCTGGACTGAGCGGGCTGGCGGGCCTGCTGGGAGTAATCCGCTTCTTCTGGGATCTCTTCCAGAACGCGAAGGACGCCAAAGACGCGGCGCAGGGCGCGGCCAAAGCAGCCGCGGCCCTCCATACGCGCATGTCACAACGGCAATAGCAACTCGATGGCAGCCAAGTATGACGTCCGCGTACGGTGTGTATCAGAAGAAGGTGTGCGCCGTAGTAGGTACCCCCGAACAAATTTGGCGCATGTCGTGACCGCATGCGCTGTGCCATATTCAGGTGGCAGATTGCTACATCTGGCAAAGTCCCTCACGTGCAACCGCTCAGCTGGACTTGATATGATAGTGACAGCGCGCCATGATACACAGTCCGCACACCACGCTGTCTGTCTAGACGGAGAGACCAACTATGCCGCATAATGCTGACTTCACCGCAAACCAGTATCTGCGCCTCGCGCCTGAGGTGCGGAATGCGCTGGCGTCGGGCCGACCGGTGGTTGCGCTGGAGTCAACCGTCATCGCGCATGGGCTGCCCCGGCCGACCAACCTCACCGTCGCGCGCGAGATGGAGGCGGCGATACGGGCGGAAGGCGCGATTCCCGCGACGGTCGCGCTCATGGATGGATCCATCGTCGTCGGGCTGAGTGAGGCCGAGCTAGAGCGACTCGCCACTACTGATGAGCCGGTCGCCAAAGCCAGTCGGCGTGGCCTGGCCGTTGCCCTGGCCCAGCGCTCGCTGGCCGCCACCACCGTCGCGGGGACGCTGGCATGCGCGGCGCTGGCGGGCATCCGCGTCTTCGCCACGGGCGGTATCGGTGGGGTCCATCGCGGCGCGGCGCAGACCTTCGACATCTCCGCCGACCTGATCGAGCTTGGCCGCGCGCCCGCGGTCACCGTCTGCGCGGGCATCAAGGCGATCCTCGACCTGCCGCTGACGCTCGAATACCTCGAAACGCAGGGTGTGCCTGTTATCGGCGCCCAGACCGATGAGCTGCCCGCGTTCTACTGCCGCACCAGCGGCCTGCGTGTCCCCTTCCGCGCCGAGACGCCCGTCGAGATCGCCGCCATTGCGCGCGCGCAGTGGGAAAGCGGTCTTGGCGGCGGGCTGCTCGTCACCTGCCCTATTCCCGAAGCGGACGCCCTGCCGGAGAGCAACTTCGCCGATGCGCTGGCCCTGGCCGAGCGTGACGCCGCCGACGCGCACGTGACCGGCCCGGCGATCACGCCGTTTCTGCTGGCGCGTATTGGCGCGCTGACCGAAGGCACAAGTATCGCGGCCAACCAGGCGCTGCTGCTCAACAACGCCACCTGGGCGGCGCGGATCGCCGTCGCGCTGGCGCGGGTAGAGCCGTAAAGTCGGAAAGCCTTTACTCCAAATCTCCTCTGGCAATAGCCCTCGTCCGTTGCTGACACCGCTTTACCTCGCGGAAAATCAGCCCCCTCTTTGCTATTCTTCCTTGCTACTAGGAAACTTGGGGCAGGACCGTCTGGCTGTTGTATCACCCCATACCAATAGGTGTATACTCGCGTCATCTATTTCGCAGCCCTCGCAATCATTTGGAAGGGAGTAGCAGGGATGACTCAGGAATCGCCTACGAGCGACAGGGAAGGCGCACTGGATTCGGAGAATAGCGGCATACGGGCTACGGGCGCTCCAGCGCGCATCGTCGCCGGGAAGCGGACCTTGCCGCCGGGAAGCAGCGACAAATATCCGCTGCCTGGCCGCTGGCCGCAACCAGAAGCATGGCTGGAGCCCGATGACGCGCCCGAGCCCGAAGCATGGCTGGAACCTGACGCCGCGCCCGAGCCCGAAGCGAAGCCAAAAGCGAAGCCAAAGCGGCCAGTCGCGCCATCACGACCAGTCGAGCCAGCTATCGAGCCACCGGTTATGATCGAGATCGAGATTGGGCCGCGCCCTTCGGCCGTGAAGCGCTCCAACTGGCTAGAGGCGCCGGACTACTGGCTGGCGGACCATCAATCGGTGCCTCGTCCGCCGACGCGGTCGATTCCGCGCCCCAAGCGCTTCGTGCGCATGTCACGCGCGCGCAGCGCCTCATTGTTCCTCGTTGCCATGGTAGGCATTGCCGTGATCGTGGCGGGCATGGTCTTCGCTGGCCATCTTACCTACGATTACTTCAACACGCCTCTGGCGCTGCCGACAACCCATCCCGCCACTGCCACCGCGACGGATATCCCGGCGACCGCCACGCCGACGGACATCCCAGTGACAGTTACTGCGACCGACGGCGCCAATGACCAGGGAACCGCCACGCCTGATATTACCCCGGATACCACTCCGGATATCACTCCCGTCATACCGACACCTTAACCATCGAGGTTGCTCCACGGCGCCAAGGTACCAGCTACCGGCCCATCTGGCAAGATATCGGCAGGCTGAATGGTATACTGGTAGCAGGTACAATCTGGCGAGGAGCAATACAGATGGCAGCAGTGGGTATCGGCAAAATCGTCGGCTCGGAATCGCATGTGCGCTATACCTGCCAGATATTTGGCCCTGGTGAGGTGGCCGCGCCGCCAGATCCTTCCGCATACGCGTTTGGCGGATTCGTCCGCCTGCCACTGCGGACGGCGCTAGCCGCCCCGGATGTCGCCGCGCTCGAGCCACGCCCATCCGCCGCGATGCGGAGCGATGCGCTGATGCCCGCGCCCGCGCAGCCGCTCTGGGCGGTGGGCTTCATCTACGACACGATACTTGTCAATCCCGCCTTCGGAACGCTGGGGCCGCGACTCTCCAACGACGAGCAGCTTGCCATCTTCTCGCCGGATTATCTGGCGGAGCGCGCCGTGCTCGTCTCGATCCTGGTGCTGGGTACGATGAGCGGTGAGGGCGCGCCGATGGGCCAGGTGACACATGGGGTGCCAGCGCTTGCGCCTGATCTGGGCGCGGTGGTCGAGCCGCTCACCGAGGCGCAGGTGCGCGCCTTCCACACCTTTGCCGACACGCCGCAAGCGCGACCCTACCTGCACCTGGGCTACCTGCCCCATACTGTCGCGCAGGACCATCCGCTGCTGCCGCTGGCGATGCTGCGAACGGTCGAGCGGCTGGAGACGCTTCTCCCGGAAAACGCCTCGCTGCTGGCAATCGTCAAGCGCAATCTGGCCTGGCGGCTCAAGGTGCTGGCGGCAGGATAAGAGCAGTGTAGCCCTCGGATCTCCCCTCTCCCACAGGAGAGGGGTCGGGGGTGAGGCCCGAGGCGAGGCAAAATCAATACAAGGCGGTAAAATACTATGAGCGGCGCGCAATCACCCCAAACATCCCGCCCGGTCGGCATCACCAAAGGCCCCGGCGAAGCGATCCACGAATACACGCTGATCTCGCGCGATGAGCAGCGGCTGCTCAAAAACGGCGAATACGTCTATTACGAGCTGGACGAGACCGCCAGTGGCTCGTCTGCTGGGGCGAATGGCTCGAATGGCGCAAACGGCGCGCATGGCGCCACACCGCGTCGCGTGCTGGGGCGCATCCTGCGGCGAGTGCCGGTGCAGCTTTTCCCGGATACTTTTCTCTCCGAGCCAGAGGTATCGCCTTCCCAGGTTGCCGCGCTCGTCGGCTATGACATGCGCGCCAGCGATCTCTTCGAGCTACACGTCGGCATCATGGGCTATTACGATGAGGCGCTAGGCTCTTTTGTCAACCCCTGGATTCCGCCTAGTTCTGGCACGCCGATCTATCTCGCTGAGGACGCCTGGCTCGCCACCGTGCTCTCCCGCAAACAGCGCGGCCAGGTCGGCAGCGCTATCGTCGGCTCGCTGCTGACGCGCCCGCCAACCGCCGTGCCGGTGGTGCTGGATGTCAAAGAACTAGTGAGCACGCACCTCGCCATCATCGCTAGCACCGGCGCCGGCAAGAGCTATCTGGCCAGCGTCATCATCGAGGAGATGATGCGCCCGTACAACCGCGCCGCCGTCCTCATCATCGACCCCCACGGCGAATACAACACCTTGCAGGAGATCGCCAACGACGAGGAGTTCCGCGAGAGCGAGCCAACCAGTGCCGCCGCGCGCCGCCAGCCGCGCTATGAGGCGCGCACGCGCGTCTATCTGCACGATCAGGTGAAGGTGCGCATGAACACGCTGACCCTCGGCGACCTGCGCTACCTGCTGCCCAACATGACCGACAAGCAGCACCACTTCCTCAGCCGGGCGTTCGAGGCGCTGCGGAATGAGAAGAAGGGACAGCCGTGGGGCGCGGCCGACCTCAAGCGCCATGTCAGCAACGTCGGCAAATCCGCGAATGAGGATAGCGGCGACGATAGCGGCAACAGCACCATCGCCGCGCTGCACTGGAAGATCGATGAGCGGCTGGGCGACAACACGATGGTCTTCGACCAGTTCCAGCACCTCAATCTGGGCGAGGTGCTCCAGCCGGGGCAATGCACCGTCCTTCAGCTCAACGAGATCGACGAGCGCGACCAGCAGGTGATCGTTGCGACGTTGCTCCGGCGCATCAATCAGGCGCGTATGGATACCGAAAAGGGCAAGGTGCAGGCAAGTGACGAGCGCTTCCTGCCCTATCCCGTCTTCATCCTGCTGGAGGAAGCGCACCACTTCGCGCCGCATGACGGCGAGGCGATCACGACGGGCATTCTCAAGCAGGTGCTGGCCGAGGGGCGCAAGTTCGGCATTGGCGTTGGGCTGATTAGCCAGCGCCCCGGCAAGCTGGACGCCGATGTGCTAAGCCAGTGCCTGACGCAGTGCATCATGCGCATCGTGAACGAGGTAGACCAGAAGAGCGTCGCCAGCGCCGTCGAGGGCGTGGGCCACGATCTCTTGCAGAACCTGCCCGCCCTCTCGAAGGGACAGGCGATCATCGCGGGCAGCGCCATCAACACGCCCGTTATCTGCCGCGTGCGCGAGCGGATTACGCCGCACGGTGGCGAGAGCAAAGACGCCCCGGCGGAGTGGCAGGCGCACTTCGGCGTGGATGCGGCGGCGGGGCGCGCCCGCGATGAGGCGCTCCCCCGGCGCAACAACCGCCCGTTCAACATCATGAAATAGCGAAGTCTTCGCTCAACCCGCGCGCTGGCCGAAGGCGACGTAGAACGGTAGGATGCCACGGCCCTGGCGCTGCGCGAACTCCTGCTGCGCGCGCGAATACAGCGCGTCGTAGCGGTCGGCGGGCATGATGTCCTGGGCGATGACGCCCGCGCGGAGCGCCTTGCCCACCGCGAGACAGTCGGTCGCGGAGGCGCGGCCAATCCGTCCGCCCCAGTCGCCCATCGGGAAGTTGAGCACCCGCTGCTGCACGTTGACCAACCCGCCATTGCTCAGCATCTGTCCGATGTGTTTGCCGATGGTGAAATCCACATTGCGAGTATTGAGGAAGTCAATCCAGCTCTGCCAGAGACCCATATAGCCCGGGCCGCCATCCTGGGCAGATCCGCACTCAGCCAGCTCCACCCACCCGCCTGGCCGCGTCACGCGCACCAGTTCCTGGATGATGCTGGGCCAGCGGTCGCGCGGAATCGCGGTGATGAGGAGGCGCTGGTGGACAACGTCGAAGCTCTGGTCGGCGAAGGGGAGCCCTTCGAGGATGTTGCCGACGGAGAAGACATAGTTCGTGGGGCGCACATCCAGTCCCTGACCGAGGGGATTCGCGTCTTCGGGTGGTGGCACCAGATCGAGGCCGACGACCCGCGCATGGGGAAAGAGCGCCGCCATCTCCATCGCCCAGCGCCCCGAGCCGCACCCGACATCCAGGATATCTGCGGGTTGATTCACCGGCGCCGCGTAGTTGCCGCGCAGACCCGTCCGCAGCAGGAAATGCTGGAAGTCTAGCCGATTGATCTCGCCCATATCTTTGGGCAACGGATACGGCATGGCGGCGAGGTGCTGGCGGCCGCCAAAGCGGCGGAATCGTTGGTCGGGAACATTCTCGAGCACGACATCATGTCTTTGGCGGCGAAACGGCCACATCAAATGCACTCCCTTTCATTGCGAGACAGGCGCAACACAGGCTCAGGCTCAGGCTGAGCGCCGGCGCCCATGCGACGTTATGAAGCTGGCAGGGTTCACGTCACATCGGATAGAATGGCAAGCCGGGAAGAAACTGGTCGGGCTGATACGGTTCGGGTAGAAAAATGCGCACGGTTATCAGGCCAGGGATCTCAGTGGGTATCATCTCCATGCGACCGCCGATGCGCTCGATAGCCGGGCGAACATCCCGAACGCGGGCCAGGCTGGCGGGTAGAGTGAGTTGCGCCTGGTAGGTATAGAGGCGCATGATATCCCCTTCCTCCTTGCATCCTTCTCCTCCACGGGGGATACAACTCGCTGAAGAACAACTCCTTTTATCGCGTGGTTGATTCTAGCACGGTCCCGCCGATGAGGCAACGGGGAAATTCCTAAGTCGCTCGTTCGTCCTGGTAACGGCGCACCGCTCTCTATGAAGCATAGCAGGGAGGAACAATGCGAATTGGATTGATTGCTGATATTCATGGAAATCTGATAGCGCTGGAGACCGTTCTGGCCGAGTTGGCGCGGGAACCACTCGATCAGTTGGTCTGCCTTGGCGACGTGGCCGCGCTTGGTCCGCAACCGGGTGAGGCGCTTGCACGCTTGCGCGCGCTGCAATGTCCGGTTGTCATGGGCAATACCGATGCGTGGCTGCTCACACCACCATCCGCCATTGAGGGCGACCGCTTTGACCGTGCTATCACCCAATGGACGATAGCACAGCTTACGGATGATGACCGCGCTCACATCGCCTCATTCCCGCCGACCATCGAACTCGCGCTCAGCGATGGGCAGACACTGTTGTGTTTCCATGGCTCGCCCCGTTCATACGATGACGTTATCGTGCCGACGACGCCCGACGACGAACTTCGTGAGATGCTAGGTGGTATGCGGGCAACCATTCTGGCAGGCGGTCACACACATCTCCAGATGGTGCGCCGCTATGGCGATGCTCATATCGTCAACGTTGGTAGCGTGGGTTTGGCGGGCGTGGGCGCGGCGGTCCAGAAGAATCATCATGTGCGATGGGCGGAATACGCTGTCGTAGACTCGGCTGGGGACCGGCTGGAAATCGCGCTACGACGGACGCCGCTCAATGTCGACCAGATGGTGGCGGTTGCGCGCGCCAGCGGTATGCCCGAGGTCGAATGGTGGGCGGGCCTGTGGGAGCGCGAGTCAACAAACTAAAAGGGGGACACAGCATGCGACTCTACAGCTTTGGCGCGACGCATGGGCGACCGATCACTGAGTTTGGCAGCGTGCGCGTGACAATCAACGGTATCGTACGGGTGGCTGGTGGCGATGTGCAAATAGGCTGCATGCACCTTGAGCCAGGCGGGCTGGTGGGCGAGCATCAGGCGACGACGCGCCAGCTCTTTCTGGTGATGTCTGGGGAGGGATGGGTGCGCGGACCGGAACCCGAGCGCACACCCATTACAGTTGGTCAGGCGGCCTTCTGGGAGCCTGGCGAGGAGCACGAGTCGGGCAGCGAGACGGGTATGGTGGCGTTCGTGATCGAGGGCGATACCCTTGACCCCGACCAGTTCCTCCACCTGATCCACTGATTGTGCCGCCTCCCCTTTGCATGTGGATGTCAGAGTTCATGCTCTCTCCGGTTCCCCCTCTCCTCGCAGGAGAGGGGGATAGGGGGAGGTCGGCTGCACTCAGCTAGCTCCCGATGGTGTACCAGGGATTTGCGCCGCCCGCTGCGCCGACGCTCCCCGCGCCAACGCCGAGGTCGAAGTGTTCCATATCGGGATGGCCAGTGCCAGCCCAGAAGGTCGAGTTGTCGTACTTCCAGACGGGATAGCTCCCGGCATCGGGCGTGTAAAAGTGCATGTTGGCGTCACCAGAGAGACCCGCCGAGGTGACGCTTGCCGTGAAGACGCTGGGGGCTGGCTCCGCGCGCGCCACCGCGACCAGATGCCCATTCGGCGAGATTTGCATCTTGACCATCGAGGCAGCCGTCGCGACCGATGCGATCCGCGAGGAGCCGCTGCCGTCGGCGTTGGCGTAGAAGAATTGCGAACTGGCCACGCCTTCCGCGTCTCCACCAGTCCCTGATACTGGGGCGGTTCTCTGATAGACGATGTGCGAGCCGTCCGGTGAGACGTCGAACCCGGGGCTGAGCGCATCATTACGAGAGCACTCGCATGGGTGGGTCGTACCCATATTGACCGAGCCAGCCAGCGCCGTGTGGCTGGCCATATCGAAGCGCTTGAGCAGATAACCGCTCCCTGAGGCAATAGTGAAGAAGAGCGTGTTGCCGCGCAGCACAGCATCATCCGAATACGATGATGTCGTCAGCGTGCCAAGAACACTTGCGCCGCCACCCACGATATACTGGTGAAGGGTGCGGCCGTCGCTCCACCAGATCGTCGAGTTGTTGATCCAGCCAGCGTCGCGCAGTGAGAGCCGAATATCAGAGGAGGGTATCCGGGTAGCCGCCCCTGTACTGGCGTTGACAACATACACGGGTCCATGCACAGGCCCATCGGTACAGGCGTCGCTGCCCCACCCGGCGACGATCTTGCTCATATCAGGCGAGAAGACCGGCGAGCTCCAGTACGCGTCATAGCGACAATCCGCGGTTGAGGCGGGCATGTGTGTCACCTGATGCGCCGCGCCGCCATTGACGCTTGCCCATATCTGGCCGACCTGATGGCTATCCTGCTGGAACCAGGCCAGCGCACGCGACGGCGGTAGTGGCGTGGCGGTGGCCCCGGAGGCCACTGGCGAACTGCCCGTTACTGTTGCTCCCGCTCCCTCACCCGGTGTGGAACTCGACGAGCCAGGCGCGCCTGGCAAAGCGCATCCAAAGAGGACGATGATACAGGCAAGCAACGCGCAGATGACTGTTGGCCACGATTTGCCGTGGGACCGCATACCATTCTCCTCCTGCCAGTGGCAGACCTACGCACTCACCGCGCCCAGAGCGATAAAAGAAAAGAGAGTGATTGGAGGTGCGTTGGAAGGAGTGTAGAAGATGCGTAGTATACATACTGTGACCATCTTCACATAAGGCGTAGAAGTGTTGAGCTTGCACACCTATGCCACTCAATGTCGTGGCTGACGAATCAGGAGAAACTATGTGATCAGCTTTATCGTGGATGACGTGCAATTCAACTTTCGCGCGGCGGCTGTCATCATCGACGATGGCCATGTGCTGCTCCATCGGGCGTCCTACGAACCCTTCTGGGCGCTGCCGGGCGGGCGTGTGGAAGCGAGCGAGCCATCGGCGGCGACGGTAGCGCGCGAACTGGCCGAGGAGCTTGGGCTAGCATGCGACGCGCAGGTCGGTAGGCTGCTCTGGGTCGTCGAGAATTTCTATGGCGATGAGGACGCGCCATTCCACGAACTGGGTATGTATTATCTCGTCACGCTAGGCGCGGAAAGCCCATATCTCGCCAAGGATCGTGCCTACGACGGGGTTGAAGGTGATCTTCCTTCACATGAGGGTGAGTACATCCGGCTGATCTTTCAGTGGTTCCCGCTCGACGCGGTGGCAGACTTGCCGCTCTATCCCACTTTCTTGCGCGAGCGGCTGGTTGCCCTGCCCGCCACGCCCGAACTGGTGGTGCATACCGACCCGCCTTTTGATGAGGCAGAGCTGACTATTCTTGAGTTGTGAGCGCCTGCCACGAGCATGAAGCCGCCATAAGTAGAGAAGTGAAGTGAGGCAGCATGGAGAAGATCGCCATTCTCGCGGATATTCATGGCAACCTTCCGGCGCTCGAAGCAGTGCTGGCGAAGATCGACGCTGAGGGCATCGAACGTATTGTCTGCCTCGGCGATGTCGCCACGCTTGGCCCGCAGCCGCGTGAGGTCATTGCCCGAGTGCGCGCGCTGGGATGTCCCGTTGTGATGGGCAATACCGACGCCATCCTGCTCGCGCTGCAGCGTGACGAGAGCGCGATGAACGAGGAAGGGGGTATTGACTGGAGCAACGAGGCCTTCGACCAGTGGTGCGCCAATCAACTCACGGACGACGATCTCACGTACCTGCGCGCGTTTCAGCCGACGCTCAGTCTCTCGCTGGGCGACGATGTGACGCTGCTGTGCTACCATGGCTCGCCGCGCTCATATGACGAGCGCATTACAGCTGAGACGCCAGATGCCGCGCTGCACGAGATGCTTGGCGAGATACCAGCGCACATCTACATCGGCGGCCATACACACCAGCAGATGCTGCGCCGCCACCGGGACTCGCTTGTGCTCAACCCCGGTACCGTCGGCTTCGTGAAGGACGCCATCATGCCCGCGACGCCGATTCGCAACCCCTCCTGGGCCGAGTACGCTGTCGTCGCGAGTGATGGAGGGCAGCTTGACGTGTCGCTGCGCCGCGTCCCTTTCGACCTCGATGCGCTCTTTGCCGCGTTCGACGCCTCCGGCATACCTCGCGCCCACTGGCGGAAGGGTGACTGGCGGCGTGTCTGAGCGCATCGTCGAACACACGCAGACGATGTCGGTCAGCTATTCGGCTAATACTCGCCCGTCGCGACGACCTGGCGTATATAGGCGATCACCTGCGGCTCCGCCTGGTCGATGGCGGCGTCTATCGTGCAGCCGGAGGCGCGCATATGGCCGCCGCCGCCGTAGTGCGCGCAGAGCTTCGAGGCGTCCCACGGGCCGGTCGTGCGTATGCTCGCGCGTGTCTTGCCATCGTCGCCCTCGCGCAGCAGGATGGCGATCTCGACGCCCTCCGTATCGAGCAGATAGCTTGGCAGGCCATCGTCCATGTCGGGGGTCGCGCCTGCCTCCGCGATATCGCGCTGGCGCAGGGTCGCCCAGATAACGCGCCCATCCGCCTCGCGCCGCACCGACGCCAGCACGCGCCCCCACAGCTTCATCTTCGGATACGGCTTCAGGCGATACATCGGCTTGATGATTGACTCGGGTACCGCGCCGCGGCCCACTAGATAGGCGCCCGCCGTCAGCGTGCGCTCGGTGGTGGCGTCGAACTCGAACGAGCGCGTATCGGTGATGATGCCCGCCAGCAGACACTGCGCGCTATCCTGGCTGATGGTGGCGCCACGGTTCAGCAGGAAGAGTGTCAGCAGCTCGGCGGTCGCGGCGGAGGCGGGATCGATGATGTTGACGACGCCACAGCCAGTCGAGGTGGCGTGGTGATCGATGTTGACGATGCGCGCGCCATCGAAGAATGCTTTGTGGCGCTCATAGAGCGCGCCATAGCGCGACAACTCGCCCGCATCGAGCGCGATGACCAGATCGAAGTCCTCGTCGGGTAGCTCGGTGAGGACACGCTCGCGTCCGGGCAGGAAGGTGAAATTGGCTGGAACCGGGTCGGCGCAGGCCACCACACACTGCTTGTCGTAGGCTTCCAGCGCGAACGCCAGCCCCAGCGCTGAACCGAGCGCGTCGGGGTCAGGGTTGTGGTGTGCGACGAGCAGGATGTGGCGCGCGTCCATCATCAGGCGCCATGCCGCCTCGGCAAGCTCATTGGCGATACCCGCCGCCAGAATAGACGCTAGCGCCTCACGCTCGCTCGTTTTGTCCGCTGCCACTGGGTCTTCCAATCCCGCCACGCGCATCTCTCCTTTGACTGCCCGCGCTCTCAACATCTCTCAAGCATACACTATGAGGGCGAAATGGGGGCGAAATGGGGGCGAACGCTGTGATGCGCCGCCCCCGTTTGCATATTCCTATGACATCGTCAGCGCGTTCGCGCACCGACGTTCAATCCGATTCGTCACCCGCATTCTCGGCGCTTACCGGCACAGCAGACTCCTGCTCAACCTGCTTGAGCAGGTCCAGCACCCGCGCGCCACGGGCGATGGACTCATCGAGGCGGAACGAAATCTCAGGCACATGGCGAATGGTCAGCCGTTGCGCCAGCTCGCGCCGCAGGAATCCGTTGGCGGAATCCAGGCCGCGCATAGTCTCGCGCTGCTCCTCCGGGCTGCCCATAACACTCACAAAGACTTTCGCATAGCGGAGATCGTGGGACAACTCAACACCAGTGATGCTGGCAAAGCCGATACGCGGATCTTTCATGCGCGTGCGTATAAGGTCGCTCAACTCGCGGGTGATTGCCCCGCTCAGTTGATCTTCGCGTCTGTAGTTCCGCATGCTTCACCTCCTTCGAGCAGGTGAACGCGCGCTGCGATCCCTGCCCGCCCATGGTCCATTCAGCCACAGCGCCGTTGCTGGCTTGCCGCCAGCATACGCCACTGATACCCCCGAGACAAGCCCCTGGTACTCCGACCAGCTATCTGCTTTCGCTCTCCTGTACCTCATATTAAAAGACTCCTCTCGCCCAGACGCAAGTCATCTGGACAAGGGGAGTCCATGAGTCCCACTGCGCCGATCTGGCGCTATGGGCCGTACGGGCTATACCCGCACCTTGCTGAACGCCTCGATGATGTCGCCAACTTCCAGGGCATTGTAGTCTTCGAGGATGAGGCCGCACTCGTAGCCCTGCGACACCTCGCGCACATCATCCTTGCCGCGCCGAATCGACTGGATGAGCCCAGTGAAGACCGTCTGGCCGCCGCGCTGGACACGCACCTGCGACGAGCGGACAATCTTGCCATCGGTAATGCGACAGCCGCCGATAATGACCTGACGCCCAACCTTGAAGAGCTGCATCACCTCCGCGTGGCCATCCACCTGCTCGCGATAGACTGGCTCCAGCAGACCCTTGAGGGCTGCCTCGATATCCTCGAC
>DASUHD010000069.1:0-6640 GCA_036273675.1 Ktedonobacterales bacterium | reverse complement strand
TGGCCGCCCGAGCAGTTCCAATGCGATGTTGACCCGTTTGCGCTGGCCACCCGAGAGACGCGAGATAAGTTGCTTGCGCTGGTCGGTCAGGTCCACATCCTCCAGAACCTCCTCGATGCGCGCGACCAACTCCTGCCGCGGCGTGTTACATGGTAGCCGCAGCCACGCGGCATACTCAAGCGCATCTTCCACCGGGAGATTCTTGTGGACGATGTCATCTTGCGGCACAAAGCCAGTGGTAGTGGAAAACTGATGACGATGGCGCAGGAGGTTCAGGCCATTGTAAAAGACGTCTCCCTGCTGCGACTGCATCTGCCCGCTCAGGGCGCGCAGCAACATCGTCTTCCCGGCGCCCGACGCGCCCAGGATGGCCACAAACGCCCCCGGTCTGAGCGTGATCGAGACATCGTCAAGCAGCGCCTTGCGCGAGCCGAGCAGCGGGAGCGGCAGCCCCTCGCGCACCGTTTCCGTCACGTCCACGGCGTCAATGCGGACGGCATCGGATGATGGAGGCGCAGCCACGTTCGCACGCTGATCCGCACTGTTGGGTGTGGGTTGCTGATTTAATTGCGTTCGCTCGTACCCTGTATCGTCCTTGCCCTGTGCTTGCGCCTGCCGCGTGTCGCCAGGAGAATGGGAACGCCGTCCTTGCATGAGTTACTGCTCTTCCAGGTGCTTCATGCACACTATGCACACTATGCACACTATGCACACTATGCACATTATGTTCGCGACAAATCGAGACTCTCACTGGACTGGAACGCATGAACCGTTCCGCGCCAGCTAGTGCGCGGTGGTAGCTGGCACGGAACGGGCGCAATCGCGGCGGAATTGTAGCGGCGCGGGGAACGCAGAAACGGTCAGGCGCGGGGAGGAATATGTTGCACTGCCCAGCGGTTGCCGTCCGGGTCGCTGAAGAAGATGAACTTACCCCAGGGGAAATCCTGCACCTCGCCGACCTCCACGCCACGCTCCAGCAGCTCGGCGCGGGCTGCGTCGATATCTGAGACCACGATCTGCATACCCTGCACCGAGCCCGGCGCCGCCTCGGTGATCCCTTCGCCGATAGCAATCGAGCACGCCGACCCTGGCGGTGTCAGTTGCACGAAGCGAAGCCCCTCGCTTACCTGATAATCGTGGTCCGCATGGAACCCGACTTTCTCAGTATAAAACGCCTTCGCCCGCTCCACATCCGACACAGGGATCGCCACCAGCTCGATTTTCCAGTCCATCGTTCGCCTGCCCTTCTCGTATGAATCTGAAACGTCGACGTGCGGTCACTATCATCTCTCCAATAAAAACCGCATTGGCCGTTCCACCGTTGCGGTTGGCGCATGCCGCTTTGCCTCACTACCCCATCTCTGGCCACCACACGACCCCATCCTCGAAAACCATCCTCTCAACCATCCTTCCGCATGGGGACGGCGCTGCATGAGACAGCTACGATGCGGCTATGAACAGTTTCCACCGCCAGCCGCCACACATCGGCGGCACGCGGTGCGTCATTCTTGAGGAGGGAGTAAGACTGCCATGAGGCACAACCGCTATCTCATCGCTATCGTGGCCGCACTGGGACTGATTCCCATCGTGCTGGACACGACTATCGTGACCGTCGCGCTCACGTCGATTCGCGACGACCTGCATACGGATATCAACACTACCCAGTGGATCGTCACCGGGTTCTTCCTGGCAAACGCCGCCGTCGTCGCCGCTGGTGGCTATCTGGGCAGCCGCTTCGGGCGCAAGCGCATCTTTATCGCCGGCCTCACCATCTTCACGATTGGCTCGCTGCTCTGCGCCATCTCGCCCGGCATTGGCTGGCTGATCGCCTTCCGCGTGGTGCAGGGCATCGGCGGCGGTATGCTCCTCCCCATTGGCACGGCGCTGGCATTCGACCAATTCCCGCAGGAGCAGCGCGCCCGCGCCAGCGCGCTGATCGCCATACCAATTCTGTTCGCGCCGGTGTTTGGCCCAATTCTCGGCGGCTACCTGACCGACACCTTCGACTGGCACAGCATTTTCATCGTCAACCTGCCCGTCGGCGCGCTCGCGATTCTGCTGGCGCTGCTGGTATTGCCTGCCGATAGCGCCGCCGACAAATCCGTTGGCCGGTTCGACTACGTCGGCCTGAGTCTCTCGACGCTGGGCATCATCGCCATACTCTACGGGTTGAAGCTGGTGGCGACGACCAATCCCGACACCGTCACGGCGACGAACCCGGGCGGCGATCTCTATGGCTGGGGCTACTGGCCGGTCTGGGCGCTGGTCGGCGGAGGCGCGGTGGCGCTGATCATCTTCGCCTTCTACTCGCTCCGTATCAGCCGCGATCCCGCGCTGGATCTGCGCCAGTTCGCCCGGCGCGATTTCCTGGTGAGCAATCTGATCAGCTGGACGGCGGCGCTCATCACGTTCGGCCTGCTGGTCTTGCTGCCCCTCTATCTCGAAGGCATTCACCAGCCGAACCTCTCGGCGCTCGACACTGGCGTCGCGATGGCGCCACTGGGCGCAGGTACGCTGCTCGGCACGATCATTGCGGCCGCGCTCTACCGTGCGGTAGGCCCGCGCTGGGTCGTCTTCGGCGGCGCGGCCATCTCGATTGCGACCGCGTGGCTGCTGACCCAGACCATTCACGCGACGGCGGATGGCCGCCAGATTCTCGCCTCCGTCCAGACCCACGCCGCAATTCCGGCGACCGCTGGCGAAGCGGATGTGCGCTGGCCGCTGTTCCTGCTTGGGATAGGAATCACCATGATCGCCATCTCGGTGCAGACGCTCGCGCTCGAAGCGCTGAAAGGCGAGGCGCTCGCAAAAGCATCGTCGCTCGTGATGTCCACCAAGTTTATCTTCTCGTCCGTTGGCGTGGCCATCCTGACGACGGTGCTGATCGACAACACCCGCTCTCAGGCGACCAGTCTCCTGGCTCAGTTGCAGGCAGCGGCGGGCCAGGGCGCTGGCGCGCTCAACCCCAGCAATCCCGCGCTGGCGCCGATACTGCGCGCCATCGAGGCACAGATTGGCGTGCAGGCGGGGACTGCGGCCATCCAGACCATCTTCTGGCTAATCTTCTTCGGCTCGTTCATCCTGCTGGCAATGTCGCTGCTGCTGCCGGGCCGAAACCGCCCGATGGCCGCCAGCGAAACGCCCACAGAAAAGCCTGTTCCCGCGACGGTGGGGTAAACTACATTCACGGCGCACGAAGCCCCTTCTGTTCTCTCAACGTGGAGAGACCGGAAGGGGCTTCTCTATCTTCACCCGACCGGATAATTCGCCGCACGGCGCATAGCGCACGGCGTTGTTATCCAACTTCGCAGAGGGCGTCTCCGTATGTTATGTGAGCAAGGCTGCGGATTCAGCCGTTGCCATTCAGACGGAGACACTGCCAGATGACAGGACACTTCTCGCCCTCGATTTTAGGTGAGCGAGAGTTGGATACACTCGCCGAGGAGCGCCGACTCGCCCAGGAGCTTGGCGACGCGCTACGCAACTTCGAGTCGTCAGCCGAAGACGCCGACACACTGCGCCAGGTGACACAGGCGCTGCACGAGCCATTTCTGCTCGTCATCGCGGGCGAATTCAACGCGGGCAAGAGCGCTTTTATCAACGCGCTGATCGGCGAACCGGTGCTGGTGGAGGGCGTTACGCCGACGACCGCGCACGTCACACTGCTGCGCCACGGCGAATCGGAGACGCGGCGGCTGCGTCCCGACGGCATCGAGGAAATTTATCATCCGGCGGCCTTCCTGCGCGATGTCGCCATCGTAGACACCCCTGGCACCAACGCCGTCCTGCGCCACCACGAGCAGCTCACCTCCGAGTTCGTCCCGCGCAGTGACTTCATCCTCTTCGTCACCTCGTCGGATCGCCCGTTTACCGAGAGCGAGCGCGCCTTCCTCCAACGCATCCGCGACTGGGGTAAGAAGGTCGTGTTGGTACTGAACAAGGTAGACCTGTTGCGCTCGACGGACGATCTTTCCGAGGTCACGGGATTCGTGCGCCAGCATGCCACCGCGTTGCTCGGCTCCGCGCCGGAGCTTTTTCCCATCTCGGCGCGGCTCGCCCTTCAGGCGCGCAAGGCTGGCAGCGGCGACGAGGGCGTGCATCTCTGGGAAAGCAGCCGCCTCGGCGCGCTGCGTGACTATCTGCTGGCAACGCTGGACGACGAGGGCCGCACCCGACTCAAGCTGCTGACCCCGCTCGGCGTGATGGAGCGGCTGACGCTGCGCTACCTGGATGAGGCGGGCAAGCGGCAGGCGCTACTGGATGAAGACGCGCGGACGGTGGAGAACATCGAGACGCAACTCGCGGCGCACAACGCCGACATGACGAGCGCGTTCGAGCAGCGGCTGCGGGCGGTGCAGACGATTGTGCTGGAAATGCGCGACCGAGGCGACCGCTTCTTCGACGATACAGTACGTCTGACGCGGATTCCCGATCTGGTGCGCGGTCAGCGTGTGAAAGCGGACTTCGAGGACAAGGTGATCGCCGAGGCGCCAGCCGAGATTCAGGCGGCAGTGGACGGGCTGATCGACTGGATGGTGGAGCAGGAGCATAAGCTCTGGCAGAACGTGAACGACTATCTCACGCGGCGGCGCCAGAGCGCGGCATCGGTTCTCGGCACGCCGGGCGCGGGCGAGGATGCGCATGTCATCGGCGGCATCGGCGTCTCGTTCGACTACAGCCGCCGCGAGGTCTTGCAGCGGGTGGCGGGCGCGGCCAATCGCGCACTGAGCAGCTACAACCGCGATGCCGAGTCACGGGCGCTAGCGGGATCGCTTCAGGGCGCGGTGGCGCAGACGGCGGTGGCGAGCGCGAGCGCGGTGGGTCTGGGTGTCGGGCTGGCGGTGCTGGTAGGCACGGCTGCCGCCGACTTCACCGGCATTCTAGCGGGCGCGCTGCTGCTCGGCCTGGGGCTGGGCATCCTGCCGTATCGCCGCCGTCGCGCGAAGGCCCAGTTCGATGCCCGCACGCGCGCGTTGAGCGAGGCGCTCAGCACTACCCTGCGCGACCAATTCACACGCGAGCTGGAGGCGTCGTCGCAGCGACTGCGCGAGGCGCTGGCCCCATACACGCGCTTTGTCCGCGTCGAGAGCGAGCGGGTGGGCGAGGTGCGCGCCACGCTGGAACGCCAACGCGAGGAGACGAACGCGCTGCGTCGTAAGGTTGAATCAGGAGAGAAGCCGCCCATGCACGCAAAGCCGAAGGCAACGGTCAAGCCGATCAAGCCATCCGCGCCAGGCGCCCTTCCCGCGCCGACGGTCCCAATGGTTCCGGTCACCACGGCAGCGCCAGCGAATCAGCAGGGCGCTTGACGTTGAAGCGTGTACAATGGTACACTTTCCCTGCGCGGGCGATTAGCTCAGTTGGTTAGAGCGCCACGTTGACATCGTGGAGGTCACAGATTCGAGTTCTGTATCGCCCACCAGAGTTGCCCTTGAAAAACGCCGTCGGGAGAAGATTCCGGCGGCGTTGTTGTTTCCGGTGCGGATGGGCGGTTGATGCGGCCCAATATCGCGGCATGAATGCCGCGGCTAATCGCATCCGAAACGCTTCCCCAGAGTGCGCGTCTGAAAGGCTTGATTACGAGGCTTGAGTCAGGCGGCTTCGCTGGCGCTGCGCGCTTGGCGGAGGCGCGCCAGGTGGGGGACGAGTCCGAGCAGCACGCCAATGATCGCCACGAACAAAAATGCAACAAACGGAGTGAATTCGTTCTGTTCATACCAGGGTGGTCCGAAATAGCGAACATTGCAAGGGCCAGTGAACCCGAAAGGAGGTGAGCATCTGATTGGTTGGGTGAAGAAGGTTGAAGCGAGGAGCAACGCGGGAATCAGCCCCAGGCCGAGCAGCCCAGCCCACGCGCCGCGTCCGTGCGTCCTCCAGGCGAGCGCAGCGGCGAGCAAAAGTCCCAGAACGAGCAGAGGCCAACCATTCGGTGTTCCCGTAATATAGGTGTCCTCGATTCGCCCGACGAGGCTCCAGAGCCAGGTAGAAAAGAGTGAGCCCAGGCCAAGCAACGCGCCTGCTGAGGCCCACAGCCAGAATGAGACTTGGCGCATGTGAGACCGATTCTCCTCACTGGCGACTACTTATCCGAACTTCAGATGTTGTGACACCAGGGTATGGCACGCCACCATCGCTTGTCAATCGCCGCGCGTCAGCTATGCGCGACTCCGCTCTACCATTGCCATCTACTATCCCCGTGTGGCGGCGAAGCGCTCATAGTTGCGGCGGGTCAGTGGTAAGTCGTTTTCCACGCACCAGTCCCAGAACGGCACATAGTGGGTGCGGGCGGTCTGATGTTCCAACAGCATCAACTCGGCGGAGAGGCAGCCGCCATCAAGGTAACCGCGCTTGCGCCAGGCGGCATAGAGCGGCTCGTGGTCATACGGCACGGTGTGATGCTCGAAGCGCCACTCCTCGCCATCCCAGGTGAAGAGGCCATATTGCGCGTTGATATCGCCGTTGAAGGGGCATCCCACCGCGCCAATCACGATCATATGCGTGCCGTTGACATGCCGCTCCCACGGATAGTGGATATGCGCGCCGATCACGGTGTGCTCCTCGACCGTCCGCAACATCTCTGCCGCCTGCTCGTCGGAGAACATGCGGCCCATGCCCTCACGCGCATGCCGTGGGCTGCCAT
>DASUHD010000068.1:0-48894 GCA_036273675.1 Ktedonobacterales bacterium | reverse complement strand
TTCTGTTGCGGTAATTTCAGCGGCTGAAGCGGCACGCCCGCAGGCAACAGATAGAGGATTGTGTCGATGGTAGGGATGGTTGGCGTCAACAGCAGGTCGCCCGCGCGCGTGAGGCCATTTGTGCCACTCCATTGATCGCCGCAGTTTTGGGCGTTTGGTGTGACACTGGGCTGCGAGGAACCGCTTGCTGTGGTAGGCGACGAAGCGCTGGCGGGCGTGGTAGAAAAAGGATCGACCGTCGGGGTATTGCCTGCGTGCGCCTCAAGTGAGGAGTCGGCACAGCCAGCGAGCGCCAGAGCGAGCACAAGTGTTAGCGCGAGCGCGAGGCACAGGGTTGGGCGACGTAACATGGCAGCGGTCCCCCTTGGCGGCAACGACGCGATCACAGCGACGCGATCATGAGGTATGCAGTCGTTCGTGTGTGCCGCCCCGTCCAGTATAGCGGAGGATCGCCAATCTGCAAAGCGGATGACTCAGCGGATTCGCTCACCAGCGCAATTGGGGCGTGTGCGGCAGCAGGAGGGTGGTTACGTCACGGCAACAGCAGGTGCAGGTCGCCGAACTCGTGCCAGCGATACTTGTGGCGCAGCGCCTCGTGATAGGCCGCGCTCACGTGCGCCCGGCCAGCGATGGCTTCGAGCATGGCGAGATGGCTGGCGCGCGGCTCGTGCAGCCCAGTGAGCAGCCCCTGCACCGCCCGCACGCCTCGTGTTGGTGTGATGACTAGCGGCGTCCACCCCTCGCCCGGATGGGTCGTTCCGTCCTCATCGGTGACTGTTTCGAGCGCGCGTACGACCGTTGTGCCGACGGCCACCACGCGCCGATGGGCAGCATGGGCCGCGTTGACCGCCCGCGCCGTCGCCAGCGGCACGCGATAGTATTCCTCATACGGCGGCTCGTGGTCTTCGAGGCTGGAGACGCCCGTATGCAGCAACAGCGGCGCGATCTGGATGCCGCGCGCGATCAGGCGCGTTATAAGCTCTGGGGTGAACGCGCGGCCCGCCGAGGGCATCTCCGCGCTGCCCATCTCGGTTGCGTACACCGTCTGGTAGTATTCGCCAGGCCAGCGTCGCGGCACGTAGCCATAGCGGATAGGGAAGCCGTGCTGCGCGAGATAGTCGTGGAGTGGGTTGGGCAGCGCGAGCGTCGCCAGCCAGAGCCGCGCACGGCCCTCGGCCAGGAGCGCTGCGCGGTCGGTGGCATAGGGCGCCAGCAACGTCGCCGTCGCGCCAGCGGGTAGACGTATGACCTCACCCGCACGCCCCTCGCGGAAGGGCAGCGTGCCGTTGGGGCTGGGAAGTCTCAGCTCCAGCGTCCAGACGTCGCCGGGTAGATGCGTCGAGAGATGGACCTCCAGCGGCGTGCCATCACTGCGGGTGGCGTCGAGCGCGGCGTTGAGCGTGCCGCTGGTATTGATGACCAGCAAATCGCCGGGTTCGAGCGCCTCCACTATCGCGGGAAAGTGATGGTGGCTGACGAGCGGCTCCGCCCCGCGCGAGACCATCAGCCGCACGCCGTCGCGTCCAAGTCCGCGCTCTTCTGGCGGCTCGTGCGCCTCTAACTCTGCAGGCAGCGAGAAGTCGAGCGGCTCAATATCATCAAACACACGCTCGCGTGGCCCGTGCGCCTCGTGTGGCTCATCGCGCGATGAAGCGACCAATGTCAGATGTTTCGTTGTCATAGCTATCTTCTCGATATTCTCAGCGCACTCGGTGTTTCAGCCCAATGTGCGCGCGGCGTAGCGCCCTGAGGACAGGTCGCCCGTCAGCAGCGCCATCAGTCCAGGCACGCTCGTCTCGGGCAGCGGCCGGTCGCTGATATCTTCACCTGGATACGCCTCCTGGTGCATTTGCGTTCGCATATCGCCGGGATCGACCCAGTAGACGCGCCACGCCTCGTTCTCGGTGGCCAGGATGTTGGAGAGTTGCTCCAATGCAGCCTTGCTGGAGCCGTACCCGCCCCAACCCGCATAGGGTTCGACACCCGCGTCGCTGGTGATGTTGAGGATGCGCGCGCCGGGCATGAGCGTCTCTCGCAGCGCCTGGGTCAGCGCCAGTGGTGCGATCACATTGGTACGATAGACCTGTTCCAGCACGTCCAGCGGGTAGTTCAGCAGCTCTGGCTGTGGGCTTGGGCCGAGGGTGCTGGCGTTGTTGACGAGCGCATCAAGTCCGCCGAGCGTCTTCGCGGCGTCGGCCAGCGCGGCCCGGTGCGCCGGATCGGTGACGTCCCCTGCGAGGGCAGTTACCCGCTCCTGCCCGGCTACTGCGGCCAGTTCGGCGCGGGCGGCCTCTAGCGCATCCGCGCCACGGGCGTCGATCAGCAGCGTCCAGCCGTCGCGGGCAAGCTGGCGCGCCAGAGCAAGTCCCAGCCCACGCGATGCTCCAGTGATAAGAATGCTGCGAGTGGGTGTTGCGTTCATCGTGTATCTCCTGCCCAGAGAGCGCTGGACGTAGCGCATTCCAGTCCGTCACCAGGCATTGTATGCGCGCATGCTATTGCACGCCACGCACAATAGGCCAGGCGCGACCTGTACTCACGGACAGGCTGTGTGCTGGTGGTCGCATGAATTGTGCAAGAACCGCCACATTGGTTGTACAACAAGAGAGGGCCGTACTGGGCTTCATGGAATCGCCAGTCAGCTAGTGCGCAAGGAGAAATCGCATGAGTCAGCAGAAGGTTGCTATCGTGACGGGTGGCTCGCTGGGAATTGGTGCGGCGGTCGTGCGGCGGTTGGCGCGCGATGGCTACGCCGTCACCCTCGACTACCACACCCATAGCGACGCCGCCAATGCCATCGCGCAAGAGATCGCCAGCCAGGGCGGGCAGGCGCTGGTGGTTCAGGCAGATGTCTCGCGTGTGGCCGATATCACTAATCTGGTGGCTCAGACCGTTGCCCGGTTCGGGCGGCTCGACCTGCTGGTGAACAACGCAGGCATCGAGCAGCGGATGGCGTTCCTGGAGACCACCGAGTCCGCCTTCGATCAGCAGGTCGCGGTGGACCTCAAGGGGCCGTACTTCGCGGCGCAGGCGGCGGCGCGCCAGATGATGGCGCAGGGCGGCGGTGGCTGCATCATCAACGTCAGCTCGGTGCATGAAGACATACCGATGGTCGGTAATGCCGTCTATTGCGCGGCCAAGGGCGGTCTGCGCATGCTCACGCGCACGCTGGCGAACGAGCTTTCTCCCCGTGGCATCCGCATCGTCAACATTGGCCCTGGCGCGGTGGCCACGCCGATCAACGCGGCGACGCTCGCCGACCCGGCGAAGGTGCAGGCGCTGCTGGCCGAGATCCCGCTCGACCGCATCGGCCAGCCTGATGATATCGCCAACGCTGTCGCATGGCTGGCCTCCGATCAAGCGAGCTACATCACCGGCACCACCCTCTTCGTCGATGGCGGCCTGATGGTCTACGCGGGCAGTTTGTAACCTAAGCGTAGACAAAAAGCCCCCTCTCCTCGCAGGAGAGGGGGTTGGGAGTGAGGTTCGTCTACGCGGTCTGGAACTTCATGACGACGCGGCCCAGGCGAATCTCGTCGCCGTTGTTGATCGGCGTCGGCGTCTTGGGCGCTAGCTTCTGCTTGTTCACGAACGTGAAGTTGGTGCTGTTCTCGTCCTCGACCATATACTGGCTGCCCTGCAAGAAGATCTTGGCGTGCAGCCGCGAGACGCCGCCCTCTTCACCGCCGTGGGGCGTCAGGTCAACATCGGGATAGATGTTGCTGATCGGGTCTTCACGACCGATGAGAATCTCGCTCTTGCCAGCGAGGTCGAAGGTCTGCCCGTCCGCCTCGACGACGAGCTTGGGCGCGGTGGCGGGCGCTGCGGGTGGCGCCGAGACGGCTGTGGCAGCGGGCGCCGCGACGGGCGCGGGAGCCGCCGAGCTATCAGCAGACTGGGGGTCCAGCCGCTCGCCACATTCATCGCAGAAAAGGGATCCATCCGGGTTGTCGTGTCCCTGTGAGCAACGAACGGTCATTATACTACTCTCCTCTTGATCTGGTTCGTGTCAGCGCGCATGCGACCTCTCTGGTCAGCATACCACATGCCCTAACGCACGAGCAGCCTGCGTCGTCGGCGAGACGTGGGCTATTGGTCCAGCATCTGCGTCAGTTTGCGCGTCTTGTTGCCGATATTCTTGACTTCCTCTTTCGAGACCGGGCCGCCCGCGGCAAGCTGATCGAGCGCGCGCTGCGTCTCGGGATCGAGCATGCGGGTGACGCTGGGGTTCAGCCGGGTCGTGACCTTGCCCGTCTTCTTATACTCATCCAGCACCTTCGTCACCAGCCGGTGCGCGTTCGACTTCTCGGCATAGTTCATCACGACCGGATTCGCCTCTTCCGGCGGCACGGGATCGTTCGTGAACGTCACAACCGCATCGGCGCGCACCTTCTCGGTCCCCCCGCCAGGCACATCGTACGAAAGCTCCGCCTGTGCGATGCGGAAAGTGCCAACGGGCCTGTTCTCGACCAATAGCTCGAAGAGCACCGCCTGGGGGGCTGTGCGCTCGATATCGCCGACCGTGATGACCGCTTCACGGTCCGACAGACGCTCCTGGCTGAGTTCCGAGATGAGCGGCAAGACCTTCACCGCGCGTTTCGGCATGACGCCGGACGAGAGACGCAGCGTGATCTGGGAGTTGCGCACGGAGACGGCAGCCGCAGCCTGCAACTGCTGCTCGAAGATGGCCAGCGCGTCGTCGGGTCGGCGGATGAATTCGGCGGGCATGCCGCTGCTCCGCTGACCGATATTATCCAGCAGGTCTTCATCCCAGTCGGCGCCGATGCCCAGCGGATAGATGCCCACGCCAGCCGCGCCCGCGTCGTCGGCGATGCGTCGGCAGCGATCGGTGTCGCCATAGGTGACGCCGTCGGTCAACAGGATCATCCGGTTGACGGTCTGAGGCGACGCGAACTTCTTCAGCTCCATCAGGCCGATATTCATGCCGAGCGACATCGCCGTGCCGCCGCCATCGCGGATGCCTTCGATCATGCCTTTGATATGCTCTTTGTCACTCGCGGGCTGCGCTGGCACAACTACATGCACGTTGTCGTCGAAGATCACCACCGAGACGATATCGGTGGGCAGCATATGGTCCACCACCAGCTTGACCGCGTCTTTGACCGCCCGCAGCTTCGCGCCCTTCATCGAGCCGGAATGGTCCAGCACGAGCGCGAAGTTGAGCGGCATGCGCGTCTGCGTGGCCGTCGCGACTGGGCGCGCCTCCACCAGCACATAGGCAAGCTGGCTGCCACCGGTGACGGTCATGCGCTCGCGTCCTACCTGACAGTCCAGAGTTACTTCGCCGGCCATCTTTTTTCGCCGTTCCCTTTCCTCACGCCGCCATCGCACTCGCCACCGCGCGGCGCTGCCAAACGGTGGCCATGCGCGAGCACATATCTCCCTAGTTGACGGTCCGCCTAATACCCGCAAAACTGCGTACCGATAACGTGTACGCAAGGCTCCATGCGAGGGTTGCGTGCGGCTCTGGCGGCTGTGATGTGTTATGGCGTGGCGCGCCTCAAGCGCTCACATCGAGCAGGACGACACTGATGTTGTCCTCCCCGCCATTCTCGTTCGCCGCGCGCACGATACGCTCACACGCCTCAGCCGTGCTAGCGGTTTCGCGCAGAATGCGTGCCAATTCGTCGTCGCGCACCATCTCCCAGACGCCATCCGAGCAGAGCAGGATGCGCGTGCCGGGCTTCAGTTCCTGTGGGAAGATATCGGCTTCCAACCGTGGGTCAGCGCCGAGACTCTTGAGAATCTGGTTGCGTTGCGGATGCTCGTAGCGCTCTTCGGGCGTAATCATGCCCGCGTCGATCAGCTGCTCAACCAGTGAATGATCCTTCGTCACGCGGCGCAGACCGTGATCGTCGTAGACGTAGCCACGGCTATCGCCCATATTTACGATCCAGGCGGAATCGCCCGCGATGAGCGCGGCGACGAGCGTTGATCCCATGTCGGCCTGTTGCGCGTCGTTGGCCGCGCAGAGCGCGTCATTGGCGGCGCGTGCGGCATCCCGCAGCAGCTTCTCGCCATCAAACGCGGGCGCATCGGCAGAGTCTTCACTCGGCTCGTCGGTTGGCGTCGCTGGCACGAGAGCAGGCACGAGCGCTTCCAGCATCGTCTGCACAACGAGCTTGCTAGCATCCTGGCCGCTATCGTGTCCCCCCAGACCGTCGGCGACGATCCCCAGCGCGTGCGGGTCGTGCCGCGAGTTATAGACCGCATCGAAGACGAGCAGCGCGGTGCTGTCCTCATTGGCCTCGCCCTGGCGCGTCTGCCCATGATCGGCGGTCACATACGCGCTCACGCGGACGCCACTGGGGAAATGAATAGCGCTGATGGGTTTGGGCGCCACCTCATAGGTGCGCAGGCCCTGGGTGAAGACGCGCACTCCCGTCTCTGTCTCGCCATCCGTGGCCTCGGCTGCTCCGGCGTCGCTGGTGAGCCGCTCGATGAGCACGAACTCGCGTGAGAGCATATCGGCGCCACACTGATCGCAGTAGGGATCGAGCGCGGTCGCGTTATCATGCTTCGCGCCACACGACCAGCACTGCTCATATGCCTGGAGGTCGTGCGCGCGGTAGATGTTCTCTGGCCCGTGCTCGGTCAGCGATGACCGCACCAGTTCTTCGACACGGTAGCGGCCACCGACGATGATGGTTGGCGGCAGTGGCCACGGCAGGCCATCGGTGGGCGTCGGCATGGCTGGCTGCGCCGGGTGTTTTAGCGTCTCATCCAGATCATAGGGTGGCAGCGGCTCGTCAAGCGGCTCGGCCTGTGGCGCTGCAGCCAGTGATGAGATAGGCGCCACCTGTGGCATCTGTGGCAGCGCGGGATGCTCCTGGGTGGGCATGTCGGCGACCGAGAGCGGTGTGGGTGTCTCAGGCAATGTCGCCTCGCCGTCATCGCCGTCATCGCCGTCATCCTCTGCGGGTTCATCCACGAGAGCAGCGTCTGCGGTCGCGACCGCTGGTTCTGGCTCCTCCTCCGCCTCCGCCTCCGGATGTTCGGCAACCGCTACAGCAACGTCCGCGCTGTTTAGCTCTTCGCTCGCGGCTGGCTCGGGCTGCATCTCGGCGTGATCGTCAGGGCTATCATCGGCGCCGTTGAGGTCGTCGGTTTCGTCGTCGCGGTGGCGTGGTATCCGTGGCGGACGCTTCTGCTTGCCAGCGCTGTCACCAGCCTGGCTATCAGTCTCCGTCTCAGCAGTCGCGTGCGCCTGTTCGGCGCCACAGACATTGCAAAAGCGCGCCCCGGGTCGCAACTCAGCGCTACACTGTATACACACCATTGGGATACGCTCCTCGCTATCGCACTACACGCGGTTACATATGATCGAGCATGTCGCGGGCCTCGCGGCTGGTAGGATCGATACTCAGCGCCTTCCGCAACGCATCGCGCGCCTTATTGCGCTTGCCGGTGGCCGAGAGCGCGACACCCAGCGCGGTCAACGCCTCCGCCGATTGTGGCGCGAGGCGCGCCGCCTGCTCCAGCTCGCGCACGGCCTCGGCGGGCTTGTGCGTTGCCAGCAGCGCACGACCCAGCTCCAGATGGGCGGTCGCGTCGTTCGGCGCGGTGGCGGTTGCCTGGCGGAAAGATGCGATAGCCTCCGGCCACTCTTTGCGCGCCTCATGTAGCTGTCCCATGCCAATGAGCGCCGGAACCCAGTTCCGCTGGATTTCCAGGGCGGCAGTCAATTCGCCTTCGGCCTGCGAGAACATGCCCTGTTGCAGGCAGATCATCCCCAGTTGGCTGGGAATATCGGCGTTACGCGGGTCGAGCACGCGCGCCTTCGTCAGCGCAATCTGTGCGGCAGTGAGGTCGCCCGCATCGCGCCAGGACAACCCTTCCAGCGTCAGCGCCTCGGCCGACGGTTGCAGGCGGGCAGCCTGCTCGAAGGCGCGCGCCGCCTCGAGATGTCGACTGAGTGAGCGGCGGGCGCGGCCAAGCAGCAGGTAGAGGTCATACGTGCCGCGCCCCTGGGCGATGGCCTCCTCCGCCTGGCGGATCGCCTGCTGGAAGCGTCCGGCGCCGAACGATTCGGTGGCGCGCTGGGCGTGCAACTCGGCGGTGCTGGCGGGGACAATCTTCGTGACTGGCGCGGCGGCGGGCTTTCCGGCGCGGCTGCGTGGCGCGATGCCTGGGCGCAGTGGCGCGCCGTCGTGCGCGCAGAACTTCGCGTTGGAGCGGTTCACGAACCCACATCGCGGACAGATGAGTCCAGCGGCCCGCACGCCAGCACTGGCGGCTGGACGAGACACCGGCGCTGGCGCGACGGCTGGCTGCGCGGCCACCGACGATGCCCGCGGGGATGAAGACGCTGGCGCGCTGGCCGAATAACTTGGAGCGGCAGATCTCGGTAGCGCTGGCGCGGAGTTCGTCGAGCTGGGTAGCGTGATGCGCGTCCGGCTGGCCTGGGCCGCGGGCGGCAGCGTCATCATCGCCTGACGCATGGCCTGGCGCATCGCCTCCGCGTCGGGAAAGCGGCGCGCGGGGTCAAGCTCCATCGCGCGGATAATCAAACGTTCGGTCGCCTCGCCGACACCAGGCGCATGGCGACGCAGCGAACCAGGAAGCGGCGTCTCCATCGGGGCAGGCTCGACATTGGTCAGCAGATGATACATCGTCGCGCCCAGGCTGTAGATATCCGAGCGGGCATCGGTCTGGCCATGGCCGTGGTGCTCCGGTGAAGCGTAGATGGCGGTGCCGAGGTTTTCAGTGTTGCTCTGCTTGCCTGCCTTATAGGTGCGCGCGATGCCGAAGTCGATGAGGAAGACGTTGCCATCGGGCGTGACCATGATATTGCCGGGCTTGAGGTCGCGCACGATGATCGGCGGGTGTTGCGCGTGCAGATAGCTCAGCACATCGCAGACATCACACATCCACGAGAGCACGTCATATTCAGGCAGGGGGCTGTGCCGCTGCGTCTGGAGGTCTTCGAGCGTGACGCCAGCGATCAACTCCATCAGGAAGTAGTGCTGGCCGCGCTCGAGAAAATGCCCCTCGAAGGAGGGTATGCGCGGGTGGTGCAACCGGCGGAGCAGCGCGATCTCGTCGTCGAAGCGCTTGACGGCGGCGGCGCGCTCGTCCGGCGGCAGCGTGGCGTCGTCGAGTAGCTCTTTGAGCGCGAGGAATCGGCCTGGTTGGGTAACGTCCTCCACTTTGTAGACGCTACCCATCCCGCCTTCACCCAGACGAGCTAGCAGCCGGTAGCGCCCAGCCAGAACGGTCCCAGACGCGAGGGGCATGGCGATGGCTCCTACCCAGCGACACCGCGGACAATCACAGCGGAAATGTTGTCTTCGCCGCCGTTTTCGTTCGCGCGCTGAATCAGAAGGTTAACCGTCTCATTGAGATCATCAACCTCGGTGAGGATATTGGTCAATTGCGGATCGTGCACCATCTCCCAGAGGCCGTCGCTGCACAGCAGCAGGGCGTCGCCCGGCTGAAGCCGCTCCGTGAAGATATCGACATCGACCTCCGCGCGACCCGCGCCTAGCGAGCGGTAAATCAGGTTGCGGCTGGGGTGATCGTAGACATCATCGCGGTCAATCTGGCCTGCCTGCACCAGCCGCTCGACCAGTGAGTGATCGGAGGTGACGCGGGTGAGCTTGCCATCGCGCAGCAGATAGGTGCGGCTGTCGCCAACGTTCGCGATGAACGCTTGGCCCTCGACGACTAGCGCGGCGGTGATGGTGGATCCAAGGCCGCGCGCCTCCTTGTGTTCGTCGCCGTACTCGACGATCTTCTCGCTGCTCTGCTCGATGGCGTTGCGCAACAAGTCAGAGTAGTGTTCGAGCGCCATGGATTCATCCAGCGCTTTGGTTGGCTGGGCCACGGGCAGCGTCACGGTCTCCGCCTCGCTGGTCTCGCTGGCCGCCTTGCTCTCGCCCTTGCTCTCGCCGTCCCCACTGCCCTCGACTGCGGGGAGCTTCCGCGTCACCTTCGCTCCTTTGTCGCGTCCGCGCGCCCGGTTAAGCGGCATCGTCGGCTGCGAACTGGTTGGCCCCAGCACGGACTTGAGCATGTCGCTCACGGTCTCGACAGCGATTTTGCTGGCCACCTCGCCAGCGTGGTATCCGCCCATGCCATCAGCGACGATGAAGAGGCCAGACGCATGCCGATCATCCTCGATGATTTGCGAATACAGATTGTCTTCGTTCTGCTCGCGCTGCTTGCCGACATCCGTCTTGGAAGCGGCGATGAGACGCAGGGCCATGCGGACCCCCTCCCAGCCGATTTAGGGAAACAGTAGTAAGGTATCTATCCCGGAAAGGATAACACATTCTGTGCCGATAACGCTTGCTCTCGGGCTGTTGCGGGCCACTATAGCATGCGGCGCCGGGTGACGCAATGCAGTGCGCGACAGTTCGACTACACTGCATAGTCTGCCGTATCTACGAGAGAGGACGTACTGTGTTGCGCTCACTGTGCGGTCTAGATGGTCCGAAGCGGTTGCTGCTGACAGCCATAGACACAACGCAAGGCAGACACACGCGCAGTGCATCTGCCTCATGAGAATATCAAGCTGGGAGTCTCGCGCTGATTTGGGCAGGTCAGGCGGTGGCGGCGGCCTCCGCGGCTGGCTGCTCGGCGGCGACCGGGTAGACGCTCACGCGCTTCTTGGTCCGGCTCTCCCACTCGAACTTCACTGTGCCGTCAATCGTGGCGAACAGCGTGAAATCGCGGCCCAGGCCAACGTTGCGGCCTGGGTTGAAGCGCGTACCCATCTGGCGCACGAGCACGGAGCCAGAATGCACAAACTGACCATCAAAGCGCTTCACGCCGAGCATCTTTGGTTTGCTGTCGCGGCCGTTACGCGAACTGCCGACACCTTTTTTATGAGCCATGTCGTTCTATCCCGTCCTTCACCAGCGCTTCATCATGGAAGCGCTCTTACCTCTACGCCTCGGGTGCGGCCTCTTCGGTCACGCCCAGCGCCTCGTACGCGCTCAACAGGCGGGCCTCATAGCGCTTCGCCTGGCGGCTTGCCGACGCCTCGTAGCGCTGGCGGGCCTCTTCGGAGACCAGGCTCTTGCCGTCCGCCTGAATGTCGGTCACCAGCAGATACATATAGTCCTGGCGGTGGCCCTGTGTCCGGCGATAGCGCTTCTTGGACTTGTACTTGAAGACGATGATCTTCTCGCCGCGCCCCTCGCGGACGACCGTGGTCATCACGCGCGCGTTTGCAACAGTGGGCGAGCCAACGAGCGTCTTGTCGTCGGTAGAGACGAGCAGCACGCGCTCCAGCGCCACCTCACTGCCTGGCTCGGCGGGCAACAGCTCCACCTCAACCGTCTGGCCAGGGGTAACGCGGTACTGCTTGCCCCCTGTCTCGATCACTGCATACATGGTCTGGGTCTCTCCTGCATTCCTGCGTTATCCGCAATTTACCGTATCGGTCTCACAGAGGCGTTCCCCGCATCTGCTCCCCTGTTAGAACGAAGAAGACCACATGCGCGGCGCGCAGTGGTACCCCGGAGCGGTGTTGTTTTGCGGGATCACGCACGAGAAGGTGTATTCGCGTACAGCCTATAGAGTGTATCACTGGCCCCCATACCTGTCAAGCAACAGGCAGGATGGCACACGCCGCGCCAAGGCTGAGAGTTCCCTGAGTTCCCTTGCTTGCGCGAGCGATCAGTCGGTATAGTGTGGCGTGTCGTCGTCACTGCTGCTGAGCATGGCGTGTTGCCGTCCGGCGCAACAACACATGCCCGCCTCTATCGTCGGCTAGACGACGCGCAACCTCGACGCAAGCCAGACGCTCTGGGCGTTCGTCTCGCAGTTCACGCTGGCAAGTTATGGCGACCCCCTCCCCCCGGCCTATACACCCCGCAGGGGGAGGGGAGCCAGAGGCAGCCTGAATACTTGTCCAGATCTGGCTAGCCCGTCTGCGCGGGCTTTGCGGTTGCGCTTGCGCAACCCATAGGCGAGGCTTCAGCCGCCAGCGCTATTATGGCGCCCAGGAGACCTGGTAGCGGAGGATCGCGCCGACGCCGCCCGCGTCGATCAGCGATTCGTGTCCCTGGACCGTCTCGACCTCGGCGCCTGTCTGAGTCGCCAGATGGACCAGCTCGTTACGCTCCTGCGCATCAAGCGGTGTCTCTTCTGCCAGCACCAGCGTGTCCGCTTGGCCATGCGTCAATGCGTCGCGCGTCTCCTGTGGCCCGACGACGCCGAGCCCCTGCCGCTGCACCTCCTCGATGAGGCGGTCGGCGACGCCATGCGATTCATCCTCCTCGATCTGTGCTAGCAACGGTGTGATCTCGCTATGGACCTCATCACGAGGGGCGCGTATATCCAGGCTCAGCACCTGCTCGGAGATAAGTGGCTCCAGTTGTGGCGAGAGCGCCTGGTGCAGCAGCGGAATGGCGACCGCATCGCCCGCCAGGATGACGTGCGTGGCCCCCTCATGCGCCACCAGCTCCTCGATGGCTGCGGCCATGTCGCGGGCGAAGTCAATACGGCGGTTCTGCACCCGTCGCTGATAGTTCTTGTGGTTGAGCCCGCCCGTGTTGCGCTGGCGAGAGTAAAACTTGTCGTCTGTTGGCCCGGATACCTCGTGGAGAAAGCCCCGGCGGGTCACGAACAGGCGCGCGGTGTTCGTATCCACGAGGGCGACCACACTGGTCTCGTGCTCGTCGATCAGGCGTGCAAGCTGGAAGAGATCGGGCAGTGGCTCCAGCGCGACGAAGTCGTCGAACGGGACACCGGTCTCAAGCGTCTCGAAGAGCTGGTGGCGGTTGCAGGCAAAGATGGCCACCCCTTCAAGGTATGGCTCGGCGTGTTCGTCGAAAAAGCGCTGGATGCGCGCCGCATCGGCCCGGAAGTCATCCAGGGCTGGCCCGCGCGGTAAGAGGGTCTTTTCGATGGTGCGCAACCGGTCTTTCAGGATCACCTCAGCATGACGCGCTCCAGGGCTTTCCCCCATCGCATGCGGACGCATATCCAGATAAACGCTCAATACCAGCGCATCGCCGGGATCGAAACTGGCCATTTTCTCAAGCAGTTCTTGTGCCGTCTTCATACCCGCGAACCCTCCCTCGCATACACTTTCAACGACACCGCCGAGGCGCTCGCGCGTGCGGACATTTCGCCACGGCATCTGCCCTCAACCAGCACATTCGATGCCAGCAAAGCCGCTGCCCGTCAGGTTTCGCGCCCTACTCGTGGGTCTCGCTGACCGGCCCGTAGACACTTGCGCTCACCTGTATATAGCCGACTGCCGCGGCCAGCCGTAACGACGCGGTATTATGCGCGAAGGCGCTGTAGATCGGCGTCAGCCCTTCCTGTTGGATTGCGAACGTCCATGCGCGCGTTGCTGCCAAGGCATAGCCCTGCCGACGCGCCTCGGTGACGGTGTTGATGCCCAATTCGCATGCAGCAGCCGTCCGGCGCGAGCTGTGGGCCACACCAACAAGCCGACCATCGGCAATCACGCCGATGCATGGCGCGTGTGACCGACTCAGAAAGTAGGTGGCGCTGCCAGCCTCGAAGGCTTCCAGGAGCGCCGCGTCGTCTGCGGTGAGGAGTCTGGCGTCGTGCTGGGCTGCTATGCTCAGTGTTTCGGAGAATCGCAAGACCACCTCGCGGCGCATGCCAACAGCGGCATCGAAGACCACATCGGCGCTCTGCGCGCGCTGAAGCAGATCGGCTCGCTCACCTGGCGTGACACCGGGGCGCCAGATCGTGATGCGCTCGCCCTGCGAGAGGTCGGCCTGATAGAGCGTCCACGGCGGAAGCGGCGTGGTGTCTGTCAGCTCAACGGTATCGCCTTCGAGCGGCGGAATGCTGATGCCCCAGACGGCCTCGATGTGGAGGCGGAGGAATTCGCGGTCGGTCATGGTAAGATGTTCTCCCTGGTCCGTAACGATTCAGGCATGGAACTGGTTGATAAAGTCGTAGCGATACTCATACTATGCTTGAAGTTGTCCGGGCGAGGGAGTCACTAGATATGTTGTCCATCAAGAGCGGCTTTACCGCTCGTTCGCGCGGCGCTGGGGGTTCTGGCAACCCGCTGCGCTTTATCGCCGGCCTCTCAGGCTCTATGCCACCATCGAGCATGGTGGTCTTCGGGATGATTACCGTCCAGTTGGGCGCGGCGCTGGCAATAGGCCTGTTCAATTCGCTGGGGCCAGCGGGCGTCGTCTTGCTGCGTGTCGGGTTCGCCGCGCTGACTCTGCTGGCGGTCTGGCGACCCTGGCGTCACGCTGGTGGGCTCTCCGGCGCGCGGCGGGCAGACTACGCAGCAGTGGTCCTCTTCGGCCTTATACTCGCGCTGATGAACTTCTCGTTTTACTCCGCGCTCGCCCGTATCCCCCTTGGCATCGCTGTGACCGTCGAGTTCATCGGGCCGCTGAGTGTTGCGGTCGTCGGATCGCGCCGTGCGCTCGATGTGCTCTGGGCGGTGCTCGCGGTCATAGGCATCCTGTTATTTGCGCCGCTCGGCGTGTTTGGGGCGGTGCCGCTCGATCCACTAGGACTGCTGCTGGCGCTCGTCGCTGGCGCGTGCTGGGCGATCTACATCCTCTTGACCGCGCGGGTCGGAAAAGCATTTCCCGGTGGGACGGGCCTCTCGCTCGCCATGACCGTTGGCGCGGTGGCGCTCCTGCCCGTAGGCATCGCTAGCGCGGGAAGCGCGCTGCTCGATCCGCGTCTATTGCTGCTGGGCGCGGTTGTCGCGCTGCTCTCCTCGGTCGTACCCTACTCGCTGGAGATGGCCGCGCTGCGCCGCATCTCGCCCAGCGCTTTCGGCGTCCTCATGAGCCTCGAACCCGCTATCGCCGCGCTGGTGGGCTGGCTCGTGCTGCGCGAAGCCCTCGAATTGCGGGCCATCATCGCGCTTGTGCTGGTCACCACCGCCGCCATCGGCGCAACCCGCACTGGCGAGCGCGCGGGCGGTTGAAACCGCGCCTCGATGGTCTGCGGCCACGAAACCCGCCTTCGCGGTTTCTCCCATACCCGCCCGGCGCATGCGTCAGCTAGTGCTTCGCCTCTTCAGCCCGCGCAGGCGGGCTTTGCCGCCAAAGGCGCTTAGGCGCGGCTTCAGTCGCCAGCCGCTTCCCATTAACAGCCACACTGTGTATAATGGCGGCAGGCGCGCCAGCTTGTCCCTATTACATCAGTGTCGGGCGTGCGCTGTATGTGAGGAGTGCGGCTATGCCAGAAGAGATCTCTACATTCATCAGTTACTCCCGCACTGATAGGGACTTTGTAGATCGCCTCGAAACTGACCTGCAACGTGCGGCTTCAAGATCGGGTGGACCGGAGAAAGCTGGAGGGCACGCGCGAGTGGCAGCCACAGATTGACCACGCCATCGGCGAGTATCCCTTGATGATTGTGGTGCTGTCGCCAGATGCCATAGCGTCGCCCTATGTGCGCCATGAATACGAGTACGCGCATCAGTTGGGCAAGCGCATCGTGACGCTCCTCCACAATCCGAATCTGCCAACCGTGCCTGCTGAACTCTCGAAGATTCAGTGGGTGGACTTTGTGAATCGGCCTTACGAGACAGCTTTGGTCGAGTTGATTGACGGCTGTCAGGATCCCTCGTTTGACCAGGCTTCTGACCCACGGACTCTCTACAACCAGGCGCACGATCTGGAATCCACTGACCCTGAGCGTGCAACGATACTCTACCAGCGCCTTATTCATCGGGCACCCACCTACTCTGGTGGACGAGCGCAAGTCGATCTTGATCAACTGAACCAGCGACTCTATCAGCAACGCGCGCAACGGCTCCGCGAACAGGCGGAAGTGGCGCGCAAAGACGGCCAATATGGCGCTGAAGCTGGAGCGCTCAAGGCGCTGATTGCGCTCGGCGACCAGGATAGGGACATGTTGGCGTGGGCGGAAGAATATCTGCCCATTGCAGAACAGAACAGTGCATGGCTCGACACCTACGAGAATGTCAAGCATTGTGTTGAGGTGAACGACAAAGAAAGTGCGCGAGACCTTCTGACCGATCTCTGGCGGAAAGAGCACGCGCCGTTCTTCCGTGACCCAGCAGGTGTAGCGCCCAAGCTTGGCCTGAACGTGCCGATTACCTATGAGGAATGGAAGGAGCAGCGACTGGCTAGCGACTGGCTAAAGAGGCAATAGCGAAACGAGAAACAGAGGCCGCTGAAGAACGGCAACTGGCAGAAAAGGCAAAAGCAAAACGGGAAAGTGATGCCGCTGCTGAGCGCGATTCGCTTATCATGCAGGCACAAGCAAGTGCAACTGCTGCAGTAGAGCAGGAAAGTCAGAGGCGAAGACTTGCCAGCGTAACGTTCGAGCTTATCACGTCGACACTTGCGGTTATCATGGCTTTAGGTTTAATAGCGATCGGACTTTGGTTTGCCATCACTCATTTATCAGCGGGAAGCGATCAGGGCTTTTGGGGCATATTCATATTGACAGCGGTAATTTTGTCCTTCGCGGCTGTAGCATATGCAATTTTCTTTGGTCTGCTTCAACGACCAATTGCCAGACAGGCAAAGCAGTACAGGTTGTCTATTGAAGCCAAGAGTCTGCGGTTGACAAGCCAGGCGCAGACGCAGTACGAGCGGCGCATGGACGCGATAGCCGCCGAGCATGCGCGCACGCTCGCGGAGATCGAGGCGCGATACGCGGGCGGTTGATGGTATCGTGGTGCTACCGTACCGCTAATCACGGCTTCATCAACCGTCTCGACTGGCGCGGAATGCGGTACGATCAGGATTATCCTGGGAATTCATACTGCGAACCGGGACTACCTCACCCTCCCCCACACATGACATCTGGCGACAGCGATAGCCATTTCCTCCTGAGAGACCACAAAACCACTGGACAACGCGCAATGTTCTAATTATAATTAGAACATAAGTTCTATGCAGTTGCTGACAGTTGCCCGCAGGTTTGCGCACACTACGCCAGAGTCCGGCGAAACCGTGCAATCAAGCGCAGCGACGGCCAGCGATAGCCAGAGAGGAGAAGAGCAGATGAGCTGGCATGCGCTAGTTTACAGCCCCACCGATGACGCCAACATCTGGAGGCAGCCGCACCGCTCGTACCAGCCGACGCAGCCCGCGCGCTCGCTAGGGTCCGCCACCGCCGAGGCACGTTGGCGTTGGGCGTCGCCAGAGGCTGGCCAGGTGACGGCGACACCCGCCGAGCGTGGCAGCGGCGAAGAGATTGTTGCGCCACGGCTGGATGTTGCGCGCGAACTACGCGCCGAGATGGCCGAGATGGCGCGCGTCATGGGCCGTAGCGAGGACGACATCTGGGCCGAGGCTGCCCGCGAGTGGCTGATGCGCCGCCTGCGCAACGATGGCCCACCGCCGACGACACCCGCCGCCGCCCCTGTGCCGGGCGCGCGCCCAAGCCGCATGTGGAACGAGATCGACGAGCTACTGAGCGAGCTACGCCACCCGCGCTACATCACCGCGCCCGCTGCGCCGACAGCGCCCGCCGCCTGAGTTGTGGTCCACCGAGACCGTTCGAGCAGATTTCTCGTATTCGTAGATGCAATTATCCGACTACACTGCATGGCAGGGAGCGCCATGTGAGCGCCGATGGTGAGGTAGCCAGAGGAAGACAGCATGCGAGGCGACGATGCCCAGGACGTAGCACAGGCTAAGGCAGACACACTGGCAGGGACAGCGCTGAGTGAGATCACGCCTGAACTGGCGGCGGCGTATCTGAATATGGTAGATGAGTTCGAGGCGGCGGACGAGGGCTATGGCTGGAACGACATCGAACTGGCCCGCCGCGACTTCGTCGCCTTCGTGGATGATCTGCGCAATGAATCGCTGGGCATCGACTTGCCACCGGATATCGTGCCACAGACGACCTACGTGTTGCTTGACCGTGAAGGGCGCGCGCTGGGTGAGATTCGCTTTCGTTGGCGCCTGACGCCGCCCTTCGAGCGGCATAACGGCCACATCGGCTACAACGTCCGCCCGTGCCAGCGCGGCAACGGCTATGCGACACGGATGCTGGCGCTCGTGCTCGAGAAGGCGCGCGCCCTCGGCCTGGAGCGTGTGATGCTGCCGGTGCGGGACGACAATCTCGCATCGGTGCGCGTCATCGTGAACAACGGCGGCGTGCTGGAGCGCTCAGGCGCTGCGCTTGACTCCGGGGAGATTGTCTCGATCTACTGGATCGCGCTCTGAGGCGATTATGGCTGAGCGAGCGTGCCTGGCTTCTCAGCAACGATAAGGTACGCCTCCCAGAATGGCCCGCGCACGCACTGGGGTTTGCCCACCAGGCCAGCGGCGTCGAGCGGCAGGCGGGTTGTCTGTGCGGATGCCGCGCAGCCGCGCCCCGAGGATGGAGCCGACGGCCCGTAGACCAGCCGCGCCAGTCCAACCAGCGGCAGCAGGGCTACGCGCGTCGGCAGCAGCCCCGCGCCCATCACCACCACCAGTCGCCCGCCGGGACGTAGCACCCGCGCGACCTCACGGAGCGAGGCTGGTTCATAGATGTAGTCGGTGGGGAAGGTGCTGACGACGGTATCGAAGCTCTCGCCGAGAAACGGCAGGTGCTGCGCGTCGCCCCGCGAGATCGGCGTCTCGGGAAGACCCTGGCGCTTCAACTCGTCTCTGGCGGCGGCCACCATCTGCGGCGAGCGGTCGACCGCGGCGCAGGTGTAGCCCGCGCGGACCATGTCGGCCAGCAGCTTGCCTGGTCCACAGCCGATTTCCAGCACGCGCGCGCCTCGGATGCGCGGGAGCGCCAGTCGCTGCCAGACGCGCCACTGTCCAGCGAATGGCACGGTGCTGGCGAACCAGTAGAGGTAGCGGTTGCGGTAGAGCAGGCCGAAGATTTCGCGGAGGACGCGCATGCGTAGGCTGACACGCGGGCTTCTCGTCGCCATAGCAGCCTCCCTCGTCGCTTGCGAAGCGCCGCCACGCACGGCAAATAGAGAGCAGCCCCAGAGCAAGCGCAAACTTACTCCAGGGCTGTTTGGACCGCGACTAGCTGGTGAGCGCCGCGGTCTCACTCGGGGTCAGAATCTCGTCCACAATGCCATACTTGAGGGCGTCTTCGGCCTTCATGTAGAAGTTGCGGTCGGAGTCCTGCTTGATGCGATCCATGGACTGGCCAGTATGCTTGACCAGGATGTTATAGAGCGAGTCGCGCAGGCGGATGATCTCACGCGCGGTGATCTCGATATCCGTCGCCTGACCCTCGGCGCCGCCCAGCGGCTGGTGGATCAGGATGGTGGAGTTGGGCAGCGCGAACCGCTTGCCCTTGGAGCCAGCGGCCAGCAGCACCGCACCCATGCTCATCGCCATGCCCATGCAGACGGTCGAGACATCGCACTTGAGGTGCTGGATGGTGTCATAGATCGCCAGCCCGGCGTAGATGCTGCCGCCAGGGCTATTGATATAGATGCTGATATCCTTGGTGGCGTCTTCGCTGGAGAGGAAGAGCAACTGCGCCACCACCAGATTTGCTACGTGGTCGTCAATCGGCGTGCCAATAAAGATGATGCGTTCCTTCAGGAGGCGCGAGTAGATATCCATGCCTCGCTCACCGCGCGGTGTCTGCTCGATGACGTTTGGCACCAGCAGATCGTTTGGGGTGGCGATGGGGCCTACACCTGCCTGCCAGCGGAGAGCGTAGGGATCAAATCGAGATGCCATGTGAAGCTCCCTGATACGAGCGACCGAGGTCGCCAGGTAGAGATCAGCGCAGAGCCGACCTCCATGGTAGTGCGCCTGTGGCGTATGCCGCCTGTCCGGTATGAGCCGGGCGGTCCAGCGGCGCAGCCCTCTGAGCGCCAGCCATGATAGCACAGCATAGCACATCGCGCAGGCACTCTGCCACGCTGTGCGCACTAGACTTATGTCGAGTAAATTGGCGAAAAACAGGCTGGACAAATCAACACAAATCAACTATAACCTAGTATAGGAGCCGTAGCGGCGCGGGGTGCGCGCTACTGGCGGCAGGTGTGCTTTCCCTAGCTGGGAGCGAGGTCGCTTCCGGTGTTCAGTAGTAGCCTGGCTTCCCCAGTGGCTTTCCAGGAGCTAAAGGAGACAATGATGTCCTCTGTAACCACGTCCAACTCCAGCGCCGCGCCGAAGGGTCTTGATGGCGTGGTCGTCGCCTCGACCGCCATTAGCCATGTTTTCGGCAACGAAGGGCGCCTCGTCTATCGCGGCTATGATATCGGCCAGCTCGCGGGCAAGGCGACCTTTGAAGAGGTTTGTTTCCTGCTCTGGAAGGGCCATCTGCCCAATCAGGTCGAGCTAGACACCCTGCGTGCGACGATGAGCGCCCAGCGCGCGCTGCCCGACGCCGTGCTGGCGACCATCAAGGCGATGCCCGCCTCCACTGACCCCATGGACGACCTGCGCACCGGCGCATCAGCGATTGGCGCTGCGCTGCCGATCAGCGGCAAGGCAACCTTCGAGCAGGCGCTGGCGCTGGCCGCGCGCTTCCCGACGATTGTCGCCGCGTTCGACCGGCTGCGCAAGGGCAAGGAGCCTGTCGCGCCCCGCGCCGACCTTGGCCACGCCGCGAACTACCTCTATATGTTGACTGGCGAGGTCCCGCCGGAGAATCACGTCAAGAGCCTCGACACCTATCTGGTCTTGCTGGCCGATCACAGCATGAACGCCTCGACCTTCACCGCGCGTGTCATCGCCTCGACCGAGTCGGATATCTGCTCCGCGATTGTCGGCGGCATCGGCGCGCTCAAGGGGCCGCTGCACGGCGGCGCGCCCGCGCTGGTGATGGATATGCTCGACGCGATTGGCACGGTGGACAACATCAAGCCGTGGATCGATCATGCGCTCGACGGCCATCATAAGTTGATGGGATTTGGCCACCGCGTCTACAAGACGACCGACCCGCGCGCCGAGATTCTGCGCGAGATGGCGCGCCAGTCGTCCACGCCGGAGTTCTTCGCGCTGGCCCACGGTACTGAGGAGTACGCGCTGGCCGAGCTGCACCGCCGCAAGTCGGACCAGAAGCTCTACACCAACGTCGAATTCTACTCCGCCGCCGTCCTCAGCTCGGTGGGGCTGGACCGCGATCTCTTCCCGTCCACCTTCGCCATCAGCCGCGTCGCCGGATGGACGGCGCACGTGCTGGAGCAGATGGTGGGCAATCGGCTGATCCGCCCGCAGTCGGAATACGTCGGCCCCCAGGGACTGAAGTTCGTTCCGGTGGGTGAGCGCCCATAACGAGTGTCTATTCCTTGCCCTTCCCTTGCGCCAGTTCGTGTCGGGAGGGGCAGGAACTGTCACATGGGGTAAAAGGGAAGTCCGGGTAGGAAATCCTGTGGCGTGTATTGGTCTGGCAGCATAAGTGTCGCCAGCACCATACCGCTCCTTGTAGGTGGCGCGAGCTTGACGCTTCCTCCAGCGCGCTCGATGGCTGGCCGCGCGGCCACCACGCGTGCAACACTTGCCGGGTGCGCCAGTATTGCCTCGTACACTTTCATGGGCATGTGGCGCCGTCCTCACTGGATCATCAATATGTGAATGGGCTGCTACTGGCGCTGGCCAAAGGCGATGTAGAGCGGCATAACGCATTGGAGCCGTGGGTCGGCCAGCTCGCGCTGCATCTCCTCGATGGCATGATTGAATTGCTCAGCCGTCGCGACTCCTTGCGCGACGGTCATCCCCCCGATACCTTTCAGCACTGAGATCCAATCAGTGGCAAGCATTTTGCCAAGCCGCCCCCCAGAGTCGCCGCATGGCATCGGCATTTTACGGACGCCCACCTGTGTCAACCCAACCGAGCGCATCACCGTGTCAACCGCCCCGCCATCCATAAAGACCACATTGCGCAGGGCAAGAGTAGCATCCAGCCAGGCCATCAACTGATTGACCGCGGGGCCGCCGCCCTCCAGAAAGGTCACCTCAAGCGATTCCACCCAGCCGCCCGGCCGTGTCACACGCGCCAGGTCGCCGATGACCCCCTGCCAGCGATCATGGGGAATGGCCGTTACCAGCGCCCGCATATGGACGTAGTCGAAGCTGCGGTCAGGGAAGGGCAAACCTTCCAGGAGATTCCCAAGCACGAACCGATAGTTCCTGGGGCGCATCTCCATGCCCTTCTCGGCGAGCAGGTCAACCGGCGGAGGACTGATATCGAAACCGACCACCGAGGCGCGTTTGAAATGGTTGGCCATCTCGATGGCCCAGCGGCCCGTGCCGCTGCCGACATCCAGGATGCTCTGTGGATCGCGAATTGGCGCGGCATAGTTGCCACGAAGCGCATAGCGCAGCATGAAATGCTGGAAATCCAGACGGTTATGCTCTTCGATATCCCACGGCACGATGTAGGGTATACCGGCCTTGCGCCGTCTGCCGCCCACAACCCGGAAGGGCGTATCTCCCTCCCACTGTGCCAGGTCCGCCGCTAACTCACCTGAATCGGCCCGTCTAGAGGCTCCACGCCGCCAGCCAAAAAGGCGCATAGCGCCGCTCTCTTTCCTTGTCTCATTCGCGATTCCTGAAACACAGACACACTCAAGAAGATACCTGTATCTGCTTCAAAGCATACAGGGGTTGTCAAGTATGCTTGCTTTAAAGTGCGCTAGATTATGTAGCTTCCCTTGTTCAGGGGTCTGAAGGCGGGAGGGACAGAAATGCGGATTATACCATCAGTGGCAGGCGGATCGTGAAGACCGTACCGACGTTTGGCTGGCTCTGCACGCGAATCTCGCCGCCATGTGCGCGCACGATGGCGCGGGCAATCGCTAGCCCCAGCCCCGAGCCGCTGGACGCGACGGCGGGCGTATTCTGGTCGGGCGCCGGGGGAATGGTGGCGCCGAAGCTGGTGGGATTGCTCTGTTGACGCTGGGCTGCGCGGGCCGCGACCACCCGCCGTTTGCGTTCGGCGCGCTCACCGCGATAGAAGCGGTCGAAGATATGCGCCTGGTCTTCCGGCGCGATGCCCCGCCCGTTGTCCTCGATGGCGATGAATGCATCGCCCGCGCTGCGCCCCACCTGGACATGCACCCAGCCCTCCGGCGCGGGTCGTCCGTATTTCAGCGCGTTATCCAGCAGCGCCAGTAAGACCTGCTTGAGCCGGTCGTGATCGCCGCGAACCATCAGCGGGCCTTGCCCATCCGTCTGGAGCGTGACCGAGCGCTCGCCCGCCAGGATGCGCGCCTGGTCCACCGCCTCGCCCGCCAGCGCAACGATATCCACCGGCTCGCGCTGCGCCGGTCGGCCAATATCCAGCCGCGCCAGCGTCAGCAGATCGTTGAGCAGCCGCGACATGCGGTCGGCCTCGTTGCGTGCCGCCTGGAGCGAGGACCGCGCCGTTGCCGGATCGTCAATCGCGTCCATGTTCAGCAGGTCGAGATAGCCACGGATGGCCGTCAGAGGGGTGCGCAATTCGTGTGAGGCGTCGGCGATAAACATCCGCATGCGCTCCTCGGACGCCTGCTGCGCGGTGAAGGCCTGCTCGATGCGCTCGGCCATCTCGTCGAACGAGTTGGCGAGCTGGCCGATTTCGTCGGTGCGCTTGGGCAGGCCCACGCGATAGCTCAGATCGCCGCTGGCGATGCGCTTCGACGCGCGCGAAATCCTGGTGAGCGGCCGCAGCAGCCGTCCAATTAGCGGGCTGCCAATCAGGATGCCTACCAGCAGCGCCGCGATGAACGTCCCCAGCAGCAGCAGCCGCACGATGCCAAGCACCGCGCGCGAGCGGGGGAACGACGTGATGACCTCGACGATGCCGACGTCCGTCCCGCGCGCATCGGCGCAGAACGATGTGGTCGGATAGCGCACCGCCAGCAGGTCAACGCCTAGCTGGCCGCTCTCCGCGGTATAGGCGACATCGGCGATATAGCCGGCGCCTGTACTCTGTGCCGCCCGGACGCGCGCGATCAGTTGCGCGCTACGCAGGCGCGTCACGTTGGGGCCGAGGTCGCCCACGCCGCCGCCATCTGATGAGGCGACGACAATGCCGCGCTTGTCGAGCAGATAGACGTTTTCGATGCCGGGAAAACGCATCATTGGGTCAGCTATTGCCTGCTGAAAGCCCTCCTGATAGCTGACGGCATTGGCGCACTGGTCGGCGGGCTGCCCGCGGACGAGGGTATCCCAGGCCTGCTGGCTTGTGCCGACGACCGCGCGCGCCTCGGTCTGGAACGCGGTCAGCTCGTTGGAGTAGAGCACGCGGCCAATGACCAGATTCAGCACCATCCCCAGGCCCAGCAGGATCACGGCGAGCAGCCCGGCATAGACGAGGATGAGCCGCCAGCGCAGGCTGTGAAACCAGCCTGGTCGGCGCGCCCGCGGAGGGCTTGGCTGCTCGGATGTCTGCGCGGCTGAGTGCGCCTGGTGTGACATGGTGTGCCGTTACCCCTTCAGCACGTAGCCGATGCCTCGCACCGTCTGGATGAAGCGTGGCGCGCTCGGTTCGTCTTCGATCTTCTCGCGCAGGTAGCGGACGTAGACCTCGATGATGTTGGTCTCGCCCATGAAGTCGTAGCCCCAGATGCGATTGAGGATGGTCTGGCGGTCAAGCACCTGGCGCGGGTGGGTCATGAAGAGATGGAGCAGGTTGAATTCGGTCGCGGTCAGTTCGATGATCCGTCCACGGCGCTTCACCTCGTGCGCGGCCTCGTCCAGCGTGAGGTCGTTGATCGTGAGCACGCGGCCACCGGGTCCGCCCGTGTCGACGACACGCTGCTGGCGGCGGAGCAGGGCGCGCACCCGCGCCACCAGCTCTTGCAGGTTGAAGGGCTTGGTGACATAGTCGTCGGCGCCGATCTCCAGCCCCTGGACACGATCTTTCACATCATCTTTCGCGGTCAGCATCAGGATGGGGATGTTAGAGGTGGCCTGGTTCTCCCGCAGCCTGCGGCACACCTCGAAGCCATCGAGGTCGGGCAGCATCACGTCGAGAATGACGAGATCGGGCCGGAGCCGCTGCGCCATATCCAGCGCCTGATAGCCCTCGGTGGCGCAGGTGACCAGGAAGCCCGCGTGCTCCATGCCGATCCGGATGACATTGGTAATCGCCATCTCGTCATCAACCACGAGCAGGCGCGGCGCCGGTTGGCCATCGCCGTGACCTGAAGGTTGCTGCTGGTTCATTCCCGCTCCCTGCCCTATCAGGAGACTGCCGCAGTCGCTGCTGATGTAGCCATACGGCTCTATACAGCTATCGCACGCGCATTATAGGCGCAGCGCTGGTTGGCTCACAAGATAGCATAGGCATAGTGGCGTAACTCTCAGCGTATGTTAAGGCTGTGACGGTCGTCTTGTATGCGCTTCTTGTATGCACTGAAGTACCGGATGAGCGACTTTTCTCTTTCTCACTCGCTTTAATAGATGAAGGCATGATGCACAGGGTGCGATTTCCCCCAAGCGCTCGTGGTTATTTATTTTGCGAACCGGCATACCCAACGGCTTATTGGAGCCTGTTGGACCGTTCTTATCCAGGGCTGTTCCTGACGCGCGTACCGATATTGGCGTCAGGCGGCCATCGCACCCTTCTGTGCAGACCGTGCCAGTGCGTGAACCCTTGGCGATGAGCATGCGAAAAGCAGGCGAAGAGACGACGCGGAAGCGAGAAGGGTGGCAACGACCATGGCAAGCGTGGCACAGGTGGAAGGTGAGCAGACCGTTTCACGTCGGTCGGCGATGTATGTGACGCAGCCTCCGGCGGGCAGCGTCCGTAGTTGTATGCCGTATCGCGATGAGTTGCTGCGGCATCGCGTAATCACGGCGGATGGGCATGATTTCGCGGTGGCGACCCACATGCGTCCGGGCGGCAAAGGCTTCGTGACGGGCGCCTACCCGGTGCAGCACGGCTATCTGGTGATGGTGCGCCAGGCGCTCTGCGAGGTGCGCAGCGCCGATGAGGACGCAGCACGCAACGAGCACGAGCAGTTGGTGCAGGTGCTGGCCGAGGCGGGCATCGGTGTGGTGCGGGCGCGACGAGCACTGGCAGCGCGTCAGCGCGCCGAGAAGGCGGAAATGCGCCGCGTCACTGCCACTCCACACCTGACACTGGTTCCCGCGCAACACATCGATCACGAGGCCGTCGTCTTCTAGCGCAATTCTGGCCATAAGAGATCATCGATCCCCTCGCTGCAATCATGGCGGCGAGGGGATTCTAAATTTCCGTTCAGACAATCTTGTTGTAGTCTTCGTGCGTCCCAATCCATAGCCAGAGGTATGAGCCATCGAGTTGACGCTCGCAGATAGCATGATATCCCCTCCCAATGCGAATGGAGAATACGTCGGGATCGGAGGGATCAATCGGCTTGAAATGCAGTTCAGGATGCGATGGATTTTGCTGCCAACGCTGGTATGCATCTGCCGCCTGCTTCTGTATGGCGGGAGGTAAAGCTTCCAATGCGGCGCGAAATTGTTTCGTGCGGCGAGACTTCACGGCAGGTCCAGTCCGCCATCTTCAATCTCGCCAGCCTTTGCCTCCGCGATCAGGCGCGTCAGGAATGCTTTTGAACGGGGTGAGCTCACTAGCTTGTCCCAATCGCGCTGTTCGATCTCTTCGAGCACGATTTGGGCGATCTTGCGCTGCTCCTCATCGGGGAGTTGTCCGAGAAGGTCTAGCGCCTCACGCAATTCGTCTACCATGATATCGGTCTCCTCGACTCATTACCTTGCATACACTATACTACGCCGACTCATCCAATCGCAGAGACACAACTGCCCTGTTACGGCACGATGCTCCAGGTGAGGGGAAGCTCGTAGGGGAGCAGGCGGATGCTGAGGTACTTGCCGTTGTGGAAGTTGATCTCGCCCGTGCGGCTCAGCGGCTCATAGGTGTTCTCGATCTGCACGATGCGTCGTGCGGGAAGATTGAAAAGGATGACGCCTGCCCGCACTGGACGCAGGCTGGCTTCGAGCGTGATCGAATCATAGACGCGGAACGGCGGCGCCTCGCGCGGCGGCAACTCCGCGATCTGGCGGTGGATGGCGTCCAGCTGATCCGGGAGATTGTGCTCGTCGAAGATGCTCAGCCCGCGCAGCACCATCGCGCGCAGCCCACGGTCGTAGCGCTGGGAGGCGGTGAGCAGGTCATCCAGCGTTGTTGGGTTTTCGGCGCAGGCGGCGGTCAGGGCGAGCGCCGCCGACGAATGGGCGATGAAGCTGACGGTTCCAGCGGAATCAATCACAGTCAGACGCATGACATCCAAGGTCAGTCTCCAGACAGGCTCGTGGCGAGCGGTTACGATGAAGCGGTCTCTGAAGTTTCGGCGCTCTCGCTGGGGAGCTGCGCCTGAAGCCGGCCGACGCCCTCGCTGATCCGTTCGGGCAGGTGCGCGTCCGCTGTCTGAAGCGCCACCCGGATGGCGTTCTTGATTGCCTTGGCGTGCGAGCTGCCGTGGCAGATGACCGAGACACCATTGACACCCAGCACTGGCACGCCGCCGTACTCCTCGTAGTCGATCTTCTTTCGTACGCGGTCGAAGGCAGGTTTGGCGAGCAGCCCACCCGCTTTGGAGACGATGCCCGACATCAGTTCGGTGCGGATAGTGCTCAGTAGCATCTTGGCAAGGCCCTCGCTGAGCTTGAGGACGACATTGCCCACGAACCCGTCGCAGACCACCACATCCACCGTACCCGCGTTGATGTCGCGCCCCTCGACGTTGCCGATGAAGTTGATGTTCGCCGCTGGCGCCGCCGCTTTGATGAGCTGGTGCGCCTCCTGCGTGAGTTGGTCGCCCTTGGTCTCTTCTTCGCCGTTCGCCAGCAGGCCCACCCGCGGACTTCCAATTCCCAGCACGCTCTTCATGTAGACCGCGCCCATCAGCGCGAACTGGAGCAGGTAGGGCGGTTTGCAGTCGGTGTTCGCGCCGATATCCAGCACGAGCGTCTGGCGGCCACTGGCCGCTGGCACCACCGCGCCAAACGCTGGCCGGTCGATCCCGCGCAGGCGGCGGAAGGTGAAGATCGCGGCGGCCATCACTGCGCCGCTATTCCCTGCGGAGATCGCGCCCAGCGCCTTGCCGTCGCGCACGAGCTGGTGTGAGAGCGTGATCGAGTTGCGCTTCTTGTTGCGCACCGCCTCGGCGGGATGCTCATCCATGCCGATGACTTCGTCGGTATGGACGATTTCGAGATCAAGTCCCGTGGTGTCGTGCTTCGCTAGCTCGGCGCGGATGGTGTCCTGTGGGCCGACGAGCAATACCCCGACGCCATACTCGCGCGCCGCCTGAATTGCTCCCGCCACCACCTCGACCGGGGCGTGGTCGCCGCCCATCGCATCCAGCGCTACCCGCCGCTGCGCAGGGATTGCGGCGGTTGCGGGCGCTGTCGTCTCAGATGTCTCGGTCACGGGGACTCCTCCGGTGGTGGGCTATTGGCTTCCATCGACTTAAAATCGTTCGGTTGAGATCAGGCGGCGCCAATGACGCCTTTGATGGCCTGCAACAGGCGGTCGAGTTGGAACGGTTTGATGACGATATCCGCGACACCCATTTGGCGATAGCGTGCCAGGTCTTGGCGCGCATCGGCCTTCGCCGTCACGATGACGACTGGGATGCCGCGTGTCTCCGGGTTCATATTGAGTAGGGTTAGCTCATCATCGCCCTCCAGATACGGCATCATCAGATCGAGCAGGATCAGGTCAGGGTGATGTTCGCGCACCTCGTCGTAAAAGCGGAGACTCTGGGTCGCCTTATACGTCTCGTACCCCTCGGCATCTAGCGCCTGTTTTAACATCTCAGCTACTGGCAACTCGTCGTCAGCAATCAGGATCTTCTTTGGCATGCGGCATCCCCCGTCCTGGTCTCCGTAGCAGTCATACCGCGAGCGCGTACACCACCCGCGCTCCTTAGAGTTCCTAGCAAAACCCTGTGCTTAGCTGCGGCCTTCAGGCCGCGAAGCTGGCCTACTCCCATCATTGCCACCAGAGCATGACGGTTCTGTTAGGCGTTCTTAGCTCACGTGCAAAAAGTGAGCCAGGAATCTCCACGACACGCAACTCGCGTAGGCATATGACTTGCTGAGGCATTGTACATCCTGGCCAGCGCAGGGGGCAATTCAAGCGGCCATGAGGTACCCAAAAAGGCCGCTCATACACAAGCTGCCAGTGTACATCGGTATGCTTATTCGACGGGTGCGCCGATAGCCTGGCGCAGCCGGTTGATGGCCGCCGCGACGCCGTCCTTGTCGCCGTAGACCGCCGAGCCCGCCACCAGCACATTCGCGCCCGCCTTCACTACCAGTGGCGCGGTCTCCGCGTGGATGCCGCCATCCACCTCGAGGTCGCAGCGCGCCCCGTGCTGTTCGATCATCGCCCGCAGCCGCGAAATCTTCGGCAGAACGCCGCTGATAAACTGCTGGCCGCCAAAGCCGGGGTCAACCGTCATGCAGAGGACGAGGTCAATGTCGTTGAGGATTTCTTGCAGGGTCGCCAGCGGTGTTGCCGGATTGATCGCCACACCAGCGCGCCTGCCCAGCCGCTTGATCTCCTCGACGGTGCGATGCAGATGCGGTGACGCCTCCTGATGGACGATGATGATATCGGCGCCCGCCTTCGCGAAGTCGCCTACGTAGCGCTCAGGCTCGACGATCATCAGATGCGCTTCCAGCGGCAGCGTGGTGGCGCGTCGGACAGCCTCGACTACCAGCGGGCCAACGGTGATGTTGGGGACGAAGCGGCCATCCATCACGTCAATCTGCAGCCGGTCGGCCCCGCCAGCCTGCGCCGCGGCGACCTGTTCGCCCAGGCGGGTAAAGTCGGCGGAGAGAATCGAGGGGACCACGAGCGCCATATATTGCTCCTCTGCGAATCACAAAACTAGTGGGCCCGCCGCAGTTTGGCCGCCGCCGCGCGGTCGACCAGCCAGTGCAGCGCTCCATGTTCGGGTGCGATCAACTGTGATGGGTAGGTCTCTGGGTCACGCGCACCTTCGAGGACGGCGGCGAGCGCGTCAGCTTTGTCTGCCCCGGCGACCAGGAAGACCACGGCGGCGGCGTTGTTGATGACGGGCGCCGTGAAGGTGATACGGTTGGCGTTGAGTTTCGGCACAAAGTTCGCCGTGACCAGCCGGTCGCGTACGTGCAGCGCCTCGGTGTGCGGGAAGAGCGACGCGCAGTGGCCATCTGGCCCCATGCCAAGCAGAATCAGATCGAAGCGGGGGAACTGGCCGGGCAGGATGTTCATATCGCGACGGATGTCGGCCTCGTATAGCTCCGCGACCATCGCCGGATCGCCGCGCTCGGTTGGCACGCGATGCACCTGGTCGGAGGTGACGGGCGCGTCGGCCAGCAGCGTCTCGCGCGCCATGCGGTAGTTGCTGTCGGGGTCGTCGGGTGGAACAAATCGCTCATCGCCCCAGAAATACTGCATGCTCTCCCAGTCAACCCGCTCGCGATAGGGTGGCGCCACCAGCACGCGGTGGAGGGCGCGCGGCGTCGAGCCGCCAGAGAGCGCGATGTTGAAGTGCTCCTGTGGCCGGTCGGCGGTCTGCAACTGCACCAACAGATCGGCCGCCGCATGGGCCACGGCGTCCAGATCGTCGTAGACGTTGATAAGGATGTGCGCGTTATTCTCGTTGTCCGGGTTGCCTGTCGAACCATGCGTTGCGCTCACGACCTTACCCTCCCTGGCGTTAGGCCACTGAGATGCGCCGCCGCGGTGAGCGCGCTCTCGTAGATCGGGTTGTGGGTCAACTGCTGCAACTGCTCCATCAACAGCGCCGACTCCCCAAGCGACGGCAGATGCACAGTCTGTGACGGCAAGACCTGTTCAGGCACATGGCTTAGCGTCGAGGCATGACGCATATCACGCTCGCGCGCCACCGCGAAGGTGCCTGCCTTGCCACCCGCGCGCGCATGCAGATGAACGCTCATGAGCGCGCCAGGGCCGACACATGCTGGCCCCACGCCTGGCCGCACGCCCGAGGCGCTGGCGTCGATACTGGCTTCCTCTGGTACGATGTCATGCCAACTCTTGATCGGCACGCCATAGCGCGCGGTCACCTCGACGACGATTGGCTGCCCGTCGGCGCTGTAGAGCGTATGCTGCCGTTCCACGTCCATACCGGAGCCGTGGGCGCCATGCTGTGTGCGCCAGTTGAGCCGCGAGGCGAGCCAGCCCACGAAGAGGTAGGCCGCTGCGGGATTCGGTTGCGTGTTCTCGCCTCCAGCGGCATATTCGACCGTCAGGCGATCGATGCCATCGAGATAGGGACGGAGCACGTCGGCGTCGAAGAATCCCGCCACCAGCTCGCGCCAGGGTTGCTGGCGCGTCCAGTTGAAGTCGCTGAAGGCGCAGTTCGAGAGCTTGCGACGGTCGATGTCGTCCAGCGCGACCAGACCATCCTCGCCGTGGGTCATCTCCGACGTATCGACGATGATGCGGTCGCTGCCATCCACCATGGCCTCGAACTGCTCGGTGCGCCAGGGCGGCTCGCCGTTCCACCAGAGGAATGATGGCAGACCAGACAGGATGAGCGGCAGGACCGCGCCAGGCATATGGCGCGCCGCGCCATCACGCGCTTCCAGCACGATCTGCTCGCCGTAGCTGCTTGCGCCGCCCTGGGTGCGCAAATAGCCGCCCACATAGGCTTCGATGGGCGCGCCCTCGCGGGCATTGAGCGTCGTGACGAGGATGCAGCGCGATGGATGTGTCGAGCTCATCGAATCGATGGTCTTGAGCGCGCGCACCGCCTCTTCTTCGTTTTGCGTATACGCGACCAGCGTCATCACGGCATTCCGCGAAACGGGAACGCCGCCGCCGGATAGCGTGTTGACATTGGTCTCGCGCCAGATACCATCCAGCGCGCTTTCAATCTGATCGACCTCGACTTTGCGTCTTCCCGCAAGGAGGTCGTTGATCTCGCTCATAACCGTCTCCAGGTTCTACCATCGCGCTCGATGAGGTGGTCAGCCTCTTTCGGCCCCCAGGTCCCCGGCTCATATTGCGTGAGCGGCGTGCGGTCTTTGCTCCAGCCCGCAATGATGGTATCCACCAGCTTCCAGGCGAGCAAGGTCTCATCGATCCGGGTAAAGAGGGTTGGATCACCGAGCATGCAGTCCAGCAACAGACGCTCATAGGCTTCGGGCGGCTCGACACCGAACGAGCTGCCATAGAGGAAGTCCATGTTGACAGCACGCAGATGCATTTCCTGACCCGGCACCTTTGCCGTAAAGCGCAACGATATCCCCTCATTGGGCTGTATGCGCAGCGAAAGCACGTTTGCCTGAATTTCCTCCGCCCCGGTCCCTGAAAACAGCAGGTAGGGCGGTCGCTTGAACTGGATGGCGATCTCAGTGAGCCGCTTGGTCAGCCGCTTGCCGTGTCGCAGATAGAAAGGGACTCCGGCCCAGCGCCAGTTCTCGATATTGAGCTTGAGCGCCACATACGTCTCGGTATGTGAGGTGGGGTCAACATCTTTCTCCTGACAGTAGGCGACCACCTTCTCGCCACCCACATAGCCGGAGCCATACTGCCCGCGCACTGTATCCACCGTGATTTCGGCGTCGTGCAGCGGCGGAATGGCGCGCAGCACCTTCTCTTTCTCGTCGCGCACCGAGTCTGCGCCAAAGGTGACGGGCGGCTCCATCGCCGTCAGCGTCAGCAGTTGCATCATGTGGTTCTGAATCATATCGCGGATGGCGCCCGCTTCTTCGTAGTAGTCGCCGCGCCCGCCCACGCCGAGCGTCTCCGCCACGGTGATCTGGACGTTGTCGATGTAGCGCCGATTCCAGATCGGCTCGAAGAAGCCGTTGCCGAAGCGTAGCACCATGATATTCTGGACAGTCTCTTTGCCAAGATAGTGATCGATGCGATAAATCTGCGATTCGGAAAACCCTTTGTTAAGCTCAGCATTCAGCTTCAGCGCGGAGTCGTAGTCATGGCCAAACGGTTTTTCGACGATGATACGCGAGAAATTGGATCCCTGATCCCTGCCACGTTTCGCGACGCCTGATTTGTGCAGCAGGTCGCCGATGACGGGATAGAAGTTTGGCGGCGTCGCCAGGTAGAAGAGACGGTTGCCCTCGGTGCCGCGCTCGCGGTCCAGCCGGTCGAGCAGCTCGCTCAGTTTCTGATAGCCTTCGGGGTCGTCGAACTGTGATTGGCAGTAGAATAGCCCTTTAGCGAACGTATCCCAGACGGCGGGATTGACCGGCGTGCGCCGCGAGAACTTGTTGATCGAGTCCATCGCCTGCAGGCGAAACTCCTCATCGCTGAAGGGGCGACGCGCCACGCCCACGACGCTGAACTGCGGCGGCAGCGGCTGCTCGATGGCAAGGTTGTAGAGCGCCGGGAGCAGCTTGCGATGGGTCAGGTCGCCGGTCGCGCCGAAGATGACGAGCACGCAGGGCTGCACCGTACGGGCGCTGCGCATGCCCGCGCGTAACGGATTTGAGGAGGTCGATGTCTCATTCATACATGGATCGCTTTCTTTGCTCTCGACAGACCACGCGCACGCCTCATGCCAGCCTCACGCCGCGACGCATCACTCTCTGAGGGGCGATCCAGCCCCCCAGAGCGCGATGAGCGGAGTATTCTACTGGCCGTCAGGCTCCTGGCGCTGGCCGCCCAGCTCACCAGACTCAAACTTGACCGCATGGCCGCCGAACTGGTTGCGCAGCGCCGCGATAACCTTCGCCGAGAACGAATCCTCCTGCCGCGAGACAAAGCGCTGGAGCAGCGAGAGCGTGATGACTGGCGCGGGGACATCCTCGTCAATGGCTGCCTGCACGGTCCAGCGCCCCTCGCCCGAATCCTGCACGTAGCCTTTGATGTTGGCAAGTTGCGGGTCGTCGGCGAAGGCCAGCGCGGCCAGGTCGAGCAGCCACGAGCGGACGACGCTGCCGTTCTGCCAGACGCGCGTCACCTCGCGCAGGTCGGGCTTGAACTGCGACTTCTCGATGATCTCGAAGCCCTCGCCATACGCCTGAAGCATGCCGTATTCGATGCCGTTATGCACCATCTTGACGAAGTGTCCGGCGCCGGACGCGCCCATATAGCCGTAGCCGTTGGGCGGCGCGAGCGTCTTGAAGATCGGCTCGCAGTGATCGTAGATGGACTTCTCACCGCCGACCATCAGGCTGTAGCCCTCTTTCAGCCCCCAGATGCCGCCGCTGGTGCCACAGTCCATGTAATGCATCCCAGCCGCCGTCACCTCCTGGGCGCGCCGCATGGTATCGTGAAAGTTCGAGTTACCGCCGTCGATGATGATGTCACCTGGCTTGAGCAACCCCATGATGTGATGCAGCGTGTCGTCGGTCACCTGGCCCGACGGCACCATCATCCAGACGATACGTGGGGACTCTTGCAGTTTCGAGGCCATCTCTTCGAGAGTGAACGCCGGAACCGCGCCCACCGACGCCGCCTCGTTCACTGGCCCAGGGCTGCGATTCGACGCGACAACGCGGTGGCCGCCGCGCACCAGGCGTACGGTCATGTTCGCGCCCATGCGGCCCAGACCATAGATACCCAACTCCATCGGAATTCCCTCCTGATTTTACCGATTAGTAGTACGCGCCCTGGATACTTACTGGTACGCCAGGGTGATCACTGCCATACAACCTATGCGACCTATCCGACCTATCCGACCTATGCGACCGTCGCCGCTTCGAGCGCCTGGAGCACCTCTCCCAGACCACCGGCAATGCCTGTGCCAAGATCGATGCGAATCACACGTCGATCATGCGCTTCCAGCGACTGAAGATCGCCGAGCGCCTGCGCCTGCTTGAGCACGCTGAACGTATATAGCTCATCGGGAATCGGCACGTCGACGCTATCGGTTGCGACGAACTGCAGGAAGACGCCGGTATTAGATCCGCCTTTGTGCTCCTGTCCGGTCGAGTGCTGGAAGCGCGGCCCATAGCCGAGTGTCGTTGCGACATGGCGCAGGTCGCGCAGCCGCAGCCGGATCGCTTCGAGCGCCTGGTTGGTCTCCGGGGTGCGCTCGATATACGCCAGCAGGGCGATATAGTCGCCCTCGCCCGCCTGCCGCGCGATGACCTCCATCGCCGCCTGAAGCGAGACGGACTCGCGCAAACGTTGCGCGATCTCGCCGCTGGCGACCAGCGAGACATTGCGCGACTGCGTCTGCAAGACCGCGCGCGGGGCCGGAATCATCTTCGACTGCACGTAGTCTTTCAGGATGCGGTCGGTGTTGTCCTTCGACTCCTGCACATTGGGCTGGTCGAAGGCGTTGATACCCAGGAACGCGCCCGCGATGGCCGTTGCGAATTCCCAGCGGAAGAACTCGGCGCCCAGGTCATAGGTATCTGACAGATGGAGCAGCACGACCGGCTGTCCCGCCATCTCCAACTGCTTGACGGCCTCATCCTGCCCGGGATCATAGCCTGTCTCGGTGCGCAGATAGACGAAGACACGGTCGTTACCATAGACCGAGGGGTCGCCAAGCGCCTCGCCCTCTACCGGCAGAATGCCCTTGCCCTCTTTACCTGTGCTCTCAGCGATCAGTTGCTCCAGCCAGTAGCCGAAGGCGCTGATCGGCGGCGAGACGACCAGGGTCGCTTTGTTGCGCCCACCGTTGGCCAGAGTGCCAAGAATCGTTCCCAGCCAGACGCCGGGATTCGCGCGCGCGTCGGAATCCGCGGCGCAGGCGCTGGCCATCGCGTCGGCGCGGTCGAGCAGCTTTTCGACTTCCACGCCGATGATCGCCGCAGGAACCAGCCCAAAGAAGGAGAGCGCAGAATAGCGGCCACCGATGTCGGTTGGATTGCGGAAGATGGCGCGGAAATGCAGGCTCTGCGCGAGATCGTCGAGCTTGGTTCCGGCGTCGGTAATCGCGATGAAGTGCGCGCCCGCGTCGTCTCCGGCGAAGTTAGCGACCTTCTCATGGAAGTAGCGGAAATGCGAGAGCGTCTCGATGGTGCCACCCGACTTAGAGGCGACGATGAACAGCGTATGTTGCAGGTCAATCTGCTGCACAACATCCAGAATGGTGGCGGGGTCGGTTGAATCAAGCACGTGTAGGCGCGGAGGTGCATCGCCCGCCGCGAACGTCTCGCGCATCACCTCCGGCGCGAGGCTGCTGCCCCCCATGCCCATGAGCACGGCGTCGCTGAAGCCAGCTGCCTGTACCTCGTCGTGAAGCTCCTTCAGCCGTGGGAGTTCCGCGCGCATCGTGTTCATGACGGTCAGCCAGCCGAGCCGGTCAGTAATCTCTTGTTGCTCGTTGGGATCAGGCTTCCAGAGGGTCGGATCCTTCTCCCAGACGCGCCGGGCAAACTGCTCATGGTCAGCGCGATTCAGCCCGGCGTCCACTGCCGTCTGGAGGTCGCCCAGGCTGGCCTCCTGCTGGCTGGCGAAATCGGGTATGACGCTGGCTGGCGCGGCTGGGGCTGGCGCCGTTGTACCCGCATAGCCCGCTGGTGTATCAGCGACCGCCGCCGCCGCTGCCACGGGCGCGGCATCTATCGTGGCAGTGTCCTCCGTCGCGGGCGCGGCGTCCGACAGGGGTTCGGTGGGCGCTTCAGACTCGGCGATGATCTTTTCCGCTTTGACTTTCGTGGCGTCCAGCAGCTTGTTGTAGGAATCGGTGAACGAGGTGACGCCCTCAACCTCCAGTTGTTTGGTGACGGCGGCCATGTCGATGCCTGCTGTTGCCAGTCGGACCATGATTTCGTGCTGGCCCGCGATGTCCTGGTCAACCGTGACCTTCGGCTCGCCGTGTTCCTGGAAGGCGACGATGGTCTGCGGCGGCATCGTATCCACTGTCTCCGGCCCGATTAGTTCCTCGACATAGAGGACATCGCGATAGGCGGGGTTCTTGGTGCTGGTGCTGGCCCAGAGGCACCGCTGCGGCGTCGCGCCCTCTTCACGCAGGCGGGCGAAGCGGTCGCCATGAAAGATTTCCTGAAATTTCTGATAGGCCAGCCGCGCGTTGGCAATAGCGGCCTTGCCCTGAAGGTCGCGCAGCTCCTGCTGGCGCTCGGGATCGCTTTCCGCGGCAATCTTCTCATCAAGCTGTTTATCGACCAGCGTATCAACGCGGCTGACGAAGAAGCTGGCGACAGAGGCGATGCCCGCGACGGGCAGCCCCTCGCGCATACGATGCTCCAGCCCGCGAATGTACGCCTCAGCCACTTGCTCATAGATTTCGAGGGCGAAGATGAGCGTGATGTTAATGTTCACGCCCTCGTAGATCATCTCTTCGATGGCGGGCAGCCCCTCGCGGGTGGCCGGGATCTTGACCATGATGTTGGGCCGGTCGACCAGTTTGTGCAGGCGGCGCGCCTCGCTGATGGTGGAGCGGGTGTCGTTGGCGAAGTTGGGAGCAACTTCGATGCTGATGTAGCCATCGCCGCCGTTGGTTTGGTCATATATTGGTCTGAAGAGGTCGGCGGCTGCCTGGATGTCGTGGATGGAGAGTGCGTCGAAAATCTGTCTGGGATCGGTGATTCCCTGACTCACCAACTCCTTCAACTGGTCGTCGTAGTCGGCGCTGCCGTCTATCGCTTTCTCGAAGATCGTTGGATTCGAGGTAACTCCGACGATCGCATCCTCATCGATCAGGCGCTGTAAATCACCCGAAGTGATGAGTCGCCGCTGGATGTTGTCGTACCAGATGCTCTGACCGAGCTGAGAAACCTGGTGCAGGCGACTCTCTGACATAGCTGCTGCCTCCACATACTCAACAATATGTTCGGCGTGCGGTGTTGAATATGCGCCAGACCGTCCGGCTCCACGCGCACGCTGACTCGCGTTCACAAGGTTCGCTAGGCTTCCATAATGGTCCCATTTGTAGTGTAGTCACATCGTGCGTGGCCTTGCTATCGCGCGCTCGACCTCCGCGCATCAAGCTGTTGTCGCATGCGCCATGCCGCTCATGAAAGAGTCGCCCGGCGCACAAGGCCATGTTCCACTGTAGCAGCCGGGGGGCGCGGGTCGCAAGGTGAGCAGTATCGTCCCTTGTGACTATGCGCCTTGTGACTATGCGGCGCATGCGTTCTATGCTAGGATGGCGGCAGAGCTTAATCGCGCCATTCCGTGGAGTCTGTGATGGGTCTGGGCTACTCTATTTTACGGTCCGCTGCCAAGCTGATCCTGGCCTTCCAGATGCAGCTTGAGGTTCGCGGTATCGAGCGTGTGCCACGGGACGGCCCTCTCTTGTTTGTCAGCAACCATCTCGGCAACACGGATCAGTTTGCTATCGCCGTGCGCCTGCCACATGCGGTGCGCATCCTGGCGAAGGCGGAACTCTTCGAGTGGCCCATCCTTGGCTGGCTGGCGCGCCGGGGTGACGCCATACCGATTCGGCGTGGTGAGGCCGACCGCGAAGCGCTGCGCACGGTGCGCGATGTACTCCAACGCGGCGCATGGGTGCTGGTCTTCCCCGAAGGCACCTACGTGGATCCCGGCGAGCCGCTTGGCATGTTGCCCGTGAAAACCGGAGCAGCCTGGCTCGCGTGGCATACTGGCGCAACTGTCGTTCCCGTGGCAATCACCGGCACCGAGGTCGTCTGGTCGCCGGGTCGTGGCTGGCGGCTCTGGCAGCGCCCGCGCGTCCGGGTCACCTTTGGCGAGCCATATAAGCCAGTCTGGCCTAAGCAGGCGGCGCAGAAGCTCGCCTGGCGCGCCGCCGCCGACGAGATGGCCCAGCGTATCGCCGCGCTGCTGCCCGAAGGCTATCGCGGCGCCTACGCCTTACCCGCGCCAGAGCTCTCCGGCGGCGTATCCCATTCTTCCCAATCCATGGCGTGAAGATCGAACTACTCAATGTCTGATGATGAATGAATGTGTGAATGGTAGATGAGAGGAAATGGAATGCCTCAGAGGCATGTTTGGAGGCGACCACTGGCGCCGGCGTTGCTGGTTGCGGTGGTGGCGCTGGCGCTTGGTGGATGTCAGGCGCCGTTTCAGTCGACGGTGACCATGCATGGCACAGTCTATGGGGAGCAAATCGCCGCGCGCGAGTTAGGGAAGAGCGTACCGATACCGCTACGCGCCACCATTACCTGCAATGATACCTCAACAGCATCTGATAGTACGGGCGCATTCTCATTCTCGGTCCCTAAGGCCGACTACTACACCTGCAAAGCGACCGCGCCGAACTACTCTTCCGTCAGCGCACACCTATTTGGCGATGTCAGCGCCTTCTCGCTCACCTTCGGCCCGAAACTGGTGGACGACTGTGACCATGGCACCACGGCAAACGTGCTGACCTGCGGGCTGCTGCCTCCCGCGACCGCCACGCTACGCGGAACCGTGACCAATGCCGCGACTGATGCGGCGCTTGTCGACGTGGAGGTGCAGTGCTGGAATGCTTCGACAGACATGCTCTCCGGCAAGACTCCACTGTATTCGACCACCAGCGATGAGCTTGGCAACTACGTGATCCGCAACATGCCCGCTGGGCCGATTGACTGTGTGGCTTATAACGACCAGACCGTGCAGACGATCAATCTAACCCCAGGTTCGACGATCACATTCGACCTTGCCGCATGTGTGCAAGGCTGTAGCACCTTCAGATATCACCTGGGCAGTGTCGTTAACAATCTCAAGGCGTTCTTAATCTTCTGGTTACCGAACGGCTATACATTCGAGCCGAACGGTAGCAGCAGCCGCTATGAACACCTGATGGACCAGTATTTTCAGGATGTCGGAGGCACATCGTTCTACAACATCCTGACGCAGTACTATGCGACGACTACCGGCCCGATACATAACGATGTGACCTTCGAAGGCTCCTATGTGGACACACATCCCTATCCCAGGGCGGGAACGATAAGCCATCCTCTGTTGGACAGCGACATCCAGGACGAGATTACGCGCGTACTCGAACAGAAATACGGCACGTCGATACTTGATCCTAACCAGGTTGTCTTCCTCTTCACTGGCTATGACATCCAGGAATGCGCTGGCTCGACCGGTGACGACGGCTGCACCTTCAGGCATAACGTCGAGGGCGATTTCTGCGCTTACCATGACTTCAGCCTGTTCGGTGGCTACACCTATGCCTATATCCCCGACATTGCCAGTTGCCAGTACCTGCCGACCACCGCGTCCCCGAACCGTGATCACGCCGCAGACGCGATTATCAGCATCGTCTCACACGAGCAGTTCGAGGCGGTGAGCGACCCCGATGTTAAACAGGGCTGGTATGACGGCACGACCTACGAGGGCGAGATGGCCGACATGTGTGTGAATTCGTATGGCCACCTTGGCAGCGACGGTGGGAATGTCACACTGGCCAATGGCCACCGCTACATCTTGCAGGAGGAATGGAGCCTGCACGATCAGCAGTGTGTTCTCTCCTACACCCCATCGCCTTCTGTCTAGGTGGGGTGATGAATGTTATCCATTGGCCCTAATGGCATCGTAGCTGAGAGGAATTGGAATGCCACAGACGTATCGTCGCTGGGTCGTGGCGGCACTGCTGGTAGCGGTGGTGGCGCTGGCGCTTGGTGGATGTCAATTGCCCTTTGGGCCGCAGGTGAAGGTGAGCGGCACAGTCTACGGCGAGCAGATTGCCGCGCGTCAGGCGGGCAGAAGCGTTCCGGAGCCGCTCCGGGGGGCCACCATTACCTGTAACGGCGCATCGGGATCATCAGGCAGTGACGGCGCCTTTTCGTTCTCGGTCTCGCAGTCCAGCACATATACATGCACTGCAACCGCGCCCAATTACTCCAGCGTGACCGCCAACTTTTCGTCCAAAGGCGGCGCGATCAGCCTCACGTTCGGCCCGAAGCAGGCGGCGAAATGTACGACGGATGCCGCATCCGGCGCGCTGACCTGCGGGCTGCTGCCTCCCGCGACCGCCACGCTGCGGGGAACAGTCACCGACGCCGCGACCGATCAGGCGCTGCCCCATGTGAAGGTGCAGTGCTGGAACTCGGCGATGGATGTGACCGCCAAAGACGAGTCATCGAGAGTCAGCTCCACGACTGATAGCAGAGGCAACTACGTCTTCCATAATCTGGCGGTTGATCCCTGGGGATGCGTGGCGGGTACCGACCAGACGCTTCAGACTACCACGCTCAAGCCGGATGCGGCCACCACGCTGGATATCGCGGCATGCACGTCAGGGTGTCCGAACTTCAAGTTTCATCAGGGTACCGTCATACACCGGCTGACAGCGTACCTGCTCTTCTGGCTGCCGAATGGCTATGTCTTTGAGCCCGATGGCAACAGCAGCCGCTTCGAGCATTTGATGGAGCAATACTTCCAGGATGTCGGCGGCACGCCGTTCTACAATATCCTGACGCAGTACTATGACAACCAAGGCGGGCCAGTGCGTAACGTGGTGACGCTCGGCGGCAGCTTCGTGGATACGCAGCCCTATCCCCAGGCAGGCACGATAAGCGATCCTTTGCTGGATGGCGACATCGTCCACGAGATTGACCGCGTGCTGGATGCGAAGAACGGGGCGTGGGTTACTGACGACGACCACATGGTCTTCGTCTTCACTGGCCTCAACGTGCAGGAATGTTCGGGCCAGACGGCCAACGATGGCTGCACGTTCACCAGCCATAACGCCGAGGCTGACTTCTGCGCCTACCATTCGAATTCCTTCAACAACAACCTCATCTACGCCTACATTCCCGTCGTGGACGGTTGCCTGGACACGCCAACGTTTACGACGCCCAACCACGACCAGATCGCCGACGCGATCATCAGCATCGTCTCGCACGAGCAGTTCGAGGCTGTGAGCAACCCTACGCTCGGCGGCTGGTTCGACGGCACGGCCTCCGAGGGGGAGATGGCCGATAAGTGTGTGCGCATCTATGGGCCACTCTCCGGCTCAGATGGCAACGTGACGCTGGCCAATGGTCACCACTATCTGGCGCAGGAGGAATGGAGCCTGCGCGACCAGGCGTGCGTGCTCTCCCTGTCGTGAGTATTCGGTGGCGACGCGCGTTACGCCACACATGATACACTGGGGCATTCACGGCAGCCGGTAGGGTTGTCGCGCGGTGGACCTCGACTCAAGGGGGTATCTCAATGGCGGATACACTGACCAGCTCCGCGTCCTCAGTGCGGCGGAGCACACCGTACAGCTTTCCCGAGTTCTATTGTCCCTCGCTGATCTACCCCGACGTACCGTTCCATGAAATGTTCGCGCGCACCGCTCAGCGCGTGCCGGAGCGCCCCGCTATCTATTGGCGGGATATGACGCTGTCGTATCGCCAAATATATGCGCTTGCGCGCTCGGCGGCCATGGGAATGCAGGCGCTGGGGCTGAGCAAGGGAGATCGCGTCTGCCTGTTGATGCTCAACCGCCCGGAGTTTATCATCTGCTGGATGGCGGCGAGCATGCTGGGGCTGGTCATCACCCCGATGAATCCGTCGTATAAGGAGCGCGAGGTCACCTATCAACTGCAGAACAGCGAGGCTAAGGCTATTCTCGTCCAGCGCGAACTGCTGCCGTTGGTGCGGGCGGCGCGCGGCCAGACGCCCGACCTGAAGCATGTGATGGTCACGGGCAGCGAGCCGGTCGCCGACGATTCCCAGGTAATCCCGTTCGGCCTGCTGCTGATGACGAACGCGCCGACCCAGGCGCCACTGGTTGATGTGCGCGGCGACGACATGATCGCGCTGCCCTATTCGAGCGGCACAACTGGTCTGCCTAAAGGTGTGATCCTGACGCAACGCCACCTGGTTATCAATGTGCATCAGTTCATCTCCGCCTCGCGTGTGACTGAGCAGGATGTCTTCATGGTCTTCCTGCCGCTTTACCATATGTACGGCGTTGCGCTGATGGGCCAGGCGGCCTTCTCTGGCTCGGCGCTCGTGCTGGTCGAGCGCTTCGATCCAACGGAGGTGCTCGCGCTCATCAAGAAGCGCGGGGTGACGATCTTCCCGGTTGTGCCGCCGGTTCTGTTGGCGCTCTCTGGCCTGCCCAACCTGAGCCGGGACTACTTCCCGAACGTGCGCCACATCCTCTGCGCCGCCGCGCCGATGGCGCCCGCCGCCGCTCAGCGCGTGATCGACGCGACCGGCATCCCGGTGATGCAGGCGTACGGCATGACGGAAGCCTCGCCGCTGACACATCACAGCCCGATGGAGTTGGAGTTGATCCGGCTGGCGTCGGGCGGCACACCGGTCAGCGATACCGAGCAGAAGGTAGTTGACCTGGAGACGGGCGAGCGCGAGCTGCCGGTTGGCGAGGTTGGCGAGATCTGCATCCGCGGCCCGCAGATCATGCAGGGCTACTGGAAGGCGGAGTCCGAGACGGCGCGCGTCTTGCGTGACGGCTGGTACCACTCTGGCGATGTCGGCTACATCGACGAGCAGGGCTACGTCTATATCGTGGACCGCGCCAAGGAGATGATCAAGCATAAGGGCTTTGGTATTGCTCCCGCTGAATTGGAGGCGGTGCTGCTGGAGCATCCCGCGGTGCGCGAGGTGGCGGTGATTGGCCTGCCAGATCCCGAATCGGGCGAGATTCCGCGCGCCTATGTGGCGCTGCGTGAGGGACAGTCGGTCTCGGATGCTGATCTGATGGCGTTCGCCAATGAGCGTATGGCGAACTACAAGGCGATTCGCCAACTGGTCTTTGTGGAAAGCATCCCCAAGACGGCCTCTGGCAAAATTCTGCGCCGCGAGCTCAAGGATCAGGCGCTGGGCAAGACCCAGGGGTAAACCATTATGCGGCTGGGCGCTATTCCGCGTGGCGTGGTTGAACGCATCGTCTTCGCGCTGGGACTCGTACCCACACCGCTGCTTGATAGCATTATCGCGCTGTTGCTGGCGCGGACGGTGATGGTGGCGACTCGGCTGGGCGTCTTCGAGACGATGTCCGGGCAGCCGCGCCATGCTGAGGCGATCGCTAAGCAGTGCCAGACCGCGCCCGCAGCAACCCACAAACTGCTGGATGCGCTGGTCGGCGTGGGCTATCTGCGGCTGCGCGGGCGGCTATACTCGCTGGCGCCGGTCGCGCGCCGCTGGCTGTTGAAGGATAGCAAGTGGTCGCTGCATGATGCGATTCTGATGCAGTTCATGGACGAACAGTTCATCGCGCAGATGGAGTCGTTCGTCAGGACAGGCGCGCCCATCGAAATCCACGAACACATGACCTCCGAGACATGGGAAATCTACCAGCGGGGGATGCGTTCTGGCGCGCGGCTGGCGACGCCTGAGGTGGCGTTGCGGCTGCCAGTGCCGCGTGATGCGCGAACGATGCTTGATATCGGCGGCTCCCACGGCTACTACTCGGTTGCCCTGTGCAGACGCCATCCTGAACTGCGCGCGACGGTCCTTGATTTGCCCGCCGCCGTGGCCGTCGCCGCTCCCTTGCTGGCGCGCGAGGGGATGGGCGACCGTGTCGTGCATCGCGCCGATAACGCGCTCACCGCCGATCTGGGCGCTGACGAATTTGACCTGATTCTGGTAGCCAACCTCGTCCACCACTTCACCGAAACCCAGAACCGCGATCTGGTGCGGCGCTGCGCCCGCGCACTCCGTCCCGGTGGGCGGCTGGTGATTGGCGAGGTCGTTCGCCCGACGACGCCCCAGACGGCGGGCCAGATTGGCGCGTTGACCGACCTCTACTTCGCCTTGACGAGCGCGGGCGGCACGTGGTCATTCGCCGAGATGGCCGACTGGCAGCGCGCGGCTGGGCTGCGTCCGCGCCGCCCGATTCGCCTCGTCACCGGCCCCGGCGGCGGGCTACAGGTGGCCGAGAAACCCCGGCGCTAGAGGCGCTTCCCCCATACTATTTTTGCGGGTCAAATCACCTTGAGCAACAGTGCGATGATGTGTGCTATAGTGCGCATCGTTCTACGTGTTTTATCGCAGTGGCAGTGGTCGATGGCCTGGTTTGTGAGGCCTCTCTCGGGGGCGATTTCCTCGCGATATCTGGGCGACGAGGGGATCGGCGCTTCGTTCAACCGTTCATGGAAGAACGGCCGTGATGGTGTGAATCCTCACAGAGACATATCAGGATGTGCATCGCGCTGTGAGCCCAAGTGTCGGGCAACGTTCCGCCGCATGCTTTCCGCCGCATGCTTTCCGCTTGCGTGCAGTCGTGCTGTATGGAAACGTTGACAGGTTGTGGTGTCTTGCAAGGGTCGAGGAGAGGACGATGTCACTCGAAGATATCTATCGCTCCGGCACATACCAGGAGATGGCGCCATCGTGGCATGTTGATGAATCGGCGGGCAAGGCGGAGGAGATTGCGCGTCTGCTGAGGAACCATCAACTGACGCCACATACGGTCTGCGAGGTCGGCTGTGGAGCGGGCGAGGTGTTGCGGCAGTTGCAGTTGAGGCTGCCCGACGACTGCGAGTTGACTGGCTACGACATCTCGCCGCAGGCCATCGAGCTTGCGCGCGAGCGAGAGAATGAGCGCATCCACGTCTATCTCGGCGATTTCCGCACAGTCGATACCGGCTCATACGATATGTTGCTGGTGCTGGACGTGCTGGAGCACCTGGAGGACTACTTCGCGTTTCTGAGAAGTCTGAAGGCCAGGGGGACGTACAAGGTCTTCTTCTTCCCACTGGACCTCTCGGTGCAATCGGTTATCCGCCCGCATGGGCTGCTTCACACACGCGACGCCTACGCGCACCTGCATTACTTCACGAAGGAGACGGCGGTCCGCGCGCTCCAGGACACTGGCTATGAGGTGCTCGACGCCGTCTATACCGCCGACGCGCTCAACAGCCCAACAAATGAGGCTGGACGGCGGTTGTTGAAGTGGCCGCGCAAAGTGGCGTTTGCCCTTAACCACGACCTTGCGGTCCACCTGCTCGGCGGCTACCGCCTGCTTGTGCTGGCGCGCTGAGCGTGGCGGGGAAGCATGGAAATTGAACGCGGGTGGTTCAAACAGCGCTTGAAGGGCCTCGCTGCATTCCGCCACATTCAACGCCTGCACTGGCTTCTCAGAGCGTTTGACAATGACACTGTTTGCCGATAGAGCGAACCTCAAAATCTGGGATTAACTGCAGAGCTTCAGCCTGCGGCATGGTGGCCCCAGTCGTATGCAGGCAGCCGTCAAGATTGCAGCCCCATCCCCAGCGCGATCAGCCGTGTGGCGCGCGCCGCCGCGTTGGTGAGCAGTTGCGCCGTGTTGGCCATGCTCTCTTCGAGCGTTATCGGGCCGCTGGCGATAGAGAGCGCCACGTCAATCCCTAGCTTCTCCAGCGCCGCATCATCGGCGGTGACGCTGCCCGCCAGGGCCACCACGCGCGCGCCTGCCTTACGCGCCGCCGTGGCCACCGCGCCGACCGCCTTGCCGTAAGCCGTCTGGCTGTCGAGCTGGCCCTCCGCCGTGAAGACGAGCGCCGCGTCCTGGAGGATCTGCGCGAAGTCGAGCGTCTCCAGCACCAGTTGCGCGCCCGGTACCAGTTGCGCGTGAGCGAACGCGAGCAGACCCGCGCCGAGGCCGCCCGCCGCGCCTGCGCCTGGCACGTTGGCCACATCCGCGCCGAGATCGCGCTTGAGTAGCTCGCCATAGTGCGCCAGGGCAGTGTCCAGTTCAGCCACCATCTCCGGCGTCGCGCCCTTCTGGGGTCCGTAGACCGCCGATGCGCCCTCCGGCCCGCAGAGTGGGTTGGTGACATCGCTCGCCACCTGAATCTCAACGTCCTTTAGGCGGGGATCGAGGTTGGAGATATCGATATGCGCCAGATGGGCCAGCGCCGCGCCGCCAGCCAATAGTTCGTTGCCTTGCGCGTCCAGCAGCCAGGCGCCGAGCGCCTGCGCCATCCCCGCGCCGCCGTCGTTGGTCGCGCTGCCGCCGATGCCGATCAGCAGTCGCCGCGCCCCGGCGTCGAGCGCCGCGCGCATCAGCTCGCCCGTGCCACGAGTTGACGTCACACGCGGGTCGCGCTTCTCCGGCGGGACGAGTGGCAAACCAGACGCCGCCGCCATCTCGATTACCGCCGTCCCAGCGCGATTGCCGCCGAGCATCCCATACTCCGCGTCTGCCGGTTCGCCTAGCGGCCCCGTCACCCTCGCATGTTGTAGCGTGCCATTGGTTGCCGCAACCAGCGCCCGCACCGTCCCCTCGCCGCCATCGGCCACCGGCACGACGCGGATATCCGCATCTGGCCAGACGCGACGTATCCCGGCGGCGATAGCCTCGCCGACATCCGGCGCATCCAGGCTACCCTTGAGCGATTGCGGCGCGACGACGACGTACATGGCGCTATCCTGATCGTTGGCGACTATGGCATCTGGTCCCCTCCCCCTTTCAGGGAGAGGGGTTAGGAGAGGGGGCTGCTCTCAGTTCGCGTGCGGCTCGTACTTCGGCCAGTTGCGCGCCTCCGGGTCCTTCAACACCGTCATCGCCACATCGAAGCCCGCGACCTGCCCGGCATAGAGCGCGCCATCTGCGCCATCCTGACGCATCATCCACTCCGCCAGACTCTTGGCGCGATCTCCCACCACCTGACGCCAGATCGTGAAGTCGTCGGCTTCGCTCTGGTCGGCCAGATAATTGGCGACTCCGCCGAGCACCTGCGCCTGACCCTGCCAATTGAGCGCGTTCTCCTGATTGTCGGCGTACTGCGCCTCGTGCAGCGCCCGCGCCGACCATCCGCGCAGCCGTTCGATCATCTCCTCACGGCTCTTTGCCATCGCTTCATCCTCTCTCATGCTCTCTCATGCTCTCTCATGCCCTCAAATGCTCTTAAATATGCTTGTATACATGCTGCACTCCCGCCCATCTCCATTTCAAAGACGCGCCGGGAGAATAGTGTTCTGTAACGATGTGACGCAACAGTGTACTGGCATTACCCTGTTGAAGTGAGTGTGGAGGTGTCACCTGTGGCGAAGCTGAAGTTCTTCGGCTAGCGCGCGAATCTCATCAGCCTCGATGCGGCCTTCGAGTCGTTCGACGCTATCGACGGTAATCACCGGGATGCGGTAGCGATAGCGGTCGAAGATCACAGGGTCGCGCCGGATGTCCACCTCATCGAAGGTGAAGTGGTAATCGGCGGCGAGGTCATCCAGATGCGTTCGCGCGTCGTCGCAGAGGTGACAGCCAGCTTTCGCATAGAGCACGATGACAGGTTCCACGTTCGTTTCTTTCAGGCGGCGTACCGCTCAGATTCAGGGATAGCACACTCAGGAGGATGATAGCATAGCGGCGGCCTTGCGGCAAACGCGACAATTCCTGTCCGGGTGTCGTGGTCCGGTTTATGCCTAAGACCTGAGTGGAGAGCGGCGGAAATCTCACATTCACATCACGTTTTGCGAACAAATGAGATGTGTGTGACGTAGTAAATAATGAAGGGTGGCAGCGAAGCCTTCCACGCGCCGACGCGAGAGGGAGCACAGTGCGCGGACCGCAATCCGCCCGGAGGTATTATATGGCGCATCAGTATTTGAACGACGGCGAAGAGGAAGAGGCGCGCGCCCGGCCCGCGAATGAGCCAGAGCGCCATGAAGGCTCGCACGAGGATGTCTCAGCTGAAGAGGCGTCTAGCGGTGTGGATGAGCCAGTAAGCGCGCGTGCGGCGGCGAAACGCCCGCGCCGCAACAAGAGCGAGAGTGAAGACACGTCTGAGTTTCAGGCGGAGGCCGAGCCAGAAGATGCGGTCGAAGGCCTGGAACCGGAGGAGGACGATCTGCGCACACTCGAGGCGCAGGGTTTCTCTGAGGACGAGGTCAACCGGCTGGTCGAGCTTTCAGAGCGTATCAATGCGAGGACGCTGAAGCGATTGCAGTTCACCAAGTGGCTCGTCGATCAGGGGTTGCTCGACGAATTCTCGGTGCGCACAGAATAAGATGAGCGTACCGGTACGGTCTGTCATGCGTGGCTCGTATGTGTAGCTTGTATGTGTAGCAGCGGAAACCTGAAGCGGTGCGGGTAGCCTTGCGAAACGGGCGGCCCGCACCTGCGTTTTTCTGTGTCAATCATTTTTGGCGCTATGCGACGATATGCGAAGATGTGCGGAGTTATGCGCCGACCCGCGCCAGCATCAGCCGCGCCTCGGCTCGCGCCACCACCGACTGTGCGATCCCAACCGGCTGTGTCTTGCCGACATAGCCCGAGCGCAACTTGTTTCCTTCGCGCCAGTAGGCATACCAGT
>DASUHD010000067.1:0-29983 GCA_036273675.1 Ktedonobacterales bacterium | reverse complement strand
GGGTGGTCGGGCTGGATACGGCGTCGCCAGACGAGAGCAATCCGGCGACATCGGGTGTCTTTGCCGCCTCCAATGCCCGCCCCCGGAGCTATGCATTCGTACAGCATAACGTGTTGGAGCCGCTCGCCTTCGCGCCCAACTCCTTCGACCTGACGCATATGCGCCAGATGACGCGTGACCTGCCGGTGGCGGCGTGGCCACGTGTGGTGGGCGAGATGGCGCGGGTCACCACGTTTGGCGGCTGGGTCGAGCTGGCGGAAGGCGACCTGGTGCATAACGGCGGCCCGGCGCTGGAGGCGATGCAACGCTGGGCGCTTCAGGCATGGCAGCAGCACGGACTCGACCCGCGCGTCAACTCGAAGCTCGGCGACCTGCTGCACAAGCTCGCGCTGACCGATATCCACATGCGCACCGTTGAATTGCCCATCGGGCCACACGGCGGGCGCTTTGGCGAGCTGATGGGCGCTGATTTGATGGCGCGGATCGAAGGCCTGCGCGCGCAGATCATCGCCGCACGTATCGCCTCGCCAGAGGCCTTCGCCCAGGCGCAAAGCGCAATCCGCCACGAGATGCAGCGCGGCGAGTATGTCCAGCCGTTCCACCTCGTCTGTGGCAGGCGGTAGGACCTCACCCGGCCTTCGGCCACCGTCCCCTAGAAGGGGACGGTCTGGGCAACCCGTGTGCCGGATGGCAACGGCGTGCTCTGCCTCTGGTCCCCCCTCTCCTAGGAGAGGGGCCGGGGGTGAGGTCAGGAGGAGAGCTTGCCCGCCCGCCGCAACTCCCGGTTCAGCGTGATCGAGAGCGCCAGGACAAGCAGCAACGCGGCGAAGACCAGCACCGTGCGCACGGGGCCGATAAACTGGCTGAGCAGGCCCGCCAGCGCGAGACCAAGCGGCTGGCCAACGAACTGGAACAGGCGGAAGACGCCATTGACGCGCCCCTGCAATTCATCCGGGATGCGTGCGAGACGGTAACTATACTGCGTGACGAAGAAGATCGGGGTAATGCCGTAGGTCGCCGCGGTAATAGCGGCCAGAGCCAGTGGCGTCGGCGCGATGGCATAGAGCGGCAGCAGCAGCACCCAGATCCAGTGGACGCCCATCGCAATCTGGCCGAAGGTCAGCCGACGCATGGCAGGGCCAGAGAGCACCGCGCCCACGACGCTGCCCACGCCACCAGCGCCCAACACCAGCCCGATTGCGGCGGGCGAGGCGTCCATGCGCTGCGCCAGGATAATGACCACCAGCATATACCCGGACTCGATCAGCACCGTCCCGCCGACAACGAACGCCAGGAAGCGCATCAGCGACTGGCGCCAGAGCCAGATGATGCCCTCGCGGATATCGTCCAGTAGCCTGCTCGCGTCCGCCGTGCGTGGCGCGCTCAGATCGGCGCGGATGAGCCAGACCGAGACCACCGAGACGGCGTAGGAGATCGCGTCCACCAGGAAAGCGAAGCCCTGCCCAATGGCAAAGATCAGCCCGCCCAGCGCGGGGCCGAGCATCGAGCCGGTGCTCAGCGTCACCTCATTGAGCGTCGTCGCGGAGGGGATCTGCTCGCGCGAGACGACCCGCGTCAGGGCCGCTGTCTCCGCCAAGTTGAAGAAGACGTTGAGCGTACCTTCCAGCAGCGCGACGGCGTAAAGCTGCGCCAGGGTGAGCCAGCCGAACGCCAGCGCCAGCGGGATGCTGCCGAGCGCCAGCGCCCGCCCGGCGTCGCAGACAATCATCACGCGCCTGCGGTCCCAGCGGTCCACCAGCGCGCCCGCCGGGAGGCCGAGCAACAGATAGGGGATGGTACGCGCGGCGCTCAGGAAACCCGCCTGGGCCGGGGAATCCGTCAGCGCGAGCATCAGCAGCGGATAGGCGAGCTGCGAGACCTGCGTGCCAACGATCGAGACAAGCTGCCCGCTCCAGAGCAGCACCCAGTCGCGACTGGACCAGAGCCGGGCGGTCTTCGGCTTCTCCGCGACACCGTCCGGCGTCATCAGGCGACTCGCCTTTCCAGGGTAATGCCTACGCGGGCTGGCCAATCTGCGCGCCCACCGCGCTCCGCAGCGCGTCCACCTTGTCGGTGCGCTCCCACGGGGCGTCAATGTCGGTGCGGCCAAAGTGGCCGTAGGCGGCGGTCGGCTGATAGATCGGGCGGCGCAGGTCCAGCGCCTGGATGATGCCCGCCGGGCGTAGATCGAAGTGACCGCGAATCAGGTCGATCAGCATCTCATTGGAGACCTTGCCTGTGCCGAACGTCTCGACAAAGAGCGAGATCGGGCGGGCGACGCCGATGGCGTACGACACCTGCACCTCGCAGCGGTCCGCCAGGCCAGCCGCGACGATATTCTTGGCGACGTAGCGCGCCGCGTATGCGCCGGAGCGGTCCACCTTGGTTGGGTCTTTGCCACTGAAGGCGCCGCCGCCATGCCGTGCGAAACCGCCGTACGTATCTACGATGATCTTGCGGCCAGTCAGCCCAGCGTCACCCATCGGGCCGCCGATGACGAAGCGCCCGGTCGGGTTCACCAGATAGCGCGTCTTCTCGTCCAGCAGTTCGGCGGGTAGCGTCGGCTTGATGACTTGCTCGACGATGTCCTGGTAAATCTGCTCCTGCGAGACCGTGTCGGCATGCTGCGTCGAGATGACGACCGTATCGATGCGTACCGGCTTGCCATACTCGTACTGCACCGTCACCTGGCTCTTGCCGTCTGGGCGCAGCCAGGCCATCGGCCCCTTGTTCGCCCAGTCGGCGTTGCGCTTCTCGGCGAGCTTGCGCGTCAGGTTATGGGCAAAGTGGATCGGCGCTGGCATCAGCACGTCGGTCTCGTTGCAGGCAAAGCCGATCATCATGCCCTGGTCGCCCGCGCCAACCGCCTCAAGCTCGGCGTCGGTCAGCTCGCCGCTGGCGGTGCGCTCGCGATACTCCAGTGAGGCGCTGACACCACGATCGATGTCGGGGCTTTGCTTGCCAATCGCCGTCGTGACGCCGCAGGTGCGATAGTCGAAGCCATAGTTGGCGTCCACATAGCCGACCTTGCGAATCGTCTCGCGGACGATGGCCGGAATGTCTACATAGGTCGAGGTAGTAATCTCGCCCGCCACCAGCACCAGTCCGGTGGTCGTCGCCGCCTCGCAGGCCACGCGCGCCATCGGGTCGTCGCGCAGCATCGCGTCGAGCACGCCATCGCTGATCTGGTCGCAGAGCTTATCAGGATGTCCCTCGGTCACGCTTTCACTGGTGAAGAACGCTTTGGGGTCGGTCATAAAACTGTTACTGCTGCTCATCGCTTTTCTTCTTGCCTCGCCTCACTGCTTCATCACATCACTAAACAATCAACTGTTACAGCGCTATCAAACTGCTGGCTCCCGGACCTCGCCCCCCTCCCCTCCCCTGCGAGGAGAGGGGAGCCAGACGCGCGTCTGGTCTCTGGTGTCTGGCCTCTGATTCCCCTCTTCTGTGGGAGAGGGGAATCAGAGGGTGAGGTCCAGAGATTAAGAAACTAGGTGCCAGACTCCCAGGCCGCCAGATAGGCCTTCTGTTCTGGTGTCAGGATATCAATCGCGATGCCCATCGCCTTGAGCTTGAGCCGCGCGATCTCGTGGTCGATCTCCGTCGGAATGGTATAGACCTTCGGCTCCAGCGCTTTGGCGTGGGTGAGCATATACTCCGCGCCGAGCGCCTGATTGGCGAAGCTCATGTCCATCACGCTGGCCGGGTGGCCCTCACCTGCCGAGAGGTTCACCAGCCGACCATCAGCCAGTAGATAGACATGGCGGCCATCGGCATAGGTGTACTCCTCGACGAAGTCGCGCGCCGTCCGACGGCCACCGGTCGCGAGCGCCTCCAGCGCCGGGATGTTGATCTCGTCGTTGAAGTGGCCAGAGTTGGCGATGATCGCCCCATCCTTCATCCGCTCCAGATGTGGGCCATCGATCGCGTTGATGTCGCCAGTCACCGTAATGAAGATGTCGCCAATGGCGGCGGCCTCTAGCATCGGCATCACGCGGAAGCCGTCCATCACTGCCTCGATGGCGCGCACTGGGTCCACCTCGGTCACGATGACATCGGCGCCCAGGCCGCGCACGCGCGACGCGACGCCCTTGCCACACCAGCCGTAGCCCGCCACGACGACATGCCGCCCCGCGACCAGCCGGTTGGTGGAGCGGATGATGGCGTCGATGGTGCTCTGGCCGGTGCCATAGCGGTTGTCGAAAAGATGCTTGGTATCGGAGTCGTTGACCGCCAGCACCGGGAACTTCAGCACGCCGTTCTGCTGCATGCTCCGCAGCCGAATGACGCCTGTGGTCGTCTCCTCGGTTCCAGCGATGACGTTGGGGATCAGGTCAACGCGGTCTTTGTGCAGCGAGGCCACCAGGTCGCAGCCGTCGTCCATCGTCATCTGCGGCTGGTGGTCGAGCGCGGCGTGGATGTGGCGGAAGTAGGTCGCCTCGTCCTCGCCTTTGATGGCATAGACGGAAATACCCTCATCGGCGATCAGCGAGGCCGCCACGTCATCCTGCGTCGAGAGCGGATTGCTGGCGCAGAGGACGAGATCGGCGCCGGCCGCTTTGAGCGTGATGGCGAGGTTGGCCGTCTCAGTGGTCACATGCAGACAGGCGGAGATGCGCAGCCCCTTGAGCGGCTGCTCGCGGGCAAAGCGCTCGCGGATGAGCGCCAGCACTGGCATATCCTTGGCGGCCCAGGCAATGCGGTCCCGCCCGCGAGGGGCCAGCGAGAGATCTTTGACATCACCAGCAACGTGCGAAGTTGCCACAAGTAGTCTCCTTCGAGCGATAGACTCGACCATTTCCATCGAGTCCACCCAATGTACAATCCACGGTTCATCTATTGCGGAAAACGCCCAATGAGCCAGGCTGCTGCCGCCCATAGCACCGGAAGATTGCCGGGTGCCCCGCACATGCGTCCCTCCCAGACGCGACAAGCCAGCGGAGGTCACGGCGCCGGTGGCGGCATGGGTACCCCGACCCATGGCCGTTAGTCCGGCGTTTTCAGGAACGCTTCCGACCTTAGCCCTGGACCTCACCCCCGGCCCCTCTCCGAGGAGGAGAGGGGCGCCAGAAGCGTGTGCAAGGCGGGAGATCGAAAACCTTTCTTGGCAAAACAACTAAAGACTAGGAGGCGATTAAGCCTCTGTTTGTTTCTCCATTTCAGCGTGAGCGCCATTCGCTCCATTTGACCTATTCGCGCCATTGGAGCCATTCGTCTGCCACTCGCCTTCGAAGTGGGTGAAGCTGACGAACTCGCCGTAGCGCGCCGCGATGGCGTCGGGTGTCAGCGTGAGCAGCCGCCCGACACTGAACTGCTCGCAGGCGTACGAGCCAAGAATGTTGCCGTGGATGAGCGCGCGATGGTAGTCGCCATGCGTCAGATCACCACCATTAGTGCTCAGCCGCTGCGCTAGATAGCCCAGGAAGCCACCCGCGAACGCATCGCCTGCTCCGGTGGGATCCTGCACATCTTCGAGCGGATAGGCGGGCGCGGCATGATAACTGCCATCGTTGCTAAAGAGCAACGCGCCATATGACCCCTGCTTGATGACCAATTGGCTCGGCCCCAGGCTCAAGATGTGGCGGACGGCGGCGCGCAGGCTCGGCGTCTCGGCGTACTGGCGCGCCTCTTCTTCGGCGATCAGCATGACATCCACCTGGCGGATGACCTCGGTCAGCGCGTCGCGCTCGGTTTCGATCCAGAGGTTCATCGTATCGAGGGCGCGTAGCTGGCGCTGGCCGCTGCCCGCCATCTGCCGCAGCACGTCGAGCTGTAGCTGCGGGTGGATGTTTGCCAGGAAGAGGACCGGCGACGGGCGGTAGCTCGCGGGTATCTCCGGCGCAAAATCGGCGAAGACGCCCAGTTCGGTATAGAGCGTGTCGCGCGTATTCATATCCATGTGGTAGCGTCCGCCCCAGCGAAAGGTCTTGCCGGGAACGCTGCGTACCCCAGTGAGGTCAATCGGACGCGCGCGCAGGATATCGAGGTAGCGCGTCGGAAAGTCCTCGCCGATGACCGCGACCAGTTCGACGGGCGCGTAGAGCGACGCCGCCAGCGAGAAGTGCGAGGCCGCGCCGCCAAGCACGTCGTCCGCTCTGCCAAATGGCGTCTCAATCGAATCGAGCGCCACCGAGCCAACCACTACTATTGCCACATCCACTCCTTATTTGCGCGGGCGGTTAAAACCGCGCCTGAACGGCCTCACGCTGTTCGGCCACGAAGTCCGCCTGTGCGGACTCCAGAAACAATCGCTCGTCGCGTAGTAGACCGCTTCTACCTCATAGAATTGCTTCGAATTGCTTCGCAAGCGAGTCTGTATATGGCGGGCGGACAATCCCCGCCTCGGTGATGATGGCAGTGATATACCGCGCGGGCGTCACGTCGAACGCTGGGTTAGCGACGCGCACACCCTCCGGCGCGAGCGGCGCCCCGCGCACATGCGTTACCTCTGTCGGCGCGCGCTCCTCGATGGGGATGCCGTCGCCGTTGGCCAGTGCGAGATCGATGGTCGAGCGTGGCGCAACGACATAGAACGGTACGCCATGCGCCTGCGCCAGCACCGCCAGCCCATAGGTGCCAATCTTGTTGGCGGTATCGCCATTGGCCGCTATGCGGTCCGCGCCGACGAAGATCGCCTGGATGCCCACCGTGCGCAGGATGTGCGCTGACATGTTATCAGTTATGAGCGTCAACGGCACGCCCGCGCGCTGAAGTTCCCATGCGGTCAGCCGCGCCCCCTGCAAGACTGGCCGCGTCTCATCGACATACACATGCAGCCGCTTGCCCTGGCGCTGCGCCATATAGATCGGGGCGAGCGCCGTGCCGATACCGCAGGTGGCGAGCGCACCCGCGTTGCAGTGGGTCAGCAGCGTATCGCCATCGGCGATCAGATCACTGCCCAGTTCGCCCATCGTCCGGCAGGCGGCAGCGTCTTCGGCGGCGATGGCATGCGCCTCGGCCAACAGCCGCGCGGGCAGATCAGCCACCGCGCCATCGGCGAGACAGTGGCGTTCGGCGACGGTCAGCAGCCGTTCGAGCGCCCATGCCAGATTCACCGCCGTTGGCCGGGTCGCGCGTAGCTCCGCCGCAATCGCGTTGAGCCGCACCAAAGCCGTCTCGGGCGGGATGATCTCGTCGGGCGGCAGCGCCTCGCGCGCGCCGAGCGCCAACCCGTAGGCCGCCGCGCCGCCAATCGCGGGCGCGCCACGCACCTGGAGTGTGCGGATCGCCTCGCCTACCTGGGTCGCCGTCGAACACGAGAGCACGAGACATTCACCGGGCAGCAGCCGCTGGTCGAGTAGCCGCAGCGTCCGCGCCTCGTCGTCCCACCAGAGCGCGCGCGGCGCGCCATCGGTGGTGAAGGGCGTCTGCTCCTGCGCGATGCGCTCGTCCTGCACGTCCACGGAATCCTCGATGTCCAGCGGCCATCCAACACACCACGAAAAAGCGGCTCCTCCCAGACATCTCCAGGGAAGAAGCCGCATCAACCGCCAGACCGCTATGGGTCCGCTGAGAATGATGCTCATCTTTCAGGGAGCTAGTCTCCCTGCCGGAGTTGGCACCGCGTCAGGTGATCTCGAGATGATCTCGACCATCTGCCGGTTGCTGGGTGTCGTCGGGCCGTTCCCTACACCCGTCTGGATGAGCTGGCGCGCCATGCGCCATGTGCCGTGCAGAGCATAACATCCCATCGAATAGCGCGTCAAGCAACCAATTCCGTTTCCGCGCCCTGATAACCGTCATGCAACCCATGCAACATACGTCCAGGCAATCTGGTTGTTATGTTTTGTGTAACGATTGAGCGAGAACGAGGACTGAACAATACATGCCAGCCAGGCGTCCTGGTGGCAAGCATCTTGATGCAATTGCCACAAATGCCGCATGCGACGGCATTTGTTCTAACTTGTTCTAGTTCGCTCGATTCTGTTACAATCCGACGCGCGCCAGGTGACCGGAGCGCTGGCGCAAGTGGAAGGCGCCATCATGGCAACGATTGAATTTCAGCATGTGACCAGGATATATCCCGACGCGGCCACACCAGCCGTGGATGATGTCAGCTTCACCGTGCCTGAGGGCGCGCTGTGCATGCTCGTCGGCACGAGCGGCTCCGGCAAGACCACGCTGCTGCGGATGGTCAACCGGCTGATCGATCCCACCGCGGGCCAGATCCTCATCGACGGCGTTCCGACCACGACTCAGGACCCCATCGCGCTGCGCCGTGGCATCGGCTACGTCATTCAGCAGGTGGGGCTTTTCCCGCACATGACCGTCGAGGAGAACGTGCGCGTCGTGCCGTCGATCCTCGGCAAGTCGGCGCGCGAGATGCGCGGGCGGGTGGATGAGCTGCTCACCCTCGTCGGACTCGACCCCGACGAATACCGTGCGCGCTATCCACGGCAACTCTCCGGCGGCCAGCAGCAGCGAGTGGGTCTTGCGCGGGCGCTGGCGGCTGACCCCGACATTCTGCTAATGGATGAGCCGTTCGGCGCGCTGGACGCCATCACCCGCGAGCGCTTGCAGGATGAGCTGTTGCGGATTCAGCGCGAGCTACGCAAGACCGTCCTCTTCGTCTCGCATGATGTCTCGGAGGCCTTCCGTCTGGGCGACCAGGTGGTGGTGATGCACGACGGCAAGCTGGTGCAGGTCGGCACGCCCGTCGATCTGATCTCGCATCCCGCCGACGACTTTGTCCGCCAACTGGTCGGCGCCGATAGCACGCTGCGCCAGTTGGAATACCTGCCGGTGACCGCCGCACTGGAGCCACAAGATGGCGTGGGCGCGTTCCCACTGAGTGGCGAGACACTACCCACAGATTCCACGCTGCTCACGGCGCTGCTGCTGCTGCTCAAGACGAACGCGGACAAGGCTCTCGTGATCGATCACGGCGCGACCGCGGGCCAGGTGTCGCTCAACGGTATCTATCGCGCAGTCCGCTCGCCGTCGGAGAACGTCGCGGCTGGCGCGTCGGGGAATCAGGCGTAAATGCCATCTACAGGTTAGGGAGACGTGGCGCGCGTGAAATTTCTGCTCGATCCAACCAACTGGGATACTAGCCTCCCGAACAGCATTCCCAATCTGTTCTTTGACCATGTCACGCTGACGCTGATTAGCGTGGCGCTGGGGCTGCTGATCGCGTTTCCCATCGCGCTGCTGGTGGCGCGCGTGCGTCCGCTCTATGCGCCGGTCACACTCACCGCCAGTATTCTCTATACGATTCCCAGCATCGCGGCGATGGTGCTGCTCATCCCGCTTACCGGGCTGGAGGCAACCACCGTCATCATTCCGCTGGTGGCGTATACGCAGATCGTGCTGATTCGCAACATCGTCGCGGCGATCCGCGCGGTGGACCCGGCGCTGGTCGAGGTAGGCCGGGCGATGGGTATGAACGCCGCCCAGATTCAGATGAAGGTGGTCTTGCCACTGGCGTTGCCGGTTATCATCGCGGGCGTCCGCGTGGTGGTCGTCACGACCATCGGCATTGCGTCGATCTCGTTCGTGGTAGGCGTTCCATCGCTGGGTACACTGATCTTTCAAGGTCAGACCTTCGCCTATAACGATGAGATTATCGCCGGAGCCATCCTGATTACCGCGCTGGCGGTTGGCGCCGATCTGCTGCTGCTCGGCGTGCAGCGGTTGCTGGGGCGCGGCCAGGCGACGACGCTGGCGAGCGCGGGCTGAAAGGAGACCTCACGATGTTCTTTGGCTCTTTCAGCGTCGCGCTAGCGTCATCTTCTAATTTTCTCGGCCAGGTCTGGGCCTTCATCCAGAATCCAGCGAACAGCTATGGCGAGCACCTGTGGGTAACGATTCTGCTGAGCGTCTACCCCATCGCGCTGGCGTTCGTGATCGCGCTGCCATTGGGGATTGCGACGGCGCGGCGGCCCATCGCGGCGTTCCTGAGCGCGAACCTGAGCGGGCTGGCGCGGGCTATTCCCTCGCTGGTCTTCCTGGCGATCATGGTCCCAATCGTCGGCATCGGCTTTACGCCGTCGGTCATCGCGCTGACGCTGCTCGGCATTCCGCCGATCCTGCTCAACACCATCGCGGGGCTGCAAGGGATCGACCCCGCATCGATTGACGCCGCGCGCGGCATGGGAATGACGCGACTACAAATCCTTGGGCGGGTGGAGATCCCGCTGGTGTTGCCGGTCATCGCGGCGGGTGTGCGCATCGCGGCCATCCAGATTGTCGCGACGACGCCCATCGCAGCGCTCATCGGCGCGGGCGGGCTGGGTGAATACATCCTGGCTGGCGTCAATATTCTGGACTATGCGCAGGCGGCGGCGGGCGCGCTGGGCATCATCGCGCTGGCGCTGCTGACAGAGGGGTTGTTCGCGCTGCTCCAGCGCGTGCTGACTCCCACTGGAATCCGTGCGGGCGAAGAAGCGTCCGAAAAGCTGGCGGCGTAGAGTCGTCTTGATACTGCACGCTCACCGCTCTGTCTCGTTCGCATTGCTGAAACCATTGAGACAAAGGGCGGGTATGGATAGAGAGGAAGGGAAAGCAATGATGAGCGTGACCGATCGCTTTCCCTTTTCAGGGTGCGCGAACAGAAGAGTTTCCGCATCCAGCCGATGACGGCATCTCATTGGATGATGCCACGCTAGTGAGTATTTCGAAGGAGAAGTCTTGTGACGTTTACACGCAGGTATTACAGGGCGTTTGGCGCCCTGCTGCTGGTGGCCCTGGTGGCCATCGCGGGCTGTGGCACGAGCGCCAGCACGAGTGGTAAGCCGGGAAGCGGCGTCAAAGTGATCGTTGGCAGTAAGAACGACGCCGACAGCCAGCTTCTCGGCTCGATGTATGCACTGTTGCTCGAAAACGCGGGCTATACCGTTACGCAGAAGATTCCGCTCGGACAGACGCCGGTGCTGGACGCCGCCATTAAGAGCGGCGCAATCGACATTTACCCAGAGTTCACGGGTACATCGCTCACCGTCTACAAGCTGCCACAGACATCAAACCCACAACAAGCGTATCAGTCGGTTGCCAGCTACTACGAGAGCACCTTCAAGCTCACCTGGCTGGATGCTGCTTATGGGCTGAACGACAGCTATGGCATCTGCACCTCGCAGGCCAACGCCGCCAAGTATCATCTCTCCTCGCTGGATGATCTCGTCGCGCAGTCAGGCAAGCTGGTGCTGGCGACGCAGGACGATGGCGTGGCCGCTGCCGAGCAGCCTGTGGAGCAGGGCTATAACATTACCTTCAAGAGTGTGGTGAAGATCAGCGAGCAGCTTTCCTTTGGTGCGGTTACCAAGGGTGACGCCGACCTGAACGTCTGCTATACGACCGACCCGAACATCGTCACCAACAACTTCGTCGTCCTCAAGGATACGAAGAACGTCTTCCCAGTCTATAATCCCGCGCCGGTCGTGCGTGACGCGCTGCTCTCGAAGTCGGCCGCCATCAAGACGACACTGAATCCGCTGGCCTCCAAGCTGACGACCGATGAGATTGTGAAGCTCATCAAGCAGGTCAGCGTGGACCACCAGCAGCCGCTCGCGGTAGCCAAGACCTGGCTCCAGTCGCAGGGTCTGCTGCCGAAGTAGCTTGGCCGCACTCCGCGATCATCAACACGCATCCCCTCCCCGAGCAATTCGAGGAGGGGATGTTTTTTGTCTACATCGGTCGTCTGAGGCTACGGCGCCCTATCGTATGGTCTGTGGTCTAACCCTGAGCGGTGGGGGCAGGCTTGATGTTCTGATTGTGGTTGAAGATGTTGTCCGGATCGTACTCTGCCTTGATGCGGGCCAGGCGCTCATAGGTGGCGCTTGGGTAGACAGCGGCAACCGTTGCCTCGCTCACGTCGCTCACGAAATTGAGGTACGCGCCGTTCGCCATTGGCGCTAGAGGCTGCCAGGCAGCCTGCCTGATCTGCTGCGCCTGCTCCTCCGTCGCATCTTTGGGGGCGAAAGCCGGAACGACCACGAGCGCATCGTTCCCCCGGTGAGCAAACGCGGTGGCCTCCGGGCTGACGCGATCCACGGCTCCCCCAAGCGCGCGAATCTGCGCAATGGGCTTGCCCGTCTGCCCATAGTTGGCGGCAAGCGCGGCAATCGCCTCAGAGGTCAGGGTCTTGAGAAACCCGTCATGGCCCACCAGTCTGATCGCTGTAGGCGGAGACACGGCATCTTCCAGCATCGCGTGATAGGGCTTCCGCTGAATATCGTGCGACCGTACGGCGCCGAGATGCAGGAAGGGTTTGGTGGCCGCATTGGCTTTGGCCTCATCGTCTCCCGCGTAGCAGAGGAGTACCATAATCTGGGCGGGCGCCTGAGGGCCGAAACCCGAAAAAAGCACAATGGTGGAGCTCAGCTCTTCGGGCGCCTCGCGCATGGAACTGGCCCAGGCAGACAGCACGTTTTCCGCGTCGGCTGGGTCATAGGTCACCAAACCGCCAACAATCTCTCCGCCGGGCTGGGCGAGGAAGTCAAACGAGGTCACCACCCCGAAGTTCCCGCCGCCACCACGAATAGCCCAGAACAGATCGGGATGCTCCCGCGCACTGACGTGCAGGGCGCGGCCATCGGCGGTGATGAGGTCGGCTGCCTCGAGGCTGTCGATGGTAAGCCCATACTTGCGCACCATCCAACCAATACCCCCACCAAGCGTCAGCCCGCCGACACCAACCTGATTGGTATCGCCAGATGAGATGGCAAGGCCGTGGGGCGCCAGCGCCTGCGCCACATCACCCCAGTGTGCTCCAGCCCCAACGCGGACGAGATGTCGCGCTGGGTCCAGGATCTCCACAGCGTTGAAGCGCGCGAGGTCGATGACGAGGCCGCCGTTATTGGTCGCAAGTCCGCTCAAGCCGTGTCCGCCGCTACGCACAGAGAGCGCTACCTGGCGCTCGCGGGCGAAACGGATCGCGGCGCTGACGTCTTCATTGGTTTGGGCGCGAACAATCGCCGCTGGATTTCCTGCCTGGTTGAAGACGTTGCGCAGCTCATCAAAGGATGAACTGGTAGGCAGAACGACTTCGCCCGCTATGCGAGTGGTTAGCTCGTTCAATACCTGAGGCTGCATGAGTGAAATGTCCTTTCCTGGACTGCTCCTGTTGTTCTACAGGCTTGTCTCTAGCATGCTCATTTCGATCTTGAAAGGGCTGTCCATCGAACGTATGAGAGACTATTCCCCCCGTCTCTCCCCATCGCGTCGTTTAGACTTCCCTTTCATAACTTCGTCGGATTCCAACAGGAGAATGTGACAAGAGAATGTGATATGACGACATGGCCAAACTCTAGAAGGATGACAACCAAATGGACGAACGGAAACACGACGCGCTGGCGGATCGGTTCGAGGCTGAGCGGTCTCACCTGCGGGCGGTGGCCTACCGTATGCTCGGCTCCCTCTCCGACGCGGATGACGCCGTGCAGGAGTGCTGGCTGCGGCTCAGTCGCGCCGACACGAGCAGCATCGAGAACCTGGGCGCCTGGCTGACGACGGTGGTTGGGCGGGTCTGCATCGACATGCTGCGCGCGCGCCAATCCCGGCGCGAGGAGTCGCTTGGGTACGTCGAACCTGAGCCCGGCGTCAGCACACGACGTGAGGACACGAGCGACCCGGAGGAAGAGACACTCCTGGCGGACTCGGTGGGCCTGGCGCTGCTCGTGGTGCTCGATACGCTGACTCCCACGGAGCGTCTGGCGTTTGTGCTGCACGACCTCTTCGATGTCCCTTTCGAGGAGATCGCGCCGATTGTGGACCGTTCCCCAGACGCGGCGCGGCAGCTCGCGAGCCGCGCGCGTCGTCGGGTGCGTGGGACAGGCGCGGTTCCTGACGCCGATCTGGCCCCCCAGCGCACCGTCGTCGATGCCTTCCTCGCGGCGTCGCGCGCCGGGAATTTCGAGGCGCTGCTTACGCTCCTCGATCCTGAGGTTGTCTTCCGCGCCGACCGAGCCGCCATGGCGACGGGCGCCAGCGCGGAGATGCGTGGGGCGGTGTCTGTGGCCAAACAGTTTCTGGGGCGCGCACAGGCGGCGCGACCAGTGCTCCTCAATGGGGCGGTGGGCGTCGTCGTAGCGCCGCGCGGGCGTCTGTTCGTAGCGCTACGGGTTACCATCAACGAGGGCAAGATTACCGAGATGGATGCGATTGCCGATCCAGAATATCTGCGCTCGCTCGATCTGGCGGTCCTGCCCTCTGAAGATCGCTAGCTTCCCGACTGCCTGTGGCCGCCATAGTGGCGCTGCGCCTGCGTCGGCTGTTGCTCGCCGCTGTCGTCTGGTTCACCGCTCGCCTCATCTTCGGGGAAGAGCGAGAGATGGACCACCGCGCCGTCGTAGACCAGCCCCGCGCCCGAGACATGGCTGCCGACCAACCGGGCATCCGCGCCCAGGCCCGGCGACGGATGTACCTGGATATCAGCCGCCAGCGCATCGGCCAGCAGCCGCGCCTCGCCAACGTTGATCGCGTCGTCGCCCGTTGCGGTCGTGTTGGTTGTGTCGTCGCCACCGGGTGCGGCATCCAGCGCCTCGACGGCGTAGCTGCGCGCCAGCTTCTCCCAGTAGGCGTCGGCCAGCGCCTCATCGGTGAAGATTTCCGCGCCGAGCACCTTGGAGCCAACGGCCGCGACGAACCCCAGCGCGCCATCTGGCCGCTTCAGCGTTCCCATCGTCTCCGCCAGTTTGTTGGCCCGTTCCGGCGTCTTATACAGCGTATCCATCGCGTCTGACGACGAATATGAGCCGGTAGATATCATCCGCGCGGAGACCTCGCCCCAGACTGCGCCCTGGTCCGACCGGTGGCCGCGACCCGACGACAACGAGGCCGTCACCGCTTTAGAGTGCATCCTGCGCAGCGACGCGTAGCCCGCCTCGTCTGAGGTAAACGCGCGCGCCGCCGTCTGCCGTCGCGGCGTCGGAGCCTGCGCGACATTGGCATCCATCGAGACGGGCGCATCATCGTCGTCGGCAACATTGGCGTAGGCGGCATATGCGCCGGTATCGTGCCAGCGGCCCGCCTCCACACACGTCACCGGGATTGGCTGTGTCACGTGCGCCGCGACCAGGATGGTCGTGTTTAGCACGCGATTCTGTAGCCCGCCAATGACCTGTTCGCCGCCCACCAACACCACCGGCGTCTCCGCCGTGCTGGTGGCCATCAGTTCCGGCACTGTTGCCTGCGCCTGCTCGGTCACGGTCACCAGACCCAGCTTCAACGCTTCTTCCAGCGGTAGATAGCCGCTTTGCCGCTTCACCCGCTCCGTCGCGGGCAGCAACGGGATAAGTGTCAACCCGCCCGCGCGCAGCGCCTCGCCCGCGCGCACTCCTTCGATCAACTCGCGCACCGCTGTTGCGACCGCGCCGCTCTCTTGCCCCGCGGCCACACTGGAAAGATCATCTGGCATGCCCTGCCAACCTTTCTCCCGGCTTCGCATGCCGGGTACGCCAATGCCACCGCGCCGTCCTCGACGGCAGGGAGCCAGCGCATGCATGAGCTAGGGCGGCTCAACCGAACGGAGACGGTCGCGGTACAAACGAACTACGTTCTGGCGCGACACGAGTTGCAAGTGAGCGATGCGATTGCCAGTGATGCCGTAGCGAGTGGCCTTTTTGTGCGGGTCAGTCCGCGCGAGCATCCATATGCAAGAGCTTAACCGTCGGCATCATTTCACGTGCGTTGCTCTACGAGCGACGCAATGTGGCGTTCAGAAAGGCGATGGTCCGCTCCCACGCAAGCGTCGCGGCGGCGGCATCGTAGGCATCCGGGCGATTTGCCTCGAAGAACCAGTGAGTAGTATCTGGATAGGTATAGAAGGTAGTCTGTTTGCCCGCCGCCTGGAGTTCCCGCTCCAACTCCGCGACCGACTCCGACGGCTCGAATGGGTCGTTCTCGGCGAAGTGGCCGAGATAGGCAGCCCGTGCCGCAGCAAAGTCCAGACCAGTATAGGTCGCATAAAAGAGCACGACAGCGGCGACCTGCTCGGGCGCTTCGACGGAGGTAGCGAGCGCATAGGCGCCCCCCATCGAGAAGCCGACCAGGCCGACCGCGCCAGGGGCGTCCGCCGGGCTGGCAGCGCCATGTTCCCGCAGGAATCGCAGCGCTCCCGTGATGTCTCCGCGCACCCGCTCCTCCTCCTGATTCAGCGCCGAACTCAAAGCCTCCGCCTCCTCGACCGACGCGGTCGTTTTGCCGCGATAGAGGTCTGGGGCAAGCGCGACGTATCCCGCCTCCGCGAGCCGGTCGCACGCCTGACGAAATGGCTCCGTCAGCCCCCACCAGGCGTGCAGGACCAGCACGCCTGGCCCTCCCGCAGTTTCCGGCGTCGCCAGGTAACCCGGCGCGGTCGCTCCGTTGGCGTCGAACTCGATCATCCGTCCTGCCATACAGTCCTCCTGTTCATCCTCATCTCAGGGCAAGACGCCCATTCGTTCGCACTTCTCATGCTCACATGCGAAAGCGGAAAAGCTGGGTTATCTGTACTCGCCTGCATCGCAATGAGGTCGCTTCGGCTCGTGGTGGAGACCCTCTCCTCTAAAGAGGGAGGGGAGCCAGAAATTCAGGTGTGCAACATCCCCCCTTGACAACATCACCTGTGCGCCATATACTATGCGCAACATACTGTATGTCACACAGTAGGTGAGGCCGATGAACAATGAACTGCTCGACAACCTGCGGCTGGAGCTACGGCGCGGCTACCTGATCGTCGCGGTGCTTGCGCAACTGCGGACGGAGTACTACGGCTACGAGTTGCGCAAGGCCCTGGCCGATCAGGGCATGGACATTGAGGAGAACACGCTCTATCCGCTGCTGCGACGGCTGGAGACGCAGGGGCTGCTGGAGAGTGTCTGGCGGGAGGAGAACAAGCGCAACAAGCGCTTCTATCGTCTCTCGCGCGAAGGCGAGGCAATCCTCGCGCAGTTGCTGGATGAGTGGCGCGCCATCGATGCGACATTGGAGCGTATCGTCGCCGGAGCGCCACTGCCCAGCCTCGAAGACTAAGGATTCGAATGACCGTGGAGGGGCTATCATGAACCTACTCGACCGCTACGTACGCAACGTCAGAACATACCTGCCAAAATCGCTCCCGGAGACCCAGCGGGACGATATCGTCAACGAGCTTTCGGAGAACATTCAGGCGCGGATGGATGACCGCGAGGCTGAGCTAGGCCGACCGCTGACCGAGGACGAGCAGGAGGCCATCCTCCACGAGTATGGCCACCCGATGATCGCGGCGGGACGCTACCAGACGAACCAGGAGGCGCGTGTCGTCTTCGGACGGCAGCTCATCGGCACGACGCTCTTCCCGATCTACCTGCGCGTCCTCTGGATTGTCATCGCGATCGCGCTGGCCATCTACGCTGTGGTGCTGGTCGCGCTGGTAATTACTGGTAATCCGCTCAGTGTTGGCGATGTCGTGACTACTGTCGTCATGCAGGTTGCCATTCAGTTTGTAGTGATTACAGGCATCTTCGCCGCGGCGGACTCCTATCTGCCCACGATGGAGTGGAGCGCGAAGAGTCTGCCCATGTCTTCGCCGCAGGCTCCAGCCCCGGCGCGGCAGGAGGCGCGAATTCCGCGCATGGAATCGCTCGGCGAGATCGTCGGGATTGTGGTGCTGGTGGGCTGGCTCTGGTTCGCGTTCGACCGGCCGTTCCTGCTCTTTGGCCCGGCGCTCAACGACTATCAACTTGGGCCAGTCTGGCAGCAGGTGGCCATTCCAACGCTGCTGGTATTGGCAGTGAGCGTCGCGCAGGCGGTCGTCAACCTCTTCCGCCCGGAGTGGGTGCGGATGAAGCGGGTGGTGCGCGTACTGACGGATATCGCCGCGCTGGGCATCGTGGCCTATCTGCTCCAGGCAGGGGCAGGCCAGTGGGTGGTCGCCGCCAATGGCGGTAGCGTCAGCGCCAGCGCGCTGAGCAGCGTCAACGAGTTCGTCCACTACGGCCTGCTGGCCACGGCGGCCGGCATTCTGGTTGTCATTGGGATGGACGCCTGGCGGCTCATCCGTGGCGAGCGGCAGCAGCGCAGGCAAGACCGCCAGCAGCCGCAGACCGCGTAGCTGTAACGCCGGAGGGCATAATACAGGCCAGAGTGGAGCATCAGCGCTCCCGCTCCGGCCTGTTTGCGGTTTAAGGTGCGACGCTCTCTCAGCCACGAGGGTTGGACGATATGCCCTGTTCGTCCTTGTGGGTGACCGAGAGGTAGCCGACGAAGGCGACAATGATGACCGCCAGAATCAGGCTAATCCGTCCCGTCCCCACACCGATGCCACCGAAGTCCTGGGGTCTGCCGAACCAGTCGGCGAACGACGCGCCTAGTGGCCGCGTCATGATATAGGCGAACCAGAAGGCAAACACACCATTCAGCCCGAAGAACCAGTAGCCCACGGCAGGCAAAATGAACAGGATGGCGAAGAGCACGCCGGACATGAAGTAGCCCAGATGCCCGGTTGCCGTACCCATACTGCCGATGGCTGGCAGAGTCGTCGCGGACAGATCGCCGATGGCGGTGCCGAGCGCGAAGGTGGTGACAATCGCAGTCCAGTAGAATAGCTCGCGACGGAGCGTATAGATTGAGTGGATGGAGAGGGTCTTCTCGCTGGCGTACCAGACGATAAAGACGGCCGCCAGTAGGATGGAGAAGAAGATGACGGAGAGCAGGTACGGGACGCCCAGGACAATATGGATCGCATCGGCGACCATCGTCCCGAAGATGGCGACCATAACGACGGCCAGCCAGTAGGTCCAGGGGATATAGCGGCGCGCCAGCAGTTGCAGCACGAGCGCGGCGAAGAAGAAGACCCCCGCGATGGCGACCGCGATCACCGGGTCCATCTGATGCACCAAGAAATCCGAGGTCGTCTCTCCCATCCCAGTTGTGAGCACCTTGATGATCCAGAAGAAAGCGGTGATCTCCGGCACCTTCATGGCGACGTTGACGACGCGGGGCAGCGGTTGCGTCGGCTGCCCATCAATAGCGCGCGTCGTGCGGGCAGCGACTTCAATTTCCAGGCGGCGGCGCGGGATGAGTTGGCCCATGTGCAGCTTCTCCGATATGTATCGTCAGCAGTGAAGCGTCAGACGCATCTATGTCAGTCATAGTGTAGGCGGACTACGCAAATAGTCAACGGCGTATAGGTATTCTGATGTACCTCGTAGTGACGCACTTTGCTTCAATTCACTGTGCAGAGCTGCCGCTCACACTGCGGTTTCGCTATGATATGCTAAGAGCTGAGCAATAATGAGGCTGGCCAGCGTCGGCCAACGCTGCCCGCGAGGAGGAAGATGCGCATGGATGAGGGTCCAAGTCCAATGCAGGCGTCACCCATCGTTCGGGTCGCGGCGGGCGCCGATTGCTTCGGCGAGGCGCGCGGGCTGGGCGTGAGCACGATCCAGTTCAAGGTGGCCGGGCAGGGCAGTGATGGCCTCTTCGTGCTCGAGAACACATTTCACGCGAAGGGCGGCCCGGCGCGCCACCTCCATTACGATCAAGACGAGTGGTTCTACGTCGTCGCGGGCGAGTTCCTGATGGAGGTAGGAGACGAGCGGTTCGCGCTCCATCCCGGCGACGCATTGCTCGCGCCGCGCAATGTGCCTCACGTCTGGGCGTACGTAGGCGACGACACGGGCCGACTGCTCGTCACGTTTCGCCCCGCCGGGAAGATGGAGGCCTTCTTTCGTGAGGTGACCAGGTCTAACGCCATGCCGCCGCAAGACCCGGAACTCTGGCGCGCGCACGGCATGGAACTGCTTGGGCCGCCGCTCTCCATCGCGTGATGCACACGCGGCGTGTTGCCGTGTACCACCTTCGCGCCACTATTCGCGCCACTAGTGGAGCGATTACCGCAGGCGCTTCTGGAAGTAGATCTCCTGATGGCCAAGTGGCCAGTCTTCGGCGAGACCGCAGCGCACGTAGCCCAATTTGGGATAGAAGTCGGGCGCCTGGAAGCTATGCGTATCGAGCACGGCATGCTGGCAGCCACGCGCCACCGCTTCCCGCTCGGCAGCCTCCACGAGTCGCGAGGCGTAGCCCTGGCCGCGCAGGGTTTCATGCACCCAGAGAAGCTCGATCTTGAGCGTACGTCCCCAGGTGAAGCCCGCCAGCCCAGCTATGATCGCGCCCTGGTCATTGCGAACGAAGAGGGCCAGTGGGCGATAGTCATCGTAGCCGGTGGCGGCAACATTGTAGGCGATGATGCGTTCCTCGACGAAGCGAATGTCGGCTTCGTTGGGGGCATCTTCGACAGTCAGGTTCAGTGCCTCTGTTTCATTCCGGGTCTCATCTTGCTGAGACATCATGCATCTCCCCTCACGACCTGGGATGCACTTGAAAACTGCCATCCCTCGTGAGTGCATTATGCGCCGAGCTACGCGCCATTTGGTGTCAAGAATCCCCACACATAAAGGTCGGGGCGAGAAAGCAACTCTCTTACTCCGACCTGTTTCTATTCAAGACTGACATTCGTAGCGGCTACACCAACTACTCAACGGGGAGCAATCTGCTTCGGCATAGTCGGAATAGCGCCTTGTCCAGGTAGAGGGTGATCATGGTCTCCCGCGCCGCCTGGTCGGGAATCCCAGCGCGCATGGCGCCGTCCAGCCACCACCGAGCGAGTGGAACGCTTCGGCTGATGGTTGGCAACTCGTAATAACGAAAGCCTTTGTGCTTGTGGACAAGACGCTTGGCCACGGCGACCCAGGTGTCGATATCGAATTGCTGCTCACGCCTGAAGGCAATCAAGACCAGATTCCGATCGCCCTCAAAGTCTTCCGGTAGCGTGAATGGGCGCCGTTCCAAATTGGCGCCCCGCACTCTCGGAAACATGGTAAGCCTCTCGGTCTCACGGCTCGCTGCATAGCAACAAGGCACAATCAGCCGATGAGCACTGTGCTATGCGCGTGGCGGCGCTGACGATAGGACTGCTCCGACTTCCTGCCAGAATGTCGAGAGCGCGGCGGCAGTGTCCTCCAGACGCTCAAACTGGGGTAGCCCCTTGCTTGGAATGAGGCGAGCGCTTCGCCAGTTCGGATTTCGCTCCAAGACGTCGGGCAACGTATCAAAACGCACGAAGGCGTCCTGGTCGTAGATGGCTAGCACAGGAATCGTAAGCTGTTCGTACACTGCTTCACGAATGTCTGGGGAGAACAGTCGGCCACTTATGAAGGCAAGCGGGGCAAAGCGAGCGCCGGGCTGATGCGCTGTGGCATAGGCATAGTCAACTAGACCGCGATCAGGCTCGCCAACAAAGCTCATCTTCAGGAAATAGCGGATGCTGGGCCGACTCGCCAGGAGATCGTAGAACGCCTGGCTCCACAGGGGGAAGCGGAAGAGCCTGTACAGTTGGCCTCCGGTTTGGCTGGTCGTGGCCCGCTCAGAGCGGTTCATCTGCGTGCGAGCAGTCAGTCCGGTTGGGGAGATCAGCGCCAGGGAGTGGACCAGCTCAGGTCGCTCTAACGCGGCCCGGGCGGCGAACTCACTGCCCAGCGAGAGGGCCACCACGTCTGCCGCCTCCCCGCGCTCCCGAATTTCTTCTAAGAGGGCGAGCAGCGCACTGGCATAGAGCTTCGGAGAATAGACGCGGTCGGAGCGCTCGGAAAATCCGAAACCAGGTAGGTCGGGCGCATAGACGGGGCGCTGGCCGCGGAAATGCTCGAAGAGCGGGCGCATCTCGTAGGCGGAAGCCGCCGCGTTGATGCTGTGGACCAGCACGAGCGGCCGACCAGCAGCGTGTTCGTCCGCGTAGTAGTTGATCTCGCCAGCCTCGGCTGTCCTCAGGCGACGCTGCGTTGCGTTGATAGCGGGTGTGAGAGGAACGGCATGGTCAACCGCAACGGTGCTGTAGATGATGCCAGCGGCAACCGGAGCGGTGACGGCAGCCGCTCCTAAGGCCGCTGTCCGGATCCATGGAAACTTCGTTTGCGACATTGAGATCCACCTCCTTGAAAATAGCCCAGGAGCATGCCACATCCATCCGGTGGATGCCACACGCGTAGAGTAGCGACACATCTTCTCCGGCATTAATAGGACCAGCCGTAACACATTTCCATCACACGTGCGGGCCTCGCCATCACGTGTATCTCACGGCATATCAGACTGGCTCAAGATGCCGCGCTAACCCTTTCTCCCAGACACTCACCCGGTCAAACTCGATGGGTTAGCAGATGGGTAGCATGGCAGCAGTGGTGTGGGTGATATCCCTTTCCCCGCCAAAGTCCAGAGCGAGCGAACCGTCCTGAAGACGGAAACGCTTTGGAGTGAGGGCATGCAAATGGTGGAAGGCAGGCGGTCTATCGCTCGCTCCAGCCCAGTTGCTATTCGCCCAGAGAGGTCACAAGGTCAATGTTGGCTGCTCGACAGAGAGCGTACGGCCAGGAGCCACCAGTTCTAGCGGCCCAGCAGGCGCATCGCCGTGGAAGCCAGCAACGCCACTGCGTAATGTGCTTGTCACTTCATAGATGCCGGACAGCAGACACCCCGTATGGCTGGCATAGTCTGTGCGGCGTGATTGCCCCTCTGCCAGATGCACAAGGCAGTTGAATACTGGCGCCTAGTTGAAGAGGGCTTGAGGAGGATGCATGATGCAGACTGATACGACACAGCAAACGATGGTGGCGGAGAAGCCGCTCCAATTCGAAGAACAGATCACGGTGCGAACCCCAATCCACCGGGTATATGATGTCTGGCGAGACTTTGCCCAGTTTCCTCAGTTCATGAGCAATGTCGAGGAGGTGCGTCCGGTAGGTGGCAATCGCTATCATTGGGTGGCTCGCATCTTCGGGGTCAAGCAAGAATGGGACGCTGAGGTAACCGAGACGACGCCCGACCACCGTGTCGCGTGGCGGAGCGTTACAGGCGCGCCCAACGCCGGAACTGTCACTTTCACCGAGCGCGCGCCAGGTGTCACCGATGTGCGGGTGTCCATGGAGTATACGCCGCCCGCCGGAACAGTGGGCAAGGCGCTTGATAAGCTGACGCAGACGACTCAGCGCGAAGTCAAAGAGGACCTGCGCAACTTCAAGCGCCAGGTGAGCGGCGAGACGCCCGAAGGGCTCCTGCAGCCAGAGCAGGGTCCTCTCGAACCAGGTTCAGTGCTTGCCTCGCTCGCGGGCCCTGTGGCAGGCGCGGCGATTGGCGGTCTCTCGGTCTATCTTCTGCGCCGCCAGGTTGTCGAATCAATTGCCTGGAACCGGCCAGCAACCTGGGTAACTGTTCCACTGGCGCAGGCGACGCGCTGGAGCACTGGGGCGTTCCAAAGTCCCATTGCCACGGCCCAGCCTGTTTCGCAGCCAGCCTCCATTCTGAGCTGGACGATGGCAGGAGCGACAGCCGCCAGTATTGCCGCCTCCGCCACGTTACGGATGACCAATCGCAGGCGTGACGCGCTCTTCGTTGGCCAGTGGGCGCCAACCTTCCTTGGATGGAGCCTGCTCGCTCGGCTAATGGGTCACAGAGGCACACGCCACGATCTTGGCGCGAGTGTGGCGAGCTGGTCCATGCTGGGGGCCTCACTGGGATCCGTCGTGGCCTCCGCCATCCAGCATCTGCGCGGCAAGCGCAAGGATGGGTTGTTCGTCGGCCAATGGGCGCCAACCTTCATGATTGGGTCATCGCTCGTCCGGCTGTTCAACCGCTAGGCGAACCCGGCGTATTTCATGGATAAAGATTGGGCCGGAGTGGGAGCTATTCCTCTTTCTCCGGCCCATCGTTATGTGAAAGCGCTTCCTACACCGGCTGCTCAACAGGCGGATTCCGTGGGGCTGCGGTGTTCCCTGGTCGAACAGAATTCTCATGACGCCGCGGAGGTCTGCAAGGCGTGAATCTCGTTATCCAGAACCTCGTCTACCTGCTCCCTGGTAACCCCAGGGAACCATGCAAGAAAGTCGGCGACCGTGGCCCCATCGCGCAAGTTCTCGAAGAGTGCTGCCACCGGGACGCGCGTGCCGCGAAACCGCCAGGCGCTACTCAAAATCTCTGGCGACCGCTCGACGGCAGAGAGGTGTTCAAGCGATTGTTTGTCCACGTCCTAGCCTCCTTAGAGCCATGTTCAGTCGCATCATACCATGCTATACGGAGCCAGGTGCGGTGAAAGCGCAACAAGAGCCGGGGACGACGAATCGTGCTCCCGGCTCTGGCTTGTATGGCAAGCCGCTCAGCTACTCCGACGGCGCTGGCTGCTCGACGGGGAGCTTGCGGCCGGGGAGCCACCAGTTCCAGCGGCCCAGCAGGCGCATCGTCGCGGGGACCAGCAGCGTGCGAATGATCGTCGCATCCACCAGGACCGCAATTGCCATCCCCAGGCCCATTTCCTTCATGGCGACGACCTCTGTGAAGATGAACGCGCCGGCCACAATGATGAAGAGCAGCGCCGCGTTGGTAATCACGCCGCCCGTCTTCTCCAGTCCACGCGCCACCGCATAGCGATTATTGTGCGTCCGCAGCCACTCCTCACGGATGCGCGAGAGCAGGAAAACCTCGTAGTCCATGGAGAGGCCAAAGAGAATGCAGAACAGCAGGATCGGGATCGTACTCTCGATGAACCTGTCGGGGGTGAAGCCGAGCACGTTGGAGAAGTGGCCCTGCTGGAAGATGAAGACCAGCACGCCATAGGCCGCACAAACCGAGAATACGTTCATGATGACTGCCTTCAGCGGCAGCAGCACTGAGCGGAACATCAGCAGTAGCAGCAGGAATGTCGTCCCCAGAATGAAGGCGATGGCCCGCGCGAAGTTCCCATAGAGATAGTTATTGAAATCAAGGCTGACCGCCTGGAATCCACCGACGAGCACCGTCAGGCCATCCGAGCCTTGCGGGTAGTGCGCGCGCAGGTCGCTGATCAACGCCTTGCCCTCAGCACTATCCACCGGCGCATTGGTATTCACCGTGATGAGCGTGATGTCTTTGTCCGTCGTCGCTCCAACCAGCTTCGCCAGCGCTTGATTCTGCGTGTAGGCGCCCGTCGAGTAGAGCATCTCCAGTTGATCGGTCGGGATCGCCTGGCCGCCCGCCGTCTGTGGCAGCATCATCAGGCTGGTGACGCCCGTCACGTGCGCGCGACCCCCCAGCCACTGCGAAAGGCTGTTGAGTTTCGCGAGATTGTCCAGTCGGAGCATGCCAGAGCCATCGGACGTCTTCGCGATGATATAGACGGGGTTCTCACTCGTACTGGGGAACTGCGCGTTCACGAGGTCGATACCCTGGCGCGAGGCGGCGCTTGCAGGCAACGCGGCGGAGGTTGGCGTGCCGATGTTGATCGAGAGAATCGGCCAACCCATCAGCAGCAACAGCGCACAGACTCCGACGATGATGAGCACCGGGCGGCGCATGACAGCCAGCGCCCAACCATGCCAGAAGCCACGCCCTTCACTTTGTCCTGACCGCTCATGCCCGGCAATTCGGCCCAGCAGCGGCACGCGCAGCGCATTGATCTTCGGTCCCAGCACGCTCAGTATCGCCGGGAGCAACGTCAGCGCGGCCAGCACAGCCGCCCCTACTACACACATGCCTCCCAGGCCAATCGAGGTCATGAACTGGATGCCAATCAGCAGCATCCCCGCGAACCCGATCAACACCGTCATGCCACTGAAGAGAATCGCCTCGCCTGCTGTCGAGACGGTCCAGCCGACGGCCTCGCTCACTGTGCGCCCGCGCGCCAACTCCTCGCGGAAGCGGCGGGTCATGAAGAGGCTGTAGTCAATCGAGATGCCCAGCCCAATGATGGTGGCGATATTCAGCACGAAGACGCTCATCTGGTTGTGCTCAGCGATAGGGAAGATGATCGCCATCGCCACCGGAACGACCACGAGCGCCAGCAACAGCGGCGTCGCCGCGGAGAACAGGGAGCCAAAGACGATCAGCAGCACGAGCAGCGCCACTGGCAAAGCAAAGGCTTCAGCACGTTCAGCGCTCCGTTGCGAGAGCTGCGTAAACTCGGCGTAGATTGCGGGACTCCCCGTCAGATAGATCGTCGCCGGGCCAGCGGTGCTCCCGCTCGGCATCTGCTTCTGGATATCCGGCACCTGCTTCTCGACATAGTCAGCACCCTTATTGAAGGCGACAGCGATATAGGTCGTCTGCCCATCCTTCCCAGGACCAGCCGGAGTAACACTGGTCACACCTGGGTAGCTCTGCATTCGCTGCACGACCGCATTGATCTCTGCCTGATATGATGGATCGGTGACCGCGGCGCTATCTGAGTGAAAGACGACGAGTAGTGTGGATGGCGGCGCATGCAGACGATCCACCATGGTGTTGCCGACGCGCACCGATTCGCTGGTGTCGAGTGAATAGCCGCCGCCAGTCAGCTTGGAGGTCAGTTGCATGGCGAAGGGCAGGCTGACCGCCAGACCAACGGCCCAGAGCGCGATCACCACCCAGCGCAGGCGATAGATTGCCCGCCCATAGCTGAAGCCAAGCCGATAGAGACCGTGGGTATGCAGTTTCTTATCGCTCTCGGCGCCCGCGGATTCGCCAGCGGGTACGACCGCATCGCGGGGTTTCTCTTGCAGTTGCATCGTCAGTCAGCCCTCCCGAAAACAGCCCAGAGGCTTTTGCTGCTATCCCTGTTCGCCAGGTCGGCTCCAACCGTCCAACCGTCTGGCCATCCATGTATCGTCAATTCGTCGTATACCGCGATGTGCGATGGGGCTGATATCGTCCTTCGGTCTGCTATGTCTATGTATGCGTCCAGAGCGCGTTCAAAGCCCGACACAATCCATGCAAAATCATGCACCCCGCTTGCAAAGCGGATGAGTTCGACAGGTTAGCCCGACAGATTATACGAACATAGCCGTGGCGTTTCCCTCCATCCTTTGGAGTATTTCTGATGAGATTTGTGTCACGTATCCTCTCTCTACCCCCATTGCCCCATCTCCCTCATACCTCATCACCGTCACATATCGCTCGCCCGGAGCCGGTAGCAACTCACAGTGCGGTCACGCTTTGTCTCATCACAATCAACGGGCCTCCCGCCGTCTTTCCTGGCGTGCTGGAAGCTTGCCTATCCGCCACATCGAGGACGTTGAGCGCATCTCTATCTACCGGTTGCCAGGCGCTCAGCAGTTGCTTATACTGGGGACACCTGCCCCCGACAGCGCGGAAGGGAGATGGGCGGGTTGGCGTAGACAGGTGGAGAGTGGCATGGCTGTAGCCGCGAAGGACTACATTGGCCGCGTGCTCAGCGGCTATCGGCTGGTGGCGCTGCTCGGCGCGGGGGGCGCGGGCGCGGTCTTTCTGGCCGAGCGTGTCGACGACCCCTCAATCCAGCGCGCCATCAAGATCCTGATGCCCGATGATGACCTGCCCGCCCCCGAGCTCTCCTCCTTCCAGACGCGCTTTCTCCGCGAGGCGCAGGCGGTCAGCCAGCTGCACCACGCGCACATTCTCCCCATCCTCAGCTACCACGCCGAGGCCAATGGACTGAGCTACATGGAACTGCCGCTGATGTCCGGCGGCACCCTCGCGAGCAAGATGGCTGCTGGTCCGCTACCATTGGAGGATGTCGCCAGCTATCTGCGCCAGATCGCCAGCGCGCTCGACTACGCGCATCGCCAGGGGGTGATTCATCGCGACGTGAAGGGCGCCAATGTGCTGCTGGACCGCGACGGCACGCCGCTGCTGGCCGACTTCGGCATCGCTCGCATCTTCGAGCGCGGCGCTTCACAGCCACTCGATACAACGAGCTCGCGGGCGCTCACCCGCACTGGGCAGGTCATCGGGACGCCTGCCTGCATGGCGCCGGAGCAGCTCACTGGCGGCGCGATCACGCCGCAACTGGATATCTACGCGCTGGGCGTGCTGGCGTGGCAGATGGTGACCGGCGCGCTGCCCTTCACTGCCAGCGATCCGCTGCAACTGGCGCTGCAACACCTGAATAACCCACCGCCATCGGCGCGCAGACTGCGTCTGGAGTTGCCGGAGCCAGCCGACGCGGCGCTACGCAGGGCGCTCGCCAAACGTCCAGAAGATCGCTTCGAGAGCGCGGGAACCTTCGCCGCCGCCTTCGACGATGGGCTAAACGGCGACTGGCATCCCGCGCTGAGTCTGCCAGCGGCCACCAACCACGCGCTCGATACAACGCTGAGCGATGCGGCAAGCGCGCTCGACGAGCTGGGGGCGTCGAACGGCGCCTATGCCGATCCGCGCACGCGGGTCGCGACGCGCAAGCTCCCTGAAAGTCGGCAGGGCTTTCAGACGGGGGCGGCAAACGCTGGGGCTAGAACGAAGGGCCGCTTTGCTGGCGCCATGCGTACAACTGTCCTCGTGCTGGCGCTGGTAGTGATCGTGATTGGCGGAGTGCTCTCCGTCCCACGCCTTCTGCCAGCCCTGTCTGGTCTCATCGCTCCGGCGGCTCCGGCAGCCACCCCGCTCCCCTCGCCAACGGTGAACGCCTTCAAACCACTGGTGTCTGCGGGCAAGATGCTCTACGCGACCAGCGCGCCCGGCCAGTGCGATACGCAGGGCGCCGAGTGGTTCACCAACGTCGAGGGCCAGCAGCAGCATTGCCTCAGCGGCGGCGCCGTGCTCACCGGGGCGAATTGCGCCTGCCCGCTGGCACTGGCCAAGCTGGGGGGCCTGCCCAACGGAGCATTCCCGCAGAACTACGTCATCCAGGCGCAGATACAGTCCATTGGCATCAGCCGCACCGATTACTTCGGCTTCAAGTTCCGCGAGCAGGCGACGACGCCTGAGGCGGTCACCTTCGGCGGCTATGGCTTTCTGGTGGACGCCAACGGCCAGTGGGAGTTCAACACCTACAATTCGGTAGACGGCCACAAAACGACGCTTCAAGACGGTGAATTGCCGACAACGCTCGATCAGCCGCACACCTATGATCTCATCGTCAACGGCAGCACGTTCAGCTTCGCGATAGATGGCAAAATTGTCGCCACGGTGGGCGACACCGCCTATTCTGGCGGCATCCTCGATTTCGCCGCCGAGCCGCGCTGCGTCATCTTTATCTCCAACGTCTCCCTCTATGCGCTGGCGTAACCCCTCCTCCCAAAGCGCCGCTGGCATGTCACGATCTGGGTCTCTCAAGGTATGGAATCATTGGGGGACATGAGACGACAGGCAGTTGATGATCGGCCAGGAGACGCGCATGAGCGAGCCACTTTCCCGCGAGGAATTGCCTGAGACCGTGTTCGAGGATGTGCTCGCGCAGACACAGGCGTCGCTGATCAACTTTGCGCGCGGGCTGGTGGGCGACTGGGAACTGGCGCGTGACATCACCCAGGACACCTTCGTCGCCGCCTGGCGCAGCATGACGCGGAACGCGCCGCCGTTTGACACCCTGGACGACGTGGTGGGCATCCGGCGCTGGCTGTTTACGGTCGCCTACCGCCAGGCGATCAAGCACCTGCGCCGCCGCCGCGTAATCGCCTGGGAGTCACTCGACGACTTTGTCTCAGCAGCAGCCATGCTCCAGGCGAAACCGCCCTTCGAGGATGCCGTGGCCGACGCCGAGACGCTGCGCCTGGCGCTCTTGAGCGTCGGCCCGGAGGATGCCGCCTGCTTTCTGCTCCAGGCGGCGCATGGGTTCAGCGCCGCCGAGGTCGCGGCCATCCTCGATATCCGCACCGATACCCTGCGCAAGCGGTTCTCGCGCGCCAGACAACGTCTGCGCGAGGCATGTAACGCGCAAAGCCAGGCTTCGAGCCAGCCCAATCAATCCCAGCAACGCCTGATGCGCGAACCACATGGAGGGAGGCAATGATGAACCACTCGACGCCAACGCACGATTGCGCCGCCTACGAGTCGCTGCTGCCGTTACTGACGACGGGTCTGCTAACCGACGATGAGACGCGCGATCTGCTGGCGCATGCGGACACGTGCGACCACTGCCGCGCGCAAGTTGACGACTACGCCGCGCTCGAAATCGCTGGCCGCCGCTACTATAGCCCAGACGCGGCGCTGCCCGCTTTGGTTGCGACCCTGCTGACACTGGACGATATCATCCAGGCGGACGCATCCGGCCACAAGTTTGAGAAAACGGCTGCTGTCCTCGTCCCATCAACACCGCACCGCCCGCGCGCCC
>DASUHD010000066.1:0-12793 GCA_036273675.1 Ktedonobacterales bacterium | reverse complement strand
AGTTGATCATGAACCTGGGTATTGATGAAGCTGTTGGCGTAGAAGGCGGCGCCAGAGCCAAAGGCGAGCACGAGCAGCGCCACAATCTGCAAGACAATAATGCGCCAGCGAATCGACCGTGTCATCTGAAATCTCCCCTCTTTCTCTCTCGTGGTTGCTACCGATGAGTCCGAACGTCATGCGACTTCCGCATGGCTCATCGTATCTCCTCTCATCTCTCATCAGCAGGATAGAAGAGAGGCGTCACGGAGGTATCACGTAGCCAGGCAGGTAATATCACAGACACATCACAGGCTATGGGTTGTCTTGACTGACTCTGTATCAATTGAACGCTGGCGCTTCCTCAGTCTCGAACACATGATAGGTGTGAACGAGCCTGGCCACTACACCCAGCATCGCTCCTGCGCCGCAATACCGGCTCTCAGAAAGCTCGATTGCCCGAGCGACGGCGGCAGGATCAATATGGTGACCGGTGACGTAATGCTCAACGACGATGTCGGTGAAGACCATGGGGTGTGTCTCCGCCCGTGTTCCCTGGACGCGCACCTCATACCCAGTGACCTCCTGGCGCTTCTTGCGCAAGATCGAGATCACATCCATGCCAGTGCATCCCGCCAGTCCCACCAGGAGCAATTCCATTGGCCGAAAACCGGTATCTTCTCCTCCGTCAGGCGCCGATGCGTCCATTGTTACGCTGTGTCCCGTTCCGCTCTCAGCCCGAAACGCCATCCCTTGCTGCAGGGCTGAGCGCACGCTCATCACCTGTCCCATAAAGATCCTCCTCGTCTCCTGGATATCCAGGGCCTCGCCCACTCCTGCCATGCGTGCTCGTGGCGGCTGGGGAGACTGATGCACGCAGGATAAAACGGCAGCGGAGTCTGTGTATCCCGCTCCGCTGCCGTTCGATGTCGCTTCATGTGTCCCACCGCCAGTGACGCCAGAGGCATTCGCGCACCCATAGCGCCAACGCCACTACTGGAGCCTCGCCTGCTGACGCGCGCGGATTTCCGTGCCAAACAGCGGCGCGCCAAACAGCGGCGCAAGTAGGCAGAAGTCAAACGCGCCCGCTACCAGCGGCGCCAGTCCCACGACGGCCAGTACCACGCCAAGCGCTGTGTTTGCGCTGCTCCATATCAACGCAATTCCGCCACCAATCAGGGCAAGTCCCGCAAGTATGCGAGCAATTCGGCCAGCCGGGCTGGCCATAAATGATACGAAGCCCATCTGAATCGCCTCCCTCAGAACCCGGCTCTGCCCAGGCATACCCTATGCTTACACGCGCGCTGGCGGGATGAGCTGCCAGTAGAAGGTGTTGAGCGCCGCTTTCTCCAGATGCCAGAGGCGCCGCGGTTTGGGCGGTTTAGGCGGATGCTCGTAGTCAAACCAGAGGAATGTCGCCTGCCCATGCCCGGTCTCCAGGAAACAGGCGACCCGCCCGTGGTACTGATGCTGGATTGGCCGGTGCTGCAACTCGGCGGCAATTGTCTCGGCGACGATGTGGCCCTCATAGTGGGCCGCCGACCCTGACTTGGAGACTGGCAGATCGGTCGCGTCGCCCACCGCAAAGAGGTTGGCGTCTTCAAAGCCTTTGACGCGCAGTGTATTGCGATCTGTCGCAACCCAGCCGTCCGGGTCGCCCAGACCCGAATCCACGATAACCTGTTGGCCGCGATGAGGCGGCGCGAGTACGAGCAGATCGTACGGAAGCTCTTCGCCTTCGAGCGAGTAGACGACCTTGCGCTCCGGGTCAATAGACTCGACGTTGAAGAAGGTATGTACCTGCACGCCTCGCTGATCGAGGAGAGGCGCCACAAAGTCCGAAACCGACTCAATCGGGAACGGGCGGTTGATCGGGAATACGTAGTGGATCTCGGTGTGTTCGCGCACACCCCAGTCGCGCAGCGCCGCTTCGAGCATGAAAGTAAATTCCAGCGGCGCGGGTGGGCATCGATATGGCACACTGGCAACACCTGTGATGATACGTCCGCCCGAGAAGTGCGCCAGTTTCTCGGCCAGTCGCAGGCTGGCCGCCTCACTATAGAAGTGGTCGGCGTCTTCGGCAAAGCCGGGTACGTCTTCGGGCGCGTTGCGCGATCCAGTCGCCAGCACCAGGTAGTCGAATGCATGCGCTTGCCCATCGGCGGTGAGGAGTTGCTTCTCTTCAGGCACGATGCGTTGCACGCGGCCCGCATCGCCGCTCAGCAGGGTAATGCCCTCATGCAGCAGGCGCCTTTCCGGGCGGACGAGTTTGCGCGGGTCTTGCCGGGCAAAGGGAACATAGAGCCAGCCGGGCTGATAGGTATGCAGTCCCTCGGCATCATAAACGGTAATGTGGATCTCGTGGCGCGCGTCGCCATGCAACAGGCGGCGCAGGCGATTGGCAATCAGCGTGCCGCCAACGCCGCCACCCACAATCGCGACCTGAACCTGCATTGCCGCTCTCCTTTCTTAACTTTCCTGGCTGAGCGGGTTGATGGAGTTACTGCTACCGCGCGCGGACATGCCTGCGCACAACGAAGCGCGTCGCCTCGTGGTCGATCTTCTCCACCGCGACCAACTCATTGCCTGATTTCTGCACCCAGAGCGGAATGTCTGTGTTCGAGCCGAGATCGGTCGAGATCACCGCAATGACCTCGCCATCATGGGCCGACTTCAATCCACGAATCAGCTCCATCAACGGGCCGGGGCAGTGGCTGCCACGCGCGTCGATCTCACGGCTGATCGTAATGGGGCCAACCATCGAAATCGCCTTCCCTTCTCACCAGGATCCTCAGATATAGAGCGTCATTGCGCTATCTCGCGCGCGTTCGACGAAGGCGGCGACACCGGTCACCTCGTCCACAATTGGCTCAAGATCCTCCAATTGGAGATCGAAGAGTGTCATGGTGTGGCTACAGGCGGCGATATGCACGTTGCCAATCTCTTTTGCGCCTTCGAGGTTTTCCATCCAGGAGGTCACGTGCTTGGCCGCCATCTGCTCCAACAGAACGCTCTGGTAGTCGGCAAAGTCGGCGCTGACGCGCTTGTTCGTCTTGTAGTCATCCTTGCGGAAGGCTAATGCTCCCCAGTTAGTCAGGAAGATCTCGACATCCATCCCCATTGCCGCCGCGCCTGTCGCCATGATGGACGCCGATAGCAGCTTGTCCATCGTGCCGGAGAACAGGACAATCGCGAGACGATTCGCCGTCGCTGGTTTCATCGAGCCCGCCGGATCGAGCAAGGAATCCGCCTGGCCTTGCCCCTCAAGAGGGAATTCACCATACATGGGTTTGCTCCTTCCTCACCACTCCGCACTCGCTATTTGCACCAAAGAACGCTGCCACCGCGTTACGCTTTCTTCAGATAGAAGGTAAAGACGCCATCCTCCTCGACCAGCTCCAGTAAGGTGTTGCCGGTCTTCTCGGCCCAGGCAGAGACGTCCGCCTTTGAGCCAGGATCAGTGGCGCTGATCGCCAGGATTTGTCCAGGGGCAAGCTCCTTGAACGCTTTGGCAAGCATCAGCACTGGCATCGGGCAGGTTTGCCCCTTCGCGTCAACGAACTTGTCTACCCAATAGGTGGTGGTCATACGGGATGCTCCTCTCCATCGTTTGCGCCCAGGCGCCTATCACGGCGCGCTTGATGAGCGCCACAAGCAACTGGCTTAAATGAACAGGGTGACATGCGCATTGTTGGCGAAGTTGATAAAGGTGGCCGCGCCGCCGACCTCGACACCCTCGATCAAATCCTCCGCTTTGATGCCCATCACATCCATCGTCATCTGGCAGGCAATCAGCTTGACACCTAGATCGACGCACTCCTGTAGCAACTGTTCGAGTGGCGCGACGTGATGTTTGCCAAAGAACTGGCTCTTCATCATCCAGGTGGCCATCGGCGTCATCCCCGGCAGCATGCCGACAATGTTGGGCATCGGCACCGGCATGGCGGGATTGGCGATCGGCGCCACTTTGAGATGCGCCGCGCCGCCCTTCTTGACGATATCCAACCCGTAGAACGTGAAGAAAATCTCCACATCTTCGCCCATCGCGGCGGCAGCCGACGCCAGGATGAGCGGCGGATACGCCATATCGAGCGTGCCTTTGGACGCGATGATCGCCACCTTGTTTTTGGCGGGGTCTTTCTTCATCGCCGCCGCGACCTGCTCGGTGACGCGCTCGGTGACGAGCTGCTCCAGCCGCTCATTCACCAGGGTGTCGACGCGATCCCGTATCAATTGGTCTGTTGCGGTTGGAAGCGTATCAACAGTCATAGTATCCACCTCCTGTTTTGGCGAGCGTTCAGCCCTCATACACGATCTTGATCTCATTGTTGACGGTGGCGATTCCTGTTGCTGATAAAGCGGTTCGCTCCGCCGCCAACTTCTCCGCGAAGGAGCGCACCTGGCCCTTCAGGGTTGCGGCGTGGCCGTGAACCTCGACTGAAATGTGGTGGGCATCAGTTTCGGCATTGCGCACCAACGCCTTTTCGATCTGCTGCTTGATGTCACCTGGCGTCGCATGGACGGCAACTGTCACCCAGTTAGTCACCCCTTTGATACCCGCCAGACGGCGAATGGCGCGCTCCGCAGCCTCGCGCTGGAAGGGCCATTCTACCTCGCCTTTCAGCGTCACATATCCATGCGAGACTGTGATGTCAAGCCTGTCGGTCGGGATCGCGGCATCCCATTTCAGGGCATAGAGCGCGGCAAGCGCCAGGTCGCTGTCGGTTCGTTCGGCGCTGGTATGCAGGCGCACCTCAATATCGTTGGCGACAGCATGCGCTCCCTTGACCCGCAACGCGGCATTCTGCGCCGCAAGACGCACAAGGTAGTTGTCGACGAGTCCGGTAAGCGTCACAACGCCTTCCTTGACGCTCACGCCAATATCGCTCACGTTGATGTGTTGATCCCAGCTCAATTCTTCGAGCACATCCTGCTGGATGTCGGCGTCGCTTCGGACTCTTGGCGTCAACATGGTCATGGAGCATCCTCCCTTTCATGAGCTGGAGGCCGCTGCCCGGCAGTGCCAAGGTTGCGCGAGGCGCGGCCCCCGCACTCTTCACTCTAAAAGCGCGCCATCTCAAACACGGCACAAATCCGCTGGATGAAGTCACTACCGTGGCACAAACGCAGGCGTTGAACAGCACGACATCCAGGCGGTGGAACGGGGTATCATTGTGATGACAGAGACGCGACTCGTGATGTTTTTGTGAAACCAGGGGAATACGATGGACGCAAGGTAAACATGGCCGACAACGGGGCAAGTCAAGGTAACCCCCAAAAATCAGTCCATGCGTCACGAACAGCGTTTCTGGAGGGGATGACATGCTGAAGCGAATTCTCGTACCGCTCGACGGGTCAGACCGTGCTGAGCGCGCTATGAACGTGGCCGCCCGCCTTGCGCGCGGGTCGGGATGCAGTATCCTTGCGTTGCGGGTGGTGGCGCTTCCGCCGTTCCGTCTGGCGCGCTATGGTGAGCCTGCTCAGATAGCGCTCGCGGTGATCGACGTTGCGCGCGAAGAGGCCGATGAATATATGCGAGGCCTTGCGCGACGCCCAGAGTTCGGGGATATCAAGATTGAGACGCGTGTCATCGAAGGGCATGTCAGCGAAGACATTCTGGATATCGCGCGCGATGAGCAGTGCGAGATGATCGTCATCTGTACGCATGGCTACAGCGGGTTGAACCGCTGGCGACTCGGACGAGTCGCTGCCCACGTCGCACGTCATGCGCCTGCGCCAGTCTTGATCGTGCCATCTGAGGGTGAACCGGGATCGCACCGCTTGGCAGGTGATCATGTTCGGCTGCTGATAACGCTCGATGGCTCCGCGCAGGCGGAGGCGGCGATTGCGCCGGGACTGGATACCGTGCGGGCGTTGGCGGCGCCCGAGCATATCACGGTCCATCTGTTAGAGGTTGTAGACTTTTTCTCGACGATGATGGCTGATACAACGCCTGAAGACACTCCATCGTCGCCTGCCATTGGGGCGGAGGAGCAGGCGTTCCAGGCGGCTCGTGACTATTTGGAGACGGTTGCTCAGCGCATCCACGAAGAGCATCCAGGTGTAACGGTCACGTCCACCGCCGTGCTGGCGTCGGATGTCGCGGACGCCATTCTCAAGGCTGCCGAAGCGATTCCTGGCTACGACTTCATCGCGATGGCGACTCATGGACGTGGCGGGCTACAGCGCTGGGCGCTCGGCAGCATCACCGAGCGCGTGCTCCACGAAACGCATCTGCCGCTCATTATCGCCCGATCGCCAGGCGCCATCGCGCATGATAATCAAGTCGCCGAGGCCAGGGCTGACGCTGAACTGCATCGTTAGGTCCTGGGTATGGTGGCTTGAGCATGGGCAACTTGATTCGAGGCTGGCCATCTATGGGTGGTCAGCCTCATTGGTGGATTGCGCTGACGAGTTGAAGGCAAGCACGCCTATTTCGTTTCGGTGTCGCCCGCGGGAGGTGGCGGCACAACCACCACCGGAGTCGTCGCCCGGCTCATCACCTCTGCCGCGACACTACCGACTACTGCCCGCACCAGTCCACTCCGTCCGCGGGTACCCATCACGAGCACGCTGTCGGGATGAGAGGCGGCAAGCCGAATCAATTGGTCAGCTACTGGGCCAACCAACTCCACCGTCTCGACACTGATATTCTCTTCGCTGGCCAGCCGCTGGCGTGTGTCCGTAAGATAGCGATGCGCCTCAGCCTCCTCAGCATATTGGGTATCGTGTCGGGCCTTCACCGCCTCGATGCCAGATCCCACGATGAAGACAGGGGCGACGATACGTGCGAGCACGAGTGGCCGCGCATAGGCCTGGGCAATCTGAACGGCTATTGGCAGGGCCAACTCAGCGTTCGCGGATCCATCTACTGCGGCAATCACTTTCGCGTCTGGGTCGCGAAGTGGCTCGACCGAGACCTTCTCGGAAGCCACATCCGGCAGGATGAATAGCGGCACGGTAGCGCTTCCCAGCAGACCAGAACTGACACGGGGATGCCAAAGTGTCTGGAGCAAAGCGCGATGCTCTGGCGCCAGGATAATCATCTGGGCTTTTTGTCTCTCTCCGGTCGCTGCGATTGCGGCGGATGGGTCGCCATACTCCATCACGAAGTGCGCCCCGATACCTTCCGCACGTAGCGCCTGAGCGTATTCGTCGAGACGTTGCTCGGCGGCGATGACATCCCTGGTATCAAACAGGATGGGCGCGACATGCATCAAGACGATCTCAGCGTCAAGCTGGCGCGCGATGTGACGCGCCATGGCCAGCGCCTGAGCGTCATGCGAGCTGCCCTCAAGGGGAACCAGGATGCGGTGCGACATGATACTCACGCCTCCTTATAGAGACTATGCCTTATGCCAGCGTTAGGCTTTTGTAGCGCGCAGGGCATTCACAATCACAACCACATCAATGCCCTCCTGTAGGATCGCCCCCATTGTTGGTGGAATAAGCCCAAAGGCGGCGCACACCATGGCTATCAGGCTCAGCCCCATGCCAATCCAGATGCCCTGCAACGCCACACGCATCACGCGCCGACCCAGTTTGACCGCGTGCGCAACCTGCAAAATGTCCGGTGAGAGCAGCACCGCGTCGGCGATTGCGGCTGCCGCGCTAAGCCCCTGAGCGCCAATGGCCAGGCCAACTGAAGCGGTCGCGAGCGCGGGCGCGTCATTGACGCCGTCTCCCACCATCAAGACGCGATGCTTCCGCGCCTGCAACGCTCGAATCGTCTCGACCTTCTGCTCTGGCAGACAGCGAGCGACGACATGATCGATCTCGGCGAGCTTGCCAATTTGCTGAGCGACGACCTCGCCATCGCCAGTCAACAGCCATGTTTCGCTGATACCTGACGCCTTCAGGGCGCTCGTGAGCCGCCCCAGTTCGGGCCGGGGTACATCGGCGAAAACGAGCAGCGCGCTGACGGACCCGTTGATGGCGATGAAGCTACCGATCTGCCCGTTGGTCGTCCGCCGCTCGCGCTCCTCGATGAGCGTGGATGAAATCGGAAGACCGAGGTGCGCCATGAATTTACGATTTCCGACCGCGACATCGGCATATGCTGTTGGGGTTGAGGCGCCGTCTGCGCCAGCGGTAGCAACGGCCACTCTTCCCTGGATTCCCTTGCCAGGCAGCTCGTCCAGATGAGTCGCCATCTGGAGCGGCCGTTCCAGTCGGTGGGCCGCGTCTACTACCGCTCGCGCAAGGATATGCGTCGAGAACTGCTCAACCGATGCGACGAGCCATAGCAATGTATCGTCGTCATAGTCATGGAGAGCGCTCGATGCGCCATTCACCTTTATGACATCCACTAGCTGTGGTTCGCCTAACGTGAGCGTACCCGTCTTGTCGAAGACCGCGACGTCCACACGCCCAAGCTGCTCGATGGTCGCGCCACTCTTCACAATGAGGCCACGATGCGCCGCTCGGTCGATGCCCGACATGATCGCGATGGGCGTCGCCAGAATGAGCGGGCAGGGTGTCGCCACAACGAGGACGGCCAGCGCGTAGAGGCTATCACCCGATAGCAGCCAGGCAATCCCGGCCATCGAAACCGCGAGGGCTGTAAAGACGGCGCCGTAGCGATCCGCCAAACGGTGAATGGGCGCCCTGCTTTGCTGGGCATCGGCGACCAGTTGGAGGATCCGGGCATACTGGCTCTCGGCGCTGCGTTTCATTGCCCGCACCTCCAGTATGTGATCCAGATTGACACTCCCTGAAAGCACCTGGACGCCTGGTTCTTTGTTCACTGGCAGTGGCTCGCCGGTCAGGTCGGCCTCGCTGACACCCGAGACTCCCGCGACGACCAGGCCATCCACCGGGATGACCTCGCCGGGCTTCACCACGACAACCTGTTCGCGCTCGACCGCTTCCGCCGGGATGTCCACAAGCTCGTTATCGCGCCAGATATGAGCTATCCGGGGTGCGCGCTCCGCCAGTTTCGCCAGCGACTGCCCCGCGCGCCTCAAGGCGAAGGCTTCGAGCGCCTCACCGCCCGCAAGCATCAGCACGATGATGGCGCCCGCCAAGTATTGGCCAAGTATGAGCGAGCCGCCAATCGCCAGTATCGCGATGACGTCGACCCCGACCTCACCGCGCGCCAGTTGCCGTAGCGTTGCCCAGAGAAGTGGAATCCCGCCGAGCAGGATGACCGCGATCAGAATCCACTGCGCTACATCATGCCACCCCACCAACCACGCGATGAGGCTACCCACAAGCAGGGCGATCACAGAGAGCGGCAGTGGGTAATGGCGGGCGGCGCTGCCGAGCCGCGTGACCACCCGTGTCACAGGCGTTTGTGTCTTGCTATCCACCGCGCGTGTCTCTTCAGTCGGCGGCGAGGACCCTGTCGAGTTGTCTTTACCCGGAGCTTCAATCATGGTCAGCCTTGATTCACCTGGCTGCATCACGCTGCGTCATGGAAGTGCGCCGTACCTCGTGATGCGCCTATGGGACACTTCCATCGTATCGGAAAGTCGTCACAGTACCCTCACAACGACAGTCTGACATGTCACAGAACGCTTATTGGTTGCGGCTATCGGCGGTACAATGAAGGGACCGAGGCAGCCGAGATACAGACTGTATGAAAGAGATACTCCTGGAGATGGCAGCCTGCGCTAGTGCGCCGGAGAGAAGGGGAACGACACATGGCTACTGATGCGGATATCGCGCGGTATAAGGCGAATCTCCAGGACGAGCGCGATAGTTCCATGCTCTACCACACATTGGCCGAGACCGAGAAAGACGCTCACCTCGCGGAGATTTATCGGCGGTTGGCCGCTATCGAGGAGAAACACGCGGCGAACTGGGAGCGCCTGCTTCAACAGAGTGGGCAGACTGCGCCTCTCTATCGGCCGGGCTGGCGCATGCGCACGCTTGCGTTCCTCGCGCGCCGCTTCGGCGCTTCGAGCATCCTGCCGATGGTCTCATCGATGGAGGCCAACGCAACCCATACCTATGATCGGCAGCCAGAAGCGCTGGCGCTGGGTATGCCTGCCGAAGAACGCTCGCACGCTCGCGTTTTTGGCTACCTGCGCGCGGCGACGCGTGGCGGCATTGCTGGCTCGACACTGGCGCAGCTCGAAGGCCGTCATCGCAATACCGGCGGCGGGAACGCACTGCGCGCCGCTGTGCTGGGGGCAAGCGACGGCCTGACCTCCAATATGAGCCTGGTTATGGGGGTGGCGGGCGCTGACCTGAGTGGCCACGCGATTCTCCTGACTGGCATCGCCGGGCTGCTGGCAGGCGCCCTTTCGATGGCCATTGGCGAATGGCTCTCAGTGCAGAGCGCGCGCGAGTTGTATACCCATCAGATTGACATTGAGCGCGCGGAGCTACAGGACGTTCCCGAAGAAGAGCGCGAAGAGCTGACCCTGATCTATCAAGCGAAGGGCTTGCAAGAGTCGGAAGCGCAACGTCTGGCGGATCGGCTGCTGGCTGACAAGGATACCGCTCTGGATACCCTGGCCCGCGAAGAGCTTGGCATTGATCCGGGCGAATTGGGAGGATCTGCCTGGCAGGCGGCCATCACCTCCTTTCTGCTGTTTGCGGCTGGAGCCATCATTCCCGTTGCGCCATTTGCCTTTGGTGGCGGCCTGACCATCGTCGCGATCAGCCTGGCGCTGAGCGCCGTTGGCCTGTTCATCATTGGAGCAGGTATTACACTCACGACCGGTGTTCCGTTGCTGAAAGCCGGCGGACGGCAGGTGCTGTTTGGCCTCGCGGCGGCGGCGATCACCTTCGGACTGGGCAAACTGGTGGGCGGCCGCCTCGGCTAAGACACATGCTTCAACGGGCGATCATTCGCATCGAGGAGCAGCCAGTTGTCATATGTCTGCTGGCTAATTATCGGGGGATGCCGCTACATTCGACGCCTGATAGGTGTTTGGCCCAATGACGGCTCCTATCGTGATCGTTGCCTGCCAGCCACTCTGAATATCCGAAAGCTTTGTGGCTGTACCGCCTGAATATGTCGCCCCGTTGACAAAAATGGTGTAGCGCACACCATTACGGCTGATGCGCATGCTATTAGTGCTGGAATTTGTGCTGAGAACCGTGCCGCTGAGACGACTGCCAGGGCCAAGTGGGGTGGCTGTTGGCCTGGGCGCGGTTGTCGCGGTGGGTTGCGGCGTTGCCGTGGCCGTCACCTCAGGGGTCGCGGTTGCCTCGGGGGTCTCCGTGCTCTCCGCAGTTGCCGTTGCGGATGAGCCACTGTTCGCAAACACGCCGTCCAGTACTGGCGAGCGGAGGGTCAGTGTGCTCACGCCAATGGCCGCGGCTATGCCTCCAATGAGGATCGCTCCAATAATTGCGATGCCCACCCGACTGCGAAACCACCCGCCCATCTCGACTTGACCCTCCCGGTGATGACCGCTGACTCAGGTGGCGGTCACGGCTATTATGCCCTAGCTGCCTGTCTGACGCGGAGTTTTGCGCTCGAACATGACAAATGGGTATTGCCCATAATAAAAGTCGTGCTATAGGCGACTTCGTTATGACGATGTTCGCCGACGCCACTGGCGCTAGCCAATAAGTCCTGAAAAGCTATGCCGTGGTGTCATCTCCTTGCAGCCTTAGCAGTGAGGTCAAGGACGACAAGCCAACTAGGTAAGCGTGCTGACATGCACGGCATCTTGAAGTCATCAGGCATAGGTGTGACAACGGCTCAGCGGCGTGATGCCCAGGCAAGGGCCATTTGGCGAGGCGCGGTTTTGTAGAACAAGGGAGTGCAAGCGTATGAGGCGACTCACGAGTGCTTTTTCACGATCATCGCAAATTAATATGTCGCGATTACCTCAAGATGACATGTCACGATCTTCGCAAGATACCATGACGCGCGCCCTGCCGCTGGCCGCGCCGACCAATATGCTGCCAGTACAGGTGATCGAGCGCCAGGTCATCGCGCCTGATGTCGTGTCGGTTCAGATTGTGCTGCCAGGGACGAATCAGGCGCCAGCGCCCTATTTATCCGGCCAGTTTGTCACGCTGGCGCTGCCTACCGCTCGTGAGACACTCTACCGTTCGTATTCGCTCTGCGGCGATGGTGATCCTTCGCGCCCGTGGGAATTGACGATCAAGCGCATGCAGTCGGGCGCCGTTTCCACCTATTTCTATCAGTCCGTGCAGCAGGGTACGCTACTATACGCCAGCCTGCCTCGCGGATCGTTCACCTTGCCGGGCCGCCTCACCCCGGAGATGGCGTTCGTCTTTGTCGCGACCGGCAGCGGCATCACGCCGATCATGGGTATGTTGCGATCCATCCGACGAATGCCCGCACAGGAGCGTCCGCTGGTGCAGCTTCACTATGCGTCGCGCACCCCGGACGACATCATCTATGGCGATGAGTTGGACTCAATGGACCCGGATCGTACCTGGCTGCGGCAACTCCACTACGTCTCGTCTGAGGGTTATCGCATGACTGTCGATGACGTTCTCGACTATGCCGGGCCAACCGCGGTACGCGCTCACTGGTATATGTGCGGCGCTGATAATCTCAAACAAGAGTTGCAGACGGAGCTGGAGGCGATGGGCGTCCCGACGCGGCAGATTCACACGGAGGTCTTTGGCTCGCAACATGGCCCAGCCTATCGGATTGGCCAGGCGGCGGTATCTACTGACCCTACAGATCTGTTTATCGCGGATACCGGCGATGCGCTTAACGTCGAGCCAGGCGAGACACTGCTCACAGCGTTGGAACGCAATGGCTATCATCCCGATTTCAGTTGCCGCGCGGGCATCTGCGGGTCGTGTAAGCTGCGCATGCTCGAAGGCGAGGTGGATCAGCCGGGCGAGATCCTCTCGCCAGCCGAGAAGGCCA
>DASUHD010000065.1:0-6186 GCA_036273675.1 Ktedonobacterales bacterium | reverse complement strand
ATAGCGGTAAAGCGAACGCCGGGCCACGCCAGCGCGTACTGCTCCAGCAGGCGCAGACAGTGGGCGGTCTCGGTGGCGCGTGTCTTGAGAAACTTGAGGCGGGCAGGGACGGATGCGAACAAGCCGCGAATGGTGATGGTGGTCCCAGCGGGCGCGCCAGCGGGCGTCACCTGTCCCAACACTCCCTCGTCAACGCTCACCTGCGCCCCGGCGGTGATAGCGCGCGGGCGACTGAGCAGCGTGACGCGCGCAACGGCAGCGATGCTTGCCAGCGCCTCACCGCGAAACCCCAGTGTAACGATATGCTCCAGGTCGGACAGCGCGCCGATTTTGCTGGTGGCATGGCGCGCGAACGCCAGCGGCATATCATCCGCAGCGATGCCGTTGCCGTCGTCGCTGACACGAATCAGATCGAGGCCGCCCCCGGCAATTTCCAGCCGAATAGTATGCGCGTTGGCATCTAGCGCGTTCTCGATCAACTCTTTTATCACCGACGCCGGGCGCTCGACCACCTCACCTGCGGCGATCTTGGCGGCGACATCTCGCGGCAACTGGCGGATTGGCATATGACACGGTCCCCTCCCCGGCCCCTCCCCCACAGGGAGAGGGGAGCCAGATTCTCCGCTCTATTGTACCGCAGAATGCTGGGACGCTGGCCGGAGCATGATGGCGACATGGCATCAGCGCGTCCAGGTGATATTGGCAGTCGTGTCGCCATCCATCCTGACCGAGACAGCGGCGAAGCCTCCCCGGTCAGGCGCGATCTGCTCCTCGATGCTGATTTCGATGCTGCCCGGCCCTGGCCGTAACTGGGTGTAGTCGCCGACCAGCGCGACCGCTCCTGGGCCTCCGGTCTGCGTCACCGTCCCATCGTAATATGGAATCGTCGGCGTAGACCCCGGCGGTGGCGTTGGTGTGGGCGGCCCGCGATTTTCGTAGACCGTCGCGGTGGGGTTGCTGCTGCTCGGTGTTGGGGTAGGCGGGAGTGTGACCGGGAAGGCCGTCGCTGTGGGAACCCCCACGAGTGGCGTTGGGGTCGGTTCCACAACGTAGCTTTGCCCGACCGTGTTACATGTGGCGCTAGACGTTCCCCGACACGACGCCATCACGTAGAACTGGGTGATGCGGCTATGCGGCGGCGGAATGGGAAGGGTGAAATGTATGGCGAGCGCGCCATCCCTGGGGATGTACACCGTCGAGCCGTCGCGTGGCGACAGAATCGCAAGCTGGCCAGTTGGCACAGGCACGACGACGGCTGTCGTTGCGCCGTGCTCGTCGGTAAATGTGAAGTGGTACACGCCACCGGGCGGTTGGCGCAGACATGTCCGAACCACGTTGCTTGGGTAGTTAGGTTTTACATCGCTGCCATTGCAGGTCAGGCGCGCCTTGTCGGCCAGGGAGAACACCTGGCCAGTGTGCGCATCTACGATATCGATCTGCGTCTGCACGGTGGACGCGTCGCCATACTGCCCGGTGATCTGAATCAGCAGCCGCAACTGCGCGGCTGGCAGATGCGTGACAGGTGGAGGCTGGGCTCGCTGTGAGGCGGAACAGGACATACCTACCAGCGCCAGGCTCAGCGGCGGCAACAGCCACAGCAGGAGTCGCCGACCGCGGCCAACGCGAAGACGTCCGTTGCTCATTGAGGCCCCACTCCCTTCAGCGCGTCCAGGTGAATTGGGTGTGAAGAGTATCGGTGTAGATGACCGACACAGAAGAAAAGCCGCCAAGATCAGGCGTCACATGCGCCTCGACGGCCATCGAAAGGAAACCCCTCGCCGGTTGGAACTCGGAGTAGTCGCCCGTCAGCAGGATGGTTCCTGTATCGCCGTTCTGAGTTACCACCACAGTGGGGGTCGGTATTGGCATAGTTGGCAATGGCGTGGCGCCTGGCGTCGGTGTAGGACCTTGCGTCGGGACTGGGCCGCGCGTCGGCGTTTTCCCGGGCAGAGGCGTTGCGTTTCCCAAATTCGCTGCGAGCGGCGCAACAGTGGCGATTCCAAGCCCCTGCCCCGGCGTTGCGATTGGGGTGGGATGCAGATTGGCATCGACCGCTCCGCACGGCTGGGCGTCCGAGACGCTGCACGCCGCGGTGACATCATCAATGGCGACGCTGCCATTCGCGGGCGCGGTGGGGATCGTGAAGCGTACGGGGAGCGTCCCATTGGTGGGTATTGGAACGGTCGCGCCGTCCTGTGGCGAGAGGATGGTGAACGCGCCAGTAGGAACGGGGATGACTACAGTTGTCTTCGCGCCGTGCTCATCAGTATAGATAATACGGTACGCTCCCCCGGGCGGTTGGCGCGGACACGAAAAGAAGAGATTTCTTCCCGGCATCGGGTAGCTTCGTGTAATCGCTTTTCCGTTGCATCTTATCTGCGCGTTCTCAGGAAGCGAGAACTCTTGGGCATTCGTAGCGTCGAAGACCCCGATGTTGATGTAAGCGTTGGGATTGCTAGTGGCGCTATAGTTGGCGTACTGGCTCGTAATCTGGATCGCCAGGCGAAGTTGCGAGGCGGGAAGGTGAGTGGCTGGCGGGGGGCGATAGCCAATATGCGAGCCGAGGCTAATGCCGCAGGCCAGCGTGGCCAGCGTCAAGCTCAACAGTGGCAGCAGCCACAACACACGATGCGAGCGCTTCTGCGCAGTCCTGTTGATATGGAGCATGGTGCGCCGATCCTTTTTTCTGCGCACTGGTCATATGCGCTTACCACTGGCCGTAACCATTCCTGCTGCAATATACGGCAATGCCCGCCTGATTCTCTCCGTCGGCGCGGCAACTCCTATGCGATAGCTTTCTATCTGGAGGTTGCTCTACAATAGGTGTCGCCTATCGCAGCGGATGGGATACACAGCGGACAGGGATACCACTTCATGACACTTGAAACGGCCAGCGCGGACGAGCAGAGTGACGCGACGGCAGGGAAGCCGCACCGTCACGCGAACCACTGGGTCGTGTTGCTGCTGGTCTTCACCATGGCGGGCGTCGTCGAATCGCAGGCGTTTGGACACCTCAACGCCTTCCGGCCACTTTATCTCCAGCAACTGGGCGTGCCTGCCCCTAATATCCCCACCTGGACGGGCGTGCTGGCGGCATTGGGCTTTGTCATCGGGCTGCCACTCTTGCCGTTCTGGGGTGTCTGGGCAGATCGATACAGCCGAAAGCTCATCATCGTGCGGAGCGCCTACGTCGAGGGCATCATGTTTACCGTCGCCGCGCTGGCGCCCAACGTCTGGGTGCTGGCGGTGGCGCAGCTTTTCAGCGGCTTCGTGCTGGGCAACACTGGCGTGATGCTGGCGATGCTGGCGGACGTCACGCCACGCAAACGCCTCGGCATGGCGGTGGGTATCGCCAGCGCGGGCTTTCCGATTGGCTCGTCCATCGGCCCGTTCTTCGGCGGGCTGATCGCGCAGGGGCCAGGCATCCGAGCGCTATTAGGGGTTGACGCGGGCCTCTCGGCGCTGATGGGGCTGGTCTTGACGCTCATCGTGCGCGAGGAGCTGCACAAGTCCCGCACGGGCGAGACGGTGGGACGAATGCTGCGGGCGGCGGTGTATGCGATTGTCTCGTCGCCAATTGTGCTGCGGCTCTTCATTCTCTATTTTCTGGCGATGTATGGCTACTCGCTCGCCTCGCCGTTCATCCCGATTCTGCTGCAGAAGTGGTACACTGGCGATCCGCGCGAGCTAGCGGGGGTCATTGGTCTGACGCTGACGCTGGCGGGCATCGCGATGGCAATTATGACGCCGATCTGGGGGCGCATCGGCGATACGGCGGGGCGCTGGATCGTGCTGCCCATCTGCCTGGCGGGAATCATGGTCGGCCTCTCGGTCGCCGCGCTGACCCACTCGCTCTTCCCGCTCCAGCTCGATATCATCGGCATGGGCCTCTTCCAAGGCGGCATCGGTACGACAGTGCTTGCGCTGCTGGCGTTGCTCTCGCCGGAGGAGCGGCGCGCGCCTATCCTCACTTTCTCATTGTTGCCCGCGCAACTCTCATGGTTTGTCGGCCCGATTACCGGCGCGGCGCTCTCACGGGTGGCGCTCTCGCTGCCATTCATCGCGGGCGCGTGCTCGGTCGCGGCGGCGCTAGCCTTCGCAATACTGCTCGCGGTGCGTGCGCGTCGCGGGAGTGTGGCGGCGAAGATGGCTACGCTAGGATAAGCGGCATGCGGCATTGGGCCGTCATGTATCATGTCCATAGCCGAGTCAGTATGGATTAGGAGCGAGACGGAGGCAGCGATGGCGAATATGACGACCGTGCACATGGGCGAGGCGCGCGTGACCCTCATCAACGCGGGCGATATGCGGCTGATACTGGCGCGGGAATTGGAAGTGCCTGAAGAGTTATGGCGTCCCAAGTACGCTGAGCTTTTCGAGCGGGCGGATATCTGCCCGAGCCTGAGCGTCTATATCGAGCATCAGGGCGCAAAAGTGCTGGTAGACGCCAATGACTACCGGGCGACGATGGAACCAGACTCGCAGTATGCGCTGCCCGACTATTCGCCGCCGCCCGCGATTCCTGACCAGCTTGCGAGCCTGGGCGTCCAGCCGGAAGACATTACCCACATGGTCATCACGCACGCCCATTGGGACCACTTCGCTGGCACAACCTCGCCCGCCGATGGTGGATACTCGCCTACCTGCCCCCAAGCGCGCTACTACCTGGGCGCCGCCGACTGGACGGACGCCGAGACGCAGACCGCACTACGGGACGCAACTTCGCTGGAGGCGCGGACGCTGGGTGTGCTTCATGAACGGGGCATGCTGCATCTGGTCGAGGGGTCGATACAGTTAGCCGAGGGGATCGATATTCTGCCCGCGCCGGGCGAGACGCCAGGCCATCAAGTCGTGCGCGTCCACTCAGGAGGCGAGACGCTCTATATCGTCGGCGATGCATTCCATCATCCCATCGAGGTCGAGCATCCCGACTGGATGGTGGGCTGGGCGGACCCCGCGATCATGCTGGCGACTCGCCGCTGGCTGCTCCAGGATGCGCTGGACGAACACGCGCTACTGACCGCGGCCCACATCGCCACCCTGGGCCGCATCACCCGCGCCGACGATGGCAGCCTGCGCTGGAGCGCCGTGTAGGACATACCAATAGGCAAGATGGCAGGCATATGGCGGCGTTTGCGGCAGGTGGAGCGCGCCGCAGGCTGAAGCCCTGCGGCTAATCCCGTGAGTCGGAGATGCGCTTCGGTAGCGCGGATACATCGGGGCAACGCTCTGAAACCCGCGCAGGCGGGTTTTGTGGCCATAGGCCCTTCAGGCGCCCGCGCTCCGGTACGCCGAGCACGATTAGCCGCGGCATTCATGCCGCGAACTTGGATCGCCTCTACCGTCACCCACATTCTAGCCCGGTTAGAGGCAAGTCTATCCCCGGTTCGCCAGCATGCGCTCCAGGGCGACCTTCGCCCACTTTGCCGTCTCGTCGTCCACGCGCACCTGGTTGACCACGCGGCCCTCCACCAGCGCCTCCAGCACCCAGGCAATATACGCCGGGTGGATGCGGTACATGGTCGAGCAGGGGCAGACGACCGGATCGAGGCAAAAGATCGTCTGGTCGGGATGCTCCTTCGCCAGCCGATTCACCAGATTGATCTCCGTGCCGATGGCCCAGATCGTTCCCGCTGGCGCCTCTGCCACCGCCTTGACGATGAACTCGGTCGAGCCGTTGAGGTCGGCGGCGGCCACCACCTCGTGGCGGCATTCTGGATGCACCACCACGCGCACGCCGGGATAGTCCCTGCGCGCCTGCTCGATCTGCGCGGCGGTGAAACGCGCATGGGTCGAGCACCAGCCCTTCCAGAGAATCACCTTCGCCCGCATCAGCGTCTCGTCATCCTCGATGCCGCCGAAGTCCAGTCGCTGATTCCAGACGACGGTCTGCTCTTCGGGGATGCCCATCTTCAGCGCCGTGTTGCGGCCAAGATGCTCGTCGGGGAAGAAGAGCACTCGCTTTCCGCGCGCGAACGCCCACGCCATCACTTGCGCCGCGTTGGAGCTGGTGCAGACGATGCCGCCGTTGCGTCCGCAGAACGCCTTCAGGTTGGCGGCGGAGTTCATATAGGTGACGGGAATGACCGATTGCGGCTCGCCCTCCGCGCCCGTCGTCTCGTCGCGATAGAGCGCGTCGAGCGCTTCCCAGCACTCCTCCACCTCGGCGATATTCGCCATGTCAGC
>DASUHD010000064.1:0-10068 GCA_036273675.1 Ktedonobacterales bacterium | reverse complement strand
ATCACGCTCGCCCAGTTCTGGCAGCAGGCGCACAAGCCAGCCGCAGCCCTGCAGCACGGACTTCAGGTCGGCGGGCGAGCGTCGGGCGATGTCGCGCTCGATCATATTCAGCAGCGGCGCGTAGGGGTCTTGATAGCTGCTCTGCGGACAGCTTCCCATCAAGACCGCCCATCCAGACCCCGCCGCAAGGGAGGCCGCCTCGTGGAGCAGCCGCGTCTTGCCGATGCCCGGCTCGCCCTCAATCAGGAGTGTTGGTGGCAATCGATCTGATAACAGGCGCTCGATCAGGGCAAGCTCGGTTGTCCGACCAACCAACTGTGTACCCGCGTGCGCTGGCTCGATGGCATCTGGTTGCGCTACGAGCGGCGCGCTCCGGTGGCGGGCGGCCTGCTCGAACCGCGCGCGGTCCTGGTCATCGAGGCTGAGCGCCTCGGCAAGCAGATCGACCGTCTCGCGGCGCGGGGTACGATTGACGCCGCGTTCGAGCGCGCTGATAGCCTCCGGGCTGAGTCCGGCGTGTTCGGCCAGCTCCGCCTGCGTCAATCCCGCTGCCCGCCGGAATCGCCTGAGTAACGCCGCGAAGGTCTGTGGCTGCAGCGTCCCCATAGTTATTGCCCTTCCCTCCCTAGATATAGCCCTCGTTCAGTATATGCTACGAGAGAAGGGAAGGAAACACGTGATTGCCTGATCGCTCAGGTCAGGCGGTGGCGTTCGCCGGGCATGGCGTCATGCTCGCGTAGGCGTTCGACTAGCCACGCTTCATCGTGGATTGGCACGCCCAGCTTCTCCGCCTTCGCCAGTTTGCTGCCTGCCGCCTCGCCGACGATCAGATGGCTCAGCGACTTGCTGACGCTACTGGCGATCTTGCCGCCGAGCGCGGTGATAGCCTGCTCCGCCTGGCCGCGCGTCAGATGCTCCAGCGAGCCGGTCAGCAGGAACGTCTCACCAGCGAACGGGCGATTCGCGGTATCCTGGTCAGTTGCGCCATCGTCAGGAGTTGTCAGCGTCAGGCCAGCCGCCTTCAGTCGCGCGGCAAACTCGCGGTTGGTCGGCAGTTGCGCCCAGTTATAGACGCTCTCGGCGATCTTGTCGCCGATGCCCGGCAGCGCGGCGATCTGCTCCTGCGAGGCATCCAGCAATGCATCCATCGAACGCAGCCCCTCGGCGAGCGTCTCGGCGGCCTTGTAGCCGACATAGCGAATGCCGATGGCGTTGAGCACATCCGCGAACGAACGCGCGCGGCTGACGGCGATGGAGTTCAGCAGATTGGTGGCGCTCTTATGCTGAAATCCCGGCAACGTCAGCACCTGCTCCTCGGTCAGCGAGTAGAGATCGGCGACATCGGTCACCAGATTTTGCTCGACCAGCCGCTCCGCGATGGCGTCGCCCAGGCCGCGGATATCCATCACCGCCGAAAAGTGGATGATGCGCTCGGTGCGTTGAGCCGGGCAGTCGGTGTTGGTGCAGTAGTTGTCGGCCTCGCCATCGGCCCGGAAGACCGGAGAGCCACAGACCGGGCAGATCGTCGGGAACGTCCACGGTTTCTCGCTGCCGTCGCGTAGCTCGACCAGCGGCTTGACGATGCCGGGGATGACATCACCGTGGCGCTGGACCACCACGATATCGCCGATCATCAAGTTCTTGCGGCGGATCTCGTCCTCATTGAATAGCTGCGCGCGCGAGACGGTGACGCCGCCGAGCGGAATCGGCTCCAGGCGGGCGTTGGGCGTCAGTTTGCCCGTCCGCCCCACCGTGACGACGATATCGAGCAGGCGTGTGTTGCCCTCGACTGGCGCGAACTTGTAGGCGATTGCCCAGCGGGGGTCGCGGTTGACCGCGCCCAACTCGTCCTGCTGCCAGCGGTCGTTGATCTTGATCACCGCGCCGTCGATGTCGTAGCCGACGGTGAAGCGCTCTGTGGCGGTCTCGTCGCAGTACGCCTGCGCCTCTTCGAGTGTCTCGACGTGTTTGGCGCGCGGGCTGACCTGGAATCCCCATCCCCGCAGCCATTCCAGCACCTCCACCTGGGAGCGTGGCTCCGGGGCGCCTTCGATCTGGCCGATCTGGTAGCTGAGGAAGGAGAGTGGGCGGCTCGCGGTGATGCTGGCGTCTTTCTGGCGCAGCGAGCCAGCGGCGCCGTTGCGGGCATTGGCGAAGAGGCGCGGCGTCGTGCCTGCCTGCTCGGCCTCCGTCGCCAGCCGCTCGTTGAGCGCCTCGAAGTCCTCGCGCCGCATGTAGACCTCGCCACGAATCTCGATGCGCTCAGGGATGGGTATCGCGTCCACCTGCTTCAACTGGTGCGGGATATCCTTGATGGTGCGCACATTGTTGGTCACATCTTCGCCCACCGCCCCATCGCCACGGGTGACGCCGGAGGCCAGGCGGCCACGCTCATAGGTGAGATTCATGCTCAGGCCGTCGATCTTCGGCTCGCAGACATACGAAAATGTGGTGTTCGGTAGGAGGCGCTGGGCGCGCTGCTGCCAGGCGCGTAGCTCATCGGGGGTGCGCACGTTGGCCAGGCTGAGCATCGGCGTGCGGTGGCGCACCTTGGCGAAGCCGACAGCAGCCTCACCGCTCACTCTTTGCGTCGGCGAGTCAGGCGTAATCAGCGCCGGATAGTCTTCTTCGAGCGCACGCAGCTCGCGCATCAGCGTGTCGTACTCCGCGTCGGAGATGAGCGGATTATCGAGGGCATAGTAGGCATGATCCGCCGCGACAAGCCGCTCGCGCAACTCATTGATGCGGGCGGCTACCTGTGGGTCGTCGTCTCCGATGTTATCCGCGCTCATCTGGCATTTCTCCTGCATTTGTCTATCAATCCGACCTGCACGAGTGTATCATATCGGCCCTGAGTGGCTCATGTGGATACCACGTAATTCTCCTGCTCTACCATTCAATCGGTTACTCTGGCAATACGTTACAAATGCCCGGGCAGACGCCGTCACGGCCAGAGAAGATTCGCCACGGCGCCTATATCAATCTGGCTGTGGAAGGTGGTACGATGCGCGCAAAGCACCGAGGCACACACACGCCCGAATACGTCCGCAGACAGTTATTGTGAACCGAGGAGTCGCATGAGCATCGAATCTATCAATCCAGCCACCGGCGAGGTCATCGAGACGTTTGAGCCGTTCACCGCACAGCAGATTGACGAGACCCTGGCGCGCGCGCGCAACACATACCTGCACTGGCGCACGACCTCGTTTGCTGAGCGTGGCGCCCTGATGCGGCGGGTCGCTGCCACTTTGCGCGCACGGAAAGCCGAACTGGCGCGCGTCGCGACGCTCGAGATGGGCAAGACGATCGCCGAGTCTGAGGCCGAGGTTGAGAAGTGCGCCTGGAACTGCGACTACTATGCCGAGAACGCCGAGACATTCCTTGCGCCTGAACGTGTCGCCACGAACGCCGCCGAAAGCTACGTCGAGTTTACGCCGATTGGTGTCGTGCTGGCGATCATGCCGTGGAACTTCCCCTACTGGCAGGTCATGCGTTTTGCAGCGCCCGCCATCATGGCTGGCAACGCCGCCGTGCTGAAGCACGCCTCGAATGTCTCGCGTTGCGCGCTGGAGATCGAGCGCATCTTCCGCGAGGCGGACGCGCCCGACGGCCTCTTCAGCACGATTCTGGTTCCGGGCGCCGAGGTCGAGAGCATTATCGCCGACCCGCGTATCGCCGCCGTCACGCTGACCGGCAGCGGCCCGGCTGGCATGGCGGTGGCCGGGGCGGCTGGGCGCGCCATCAAGAAATCGGTGCTGGAGCTTGGCGGCTCGGATGCCTTTATCGTGCTGGCCGATGCCGACCTGGACGCCGCCGCCGCGATGGCAGTGCGCTCGCGCTTCCAGAACGCCGGGCAGAGCTGCATCGCCGCCAAGCGCTTCATCGTCGAGGACTCGGTGGCCGACACCTTCGCCCAGAAGTTCGCCGAGGAGGCTGGCAAGCTGCGCATGGGTGATCCGCTGGATGCACAGACGCAGATGGGGCCGATGGCGCGCGCCGACCTGCGTGATGGGCTGGTGGATCAGGTCGAGCGTTCGGTCGCCATGGGCGCGCGGGTAGTTCTGGGCGGCAAGGCAGATAGCGGCGCGGGCGCGTTCTATCCGCCGACTATCGTCACGGGTGTCACGACCGAGATGCCGCTCTTCCGCGAGGAGACATTCGGCCCGGTGGCGGCGGTGATTCGCGCGCGTGACGCGGAGCACGCGGTGGAGCTGGCCAACGACTCGGAGTTTGGCCTCGGCGGCAATCTCTGGACCGGGGACATCGAACGCGGACGACAACTCGCGCGGCGGCTGGAATCTGGCGCGGTCTTTATTAACGGCATGACTGCCTCCGATCCGCGCCTGCCCTTTGGAGGGGTGAAGCAGAGCGGCTACGGGCGCGAGCTTTCATCGTTTGGCATCCGCGAGTTTGTGAACATCCAGACGGTCTGGATTGGCCCGGCCTCCGCCGCCGCGAATACGCCGCCAGTTAGCGTCGCCGCTGAGTAAGCCGACGACTGAAGCTGCTACAATTGGACATATGAGCGTGAAGAAGCGCAGGTTGCTCAGACGTCTGCCAGTCGCGGATATCGCGCGGCTGTTGCGGCATCCGGGCTACCTGCGCCCTGTTGTCCGCTGGTATGGCAGCATGCTCCGCCAGCGGATTGCGCGGCGTCGGAAACGAGAGACGCCCACCCAGTTTGCGATGAGGTTCATGAGCACACCCACACCAGACACACCAGACACACCAGACACACCAGACACAGCAACGGCTACGTCAGATAGACCCGCCACGACGCCGAAGACGCGCGTGCTATTGCTCGTCCGCCATGGGCAATCGACCTACAACGTCGAAGGACGGCTTCCCGGTCAATTGCCCGGCATACCGCTGACCGACGAGGGACGCCGCCAGGCGCATCGCGCCGCGGTTGCGCTTTCAGCCCTGCCGCTGAGCGCGATCATCTCCAGCCCGCTGGAGCGCGCCGCCGAGACAGCGGAGATCATCGCCAGAGGCTGGGGGCTGACGGTCCGCACCGATCCGCGCCTGATGGATACGAACGTCGAGCGTTGGGCGGGGCAGAAAATCGACGAGGTGGCCAGGAACGACCCAGCGTGGAAGCGCTACGTCGCCAATCCCGACGAGCCGCCGGAGGGTGCGGAGAGCTTCTCGTCGGTGCAGGCGCGCGCCGTCGCTGCCGCCAGGGAGGCGCTGGCCGACCCGAACAACGGCGAATATATAGTGTTGGTGGCGCACGGCGATGTGGTCAAACTCATCCTGGCGCAGTATATGAAAACGCCGATTCCCGCCGTGCCATTGCTGGCCATTGGCAACGCATCGATCAGCGGGATGGCATTTACAGGCGACTCGCCACCGCAGATCTTGGCAACCAACTGGACGCCCGATCCCCACTGGCTGGTCGCGCCTGCTACGCCTCCACCACTGACGCCCACGGCTCCGGCGACCGAGGAGCCGAAATCGGCGGATGGCGGACAGGAGACCTCGACCAATGGCTAATTTCGTGCGTACTATGCAGACATGACATCGCCAACTTCCTGAGCGGCCACGGCAAGCAACCAGGACACAAGCAATCCGAGAGAGCGAGTACTGCCAATGTTCGATCCCCGCATACCCTATCAGCGCCGCATGTGGCATTACGATTCAGACCGGCCACTCTCGGTTGCCCAATTGATTGCGCTCGGCAGCCTGGATGCCCGCACGGCTGCGCTGCTTTGGCTGCTGGTCGAACGCCACCAGTCGGTCATCGTCTCGGGGCCAACCGATCCGACGCCGGGCATTGGCAAGACGACCACACTTAACGCGCTGCTCGGCTTTCTGCCACCGGGGAGTACGCTGGTCTACACCACAGGCATGTATGAGGACTTTGGCTTCCGTGATGAGGTGGACCCCGCGACGACCTGTGTGCTGGCCAACGAGGTGAGCAACCACCTGCGCATCTACATGTGGGGCGATGTCGCGCGCGCACTGCTGCGCCTGCCGGGTGACGGCTACGCCATTGCCTCCTCATGCCACGCCGACACCGTTCAGGATGTACTCTCGATGCTGCGGCGCGATCTGCGGCTGCCTGCCAACGATGTGCGTGGGCTGGGGGTCATCATCAATATTGGCATCGTGGGTCGAATCTGGCCGCCGCGCCGCCGCTTCCTGACGGTCAACTTCCTCGCGCCCCAGGCGCCCGATGGCGCGCCGAACGATATCCGGCTCATTCCGCTGGCCGAGTGGCAGGCGAGCGACGACACTATTACGCCCGCGACCCAGGAGGCGCTGGCCGAAGTCGCCGCCGTCGTTGAGATGCCGCTGGGCGACTTCTGCGCCGCCCTCGAACGTCGCCAGTTGCTCTTGGAGCAACTCTCTGAGGGGCGCGGCGTTGGCCCCAGCCGCATGCGCGAGGCGGTCGATGCGCTCATCGCCTCTGAGCAGGGCGAGCCGTTGGACGATGCGGCGGATAGCGACGCGGAAGGCGAGGGGGCTGGCGACTAGCGCAAAATCGCTAGCGGGTAGATCGTCCTCTTTCCAAAGCGAATTAGTGCGAATTGTTATGGTGCGAAGGAACCACACCGCTGAGTTTTGCGTACTCTACAGTAGGAAGATGGCGAGGGGTGGTCCAGATTTTGCTGTATGGAGGCTGCTAAGGAATAGCAAGCAGGGTTATGGACTGAGTTGATGTACGGTTGATGAGGATGAGGGTGACGGCGATGCAACGATATGACGACACACACGACGATACTACGAAACAACCGGCCGCTCCAGTGACGAACGCCGACGTATCCAGAGCCATTGCGCGAGGACTACTCCCCTACCGTCGGGAAGGCGACCAGTATGTGGTGCGCCAGGAAGACGTGCGCAAATTGCACGCACAACGGCATCATCGGCCTGAGTCGGCTCCTAAGCCTGACACGCTAAAGATGGGCCGCACGGCGTAAGGCGGGCCACGCCTTCAGCACATCGCCGAGCCTGTTCGACTCATTGCCCCAGCATGGCTCGGCATAGTAGCAGCCAATCCAACGCCTGGTGGCGTCGTGGTTGAAGTATGTGAGCGCGTGGGCGATCATGTAGCAGTTGATGGCTGGATCGCGTGAGAGCACCGATGCCCACCAGTTATCGGCCGTCTGCACGCCCGTCGTCGTGTCGATGCCCGACATGATCGAGTCAATCGTGCGCGCGGGGAAGGTACAGCTATAGCCGCCGCATGTCGGTACCGTCCCCTGGCTGCGGTCGTAGTTCAACACCCACTGACCAACCTTCTGCACGAGCTGGGTGTCATTAGGATTGCCGTAGAGATCGGTGAAAGCGTTTTTCAGCACATAGATCACTGAAAACTGATTGCCATAGCCCAGTTGCCAGAAGCTCGCATGCGGGCAGTTCTGGATATTGGAGAAATAGTTGTAGCCCGCGCGTGGCGCATAGTTCGCGCAGTTGCTGTAATTGATCCGCCCGCGAATGCCCTCCGAATGGGTCCACCAGACCAGCATTTCTGGCTCGATATTCTCACGGTACCGTCGATCATAGGCGGCCGTCGCTTTATAAGCATAGGGCAGCATATAGGCCAGCCGATTGAACTCCGCGCTGCCGATAGCCAGCGGATTCGACGGATAGTCGAAGCCATATTTGGCGGCATAGTGAGATGGATCGGTGAAATCAGGCGCGGGCGGCGGTGTTGGCGTTGGCGCCGGGCCGCCGAAGTTCGCCAGCGCGATCCACTGGCCCGGGGCCAGCCCCGACGTGGTGAGCAGCCCAGTCGTATTCATCAGCACGCCAGCGAGAATGATCGCCAGCGCGAAAATAGTGAGCGCCTTCCGGTGTGTGCGTATGATATGCAGTGGCGCCGCAAATCGCCGACTGGCGGCATGGCGAACACTGTGCCGCACACCGCTTCGTGAGGACTCGTTGCCCGGCACTAGCACCACATCAACTCCGGGCGGCACCTTCGGCTTTTTGCCCACAGGCACGACGGCGCGTTTCTGGCGCGTAGGAGCGGGCGCTGGCTCGACGGGCATCGGTTCGCGGGGACGGCGGATCAGGCCACGCTGCGGCTTCTCATCGTATCCGTCGTCATAGCCGTCGTAGCCGTCGTAGCCGTCGTGGTCATCGTAGCCATCTGGGCGAGGATTTGGGGGACGTTGCACCGAGGGCATTGTGGGCAGCGTAATCGCCGGGATGACGACGGTTGCGCGCCGGGTATCCTCAGGCTCGTCCTCGGGGTCGCCATACACGCGGCCAAAGTCGTCTCCGTCCCATGAGGCAAATGGAGCAAAATCATCCGGTTCGTCGGTACGCCGCTGCCACGAAGGCAGATCGCGTTTCTGCGGTCGCCGTCCGTTCTTCTGCCCTTTGCCCATGCCTCCCAGCCTTCCTGCGCCGTCGGGACTTCTCCGTTACTTGCGCCTGTCGCCGGAAGGAAGCATATGCCTGGGACGAGCTCAACCGCAAAGCTACTCCCCCAAAAGGCACGATGTGGGCATCAGGATGTCGCGGTTGCGGCGGCATAGTAGCGACTGGCGGGCGCCGTCCCCCGGACACCCGCCAGATAGCGGCTGGCCGCGACAACGGCGTCCAGGTCGATGCCGGTCTCGATGCCCATGCCGTGAAGCAGATAGAGCAGGTCTTCGGTCGCCAGATTGCCCGACGCGCCGGGCGCATAGGGGCAGCCGCCCAGCCCGCCGGACGAACTATCGAAGATAGTGACGCCAAGTTCCAATGCGGCCAGCACGTTTGCCAGCGCCGTGCCGCGTGTATCGTGGAAGTGCATCGCCAGCCGGTCGAGGCTCGCCACCTCGCGCAGCGCGCCGACAACGTCGCCCACCTGATTTGGCGTCGCTACACCGATGGTATCTCCTATCGAGACCTCGTCCACGCCCAGCGCCACCAACTCGCGCGCGACATGCGCCACCGCCTCCGGCGCAACCGCGCCCTCATAGGGGCAGCCGAACGCCGTCGAGATGTAGCCACGAACGCGAATGCCCGCCTGGCGCGCCATCTCCACGACCGGGCGAAAGTTGGCGATGCTGCCCGCAATCGAGGTGCGGATGTTGTGCTGGACGAAGGTCTCCGACGCGCCGGTAAAGACGGCCACCTCGTCCACCTTTGCGGCCAGCGCGCGCTCCATCCCCTTCGCGTTCGGCACAAGCACAGCGTAGCGGGTTCCTGGCCGCCGGGTGATGCCCGCCATCACCTCGCTGGCGTCGGCCAGTTGCGGAATCGCCTTCGGGCTGACGAACGAGGTCGCCTCGACGACGGCAAAGCCCGCCGCGCTGAGCATGTTGATAAACGCGATCTTCGCCTCGGTGGGAATCACGCCCTTCTCGTTCTGTAGTCCGTCGCGCGGGCCAACTTCCACCACGGTCACCTGCGTTGGCATAGGTCCATTGTTCGCCATGATTGTTAGTCCTTTGCCGCTTCAAGTTCGACCAGCACCTCGCCTCCTGGCACGACATCGCCAGCCGCGAAGCGCACGCTGCGGACGTGGCCCGCGTACGGCGCAACGATGGTGTGCTCCATCTTCATCGCGCCCAGCACCACCAGCGTCTGGCGCTCGGCCACGGTATCGCCCTCGGCGACGTTCACCTTGATAATCGTGCCCGCCATCGGGGCCACCAGTGTCTGCGTCCCGCTGGCCGCTTCGGCGGAATGCGCCGCGCCCTCCACGGTCAGCGGGCGGGGGCGGGCGAGGGTAAAGCTGGCGCCGTGGCTGCTCACCAGCGTCTCGTAGCCGCGCCGCACCAGGAAGTAGTTCTCCTGCTGGCCCGCGACCCGCAGTGTCAGGCGGTTCGTGCGGCCATCGAGCGCGGCGGCGATGGGGGCGCCCTCGGCATAGGGCTGGTCGTCCACCGCGACGTGGTAGCCCGCGCCATCCGCCGCTGGCGTCACCGTCACCAGCCCCTCATTATAGCGGACGCGACGCGCGCCGCCGAGCGCGCCATTCGTCCCGGCGCGTAGCCACGGGTTGAACGGCTTGCCATTGCCGCCCTTCTCGGAAGCGGGCGAGGAGCTGGCCAGCGTCTCCCAGAGCGCCGCCGCCACCAGAAGGTGGTGGAGGAAAGCCCCTCGGTGGCGCTGACGCCGGAGTTG
>DASUHD010000063.1:0-19437 GCA_036273675.1 Ktedonobacterales bacterium | reverse complement strand
CATCCCGACTACAACCGGCATATTTCTCTGCTCCTTCCCATGCTAACAACGTCATGACGCGTTGCTTTGGCTGGCCTGTAGATGGTGCGCGCCGCAGTCGCTGCCCAGGCCACATGCACGCTACGCCGACCCGCTCACACGGCGCACACATCCCGCCTATCTAACATCACCCATCAGTCACAAAATGCGCTCCGCTCTCAATAAAGGAAGGCCTGCCTGGGCGTGGCACATCCACATAGGGTGGGAGAGTAGCGTAGTTAGCAGACCCTGCGCCTAGCTTGAGGATGCGGCTGGCGGAGCAGACGTCGGACACGCTCTGTGTGCGGCGGCCACACGGGCGTCCCAGGCGGCGTCGGCGAGAAAGGATCGCGGAGCGGGGATATGCTAGTCGCATGTTTCGACGCGCGTTGCGTTGGCGGAGAATCCGGATGTGTATTCCACCCCAGCGATGGCTGGCAAGCTGGCGAGCCAACCGCGGACGGCCCGTGCTCGCGCACAGGGATGACTATCGACGGCGCGATACCGTAGATTTCGCCCGTCCTGACACGTGACATCTCCTTCGAGTTCTGCCGCGCAAAAGAGCACTCCTGGATGTCAGAAAGGCCAGATGACTTGTAGTGTGAGGTCCTTGTTACGCGCGTGTGCCATAGTGGCAGTGGTCCGTGTTTTGCACGTATGCCAGTGCTATTGCCATGGTGGCAGTGGACGGCGATCTGCGGTCCCATCGCGAACCGCGAAATGTCCGAGTTCTCGCGCTAGGGGCACATGCACTGGCGAGTATGCGAGGAGAGGCAACAAGATGGACGCACCAATGAACGCACAAACTCAAGCCAATCTGCTGACCGCCCTGCATGGCGAGGCTTTCGCGTATGCGAAATACCTGCTCTATGCCGAGCACGCCCGGCAACAGGGACGCAAGGAGCTTGCCGACTTATTCGAAGCAACGGCGCGGACAGAGCTGTTTGAGCATTTCGCCGAGGAGGCCGAGTTAGCGGGACTCGTGGGCGACGATACAGCCAATCTGCGCGAGGCGATCGGCGGTGAAGCGTACGAAGTAGACACTATGTATCGTACCTTCGCGGAGCAGGCACAGGCAGCCGGCGATAACGCGGCAGCGGCGCGTTTCGTTGAGGTGCGACAGGATGAAACGCATCACCGCGATGCGTTCACGGAGGCGCTTAATAGGCTCTAGATGTCCGCTCGTAATGGAGTTGCAGGAAATGATGGCTGAAACACCTGACGACCTCCATGGCACCCACCAACACATAGCGCATTGGACATCGGACCAGCCTGTACAGATGTTCTGCGCCGCGCTCTACATGGGTGAAGCAAGCTATTTCGGTACATGTGGAATCAGGATTCCGCCATGTGGCAGACGTGTTCCTTAACGATCCGTGCCGCATGAGGCGAGTTTAGTGAGGGACGAATGCAGCTTCGAAATAGCTCTAGAATATATGTCTAGCAAACCGATCACTGGTAGGCCGTTTCAGTGAATAACCTAGCACGGCGTAACCGGAACATTTGCTCACGCTCCTGATAGACGAGATCAGCGGAGAGATCATTCATCTGCGATTCGGTGCATGACGACGGCCATTGATGTCGCCGTGACAGCTGGTAGGCGACCTAGCAGCGACCATAGGTGGCGATGTCGCGAGCACTTTGTGATGTGTGTAGCGCCAGTCGAGATACGCGTGTGATGAACGAATGGCATCCTGAACCAACGGGTAATGTGCCTTCCCTCCGCAGGCGATGTCCCGGAGGCTCTGTGGCTGACGAGGTGGTGCTCCATGTGGTGGCATCCACAGCGGCAGAGCGGAAGCCCGCATACCAGGCCACAACCCAACTGCAGATGGGCAGGGGGAGAGTTCTGGACAGACCGCCGCGCGCATTCGTCTGGTAAGGTTGCCGACGTGTTACCCTCGCAATCTCGACCTAAGCACGTAAAGGCTCTCTGACTTGGTGTGACTGCTATTGTTGCAGCGGCTGGCGTCTGCCTCACGCTGTGGATTCGCGCGCCAACCTGCATGCCCAACTGACCGGTGGCAGAACAGGCTTGCTCATGCGTATGGCGTCACAACTACTGAGAGCCTAGCTGCACGCATGCGGGCAGGAGCGCTACACGCTGGTGCGCGCTGGTCGCCAGCGGCCTCGTCCTGCTTGCAGGTGGAGATGTTCGCGTACGCCGGAGAGCGTCTGGCCGCAGGGCCGAGGCCAGAGGAGTAAATGAGGAGTAAATGGAGAGAACCCGGTGTGGCAGCAACGGCTTTCAGAGCGCCTGAGTGATGAGCGCGGCAAGCGTGTGATTTTCGTGTCACATTGCCTGCTGAACCAGAACACGCGCTACCTCGGTGGCGCGTTTCGGTCGGGCACGGTCCGTGAGCTCGTGGACGCCTTCGAGCGCGACGGGCTAGGCATCGTCCAGATGCGCTGCCCTGAGCAGTGCGCCTGGGGCGGCGTGAACAAACGCTACATCCTGCGCGTGTATGGCGCACGGAGCACGCCGTTGTATCGCCTGCTCCCACTCCTGTACCCGCTCTTCGTCTGGTATACCCGCTGGCGCTACCACATTCTGGCGCGACGAGTCGTGAGGGAGATCGCCGACTGTACTCGCTCGGGAGTCAGTGTGGAAGGCATCGTGGGGGTGGGCGGCTCGCCCTCGTGCGGCGTCCGCACGACACTCGACCTGCGGCGGTCGCTGGATGTCCTGGCCAATACTCCTATCGCTACACTGAACCGGCGCACGATGAACGAGCAGGCGATCGCCGCGTGCCGACGTGAGGGCGAGGGGCTATTTACTAAGACGTTACGGCGCGAGCTGCACCGGAAACAACTTGCTGTGCCGTGGTATGAACATGACCTCCTGGACGAAATCAGGGGAGTGCAGGCTCACCTGCGGTCCGATGCGTGATGGCGGGGGCCTTGCACGCTGCGATGACGGCCGGTTGGCGCCTGCCTATCGCAGAGAAAGGCACGATCATCATGAGGCATTCAATGCGACTCCTGCTTGCTGGAGCCCTCGGCGCCACTGTGCTACTGGCGCTATGGGCACGTGCTGCACACGGACAACGAGAGATGCCGCTGAACAAGAAAGAGGAAGATTTGCAGGTTCGGCTCGGCGCGTTTCATGCGACGCACCCCTATCACGACCTGGAAGTGGGCAGGGCCAAATGGCACTACATGGCGGGTGGGCATGGTGAGCGCACGCTTCTTCTGCTGCCGGGCGGCGCAATGGTTCCCGATCAATACTTCGAGCTGATATCGGCTCTGGAAGCAGAGTATCGCGTGATCGCGCTCGCCTATCCGCCCATCTCGACAATGGCCGAGCTCGAGGATGGTGTTGTAGCTATCATGGACGCCGAGGGTGTAGCGCGCGCGATGCTGTTCGGCTCGGGTCCCGGCGGCTACCTAGCGCAGTGCTTCATCCGACACAATCCAGATTGCGTCGATCGCCTCATCCTGGCCCATACTGGCATTCGCCATCACGTGGCCGCTGGTCCGGTGCGCGCGCTCGCGACCGTTATGTCGCTGCTGCCCGAACCCGTGATTCGCTGGGGGATGTGGCAGTTGTGGCGCCATGAGCTATCAGCGCCACCAGATACCCGCGTCTTCTGGCTCGGCCTGATGCACGACATTATGGCCCGCCAGCTGAGCAAGGCGCATCTGGTGGCGCTGACCCGCCTATTCGTGGACTACAACACTCATTATCACTTCGAGGCGGCAGATCTCGCCGCCTGGCCTGGCGAGATACTGATCTTGGAGTCCGACCACGACGAGGCGTTCGACGCCGACGCGCGGGCGGCGCTGCGGGCGACGTATCCTCGGGCGCGTGTGTACACGTTCCACGAGGCCGGACTAGGCGCGCTGTTCACACACACTGAGGAGTACGTCGGGGCGGTGCGTGACTTCCTCGCTGATGCGCGCACCGTTCCCCGCCTCAGCCTCAGGTGCGAGTCTCTCCTGAGCCGCCATGCTCCTTGACTCTGTCGACTTCGTCGCGCGATCCTGTTGCACTGACTGACGTTGTCTGAGCGGCGGGTACCATGCTCCACACCTGGCGGAACTTGCCGCTGACCGGATCGGGTTGGGGCAGCTGCGCGTCTCGGACCAGCGTGACAGGCGGCGCGCCCTGCTCACCTAGGAAGTCCACCAGCCGGCGCTTGACGGCTTCCCACGTCGTCGCGTCGTCTGCCCGGTCCGTTCCATTCGCCCCAACCGCCACCTCGAGCCGCACGGTCAGCTCGCGTTGTCCCGTCTGGATGATCTGGCAGCGCCGCACGCCCGGCGTCTCCTCCACCACCGTGCCGATGGCCAGCGGCAGCATCGTCACGGTGCTCCCGCCAGCGGCCTCGAACCGCAGCAGATCGGCCGCGCGCCCCTCGACGTGGATCGCTGGCAGTCGGCAGCCGCAGGGGCATGGGTCTGGCTTCACGGTGATGCTGTCCCCCAGGTCGTAGCGAATAAGCGGCGCGACGTGATTCGCTAGATTGGTCAGTAGCACCGTGTACGAGCGCGTACCCGGTGGCACCGGCCGATAGTCGCCATCGACCGGCTCGAGGATCACCCAGTCGGCGTTGATGTGCAACCAGCCGGAAGGACACTCGAAGCCCAGCGCGAGAAACTCCGAAGCGGCGTACCCCATGCGCACGGGACAGCCAAACGCTGCCTCCAACCGCCGGCGCATAGGATCGCTCAGTGACTCACCGGCGGGTGTGAGCATGCTGGGGTGGATGCGGAGGCGGCCAGCAGACTGTTCCTGGGCCAGCACGGCCATCGCCGTGGGGTAGCCGCCGATACGGTTCGGCTGGAACGCGTTAAGCGCGCGCACGAGGTCGGGCAGCGGCTGCAGCACGGAGAAGATGCGACCAGCGTTGGCGATCCAGCGCGGTGCGTGACGGCGTAGCCGCTCGGTCTCCGACGCGCCGACGAAATGGCCACCGGTCACAGCAAGCAGAGCATTGCGGCTGCCATGACGCAGCAGTCGAAGCAGCTGTTGCCGCGTGACCAATCTCATGACGGAAATGGCGCGTAGCATACCGATGAGGTTGTACATGACGACCGCATCGGGGTCGTGCACGAAGATGCCTGGTCTGCCTGTGGTACCCGAGGTCGTCCACACGGCGAAGCGATCCAGATAGCGCTCGCCAATCGTCGCAGGGTCCGCCAGGAAGCTCTCGACGCCAGTCCGCCTGACAGCTGGATCGGTCATCCATTCGTCAAAGTGCGCCATCAACTCGGGCTTGGTCACGACAGGCAGAACGCTCAGGTCAGGGAGGTCCGCGGGCAGATCACGATACTGTTCACGATAGTATGCGGAGTTGGTCCGGGCAAACCCCACCAGTTCACGCAGTCTTCTGCGCTGTCGGTCGGCAAGCGCCGCAGGCGCATCCTTACCCGCGCGCCAGATGTCCCAGGCGTTCCCGAGTGGCTGCCGCAGCCACCAGAGCAGAGCGCCACAGCCAAGCGCTGTTGCGGCGAGTGCTCCCGCGCCGATCTGCCTTTTCACAGATCGCCTCCTTCCACCTACGTGGGCACGCCGTCTCACGCACCATCTCAACGATTCAGTTATCCGTACACGCTGACGCGTTATGCCGTATGCGCACTCACAGTACACGAGACGGATGGCCAGCGGTCGCGAACTGCTCCGTTGCGCCGCGACCCGTGCACACGAGCCCGGCACGAGTGGCGCATGATTCGCGGCGGAAGCAGGCGCTGTTGCGGTTACCCGTCGCCAGTGTCCAGTTACTTGCACGAGATTGCGCCGCCACGAGATAGCTGGGCTGGACGGGGGGACTTGTGCCGCTCTCGCCAGTAGGCGCCGTACCGTCTGCAGCATGACACCACGATGTCACGTCGTTGTCACGTCATTGTCACGATTGCGGACGACGCATCACGGTTGGCTCTCGCCAGGAGCATGCGGGGCTCACCTGTAGGCCTGGGCCACGTGAGCATATTGTGCCGGGATTCCAGGAGATTGTGATGGATAAGAGAGAGGCGTCTGCGCTCGCTGACGTAGCAAAGACCTCGGCTCGCACCATTGATGGCGTCGACGTGGAGTTCGGGAAGTCCCTGTGCTGGCTAGACAACGGGCGCCATGAAAGGCTGGCCATCATGAGGCAAGGAGCGACAATGCGCCGCGTGGGAGGAGTGCTCACTCTGCCAGCAGCAGGCTGGTTCATCCACGGCGCGGTCTTGCATACTGGGTTGGTGATCTTCGGCATGAATGCGCTGGTTGCGACGGAGTTCAGCCTGCCCAACCTGAGCGCACAGGGCATCTTCCCTGATCGGGCAATCCAAACGAGTCCCCGCCCTGGCGGCTGCGGGCGTCCTTTTATGGCTCGGGACGCGCGCCTGACGTGGTTGATGCGGAGAGGACCACAATCGTACCTGAACTGTTGCGCAATGCACAGCAGAAACAGGGGAACATGAGACGAAGACCATGGAGACAACAAACGAAACCCAGTTGGTGGCGCTTCTCGTCTCTCAGAAAGGCTGCTGTGACTCTGGTACCAATTGCCGTCGCTCTATGCCACGATGTGAGATTGGAGATGAGGAGATGAGGAGATGATCACCTACACCACACGCTTTGACGTAGCGGGGATCTCCGCAAAGGACATCTACTGCTTTCTGCTCAACTGTGATGACGACCAGTATCAGCGTTGGTGGCCGGGGACGCATCTGGCTTTCCACACGATCAAGCGAACACCTACGAACGTAGGGAACCTCGTGTATATGGATGAGTATGTCGGCGAGTTCCGCCTGAGATTCCACGCCGTGGTGAAAGACCTGGTTCCGGATCACAAGATTGTCTGGCAAATACGAGCCTTGGGTATCCAACTACCGGCAAGGGTCAAGTTGACGCTTTCGCAGACACCCAACGGAGTGACGCTCACCCACACGGTGTCGGCCGGCTATCGCGGCGTGGGTAGCCTCCTTGATGTCCTTATGAGGCGCTACCTCTCGCGGAAATTCGAACGGCAAATGGCGGAACATGCCCACATGGAGTTCAATCGCATGCGGGATCTCCTCCAGAAACCAGAAGCGGCAGCGTCACAGTGACGCCAGGTTCGCTCCCATGTGAAGGCGGTTCAAGACCCGCAGTATAGCGTGGCCGCCGGGATGTCGGCGCCTCATAGGGCAGGAAATCTCTCGCATGGTGAATGGGCCCTCACAGGCCTGCTGGCAGGATGAGGAGCCACTCAGCCGGTAAGGAGGTTGCCAGGATGGATGCTCCAATCGACTGGCTGCTTGACGGCGAGCCCTGGATTGTCTATCGGACGCGTATCGACCTGCTGGGAGAGCCAGACAGCGCTAAGCCCGTCCAGGCAGCTCGTGAGGGGATGCGGCGTGATCCCAACATCCATGCGCTCTTGGCTGCGCTGGCAGACTGGCCTGGGGTTGTAATCTCCAGCCACAAGAGCGCGAACCAGCCATTTCATCGGCTGACCTTTGTGGCTGATTTAGGGTTAACGGCACAGGATCCTGAGATTGCGACCATGCTCCCTCGCATCTTCGCCCATCAGGCTGCCGACGGGCCGTTGCAGCTGCCTCTGCCACTCCCATCTGGACGCGGCAGCGATACAGGTATGGCACGCTGGGCTTGGGCTCTTTGTGACACTCCTCTGATCGTGTATGCCCTGCTCCAATTTGGCCTGGAACAGGATCCGCGGGTTCTCGCGGCTGTTGAACACTTGCTGGGCTTGGTGCGCAACAACGGCTGGCCATGTGCTGTCTCCCCCGAGCTTGCCCCTTTCCGGGGGCCGGGGCGTCAGGAGGATCCCTGTCCATTCGCCACGCTGGCCATGCTCAAGGCGCTCGCGGTGAGCACGACATGGCGGGACAGCCAGGCCAGCCATGTCGGGGCAGAGACCATCCTCACCTTATGGCAGGAGAGTACAGAGCGCCATCCCTATATGTTCTTCATGGGGACAGATTTTCGAAAGCTCAAGGTTCCCTTGATCTGGTACGACCTGATGCATGTGCTCGACGTGCTCTCCCGCTTTCCCTGGCTTGCTCGTGACGCACGGCTACGCGAGATGCTCGGGGTGCTTACGAACAAGGCCAATGCGCAAGGACGCTTCACCGCGGAGTCGGTCTGGACCGCATGGAAGACATGGGAATTTGGGCAGAAGCAAGTGCCGTCGCGTTGGCTGACCCTGCTCGCCTGGCGCATCATCCGGCGAGTCTGGTCGGCGGAGCGCGAGAGCTGGTCTAGACGTATTTGATGATCACCATGCTGCCGAGCATTCAAGGGAATTCGAAATGTTCCTGCGGCGTGGGTCGCTCAGCCGCAATCCAGCTGACCTCATGATCCCAAGCTGCCGTGGGGGGACTTGCTGGAAATGGTCAATGGCCACAATCGAATCGAGGCGCATCAGCCAGGCAACTATGACGAACAGCTCGGTGGCGCGGAGCGGGGGCTACGTCCCGATTTGGAGGCCGATTGCAATCTTGCGAGCGTCCATCTTCATCCCGCCATTTCCGCATGAGGGGCTCAATTGCAGGCAAGCTATGTGGGAATGCTGGACAGCCTATAGCAGTCACACTCCTATGTTTTCCAAATACTTCATGCTTCGCTCACTCCCTCATGCGCTCGACCACCTGCTCCGGTGACACCCGATGCATCTTTACGTCACGGTCACTCCGCATGATCAGTTCGTCGCACCGGGTTCGTGCTCTGGGGCGATCAGGGCCTCGTGCACTTGCCCAACGCCTTGATGACTTCAAACCAGAGGATGCTCGCCATTCCCGCGGCCAGGCAGATGAGGAGGTCCGCTGGATGCAGAACTGCAAAACCGAACAGGTCACGTACTCCTGGAATGTAGAGCGCCGCGGCAAGCAGGCTGAGGGCTCCACCGACTACCCACCACACGGCAGCATTCGGGATGCGCCAGGACGCAAGGATAGTTCGCGTGCGCGACCGCTCGGCAAGCACCAGCGCCAGGTTGGCCACGACCAGCGTGCTGAATGCCAGCGCGCGGGCCTCCGTGTCGGCTGCGCCAAGGGTGAGAGACACGCGGAAGACTGCAAAGACGATCGCGAAGATACTGGCTCCCTGAGCGAGGCTGAGTCCCACGATGGCGCGGGTAAAGAGCGGGATGCGCGGATCTCGAGGAGGCAGCCGCATCACGTCCGCCTCTTCCGGCTCGGCCTCGAAGACGATCGAGCTCGCCGGGTCGATGATCAGCTCTAGAAACACGATCTGGACAGGCAGTAACACGAGTGGCCAGCCGAAGAGCACCGGCAGGAGGGCCATCCCAGCAATCGGGACGTGGATGGCCAGCACGTAGGACATCGCCTTGCGCAGATTGTCGAAGATGCGACGGCCCATCCGCACGGCACGCACTATGGAGGAGAAGTCATCATCGAGCAGCACCAACGCTGCCGCCTCACGCGCCACATCGGTCCCGCGACCGCCCATCGCGATGCCGATATGCGCTGCCTTGAGCGCGGGAGCGTCGTTCACGCCATCCCCGGTCATTGCCACGACCTCGCCACGTGCTTTGAGTGCTTCCACCAAGCGGAGTTTCTGCGCCGGCACAACACGCGCGAAGACGTTCACGGTTTCGAGTTGTGAGCGAAGCGTCGCCGCGTCCATCGCATCAAGCTCGGGTCCGGTAATGACTTGCTCGGGGTTCCGCAGACCGATCTGCCGGGCGATTGATTGCGCTGTACCAGGGAAGTCGCCGGTAATCATGATGACACGAATGCCCGCGCTATAACACTCCTGCAGCGCAGTTGGGACCTCAGGGCGAATGGGATCGGCAAAGCCCAGTAACCCCACTACCTCGAACGCAAATCCTTCTGGCGACTCAGGCAGTACTGGTGAGAGCTGTCGTACCTGCGCGACGCCGAGCACGCGCAGGCCATCTTCCACCATGACGGCCACATGTTCCATGAACTTTGCATGCTCAGCCGCGTCGAGGTGGCAAAGATGCGCAATGGCCTCTGGCGCACCCTTCGCGGCGACGATATAGCCATTAGCGCTGTCAGCGCCGTTATTGCCTGCGGCGCCTTCTGGATCTTCTGGCGACCGCCACACCCGCGTCACGGCCAGGAGACCTGGTGTCAAGGGATATTCACGAATGAGAGCCCGCTCGTCGCGCGCACGACTCGGGGCCACTGGTTGCGCTTGGGCGAAGTCGACGATGGCCTTCTCCATGGGATCAAACGGGTCAGTTTGGCTGGCAAGGAGCGCGTAGTGAGCCAGGTCGCCAACCACAGGGGAGGCCGCCCGATCGGTCGGAGGACCTGTTGGAGCCTTTGTTGGAGCCTTTGGATTCACATCCTGCCCCAGGTCATAGTCATGCTCTCCGGCAAACAGGCGACGTACACTCATCCGGTTTTGGGTAAGTGTTCCGGTCTTATCGACGCAGAGGACCGTCGCCGCTCCGATCGTCTCGACGGCTGGGACCCGTCGGGTCAGCACCCGCTTCTGCGCGATGCGCCACGCCCCGAGCGCCAGAAAGACGGTCAGCACGACCGGGAATTCTTCGGGAAGCACCGACATTGCCAGGGCAATGCCCGCAAGCACCCCTTCGAGCCATTGCCCTCGGAGGAGCCCATACCCTACCACCAGCACTGCACAGAGTAAGAGTCCCCACACTGCGAGGACGCGAACAAGGCGGCCGGTTTCCCGTTGAAGCGGGGTCCTCTCCACCTGGACTTCCTGCAACGACCGACCGATCTTCCCCATCTCGCTCCGCGGTCCAGTTGCAAGGACCTCCGCCATGCCACGCCCTTGCACCACCAGAGTGCCGGAGTAGACGAATGGTTGGTCATCGCCACCCGGGTGACCCATCGTCGGCTTGTCGGATGCGGTGGCAACGTTTGCCAAGTCAGCTGCGTCCTCGGTCACTGCTACTTTGCGGACGGAAATAGACTCTCCGGTCAACAATGACTCATCGACTGTGAGATTGATCGCCCAACGCACCAGGGCATCAGCTGGGACTCGATCTCCCTCCGAGAGCAGCAACACATCTCCGCGCACGACTTCGCGCCCGGCGATGCGCCGCTGCTGCCCGTCGCGAATCACCAGCGCACGGGGACTCGACAGGTCGCGGAGCGCCTCGAGGGCCCGTTCGGTTCTGTGTTCTTGGTACAGTGTGATGCCAATGATCACGAAGACAGACACGAGCAGCGCTAGCGCTTCGGGAAGTTCACCGAGGACTACGTAGACGAGGCCGCCGCCGATGAGCAGGATAAACATTGGCTCGCGGGTGACCTCGACCACCACCGCGAGGAGCCCACGCTGGCGCAACGCAGGCAATTCGTTGTAGCCTTCGCGTTGCAGGCGTGCGGCGGCTTCTCGCTCGGAAAGCCCCATTTGCTCTGCGGACACAGGTTGCTGTGACAACATCTGCGGCAACATGCGTAAACCTCCCAAGCGTTGGCTCTCTAGGTCCGGGTCCGACATAACCTTCTTGCCTGAGCGGCGCTGAGATGTCGTGTAAGACAGCGCCGAACGCCGTGACAGCAGACGTGAGGATCACGACGGCTGTAACTCTCGACCCACACCTTCCAGTCGGTCGAATGTCACCACGTATTGGACCCCAACCGGTCTGTGCTACACCTCCTCGACTTCGTGGCGTACGGTCGTAGCATGGATGACGGATCTCACGGTCTTGTCACGAAGACAACGGTGTGGTCACAGCCGCTTCACAGTCCGATGTGGTCGATGGTTAGCAGATGCGCTGACACAGGGTTGAGGTATGTTCCCGATACCACGCCTGAGTCTGAAGCCACGCCTGCATACTTGTGATAGCGCCGCTTAGTCTTGTAGCTGCTGACGGGCTGTGAATGAGCCTGAATGAGCATGAACGAACGAGTTCAAGTCGCGGGCCGTTGTTGGCTGGGTGTGGCCCAAACTAAGTCAAAACGATGCCGATGTCTAGCCACCCGTTTTGAGGCTGGTCTAATCAGGAGGGGGGCAGGTCCGGGATTGCCGCATAGCTCATCCGCTGCGGCGCCTGTGACACGCATGTGCGAGACCTGCAAGTGATTGAGAGAAGCATGTGAGGTGGCGGTGCTAGTCTTCGAGCGATGCGATCCTACCACGCGGCGCTCCGCGTTCGGTGATCCGAGGCGAGCAATAGGCATGATCTGGACACGCCTCGGGTGAGGACCAGCGGCCAGGCCAGGAGGGAGCCAGATGGGTAGTGCATCCGCGATGATCGAGGTCGAACACCTGGCGCGCGACTACGGCGACATTCATGCGGTCGATGATATCAGCTTCAGCGTCGCTGCCGGCGAGATCTTTGGCTTGCTCGGGCACAACGGTGCTGGCAAGACGACCACCATGAGGATGTTGACGGGACGGACGCGCCCGACACGCGGTGGTGCGCGTATTGACGGCATTGACATCGTAGAGAACTTCGACCAGATCAAGCCGCACATCAATCTGGTCTTCGAGGACCAGAACCTGTATGAGCGCCTCACTGGGCGCGACAACATGCGACTCTTTGCCGAGCTCTACGGGCAGCCCGCGAGTCGTGCCGACGAGCTCCTGAAGTTGGTGGGTCTCGGCGAGGCCGCAAAACGCCGTGTCAAGACCTACTCCAGCGGCATGAAGCAGCGGCTGCTCGTTGCGCGCGCCCTGGTTAATGAGCCACGTGTCCTGTTCCTAGACGAACCCACGCGAGGACTCGACCCCGCCTCGGCGAGTGAGCTGCGGCAGGTTATCCGTCGGCTCAGCTTGCAGGGAACGACGGTGTGCTTGACGACGCACTACATGGAAGAGGCCGATGAACTCTGTCACCGCGTCGCGTTCCTCAGCCACGGCAAGATTGTCGCGCTGGATGTACCCCGTGAGTTGAAGTTGCGTCAAGGTAAGCGCACCGCGACCATATTGCTTGCCAGCCGTGAGGAGCGCACCGTGCGGCTGGACAGTCCAGAGGATGCCGCACAACTGGCCACATGGATGCGTCAAGGCGACGTGCTCACGATCCACTCGCAGGAGGGGACACTCGCCGACGTGTTCATCGCCCTCGCGGGGCGCCCGTTGTAGGATGTGAGGGCCGTGGTATGAATCTCAGACATATCTGGACCATATTCCGCAAGGACCTGCGTGACGCATTGCGCGATTCACGTGTGCTCCTCGCGATCCTGTTACCGCTCGGCCTTGGACTTCTCTACAACGTCATGTTTCAGGACACGACGACCACCCCGACAGCAACGATAGCTTACGTCGCAGCCGACGCCACGACGTTGCCCGAGCACCTCAAGTCAGCCCTGGGGCCCTCGGTACAGGTGACTATTGTGCACGCTTCGTCAGAGGACGACGCCCGTCAACGTCTGGCCAGGAAGCAGGCGGACATCGCGTTGCTCATCCCATCCGACTTCGATGCGGCACTCAGGCGCGGCGAGACACCAACAGTGCGGGTGTTGCGGTCGACGTCTACGAATGCGGGCGGGGCGATAGTGCTGTCTGCCTTGGATGGCGTGCTGCGCCAACTGGCGGGGCAACACCCGCCCGTGGTTGTGCAAATGGAGTCTGTACCGACCGATCAAGCTGGGATCCAGTCCATTTTCGAGCAAATTGGCCTGCGTCCGTACTTTGCGCTCGCCTCGATCATGATGATGGTGGGTATGATCACTATGCTCGCGCTGCCGATCGTGCTGGGCGAGGAACGGGAGAAGAAGACGCTGGACGCGCTAGTGCTGGTGGCCTCGTACCCTGAGGTAATTGCGGCGAAGGCACTACTGGGAGTCGTGTACATCCTCGTGGCGGTTCCACTACTCCTGGCGCTCACGCGCGTGATGCCAGCAGATGTTGTGACATTCGTCGCAGCCATCGGGCTTCTCAGTGTCACGCTGATCGGTTTCGGCCTCTTGCTCGGTGGCCTGTTTACCGCGAACCAGATGAATACATGGGGCTCGCTGTTGCTGATCCCCATTATCGTGCCGCCATTCTTCCTCGGCATGCCGCTGCCGGGCGCCCTGGCTACGCTGTTCGCGCTGCTGCCGACTACCCAGGCGATGCAGCTCATCCTCAACAGCATGGGCCCGCACCAATTTTTCCCGCAAGTCTGGCTGTCGTATCTAATAATCGCCGCTTGGGGCATCGTGGCCTATGGCGCGCTCTGGTGGCGCCTCTCACGACGCGAGGACTAGCACGCGGTGGGTGGGCGATTCCCACTTCATCTTGCTGTGGGAATGGTTTCGTTTGTCACACCGCCCTTGCTTTCATGTGGCGTACCCGTGGGTACGAGAGAGCGGCGTCTGCGTGACAGCGAACGAGAACCCGCTGAAGACGCAATGGCATCCAATCGTGTAGGAGCCGACGCATGCGGCGTCGAAGGTTGGCGAACTGCATATTTGCCAATGTTGGTCAAGATTGACCGTTCTCGGGATCAGCCCGCAGTGACACCTAGATAGCGGCCCAACAAACGCAGGCGCCACGTCGCGCGCACGGCGAAGAGCCATACGACCAGAGCCACTGCTATCAAGAGGGACTCGCGCCACCCGAGTGGCGAGAGGACGAACAATGCGCGCAGTGGAGGGATGAGTGTAATAGCCACAAATGCGACCATCATGCTAATTGCCAGCAATGTCGGCCGCCAGTCACCGCGCAAACGATTGCCGCCCACCCACCAACGTGTTGGCGGCTCGACAAAGATAACGAGGAAGAGGCCGCAGAAGACGAGAAATGTCGTCAGCGTGGTCTGAGCGGCCGGATAGTCGTCGAGCGAATAGATTTGGTTCCTGGCTCCAAAGCTTCCCATACTGACCAGCCAGAGGCTGTAGCTTCCGACATAGAGCAAAAGGCCAAGCACGCTCGTGATGAGCACAGGCGGCAGGATGAAATGGAGCAATTGGCGTGTCAAATGGCCCTGTGCCGAGGGGCCCGGGCGCGCCCAGACTGCCAGGAGTATTGCTGGAATGCCCACCGAAAAGAGGGTCACCAATGATCCCTGCCGCAACTCCAAGGGAAACGCGCCAACGACAAGCGACGAGAGAATTACGAGAGCGACTGTACTGATGCGTGTCAAGAACAATTTGAGTATATCCTGCATCCCGTTGAGGATACGTTGCCCTTCGGCAACCGCTGGCACCAGCACCGCAAATGAGTCCTGCATCAGCACGACATCTGCCACACCACGCGCAGCCTGACTTCCACTGCGCATGGCAATCCCTAGGTCGGCCTGCTTGAGTGAGAGCACATCATTGACCCCGTCTCCGATCATGGCCACGTAATGTCCTTGCTGGCGCAATGAGCGGACCAAGCGCTCTTTCTGCTGTGGGGTAATCCGCCCGAAGATCGTCGCAGACTCGGCGGTGGCGTCAAACTCTGCCTCACTCATCTGCTCCAACTCGGAGCCGGATACCGCCCGGACGCTGGCCCATGGCATAGCCTGCAGTGCTAGTGCCGCCACGGTCTCGGGGTGGTCACCAGAAATGATCTTCGGCTGGACTCCAGCATGTGCAAAGGCCTGAAGCGCCTCACGCGCCTCGGGGCGCAACTCATCCTCCAGCGCTACCAACCCCATGGGTTCCATCGCCATGGGAAGCGCCGACGCATCACCCTGATCCTCCAGGGTCAACGCATCTCGTTTGTGTGCCACCAGGAGCACCCGCTGGCCTTGCGAGGCCAGGGCACTGATCTGTTCGCCGATGACGTGCCATGCAGACGACCCCGCATGTGACGGCTCCGCGTCGCCAGCCATGCCACGCAGGTAAGGACGCAGCGCCTCAGGCGCACCGAGCGCGTAGACCCCAGCAAAGCCTGGCTCCTCCCCTTCCTCTCGTTTCCCTTGCTTTGCCTTGAATGCTAGTGCGCTCCACTTCCGTGCAGAAGAAAATGGAATCTCGCCGACCAACTCTTGCCTGGGGCTTGGCCAGGCATCGAGGAGCGCCTGGCTGGTCTTGTTGCCGCCGCTTGCGCTTGCGGCCATTGCGCCTAGCGCCTGCGCAACGTGCGTCTTAGTAAAACGACCTAATGGGTACACATCACACACCCGCAAACGATTTGCCGTTAGCGTGCCGGTCTTGTCCAGGCAGAGGACATCCACATGGCTGAGCGATTCAATTGCGTTCGATTGCTGAACCAGCGCGCCAAACCGCAAGATACGTACTGCACCGAGCGCGTACGCGACCGCGATCGAGAGGAAGAGTCCATTGGGGACGAGTCCGGCTACAATCGTGGAGTTTTCCACACTGTCTCCGAGATTGATCTGCTGCAGCACAGACGTGACGACCAGCAGGAACTCCAAGTACACCACGATCAGCAATGCGATACGGACGACGAGGTTAATCTCGAGTTGCAGCGGGGTCAGGACGCGGCGGAATGCCCGAGCACTGGCGGTGATCTGATACGCCAAGCTCAATGTGCCGACTCGCTCGGCTACGTAGTAGCCGTCTCCCGTGACGCAGAAGCTGCCGGAATAGACCATGTCCCCCGGTTGCTTGACAACAAGGTCAGCTTCACCCGTCAAGAGCGACTCGTCCACTGCGATGTGCCTTGCACTGATCACGCGGCCATCCACGACGACTTGATCACCTGGGCCGAACTTGACCACGTCCCCGACGACGAGCTCGTCCGGCGGCACGTGGCGCTCCTGTCCATCACGCAATACGGTCGCCGTTGGCCGCGAGAGGAGCGCAATCTCGTCAAGTGTCCGCTTTGCGCGGATCTCCTGGACGACACTCACAACGATATTGAGGGAGATGACCGCAGTAGAAACCAAGGCGTCGAGAATGCGCCCAAGCGCAATCAGCGCGATGCCCAATCCGAACAGGCACAGATTAATGAAGGTGAAGACATTTTCGACGATGATTTGCCGATAGGAACGGCTGGTGGGGGCAGGCGCTGTATTGCCCTGACCGTTGGCACGACGGATGAGTGCCTCACGCTCGGTGAGGCCACGCATAAGATCAAACTCGGTGGCCTCCGGAATTGCCGCACGTGCGCCTGTATCTTCTGATGGCATGGGCATTGCCTGCTTCCGCTCGTAATGTTCTGTGCCTGGGTACGTTGAGCCACTCTGCGTATCGACGCTGATCAGCGTCGCGCGTGATGTGCGCTATACGCGGCACGCGCATTATGTTCGCCGCATCTGGGATGTACCGTATGGGTGCACTCTGCGTCAAGTGAGACAAGCGAAGGAGTCTCAAAGGAGTCTCGAACAAGGAAGGACACGGCGGCGCAATCGTTGGCCCAGTTGTCTCCGGATGTCAACCAGCCTTCGCTCAGTCAGCGTTGTTCGTGCTGGCCGCAGGAGGCTTGGACATAACGATGTGCCTACTTTGTCACGAATGACCGATCAGTCACAGGGCGAAGTCAGGAAACGGCATCGATTGCGCGCAACGCCACATCTCCTGGGAGGGTGACACTCCTAGCGCAAGGAAGGTGTTGGTTGCGCCTGCCAAGCGGCCTAAGGGATCGAAATTGAGCTGCCAGTGGCCAATCCCTGAACGACATATGCCGACAACGCAAGTCGGGGTGTGGCTGGACCAGTCGCGGTACCTCCACAGCCACCGAGCACTGCAATCAGGAGAGCTGTAGCGGCGAGCATGCTGAGTGTGCGAATCACCGTCGTGCGGGCGATAGCCATGCTGCCTCTCCTATGATTGTTCTCGGGTTGGCATATGCCGGACGTAGTATGCATGGTTATTCCTTCGTGTGTTAGCAGGTCGTAAGCACCTGTCACACAGTGGCGCCTCACAGATAGTGTTGTCGCCTCGAGATGGCCGCAGGCACAAGCATACAGTGCTGAAGTCACAAAGCCACCACAGCGGCGGACACCTCATCACAGGCCGCTCACGCTCGGGCGTCGAAGACCACCTGGTTTCGTGGGGAGGATTAGTAGGGACGCTAGTGCCCACTTGTCGTTGTTGAGGTCGCTAAGATGCGGCATAAGGTGTCATGACGAGATGCCCTCCAAAACGAGTCTGAGACTTTCATTGCAGGCAGGCCATCTTGCCATAATATCCCCCCTTCTTTCGCACCCGCTGACTGCGGCTACGGCAGAACACTGCGTTGAACTGGCGACACCTGGTGCGGCTACTGGGCTACAGGGCGGTCCATCGCGGCGCATAGGACCCTGTCTCCGCCTTCCACAGGCGGGCGCCAAGCGCCACCAGCGCGCCGCCGATCACCAGGTAGACGACTTGGAGCCACGCCGGCCATTGATCGGGGGTTTGTGCTGGGGTAAAGCCGACAACTACGATCTCGACCAGTTCAAAGGCGATCATGAACGCCCCTGCCACCACGGCAGCCACCGCGCCAAGGCGCGGACGCCAGAGCACCAGGATGAAGGCGACGACAGCGGCGCCGCCGCACAGCACGCCAAGTGCAAGCGCTGGGATTGTAAAGTCAGGGAAGAGCGCCAGGATCCCCTTGTGCAGGACATCGCGCGGCATCGTGGGCACAACAAAGATCGCTCCTGAAATAGTCGTCATCGCCATGAAGGCGGCCAGCACGGCCAGTGCGCTGCGGAACCCCCAATGGCTGTCGCGGCGCATCGAGGTCGGTGACGAAGGTAAAGATGGAGGCGCTGCCACACTGGACTCGATGGGCGGATGCATGTTGGTAGCCATTTGAGCAACTCCTTTCCTGGGCAAAGAAGACCTAGCCCGCTAAGGCAAAGCAGGCAAAGCAGGCAGAACATGACAGGGCAAGGCGTCTCTCGCCAACCCTACCACTCATAGTAGGTGTGGCGCCTCACAAGGCTCTCACACGTGGCCGCCTGCAGGGTCACGTCTGGATCACGCATTCACGCATCCACGCGCGACGAACGGTCGCATACGGCCACTACCCACCTCACACCTCCCAGAATTGGAATTCCACATAGTGCAGGACAGCGCAAGCGCATCCACTCGGCGCTGGCCTCTAGTTAAGATAGTTGCTATTGAGATAGTTGCTATTGGGACGGTTACCGTTCGCTGCAGCACAAGTGGTTGATGGCCGCTGACTACCGCGAACGCCGTGCACACGGTAGCGCGCATCAGCCAGGCTCGTTACCACTTGATCAACTTCTCCGATGAAGCTCGGATGGGGGGAGGAGCCAAATTCGTCTGCCTGCGGCTTCCATGCCAAGGGCAGAAGTTACCCCTCATATATTGGCATCAGAATTGGCATCAAATCGCTGATTCACACGACATTGCTGACTGGAAGACCGCATAAAGTATGGCCCGGCAGCATTGCCGGGCCATAGAGGTAGCGCATACGGGATTCGAACCCGTGATCTCCGCCTTGAGAGGGCGGCGTCCTGGGCCGCTAGACGAATGCGCCATGCGTCGCGACGTTGGCTGCGCCGCGCCCTGTATTCTACCCAATCACAGGCGCTCCTGTCAAGCGACGCCTATAGCGCTCAGCAAGCGGCGCCAGACACTTCAACTGGCCTCAGGTGTCTTTGCTGGTCTCGCCGGGTAGCGCATGACCACCAGTCCGGCGAGGACACACGCGGCGCCGAGCAGCTTGACGATGCCGAACCCTTCGCC
>DASUHD010000062.1:0-9235 GCA_036273675.1 Ktedonobacterales bacterium | reverse complement strand
GACCCCAAGATGACGTCTCCCCGCAGAGTTCGTCTCTGCGTTAAGACCCCGGGCAGATGACCCGGTCGCGAGGTTGGAGGTGGACGCTCGGTAACGGGTGCAGCTGACCAACGCTCATGGTCGTAGGGCTTGGCGACCCTTCTTACCATACTGGATATATCGTTCGGTCTCGTCGTGCGCATCTCGCTGTATCTTCGGATGCGGACGAGAGCGTCTACTCATCGGCAAATATGAGGAAACAGCCGTGCATCGACCTATCTCTTCCACATCCATGCGGTTGCTCAACCCTGTGCGGACAAACTGGTGTTTGGGCAAGGATTTCAGATCACACTGAAAGGCCCGGTTGAGTGCAATGGAGCGCTCCCCCGGGCCTAGTTGCGCTCAGAAACAGCGTTCTCTTGCAGGCTTTACAGGCCAAAGGCCATCTGGACGAATTCCTGCGTCTTGCGCTATTGTCTATCTTTGTGTAACCGAAGTGGGGAGGTTTACGTATGAAAGGTGAGTGGAGTATCATTGGCCCCTGTTGAGCCAAATCGCCAGGTTATCCTCATGCGTGGCACGTCACGCGCCTGGCTCGGTCAGCGCTAACAGCGAGCAGCTTCAGGGCGCTACGGCTACTCAGGTAAAATACTCATCTAATCATGTTGGTTCACCACGACGTGCGCGGGAACACCCCCACGTTCATTCTGCTGGATGATATCGCTTATGCCATCAGTCACTACAACCGATACTATCACATTCGACGAGATATTCAATGAAGGGCGCAAACGCGGATATGTGCGCCGTGCCGATCTCGAAGCCGCCGTGCGCCATCAGGCAACGGTTCAGCGGGCTGTTACCCCAGATAAGAAGCACGACCGTACAGACACGAGCGCGCCGTCGGGTGAGGCGCACTTAGACCTCGAGACCGCCATAGATCGGCTTCTAGCAGACGACGTTGATATCATCGACGACGATGAGGAGGCCAGCGTGCAGGAGGACGAGGCAATCGAAAGCAGCATTAAGGCAATGGAAACAGATAGCGCACCGCTGGTAGATATGCCAGACGAATCTGAGGCAGGCGCGGCCCGCCTCCGGCGTGTCCACGAGGTGGCGCGAGCCGTCGAGCGTGGCGAAGCCACTGAAGTGGACGCGATTACCGCGTACCTGCGTGAAATCGGTCGCGTGCCAATGCTGAGCCATGCGCAAGAGATTGACCTGGCCCAGCGCATCGAGGCTGGCGACAAAGACGCCGTACAGCAGTTCGTGCTGGCGAACCTGCGCCTGGTCGTAAGCATCGCCAAGCGCTACGTTGGCCGGGGACTCTCGCTGCTCGATCTCATCCAGGAAGGCAACATTGGCCTGATGCGGGCTGTACAGCGCTACGATTGGCGCCGCGGACACCGCTTCAGCACCCACGCTACCTGGTGGATTCGCCAGGCGATTAGCCGCGCTGTGGCTGATAAGGGGCGCGCTATCCGCCTGCCAGTCTACGTCAACACCGCGCTCAATCGCGTTCGCCGCGAGCGTCAGCGGTTGGTGCAAGAGCTTGGCCGCGACCCAACGGAGCAAGAGCTTGCCGACGTGCTTGGCATGGACGTCGAGCGTCTACACGAGTTAGAGGCCGCGCCCGGCACACCCATCTCACTTGAGCTACCTGTTGGCGAAGACGAGGAGCAGGAGCTTGGCGATGTGCTGGCCGACGAGACAAGCACATCGCCTGAGGAGGTTGCCACGACTCGGACGATGAAGCAGGAAGTGCAGGATGTGCTCGACGACGTGCTGACCCCACGCGAGCGTCTGGTGCTTCAGCTGCGCTTCGGGCTGGGCAACGGCCACACCTATCCACTGGAACAGGTGGGCCGACAGCTGGGCATCACCCGCGAACGCGTGCGCCAGATCGAGGCAGGCGCGTTGGCGAAGCTCCGCCACCCAAAGGTGTTGGAGCGCCTCCGTAGCTAATCCTATATTGACTAATCTATTGTGGACCTGATCGGCTCTCCGGTCGGGTCCATTTGTCTATCTGATTCGTCGCTGGAGGCTGGATGATGGGTAAAGGCAGCATGCGCTTGGGGGAGTTGCGCGCCGAGGTGGCGCGGTACGCGAAAAAGATGGTGACGAGCGGGCTGGTACGTGCGGCACAGGGCAATCTGAGCGCGCGTGACATCGAAAGCGGTTTGATCTGTATCACCCCGAGCGGCATGGACTACGATCTCGTCACTGCCGAGGATATCGTGGTGATCGACGAGCAAAGTGAGGTTGTCGAGGGCTCTCACCGTCCGAGCGTAGAAACGCCCCTGCACACGCTACTACTCCACCGCCGTAGCGACATCCATTGCGTCATGCATACCCACTCGCTCTACGCCACCGCGTTTGGCGTGGTCTATGAGCCACTGCCTATGGTGCTGGCGGAGTCCGCGCTCTGTCTGGGCGGCGCCATACCCATCGCGCCCTATCAGATGTCTGGCACACCCGAATTTGCCGAACTGATCGCTGAGACGATGGGAGATGCGAATGCGATCATCTGGGGCAACCATGGCGCGATGGTGGTCGGGCCATCATTGGGCGCGACGTTCTCCGCTGCCCACGCGCTCGAAGACGGAGCCAAGGTCTATGCGCTGGCTCGCCAACTCGGAACGCCCGTCCCTTTACCGCCCGATGAAGTCGCGAAGCTCCATCAATTTTGGCGCGAACACTACGCGAAGTAGCGAGCAGGAAGTACAAGCGCACTATACCGTCGGCGTATCCCAGAGTCCAGGCGTCTCTGGCCCGCCGCGATAGGGGATGCCGAGGTGTTCGTAGGCAAGACGCGTCGCGATGCGCCCGCGAGGAGTGCGCGCAAGGAAACCTAACTGCAGGAGGTATGGCTCGTAGACATCTTCGACCGTCTCGACTTCCTCGCTGGTGCTTGCCGCTAGCGTCTCGACGCCTACCGGGCCACCGTCGAACTTTTCTATGATCGTGCGCAAGATGTTGCGGTCGCTCGTGTCGAGGCCGCGCTCATCCACCTCTAGCGCGGTCAACGCCAGCCGCGCTACATCGCGCGTGATGACACCATCGGCGCGCACCTGCGCATAGTCTCGCACGCGCCGCAGCAATCGGTTCGCGATACGCGGTGTCCCACGGGCGCGGCGCGCGATTTCCACGCAGCCATCGTTGTCCATCTCGACCCGCAGTATCCGCGCCGAACGCCGTAAAATCTGCTGCAAGGCCGCATCATCGTAGTAATCGAGGCGGTAGATCGCCCCAAAGCGGTCGCGGAGCGGCGCGGTAAGCGCACCAACGCGCGTGGTGGCAGCGACGACCGTGAACGGCTTGAGAGGCAGCCGAACATTGCGCGCGGAGGGGCCTTTGCCGATGATGAGGTCGAGCGCAAAGTCCTCCATTGCCGAATAAAGGCGCTCTTCTACGACACGGCTGAGACGGTGAATCTCGTCGATGAAAAGCACATCACGCTCTTCGAGTGCCGTCAAAATCGAGGCCAGGTCGCCAGCATGCTCGATAGCCGGGCCAGAAGTCATCCGAATGCTGACGCCCATCTCGGCGCTGATGATGAGTGACAACGACGTTTTGCCCAGCCCTGGAGGCCCGTAGAGCAACACATGATCGAGCGCTTCACCGCGCAATTTAGCAGCATCAAGCAGAATTTGCAGATTGCCCTTGACCTTCTCCTGGCCAATATAGTCGTCCAGTCGGTGCGGGCGCAGGCTATTCTCTTGAACGTCGTCATCACTTGACATTGGCGAAACCAGTCGATCGGTCATATGGTCGGTCATGCGTCATGCTCCGGCGTTCTATCGTGCTGCTCATCGAGCTGGTGAACGTACGTTCTACTGCGTCTCATAGCAAGTATATCATAGCGGACGGCAGCATGGCCGGGGAAAGCAGAACGCGCAGGAAAGTAAGCGATGGGCAGATCGCACCGTTGTCAGATGCTTCATCTGCCCGTGTCCACTCTTTCAAGAGACGTGCGACTTACGATCCGCGCGACTTGAGGTAGTGACGCGCCGCGAGAGCCGCCAGTGCTCCGGCGCCCACCACCGCGCCGCCGATGGCGACATCTTTGGCGACATGTGGATGGTCGGTGAAGATCGAGTGGTGGGCGGCGGCAACATCTTCTGACGTCGCGGTGGCTGGGTCCATGGCTGCGTGCTCCGAATCGGGCGCCGCTGCCGCCGCTTTCGCCTGAAGCGCCGCCGCCGCTGCCTGAAGCTGTTCGGGCGTCATATTGGCATAGTGCTGCGCGATCAATTGCTGCACCAGCGCTGGGTCGGCATTCTGCTGGAATGCCGCTAGCGCGGCCGCTGCCTGGTCTGCGGGGATCTGGTCATGCGTGCCTTCGTCGTGATGTTGCGCAAGCTGCTGTAGATCGGGATGGTTTGGATCCTGAAACACAGTTTTCCTCCTGAGCACTGTGGAAATTACGCCGAGGCCAGAAATACTCAGTCGCATAGGCCCTGGCGGTAGCATCACTCGACGCCCAGGCAAGTGTACCATACTAGCGTTCAGCTTGTGCAGCGCGGACAGCAAACCGTGACAAGGATCACAATTGCAGTTCGTCGCCATCGCTGGGAGCGATGATCGTGCCAGTAAAGACCTGAGCAGCCTCAGCGCATGCTGCCTCCGTCGTCCAACCAGCGGCCACACCCAAATGTACCAGCGCCAGGGTTTCGGCGCCGCATGCCGCCGCATGCTGTCCTGCTTCCAGCGCGGTCATATGACGGCTGACGCGGGCGTAACTCGCGCCATCGTTTAGATAGGTGCATTCGGTGACAAAGACGCGCGCGCCCTGCGCCAGACGCTGGATGGCGGGCGTTGGCTGGGTATCGCTGGTATAGGCAAAGTCACCGCCAGCCAGCGAAAGCCGCAGACCCGCCGAAGGAAGCGTATGATCCATACGCGCGACCGTTGCGGACATCCCACCCAGAGTAAGCTGCTGGCCATCTTCGACAGTGGTATAGGTCAAATCGAAGGTCCAGGTGTCAAGCGTCAGTTCGTAGCGAAAGATTTCAATAATCTGACGCGCCGTCTCCATAACCTCTGGAAGCCCGAAGATATGTAGCGGGGCATGACGGCCACCGAGCCGATAACTCTCGATCAGCGAGGGCAGGCTGCCGATATGATCGATGTGGGCGTGGGTGATGAAGAGATCGCTCAACTCATCCTGAGCCAGACCGGCGCGGCAGAGTGCGGGGTAGATATCGCCACCAGTATCTACCAGCACGCCCGGCTCGTCCGTATCGCCAAGAATCGCCAATGCGGTATTGCTTCGGTCGGCAACGGGTAGCGCGGCAGCGGTTCCCAGAAAAATGACTCGCGCCATAGCTGAACGTACTCCTCACCTCGCCAGTCAATTCGACGCCCGAAGTTGCCCGTTCAGTTCCGAGCATCGCGCCAGTCGCCATTTCGTCCAACGCTACCCCCACCTTGACGTGGAGATGAGCCAGGGGGATTGCGAACAGGCTGACGCTCGTCGTAGTCTCCGTATCCCCGTCGCTGGCTTTCGTAGTCCTCGCGCTCAGAAGGGTATGACGCATTTGCGCCTGGATACGCGGGGCGAGAAGGCTTGCTCGGTTGGCCTCCATGACCAGGCTGACCTGGCCGCGCCATCTCATGCCGCACGCTAGAACGCCCTTGTGCCTGAGACGTCATTTGACCCGAACGTTTTCCGGTGAGCACTCCAACCAACAATGACATCCCAAGGAGTATAGCGCCGAGACAGACAACGGCGCCAGAGATACGAAGCGGATGCTCGGCAACAACTGTTGGCGCTGCCCCGACGCGAATCGCGACCATCACAACCGTAATCAGGCTGATGATATAGAGAAACGCAGCCAGAATTCCCGCAGGCAGCGTCGCCAAAGCGCCACCCGTGCGGGCCGATGACGAACGCCCAGCGATCAGTCCAGTCACCAGCCCGCCAAGCACAATGCTCCCCAGCAGCCCGACGCCGCCAGCAATCACGGCGGTATTGGAATCGAAGACATTGGCATAGCCAGCGATGTTGACGCCGAGCAAGGGCGCCATGGCGGCGAGCCAACCAGCGATTCCCCCTGCGATCCACCTCATGCGCTTTTCCTTCTGCACTTACGCGCCAACAGCTATCAAATCCCAGGCCCGCGCGAATATCGGCAGTGTACGCCTGCCTGTGTGGGGCGTCAAGCGCGTTGGCCGTTCTTGCTGCAGTCAGGAATTACCCTCAGAAACAACAGTCCGCACCACCGAGATCGCGAAACCATCCATCCCACCGTCATCCATAGGAAATGCCACTGATACCAGCTGTGAATCGGTGGCTACGCGGTGGTCGTACTCGCTCAGTCCCCGTGTTGTGGGATCATCCTCGACTGGTTCGCGTAAGGGCTTCCCCCCGCGAATGCAGTTGTCCGCGACGATGATACTGCCAGGCCGCGTGAGCTTGAGCGCCCAGTCCAGATACGAAGGATACGGCGGCTTATCCGCGTCGATGAACACCAGATCGAACGGCGCTTCGCTCGTGAGTGTCGGCAATATCTCCAGAGCAGAACCTAGACGCACCTCGGCGCGGTCACTCAATCCGGCGCGCTCCAATGACGCACGGGCAACCGCCGCATGCTTCTCGCTTACCTCAAGCGAAATGAGACGCCCGCCTGAGGGCAACGCGCGTGCAAGCCAGATGCCGCTGTAACCTGCCAGGGCGCCAATCTCCAGAATCTTCCGCGCGCCACAGGCAATCGCTAACACCTGGAGCAGACGTCCTTGGATGGGTGAGATTTGAATGGCGGGCATTTCAGCATCATGCTCGGCGGCCAACGCGAACTGTAATGCATCGTCCTCCGGCGCGAATAGCCGATTCAGCGCCGCATCTATCTCGGCCCGCTGCCGTGCCTCTTGCCGCAATTGCTCAAGTTGCTGATTGAAATCCTCAGTCTGGTCGGACTGTGGTGTCACGCTGTTGCTCCTTTGCATAGCTGCCCGAATACGCTGTTACATTCGATTAAAGCGGCTCTCCTATCGGAGAATTCTAGGGCGCAGCCAGCGAATCCGCCATGCGGAATTCAGAAACCTATGATCCTGCCTGGAAACGGCAATGCCACCGGCACCGGGAGGCACTCGCTCCGAGTGTGGTGGCATGCGGCTGATATCACGCCTAGGCGCTTCGTCTATCGGCCCTCCTGCATCTTTGCGATGATAGCATCGGCAACCTGCGATGTGCCTACGGCGGTGGGATCGTCGGGACGCGGCTTCAAGTCGTACGTGACGTTCTTACCCTCGGCAATCACTGCGGCAAGCGCGCCCTCAAGGCGGTCGGCCGCCGCGCGCTCGCCCAAATGGCGCAGCATCAGGACACCAGAGAACATCATTGCCATCGGGTTGACCTTGTTCTGGCCAGCATATTTCGGCGCGCTGCCATGCACCGGCTCGAAGACGGCATATTGTTCGCCAATATTCGCGCCCGGCGCCACACCCAGGCCGCCAATCAGGCCCGCTGAGAGGTCCGAGAGGATATCGCCGTAAAGGTTCGGCAGCGCCAACACGTCATACTGCTCGGGCTTCTGCACAAGCTGCATGCACATGTTATCTACGATGCGATCTTCGAACTGGATATCAGGGTACTCTTTGCTGACTTCCTGCGCGACTTGCAGGAAGAGGCCATCTGAGTACTTCATGATGTTCGCTTTGTGGACAGCCGTAACCTTGCGGCGGTTATTGGCGCGCGCGTAGTCGAAGGCGAACTTCACGATGCGGCGGCTGGCCACGACCGAGATGTACTTGATGCTGATCGCGGAATCTTTAGAGAGTTTCGTCCCAGTGGCGCGTCCAATGAAGTCTATAAGTTCTTCGAGCTCTGGGCTTCCCCGCTGGAACTCGATGCCAGCATAGAGATCCTCGGTGTTTTCGCGGCAGATGATCAGATCAACATGTTCGTATCGAGATCGTAGACCTGCAAAAGTCTTGGCTGGACGCAGGTTCGCGTAGAGATCCAGGCTCTTGCGCAGGGCCACGTTCGCGCTGCGAAATCCCTTGCCTACTGGTGTGGTAATCGGCCCTTTCAGGCCCACTTTCGTCTCGCGAATCGACGCGATGACCTCTTCTGGCAAGACAGTGCCATACTTGTCCAGCACAGCCAGGCCGGCCTGGTGAACGTGCCAGTCGAACTCAACGCCCGTTGCCTCAAGCACGCGGCGAGTCGCCTCGGTAATCTCTGGTCCGGTTCCGTCACCGGGAATCAACGTGACAGCGTAAGGCATGTATCCTCCGTAAAATGCCCACTTACATGCGTAATCGGGATGCAAAACAGCTGCTCCGGGGGGCAGCGGCAATTGCTGCATCCCCGTGGGCCATCAATGATTATAGCACGCATGAGCGCAACGACGGCGCCGTCAGGCAAACAAACATGTGAACTGTGTTATATACTGTTAAGGTGCGCGGGTTCAGGTCAGCCAGACAATCGCGGCCATCTCTATGGTGGCCGAGGAAAGTCCGAACTCCACAGAGCAGGATGCTGGTTAACGGCCAGCGGGGGCAACCCCAGGGAAAGTGCCACAGAAACATACCGCCCGGTGGGAACTTGCTTCCCGCCGAGGTAAGGGTGAAATGGCGAGGTAAGAGCTCACCAGCGGCCAGGTGACTGGTCGGCTGAGGTAAACCCCATCTGGAGCAAGGCCGTGCAGGAGGAGCAGCAATCGGCTCAGGCCGGTTGTTCGCGGGTGGCTCGCCCGTCTACCTCCGGGTTGGCTGCTTGAGGCGGCGGGTAACCGTCGTCCTAGAGAGATGATTGTCGCCGTGGCTGCCGTAAGGCGCCCGCGGAACAGAATTCGGCTTATGGCTGGCCTGAACCCGCACCTTCATCTTCGCGAACGTAATCGCCGCTCTTGCCACCACTCTTGTGCATGAGGCGCACGTTGTCGATCACCATGGCGCGATCTATCGCCTTGCACATGTCGTAGATCGTCAGGGCAGCGACGCCCACCGCAGCCAGAGCCTCCATCTCCGCGCCTGTTTTGCCAACCGTGCGTACCGTCGCGGAAATGGCCACACGTCCCTCGCCCGCATCGCCATCTTCCAACGCGAAGGTAAGGTCAACGCCGGTCAGCAGCAACGTATGGCACATCGGAATCATCTGCGGCGTCTGCTTGGCCGCCATGACCCCGGCCACCTGCGCCACTGCTAGTACGTCTCCCTTTGCGATGGACCCCTGGCGAATTTGCGCGAGCGTCTCCGACCGCATACGCACGGCCCCAGCGGCAGTGGCCTCTCGCACGGTATCGGCCTTCGC
>DASUHD010000061.1:0-15842 GCA_036273675.1 Ktedonobacterales bacterium | reverse complement strand
GTCTCGCAGAACAAGATCAAGGGCCAGCCAGGCGGGCTGCTGCATGCGGTGGCGTGGTCGCCCGATGGCAGCAAGATCGCCTCGGCCAGCCTGGATGGCGTCGTCCATGTGTGGAAAGCGCCCGCGTGAGTGGGGTTGTATAGGGGAGAATCGCAATGGCTGATGACATCGTGCTGCGCGACGTGACCGACTACGACCTGCCGATCTTCTTCGAGCAGCAGCTTGACCCAGACGCCATCTATATGGCCGCCTTCACCTCGAAGGATCCGACTGATAGAGACGCCTTCATGGCCCACTGGGCCAGGATTCGCGCCGACGAGACGATCATCAACCGGACGATTCTCTGTGATGGGCAGGTGGCAGGCAGTGTCGCGAGCTTCGAGGATGCCGGCCAACTAGAGGTTACTTACTGGTTAGGCAGAGAGTTCTGGGGCAAAGGCATCGCCACGAAGGCGCTGGCGGCGCTTCTCGAATATCAGACGACGCGCCCCATCTATGCCCGCGCCGCCAAAGACAACGCCGCCTCGCTGCGAGTGCTGCAAAAGTGCGGGTTCGTCATCACCGGCGAGGACAAGGGGTACGCCAACGCGCGCGGCGAGGTGATCGAGGAGTATTTGCTGACGCTGGCGGCTGACACTGAGACGCCAGCAATGTGAGCGACATGAAAGCGAGTGAGTCTGTGGCCGACCTGACTGAGCGTGAGCGTGCCGCTGCGCCCGTGGCGAGCGCTGGCGCGGAGTTCCTGCTGCGTCCTGGAATCACCTTTCTCAATCATGGCAGCTTTGGCGCGTGTCCGCGTTCCGTCTTCGAGACGTATCAGCGCTGGCAGCGGACATTGGAGGAACAGCCGGTCGAGTTCCTGGGGCGGCGGCTGGATGGCCTGCTGGCGGATGCGCGCGCGCCGCTGGGCGCATTCCTCGGCGTCTCGCCCGATAACCTCGTCTTCGTACCAAATACCACCTACGGCGTCAACGTCATCGCGCACTCATTTCCGCTGGAGCCGGGCGACGAGGTGTTGGGTACCGACCACGAGTACGGCGCGGTCGAGCGCACCTGGACGTTCGTCTGCGAGGCGAAGGGCGCGCACTACCGCAGCCAGCCGATTCCCCTGCCTGGCGCCAGCGCCGAGGCGGTCATCGAGCAGCTCTGGCAGGGCGTCACGCCACGGACGCGCGCGCTGGTCATCAGCCACATCACCTCGCCCACCGCGCTGATCTTCCCGGTGGCCGCGATATGCCGTCGGGCGGCGGCGGCGGGCATCGTCACGATCATCGACGGTGCGCACGCCCCCGGCCAGATTCCCCTCAACCTCGACGAGCTTGGCGCTGACTTCTACACCGGCAACCTGCACAAATGGCTCTGCGCGCCGAAGGGGTCGGCGTTTCTCTACGCTCGCCCCGACCGCCAGCCGATGCTCCAGCCGCTAGTGGTCAGCTGGGGATGGCGCGCCATCGCGCCCGGACCGTCGTCCTTTCAGGACTACTTCGGCTGGACCGGCACCAGGGATCCCGCCGCCTATCTGAGCGTGCCTGCCGCTCTCGATTTCCAGCACCAGCACGACTGGCCCATCGTCCGTGCGGCGTGCCATGGGCTTGCCGCCTCCGCCAGCCAGCGCATCGGCGCACTCACCGGCCTGGCGCCAATCAGCCCGGAGACGCCCGACTGGTACAGCCAGATGCGCGCGATCCCCATTCCGCGTACGGATATTTCGAGGGAGGAGCTCCAGCGGCGGCTCTGGGACGACTACCAGATCGAGATACCCGTGGTGGACTGGCAGGACCAGCGCTTCGTGCGCATCTCGGTTCAGGCGTACAACACGCCCGCCGACGTAGACCGGCTTATCGCCGCGCTGACCGCTCTCATCCCTCTCACCGCCTGAGTCCCTCCGCCCTCGCCTGGTAATAATTGCCCGCGCCAGCGCGTCTTATGTTTGGCACAGCAAGCCGCGCTACGGGCGCGTAAGCTATAAGGAGATATGGCAAGGGGAGGGGCCATTATGACGATCTTGAGGGGCAGGCGGGTAGAATCCAGCGGGCATAGGGCGCGGCGAGGCCTGGTCGTGGCGAACATCCTGGGCGCGATGCTCTCGCTGCTCCTGGGCGTCTCTGCCCTTGCCGCCTGCGCGCCTTCGCAGCAGACTACACAGACACCGACGACTACGCCGCAGCCGACGCCCGCGCCCCGGCTGGTCTATCAGGCCGATTGGTCGCATGGCCTGAGCGACTGGATGGCCACGCCGGGCTGGACCGTCTCAGACGGCGTTCTGGTCAGCGATACGGGCGCCGACCGTCAGATCACCAGCCCATTTCGTCCGACGACGCCCGACTATGCCGTGGAATTCCGCGTTCAGCTTATCGGCGTGGCCCAGAACGTCGGCACGGAATTCAGTCTGAGCGCCGACTCCACGCCGGGCGCGGATGGCTATATGGCGCTCTTCGATCACATCATGCTGCACCAGTGCATGTTTGCCTGTCACCCCCACCTGGCGGTCTATATCGACCCGATGGTGGACCAGGATGTGGGTACGGGTACGGTCCAGATACACGATTTCGAGCCTGAGACCCACGTGCTGACCTACCGGGTGGAGGTACGCGGCCCTCTGGCGACACTGCTGGTCGACGGCCACGTCTCCAGCCATGCGACCACCACCCGAACGCAACAGCTCTCGGCGGGCGCCATCCACTTTTATTGCACGGGTGTCGCGCTGCGGTTGAGCGACTTCAAGGTCTATGCGCTGTAGGCGAGCGGGACGACCCTGATGTACGCTCTCCAGCAGTGACCAGCATCAGTCGCCAGTTGCGCTGTAGAGAAGGGTGGGCGCGGATGTCCTACACAATCCTGCACCGGGACGATATTCGCGAAGGCGTCGGCAGCTACGAGTTCCAGGGCTACCTGCACGGGGATAGCAGCGTTTCCTTCATCTGGGTAGACCTGCCGCCCGGCGCTGGGCCGAAGCTGCACAAGCATCCCTATGAAGAGATCTTCATCGTCCAGGAGGGCCGCCCGCTCTTCACTGTTGGCGCGGAGACGCTCGAAGGGCAGCCGGGGCAGATCATCGTCGTTCCGCCCGAGACGCCGCACAAGTTCGTGAACATCGGTGAGGGGCCACTCCGGCAGATCGACATCCACGCCAGCAAGCGCTTCATCACGGAGTGGCTCGAAGAGTGAGGGGAGTTCGCGTGAATTCCTGCCTGCGGCCCCTCCCCTATTAGGGGAGGGGGTTGGGGGAGAGGTCAGCTACTTGCGGGATTGCGTCGCCAGCTCGTAGAAGCGCTTGAGGCGGTCGTTCACCCGCGCGTGAATCTGGTCGGCGGGAACGCCCATCAGCAGCGGAATGCCTTCATCCACCCAGTTGATCGGCCAGATGCTGAACCAGCCCTCCTGCGCGATGGCATAGGCCACATCGGGACGCAGCATCAGGTCGCGGGTATTCACCGCCGGGATGACGGCGCCGTAGCCGCCAACAGGCTGCTCGCCCGCCGCCCGCCGCGCGCGGCAGAGGTCGAAGAAGCCCTCGATCTTGGTATTCACGCCGCCAATCGGCTGAATCTCGCCGTACTGGCCCACCGCGCCGGTAACCGCCACCGAGCGGCGAATGGGGACCTGCGCCAGCGCCGAGAGCAGCGCGAAAAGCTCCGCCGCCGATGCGCTGTCGCCGCCCGTGCCGCCGTGCTGCTGCTCGAAGCGGATGCGCGCGGAGAGACTCACCGGGCGGTCCTGCCCGTAGCGGTTCGCCAGATAGCCTTCCATCGTCATCAGGCCGCGAATATGTTCGGCGTCCGCCTGCTCCGCGCCACGTTCGACATCGAGCAGCGAATAGTCTTTGCCAACGCTGACGATGGCGCTGATGCGCATTGGGACGGCGAACGAGCCTTCCGAGGGGTGGACCTCGTAGATGCCCAGGCCGTTGATCTGGCCCATCGCCGCGCCAAAGGTCGCCGTCATCTCCTGGCCGGAGAGGATCGCGTAGCGCACCCGCTCGGCGCTGCCCGTCTGAAGCTGGCGACGCTGGAAGAGCGCGTTATCGACATCCTGGCCGCTGGTCGTGGCGGCGCTGCGCGCTTTGGCCACACGCCCCGCCTGAAGCGCCAGATCGTGCAACAGCAGCAGATCGGTCGAGAGTCGCGTCCGCTGGAGGCCATCCACTCGTCGCGCGCCCTCCTCGACGAGCCGCGCGACACCCGTCGGGTCGAAGGCTGGCAGGCTGTGGCGCGCGCTGACGCCAGCGGCGAGGGCCGCATAGGTGGCCTCAGACTCGCGCTTCCACTCGGTATCGTAGTTGCACCAGATCTCATACCGGAAAATCCGGCTGAAATCTTCCGTGTTGTTGACCAGCGCCGCGTAGGAGCTGTTCGAGCCGATCATCACGACATGCGCCGAGAGCGGAATCGGCGGCCAGCCCGGCTTGAGCAGCAGCGAGCGATTGCGCAGCGCCGTCGAGAGCGAATTCCACGTGCTCGAATCGAGCGTATCCGTGGCCGCGAGGATGAGCACGCCGCCATTCGCGCGTAGCAGCGCATCCGAGAGATCGGTCTGCCCCAGCGAGGCCACGACGACCGGCGCGCCTTTCCCCGCCGAGCCGCCGGGCAGCGAGTCGGGCGTGGGGGTGACATGGGCCGTGGGAATGCTGTCCTCGGCGAACGGCAGATCGTCGCCCTTGCTGGCAAGCTGCTGCAACGCCGCGGTGAGCTTCGCCACGTAGGCGCGCGCGCCGTCGCTGGGGGCCGCCGATGTCACGATGTCCATGATCTTGGTGACGAGCGTGCCGCGCTGCTGGGCAATCGCTGCCGGGTCAGGGTCGCTGGCGGGCGCCGATGCCGCGCTTGCGCTGGCTCCCTGGCTGGCTGCGGCGCCGTTGCTGGCGCTCGTGTCGCCGCCAGCGCTGTCAGCGCTCGCATCGCTGCTGTTGTCGCTAGTATCACTGGAATTACTGTTGTCGCCGCCACTGGACGCGCCATCCCAGTTTCCGGCGATCAGGCGCAGCCCAGTTTGCAGCGCGTCGATGAAGTCCGCGCCGGTATCATCTGGAACTGCCAGCGCCATCGGCTTGCTGAGCGCACCGAGTTCAGGCACATAGCAATATTCCACCGGGGCCGGCGCGTTGACCAGCACCTGCCGGGCCAGTGAGGCGACGAGGCTGGTGCGCCCCTGCCCGCCGAAGCCGCCGACGTAGAGGTGGCCGTCGGGCGAGCCATCCGAGAGCCATGCGCGCACATAGGCGGCGGTCTGTGGCTGAAAGCTGGACGAGATGAGCTGCGCGACCCAGTCCTGTAGCCGCAGGTCGGCGTGCGTTGACGCCTCGCTGGCTACGTCGCCAAACTTCGGCGCCTCACGTCCTTGGAATGGGCGCATCAGCGCCTCGCGGTCGGCGTCGGCAAGGCGGTCCCATTCGGCGCGCCGGAGCAGGTCGTTGGGATTGCGAATCGGCTGTGGCGCCGCGACGCTCCCGGCTGGAGCGGTGGGCTGCTGTTGCTGTTGCGGTTGCGCGCCATCGGCTTTTGGCCGTCCCCACATGTGTTGTATCTCCATTCTTCCAGTTGGTAGAGATCCAAACCTCCACACCACCAAATACCAGGATGAGTTGCGCGGTCATGGTAACACGCCGAGGGCAAAGCTGGCGAGTGACACGCTTCACTTCCCGCGTCGCAATGTGACGGAAACGAGGGAAATCGGTGTTTTTACGGAGGCAGCGACGTGGGAGGTGAAATTATCCAACGATGCGCTGGTAGGCCACGGGATCGGTCGCCCCTTCGGTCGAGATGACCACCACCTGTGACTCCGATGTGAGTCCAAGCAGTTGGCGATATTGCTCCCGCTCTGGGCCTGTGAGCAGCGCGAGGAGTCCGGCGAGTCCCGCCGCCCCGGTCTCGCCCGAGACGACACCCGCCCTGGCAAGCGCGCGCATCGCCTCGCGCGCCCACTCATCGTCGATGGCGACGAACACGTCGATGCCCCTGGAGATAATCGGCCACGCCACGAGCGAGGGAACGCCGCAGCAGAGTCCCGCCATGATAGATGGATGTGGCCCCGGAACCTCGACCATCCGCCCAGCTTGCGCCGACCGTAGAATGGCATCGGCGGCTAACGGCTCGACGCCAACGATTGTGGGCTGGTGATCCAGCTCTGGCCGACGATAGCGCCACACCACCGCTGTCGCCAGCCCACCCACGCCCATCTGGGCAGCGACCAGATCCACGCGCGGGCTGCCTGCTGCCGCCAACTGGTCGTCAAGCTCGCGCAGGATAGTCGTGTAGCCCTCCATGATCCAGCGTGGAATCTGCGTATAGCCTTCCCACGCTGTATCCGAGATAACCAGCGCGTTCTCCGATGCGAGCGCCGCCGCCAGCGTGACGGCGTCATCGTAGCTCCCATTGACCATTGTGACATCCGCGCCCTCGCCTTCGATGGCGTCGATGCGCGCCTGGGCCATGCCGCGCGGGACAAAAATATGCGATGCGAACCCCAGCAGATGAGCCATCCGCGCGACGGCGCGCCCGTGGTTGCCATCCGTTGCGGTGACAAACGTAAGCGGCTTGAGTGGCGCGAACCGCTCCCTCAGGTCGTCAAACGTCTGCCACGGCTCGATGCTGCCACCGATCCGCTCCAGCAGCACGCGATAGATGGCCCACGACGCGCCAAGAAACTTGAAGGCTGGCAGGCCGAACCGGCTCGATTCATCCTTCACCCAGACCTTGCCGACACCAAGAACGTCCGCGATGCCAGGAGCATCGATCAGGGGTGATGGCTTGTAGCCCGGTAGCTTCTGATGGAAGCCAAACGCCTCGCCGCCCGGAATTTCGCCGTCAAGCTGTCGCGAAGCCCGTGGATTCGGAAAGACTATCGTGTCATTTGGCATAGTCTGTCTCCTTCTCAAGACCATGTAAGCGCCCAACGGCCCGACGTCTACTCGACATTATTACCGGCAGCTTGTTGTGTCATATCTTCGGCTAGCATACCCTTGTTACCATCATCACTATCATCCACTGCCTGCAATCATACCTCACCATGGGAGCTAACATGACCGAGACAACACCGCTGCCACCCTTGCCACCACTCGCGCCGTCACCGCCACGCGCGCCCGCGTTCGCGCGCATCCACCTCCGCCTCTATCGCGTCAGCGGCGGCAGGTTTGCCACCAGAATTCCCGGACGCCGCTTTCTGATGCTCACCACCACCGGACGCAAAACTGGCGCGCGTTACGCCGTTGCGCTGGAGTACCACACCGAGGGCGGCATACCTTACGTCATCGGCTCCAACTACGGCAAGGACTTTCCGCCCGCATGGTATCTCAACCTGCTGGCGAATCCAAGGGTCGAGGTCGAGCGTGAGGGACAGCGCCACTGGGCAACGGCCAGCCTCGTCACTCCAGCCGACCGCCCGCGCATCTGGGCCAGCCTGGTGCGCGTCTCGCCGTATTATGCGCGCTACCAGCGGAACATCAGCCGCGAGATTCCATTGGTGCTGCTGCGGCCCATGGAGTAGCGTAAGAGCCAGCGCGCGATACCGCCGGACGCCAATGGGGCTGTCCATTTGCGCGTGGCCGCCCCCGCGTGGGATACTGTGGCCTGACTTTGTTCGCGATGGCGGCTGCCAGCCGCATGCGATACGCGATGTCTGCCTCATGGCGGCCTCTATAACCCATGACATATGTACCGGAAAATGGCTCGTACGGTGAAGCGTCAACGTAGTATCCATAGCGCGCCCGCTCGTTGGGTGCGCGATGGTTATGGTAAGATAGGCGCTTCTGAGCCAGAACAAGCGGTGATACAACGATGCTCTCTGTTGGAGATTGGCGAGTGATGTACCCGGCGCGCATATTCGTCAGCCACACGCCCGAGGATGACGACTTTTGTCAGGACCTCGTGGGCGCGTTGCGGAACGCTGGCGCGGATGTCTGGGTTAACGACCAGCACTATGCGCTGAGCCAATTGCTGCCGGTGATCGAGCCGGAGGTGCGCGCGCGCCCGGTATTTATCGTCATTCTCTCGCCCGCCGCGCTGCGCTCTGGCACAGTCACCGCCGCCTGCACCTGGGCGGCGACCTACCTGCGCCACGATCCGAACCGCCGCTTTCTGCCGGTGCTGGCCCAGCCCGTGGATGACAACGCGCTCCATGCCTTCTTCGAGGGCTTTCACACGCAGCCGACTATGCCGATTATCCGCACATTGCCGCGCGATCAGGCGATTCACGCGACGCTCCGCTCGCTCTCGCTGCTGCCGACGTTCGATGCGCTGCCGCCGCCATCGATTCTCACGTCGCAACCGTCACAGCCGACGCAGCCCACACAGGTAACGCGTGTCGAGGGCTATCGTGGCCCGAAGAGCGGCGGACGCTTCAAGGTTGTCACCGCTCCGCCGCAGCATGTGCCGCATGCGCCCCACGCGATGGTTGGCCCGCACGCCGATGACGACGTGGAAAGTCTGATTGCCCAGGGCAATGCTTTGCGCACCCAGGGACGGCCCGAAGATGCGCTCGCTGCCTTCCAGCAGGCGATGCAGCGCAACCCCCAGTCGTCGCAGGCGTGGTTCCATCTCGGATTCATGTTCGCCGAGATGGCCCGTTTTGCCGAGGCGCTCGCCGCTTATGATCAGGCGATTGCGCTCGATGAGCAGTTCGCGTTGGCCTGGGCGAGCAAGGCGAATGTGCTGGTGCAGCTGCGCCGCTACGATGAGGCGCTGGTCGCCTGCGATGGCGCGCTGGTGCTCGACCCCAACTCCGATTTCGCCTGGAACAATAAGGGTGTTGCCCTCGCCGGGCTTGGCCGGCCCATCGAGGCGCTGGCCGCCTATGACAGCGCGCTCACCCGCAACCCCAACTCCGCCGACTACTGGCGGAACAAGGGTCTGGTGCTTGCCGGATTGCAGCGCTACGACGAGGCCATCGCCGCGTATGATTCCGCGCTGGCGCACGCGCCGAGTTTTGGCGCCGCCTGGGCAAGCAAGGCTACGGCGCACTTCCGCATGGGGCGCTACGAAGACGCGCTCTATGCCAGCGAGCGGGCGCTCACCTTCATGCCCAACTCCGCTCCGACCTGGAACCGCAAGGCTAGCACGCTGGCGCGTCTAGGCCGCCATAACGAGGCGCTGATCGCCTGTGACCATGCCCTCGCGCTCGATCCGGCGTTCGTCGCCGCCTGGAGCAACAAGGGTGGCGTGCTCGCCGCGCTGGGCCGCCACAACGAGGCGCTCTCCGCCTGCGACCGCGCCATTGCGCTCGACCCACACTATACGCCCGCCTGGGCGAACAAGGCGGCGGTGCTCCATGCGCTGGGCCGCGAAGAGGAGGCGCGTGAGGCCGAGCGGCACGCCCACGGCATCCACGGCTGACGACGGGTATAGCAAACAGGGTTCGCGGCATGAGTGCCGCAGCTAATCGCGGCTGTTCGGTGTCATTGCTGATGGCAAGACGGATACTCACGTCAGGATGAGCCGTGATCTTCAGGCTGCGATGAATTTCTGTATGGGGCGTCTTCTCGATAATCGGTGAGATACCAACCCGGCGTGGGTTACCCGCGGCATTCATGCCGCGAAGCTAGATTATTTCTCAAATCCATTTCGGGGAAGCATTCAGGGGAATTTCCGACGCTCTAATTATACCCCAGAAGCGGGCCAGTCCGCACCGTCCATTCGTCCGATGTATTTTCGCGCGCCAGATGGCATTCTTATCCTGTGCGAATGGGCATCCAGAGTCGCGGGAGATCACCTGCGTTCGAGACAGGGGACGAAAGGAGACAGGATGGATGCGACTGATCTGCGCGTGCTGCTCTTCGAGGCGGTGGAAGATGGCTTCCTGATCGCGTTCGCTGGCGGCGCGGGCGTATTCTCTTCGGCCGTGCGCTTTTTCGTCGGCCTCGATCCCTGGCAGCGGCGCTGGATCGCCGAAGAGCGCATCTGGTGGATCTCACAGGACGCCATCTTGCGGCTGGCGCGGCGCATCCCGGCGCTGGCCGAGGCGCTGGAACAATGGCATCAGCGGTCGCCGAGCATCTCGGAGGACGTCAGCAGCTTCTACGCCAGCATCCGCCCGCGCGCGCATCGCCGTGTCTACATCCCGCGCGACATCGAATCGGCCTACCGCGTGCTGCATCTGCCGCCGGGCGCCTCCGCCGAAGACGTGACGCAGGCCCGCCGCGCCCTCGCCCGCCAGTATCATCCCGACGCGGGCGGCGGCCACGTGATGATGGTCTCGATCAACCTCGCCGCCGACTCCATCCTCCGCTGGCTGCACCAGACCGTCTAACTCCCTCGCTGTGCTATACTCTCCTCGTCAACATATGACCTAGAATCGGGTTTCCGATGTCTCGCGCGCGCTTTGCATGCCTCGAACAGCCTCCCTGGTAGGTCGCGTCTCGCGCCCGTAGCCAGGCCTCGCCGGGCCGGAACAATCACCGGTCCACTTTTTGCTGCCCCTCACGACTGTTAAGAGATACCCCCGACGCGCTCGACGGCGGTTGACGCTGCGCTGCTGTATGCGCAGCAACCCGCCGCTATTCTCCATGCCTCCGCGCTGCTCATAGTCGCGGCGTCTCTCCGTGCGCCCGCGCGCCTCCTCACGGTCTGTCATCGCTCGATTGCTATCCAACATGACAGACCGGAGGAATCGCTGTGGAACGTATCTGTGGCAGGCGCTGCCAGGAGATGACGACTGACGAACTCGACGCATTCGTTACGCATATCGCCGACCGACCCGACGTGCTAATCGACCTCGGCACGGGCGACGGCCGCTTCGTGCTGCACACCGCCCGCGCGCATCCAGCACGCTATATTATCGGCATTGACGCCTGCCGTGATAACCTGTATGAGGCATCGCGGCGCGCCCCCGCCAACGCGCTCTTTCTGATCGCCAATATCTGTAGCCTGCCTGAGGAGCTTGCCGGGCTGGCCAGCGCCATCACGGTCAACTTTCCCTGGGGTACGCTGCTCGCCGGGCTGCTCGAAGAAGGCTCGCCGCTGCTGGCGTCGCTGGCGCGGCTGGCGCGTCCAGGGGCGACGCTGGAAGTTCGGCTCAACGGCGGCGCGCTGGCCGAGGCTGGCTATTCGCTGGAGGCGGGCGGCGACCAGGTGCGGCGGCTGGCGCGACAGGCAGGCTTTCATGTGGCCGCGCCCCAGCCGCTGGCGGCGGGCGATCTGCGCGCATATCCGACGACCTGGGCCAAGCGGCTCGCCTTCGGACGCGACCCGCGTGCGCTCTATCTGGCTGGACGCTATCATTCCGAAGAAAGCGAAGAGAGGACGAAGATATCATGGCACGCACACTCTCGATAAAGGACGCCGCCGAGCAGCTGGACAAGCTGCCAGCGCTGCTCGCGCACGAAGGCGCGACGCCCGTGGTGGCGATCACCCGGCGCGGGATGCCCGTACTGGCGGTGCTGCCGTGGGACCTCTACCTCGGCCTGCTGCAGACGCTCGCCAATCTGCCGGAGGAGTTTGCCAGCACGCAGCTGGAGGGCATCCGCGCGTTGCTGGCGGACGCCGACGCCATCTCGCCCGCTGACCCATCGGCTGGCGCATCGTCCGCGCCCATGCAACGCAGACCTCCGCATCGGCGACGGCACAACCGCTAAATAGCTACGGCCCAGGATAGAAATAGTCGAACTTCGCGTCATCAATGCCGCGACGCATCGTGTTGGCTCATCGTGTAAAGGTGGCGAAAATGCCCTCTTCAGATTGGTTGCCCGAGGTGGTTCGGCCTGTCCTCGCGCTGTTGCTGAGCGGCATACAGGATGTTCTGGGCGATCAGCTTGTCGGCCTGTATCTCTACGGTTCGCTCTCGTCAGGCGACTTCGATTCGGCGTCGAGCGACGTGGATTTTGTGGCGGTGACGCGCGAGGCCATCGCCGAGAATGACCCCGCCTTCGAGCACCTACGCGAGATGCACGCGCGCATCGCCGCGAGCGGTCTGCCGTTTGCTGACCACCTCGAAGGCTCGTATATTCCGCTAGCGGCATGGCGGCGCTACGATCCAGCCGATGCTCACCATCCGACCATCGGACACGACTGGCCGTTTCAGCTGGGCTTCCACGATGCCAACTGGGTCATCGAGCGGGCGATTGTGCGTGAGCGCGGCGTCATCCTCTTTGGCCCGCCGCCAGAGACGCTGACCGATCCCGTCTCGCCCCGGCAGCTGCGCGCCGCCACCTGCCAGCAGCTTACCGATATCTGGCGGCGCCGCATCGAAGACCCTGACTGGCCTCGTGCGGGCCTGTATCCCGCGTTTGCTGTGCTGACGCTCTGTCGCGCGCTCTACACACTCCGGCACGGCGCGTTCTGCTCCAAGCCGGTTGCCGCCGCCTGGGCCGCGCAGACACATCCCGCCTGGGAGCCGCGGATTGGGTGGGCGCTCGCCCACCGGGCGGATGTCGCGGACATAACCGCTACTGAGTTCGAAGAGATATTCGCGATGCTGCGCGAAGCGTTCGCCGAGGCGAAATCTCGCTGCGGGCAATAAAACCCCCCTCTCCTTTTGGAGAGGGGGTTGGGGGTGAGGTTTAGGGCCGAGATCAGACCCTACCCCTCGTTGCTCTCGTATTGCTCCTTGATCTGCGCGACGATATTGGGGTCGAGCAGGGTCGAGGTGTCGCCAAGGACGCGCCCCTCGGCGATATCGCGCAACAACCGTCGCATGATCTTGGCGCTGCGGGTCTTGGGCAGCTCGGTCGTGTAATAGATCTTCTTGGGCCGCGCCAGCGCGCCGATATGCCGCACGACGTGTTCTTTCAGTTCGGCGGTCAGCCCCTCGTTGGGGGTATAGCCGCCACGTGGCGTGACGAACGCGACGATAGCCTGGCCCGTCACCGGGTCGGTTGCCCCGATGACCGCCGCCTCCGCTACCGCCGGATGGCTGACCAGCGCGCTCTCAATCTCCATTGTGCCGATGCGGTGGCCCGAGACGTTCAGCACGTCGTCCACACGTCCCAACAGCCAGTAGTAGCCGTCGTCATCGCGTCGTGCGCCATCGCCCGTGAGGTATTTGCCCTCATACTTGGCCCAGTAGGTCGCGACGTAGCGGTCTGGGTCGCCCCAGATTGTGCGTGACATCGCGGGCCACGGGCGCGTAATCACCAGATTGCCGCCAGTGTTGTTCGGCACTGGGTTGCCCCCATCATCCAGGATGACTGGCTCGACGCCAGGGAACGGGCGCGTCGCGGAACCAGGCTTGGTGGCCACGATGCCGGGCAGCGGCGTAATCATAATCATGCCCGTCTCCGTCTGCCACCAGGTATCGACAATCGGGCAGTTGTTGTGGCCGATATGCTCCCGATACCAAATCCACGCCTCAGGGTTGATCGGCTCGCCCACGGTTCCCAGCAGCCGCAGGCTGGAGAGATCCCGCCGGGCGGGATACTCCGTACCCCAGCGCATGAATGTGCGGATCGAGGTCGGCGCCGTGTACATGATGGTGATGCCGTACTTCTCGATCAGCGCCCAGAAGCGGTCTTTATCAGGATAGTCGGGCGCGCCCTCATACATCACCACGCTCGCGCCGTTCGATAGCGGCCCATAGACGATATAGCTATGACCCGTCACCCAGCCGATGTCGGCGGTGCACCAGTAGACATCTTCCTCTTTGAGGTCGAAGATCCACTCGTGCGTGAGCGAGACAGCAGTGAGATAGCCACCGGTCGTGTGAAGCTGGCCCTTCGGTTTGCCAGTGGTGCCGGAGGTGTACATGATATAGAGTGGATGCTCGCTATCCATCGGCTCTGGGTCAACAATCCGTCGCGACTCGCGGTTGACGGCCTCGTGATACCAGACATCGCGCCCCTCTTTCATCGTCACCTGGCGCACGTCTGGCCCCACCCGCTGAACCACCAGCACATGCTCGATGCTGGGCGCCTCGGCCACCGCGGCGTCGGTCGTATCCTTGAGCGGCACGATATTGCCGCGCCGCCATCCGCCATCCGCCGTGACACAAAGCTTGGCCTGCGAATCAATGATACGGTCGCGGAGCGCCTCGGCGCTGAACCCACCAAAGACAACTGTGTGTGGCGCGCCGATGCGGGCGCACGCCAGCAGCCCAATCGCCAGTTCTGGAATCATCGGCATATAGAAGGCGACACGGTCGCCCTTCTTCACACCGAGATCGAGCAGCACCGCGGCGAAGTTGTTGACCTCACGGTAAAGATCGCGGTAGGTCAGCACGCGCGTATCGCCTGGCTCGCCCTCCCAGATGATGGCCGCTTTGTTGCGTCGCGCGGTGGCGATGTGGCGATCCACGCAGTTGTACGATGCGTTGAGCTGGCCGCCCACGAACCACTTTGCCCAGGGCGCATTCCACTCCAGCACGGTATCCCAGCGCTTGGACCAGTCGAGCCGGTTGGCCGCCTCTGCCCAAAATCCGTCGGGGTCGTCGTGCGCGCGCTGATACACCGACTCGTCGCGTACGTTCGCTTGCGCCGCGAACTCGGGTGACGGTGGGAAGCGCCGTGTCTCCTGGAGTAATGCGTCAATGGTTGTGGAAGCGCCGGAGGAGTCCTGTGGTGCTGACATTCATGCCCCCTTGACCGAATGAACGTTCGTAACGAACACAGCCGCGTCGGGCGGGCGAGAGCGGTGCTTGCCCCGGTGAGTCGCGCGATTTCCCGCGTTTTGCCCCATCACGACACACACCTTGTATACGCTCGTCAATACCATGATACCAGATTTTTAACAGCATAACAGTGCGACGTATTCCCAATACTCCAAAAAAGACAGTAACTATGTTACACTGGTGATGAAGAATCGCTGCGTGATAGTGCTGAGGCACTGCGACGCATAGGTGAAAGGAGGAGAAAAGACCGGGCGGCATCGCGCAATGATAGCCGCATCCGGATAACGCATCGCGAGATAAGGCAGTCATTTATCATGGTCGCGTCTCGGTCACCAGCACGTTGTTGTGTTGGCGACTCATCTTCCAGGTGAGAACGCATCGTTCTCCGTAGAGGAGAGGAGTTTGACTCGTGGCAGACAGTAAAGCGCCCCTGCTTGCAGATCCCGCACCTCTGGGCCTGAGCGGCTTCGCGCTGACGACATTCATACTTAGCCTCGTCAACGCAGGCGTACTCAAGGGAGTGGGCGACATCAAGGTTGTCATTGGCCTCGCGGTATTTTATGGTGGTCTTGCTCAGTTGCTGGCGGGCATGTGGGAGTTCCGCAACGGCAACACCTTCGGCGCCACCGCCTTTAGCTCATACGGAGCCTTCTGGCTCTCGTTCGCGGCTCTCCTCATCCCCGGATTCGGGGTTACGCTTGGCCTGGCCGCGGGCCCTTCGACTACAGCGGTTGGCTATTACCTGCTCGGCTGGGCAATTTTCACCGGGTTGATGACGATTGGCACCTTCCGCCTGAATGGAGCGTTGATCGTCGTCTTCGTATTGCTGACCATCACCTTCCTGTTGCTTGCCATCGGCTGGTTCGGTAATGTCGCCGCCGGTGTCGGCATCACCGCAATTGGCGGCTGGCTCGGCATCCTCACAGCAATCGCTGCCTGGTATACCGCGCTGGCAGGTATTCTGCGCAGTGTCTCCGGCGGCAAGATCGCGCTGCCCATCGTACCCATGGCGTAGTAGTAGATCGGCATCCATACAAACGTCGGGGAGCGGTATCGCCCCCCGACATCCTGGTGTTATGGCAGCCTACCACTGGGTCTATACGTTGACCTGCTTGATCTGCTGAGCGACGTGATAGGCCAGCGCCATCGTCGAAAGCATCGGATTGACGCCGGATGCCGTCGGGAAGCCGCTGGCGTCGCCGATATACAGTCCCTCGATGCCGTAGACCTGGCCGTCGGGCCGGGCAACTGCCGACTTCGCGCTGCCACCCAGCCGACACGTACCCATCTGGTGCGCCGTGCCGACGACCACC
>DASUHD010000060.1:0-67184 GCA_036273675.1 Ktedonobacterales bacterium | reverse complement strand
CTCTGCCCCGACGGCTCGATGACTTATTCACTCTCGCGGCTAGTAGGGATGCGGCGCGCGCTGGAACTGACGCTGACCAACCGGACGCTCTCGGCTGCCGAGGCGCTCGACTGGGGCATCGTGACGGCGGTCGCGCCCGATGGCGAGGCGCTGCTCCGCGCCGACGAGCTGGCCCACCAGTTCGCGCAGGGGCCGACGCTGGCCTACGGCGTCACCAAGCGGCTGATTCACGCGGGATGGTCGGAAACCCTGGAGACGCAGATGATGGCCGAGAGCCAGGCGATCTCCACGATGGCTGCCACAGCAGACGCCCGCGAAGGGATGGCCGCCTTCCTCGCCAGGCGCGCGCCAGAGTTCAAGGGCAACTAGCGGTGTCACGTTGTTCATGTGATGGTCACGACCCGTAACCCGATGTGGTTGTAGAAAATAGCGCGGACACGAAACGCTGCACTATGGCGAGCAAGCCGGAGCCTGAAGGCCCCGGCGAATTTCCCCGCTGCGGCATCTCCGCGCCGATTCGCCGTAGCGTGAACGCTACGGCCTGCTCACCCCAGCGCCCCGCTCCGTGTCCGTCGTAAATTGTAACACCACATCAGGCTACGATTAATCTCTAAAGCAGTGGTATCATCATGTCCATGTAGTGTATTTGGCATACGCACATGGGTTGACGGCGAACCGTGATGGCGCACGAACACCACATCTCTCGGAGAACCGTGATCGTATGGCTGGGAACTTGCTTGAGCGCGAGCGCGAACTTGCCGCACTTGCCGCGCTGCTTGGTGAGATCGCCACGGGTCACGGGCGGATTGCCCTGGTCACGGGCGAAGCTGGCATTGGAAAAACGTCACTAGTCGAGCGCTTTCTGGCACAGGCGCGCGAGCAGCGCCATTCTCCAACACGCGTACTCTGGGGTGCATGCGAGGCGTTGTTCACACCGCGCCCGTTGGGTCCGCTCTATGACATCGCGCAGCAAACGCCCACCCCGCTTCGTGCGCTTCTCGAAGGGGATGCGAACCGCTCGGCGCTCTTCACCGTCGTCCTCGACGAACTCAACCAGGCTCCCACAATTTTGGTCATCGAAGACATTCACTGGGCCGACGAGGCGACCCTGGACCTGCTCAAGTACCTTGCGCGCCGCATCCATCGCACGGCGGCGCTCCTGATCCTGACGTATCGTGATGATGAGGTCAGCCGGGATCACCCCTTGCGCCTCGTGCTTGGCGATCTCCCCACCCGAGATGTCACCCGGTTGCGGTTGCTCCCACTTTCAGAGGGCGCCGTAGCGACGCTGGCCCGGCAGGCAGGTCGCCCAACTGGGCGCCTGCATGTGGTCACAGGCGGCAACCCGTTCTTTCTCACCGAAGTACTCGCCAGCGACGCGCCTGGAACGCCAACAAGCGTTTCGGCGGCGGTACTCGGGCGAATGGCGCGCTACACTCCCGAGGCGCGGCGCCTCATGGAGCTTGTAGCTGTCGTACCCAACCAGATCGAGCAGTGGGTCGTCTCGTCCGTTGGCGCGGATGATTTCGCCGCATTGGACGTGTGCATTGATGGCGGTATGCTTTATCTGGAAAGCGGAGCGGTCCGGTTCCGGCATGAGTTGGCGCGTCAGGCTGTTGAAGACGCGCTCTCGCCCGCACGTCGGCAGGCGCTCCATACCCGAATTCTCGGAGCGTTGTTGGAGCGGGCCACTGAGTCAGCGATGCTCGCACGGCTGGCGCATCACGCCGGGGCAGCCGAGGACGCTGCGCTCGTCTTGCGCTTTGCGCCGGAGGCAGCGCGGCAGGCTTCGGCGCGCGGTGCGCATCGCGAGGCTACAGCTCACTACCAGACGGCGCTGCGCTATGCGAATCGACTACAGTTTGAGCAACGGGCGCAACTGCTCGATGTGGCATCCTATGAGTCGTACCTGACCGAACATATGGAAGAGGCTATAGCGCTCTGCGCGGCTGCGCTGACACTCTGGCGCGCACTGGATCGCACCCAGCAGATCGGCCATGACTTACGCTTGTTGGCGACCTACCACTGGGTCGTTGGCAAGCATGTGGAATTCGAGCGTTTCGCCCTGGAGGCGGTAGCGATTCTGGAGAGCGCATCGGCTGGCCACGAACTGGCGATGGCCTATGCGGTCTTAGCGAACGTCCACATGGACGCAGCCGATGGCACCGCGACTGAGATGTGGGGCAAACGCGCCATTGAGTTGGCCGAGCGTCTCCACGACGCCGAGCCGATGAGTGATGCGCTCAACAGTATGGGATGCGCTGAATTTGGGCGCGGCGCAAATGGAGGCCAGGCCAAACTTGAGCGCAGTCTGGCGTTGGCCCTGGAGTATGGTCTTGAAAAGAATGTCGCACGCGCCTACGCCAACCTCGCCACGTTTCTGGTGCGCGCCCACAACTACGCTCATGCCATGACCTACCTTGAAGATGGTATAGCGTATTGCGTCGAGCACGACCTGGACATTGGGCTGCGGACGCTGCAAGGAGATCGAGCGCGTGCCCGCATGGAGCAAGGTGACTGGGCAGGAGCCGACGAAGACATCAACGCCATCTTGAGCGTCCCATGGGTGTCTGCGGCGAACCTCATTCCAGCGCTGATCGTGTCGGGCCAACTCCGGGCGCGGCGCGGGGATCCCAGTGCTGAGATAGCGCTCGACCAGGCGCGGGATCAGGCGCTAGCGACGGGCGATATACAATACATCGCCTCCATGGCCGCGGCGCGCGCGGAGTGGCGGTGGCTCCAGAGAGATTACGAGGGCTGTGTGTCCGAGGCCCAGTTGGGCCTTCAGGCAACGGCGCATCTCCGCCTTCCGCGATATGATGGCGCGCTCGCGGTCTGGATGTGGCGTTGTGGAGCGCCAACGCCAGCGTTCTCGAACATCCCTCTCCCCTATGCCTTGGAGATTGCGGGAGATTGGCGCGCGGCGGCAGACGAGTGGGCGCGAATCAGCTGCCCGTTCGAGCAGGCGCTCGCTCTACTCCTTGGTGACGAAGTCGCCCAGCGAGCGGCTCTCGCCATATTTGAGCGGCTTGGCGCACTCCCCGCAGCCGAAATTGCCCGCAGGGTTTTGCGTGAACGTGGCGTGCTCGGGCTCCGCCGTGGTCCCCATCCACGGACGCGCGCGAATCCGCAGGGGCTGACCAATCGCCAACTAGAGATCCTTCCGCTACTGGCCGAAGGTCTGAGCAATGCAGAAATCGCCGAACGGCTCTCAACCAGCCCCAGGACCGTCGAGCACCATGTCTCTGCTGTGCTGGCCAAACTCGATGCGCGCACGCGGGCAGAAGCGGTGCGCCGCGCCTATGAACTTGGATTGCTCATATAGGCGTCTCCACCTCGCACCGCAACAGAAAATTGGGTGGATGATCCGAGAAAAGCGCGTAGGTCTACCCATGCGCGCTACCTGTGAACAAGGATATCCTGTTTGTGCCTGAACCGTGAGGCAAGGCCACTAGGTCAGTTCTGGAAGGTAACTGAATACGAGGAGGGTAGCATGCCTGCGCCGATCATTCCCACTATCGAGACAGAACGCTTGATCTTGCGAGCGCCCGTCGCTGCCGATGCCGACGTCTGGGTCACGTTCATCGCTGATCCTGACTTCGGACGCTATGTGCCGAAATCGAAAGTCACCCGCACGCCACAGGAACGCGCCGAACGAATCATCAGCGCCTATCAGCGGCGCTGGGAGCCACAACCGCTGAGCGCAGTGGGCTGGGCGGCTGTCAGAAAAAGTGACGGTCAATTCATCGGCCTGTGCGGCATCGAAGTGTTAGAGGGGACGAGCGACGGCGAGTTAGACTATCTTCTGGGCAAACCCTACTGGGGCCAGGGATTCGCCACCGAGGCGGCACGCGCGGCGGTGCGCTTTGGCTTCGAGCATACCTCGTGGGAGCGCATTGTCGCGGCCATTGTGCCAGCGAATAGTGCGTCGGGCCGTGTGCTCGACCACCTCGGCTTCGTCTATGAGAAACACGTTAACTACTATGAGTTGACGGGGGCAGACTCGATTCTACTGGACGATCCCATTGTCGCCTTGTATGCGCTCGGCCGCGAGCGTTTCGCGCCTGGGAACGCCATGTATCGTCTCACGGAGACAACCTAGGCCTGTTATGAACTCAATGCCAACGGGATGAACTGATGCGACATGAGTGCGGAGGCTGAACATGCGCGATGCCTGCGGCATTCACGCCGCGACGCTGGCTCGCCGCAATCCTCGCCCGCACCTGCGTGCCTTTCACTCGACGCCGCGGACGACGATGTCGTTCTTCTCGATCTGCTGGCTATAGCGAATCGTCGCGGCGCGGAGCAACAGCCTGACACGAGACGGCAACTGCCAGTTCATCATCCTGATTGTCTGAGGAATCGCGTCGTCGCAGACGATGTAGATCTCGTAACGGCCAAGGAACCACTCCTGGATACCCGATCCGTATCCTGTCGGCGGCCGCAGGTCAATCCGGGAAATGTCCTTCCATGCCACGCGCCCGCGCAGCCCAAAATAGCTTCCCCTGTAGGCAATCCCTTCATCGCTGAAACGGAGAAGGGGGTGATTGAAGACCAGATTCGCCAGGATAAGAGGGACACCCAGACCACACAGACAGAAGACGAACCAACTGAGCGCGGCGCTCTGGCCGCTCCTGATGCCGCCATACGCAAGCGCGGCGAACAAGAATGTGAGGACGAGAAACAGCGAACCCTTGATCCAACTTGGGTTAATGACGATATCCCCGGATGAAGGATTCGTCAGCGGGAGCGCGGGATCTGAATCGTCAGCGCTATGCTCCTCTGGCGGAGATGGCGTTTCTCCATCTGAAGAGGCGCCGCCGTCCAAATTGGCCTGGATGCGACCGAGGAGCGCGCCGGGAATACCGACGAGACCGCCGAGGACAGCGCCGCATGCTACACCGCCGAACAACAGCAACAGCGCGACAATTGCCGCATTCACAAAGCCCGGCAGGTATTGTCCAACGGAGTCTGTCTGCTGACCGTGATAGACCGTGCCAAATCCAAAGATGAGCGCGATCAGCGCCAATGGAGCCGCGCATGCCACGGCGCCCGCATCAACACCGAGGACAAATGAACCTCTGGCGCGGGCGGCGATGAACCCGGCAACGAACGCGCAGATAACAGCGGCCAGCAGCCAGAAATAGGGGAGCGCACGGAGTTGAGATGACGGCCCGAAAAGATTCAGCAGACCAATGATACCTGCGAAGACAGCCAGCCCAATGCCAAAAGGCATCCCATAACGGGCGGCGGTGCGCCAATCGTCAACCATCTTCGTCCACCATCTACTAAGCTTTGGCCATACGGCCACCGCGTGTTATCAGCAAGGGTACACTCTTGCGCGTCCATTGTACGCTACCAGAAACGCGGTTGAGAACTGGATTTCGTGGACCAATTTTCTGCTGCGCCGACATTTGGGCTTGACAAGGTTAGTCGAATGGATTATACAGTCGTATAAACCAGGTGGATAGACGGTGGCACGAGGTATTACATGACACGACCGATGGCGCAGAATGAGATGGTGGATGCCTTTCTCGATGCCGCAGAGCGACTGCTCATTAGCGTTGGCTACGCCGGCATCTCAGCGCGCAGGCTCGCCGAGGAGGCGGGCGCGAACCATGGGCTGATCCACTATTATTTTGGCTCGATGGAGCAGTTGTTCCTTCAGGTGCTCGAACGCTTCACCGACCGGCTGATCATGCGCCAGCGGGCGATGTATGCCGCCGACGTGCCATTTCTGGAGAAGTGGCGGGCGGCCATGGGATACCTTGACGCGGATTTCGAGAGCGGGTATCAGAAAATCTGGCTGGAGCTTCAGGCGCTCGCATGGAACCATCCCGAGCTACAGGAGCGACTGGCTCACGTCCACGGACAGTGGCAGACGACGCTCACCGAAGCATTCTCGAAGGCGCTGGCGGGCTACCATAGTGACACGGAGCAGTATCCAGTGGAGGCGGTTGTGGCGCTTGTGACCACATTTCAGCAGGGGATCTTCCTCGAACGCATGGGCGGCATCACCAGAGGGCATGCCGAACTGCTCGCCATGATCGATGGATTGCTTGAACGCCTCGAAGAGGCGCAGGCTAAGACGCCTGCTGGGAGGAGCATGGACGATGAGAGCCCGCTATCCTGACACAGAAGGCTATATCGAGCGCGACGGCGTGCGCATCTTCTACGAAGTCTTTGGCGAGGGGGAGCCCACGGTGCTCCTGCTCCCCACCTGGTCAATCATCCACTCGCGTTTCTGGAAGGCGCAGGTACCTTATCTCGCGCGTCATTTTCGCGTCATCACGTTCGATGGCCGCGGCAATGGCCGGTCAGATCGCCCACTCACTCCAGCGGCCTTTGCCACTGAGGAATTCGTTGCGGATGCTCTGGCGGTGATGGATGCGACCTCCACACAGCGGGCCGTGCTGGTCTCGCTTTCGATGGGCGCGCAGTGGGCGCTTCGGCTCGCCGCCGAGCATGCGGATCGTGTGGCGGGAGCCGTGTTCATCGGCGCATCTCTGCCGATTCCGCCGCGCATCGAGGCACGCGTCGTCAACTCATTTGACGACGTGCTCGATACCGACGAAGGTTGGGCCAAGTATAACCGGCACTACTGGATGAAGGATTATCGCGGATTCCTGGAGTTCTTCTTCGCGCAGTGCTTCAACGAGCCGCATTCCACCAAACAGATCGAGGACTGCGTTGGGTGGGGGCTTGAGACGACGCCCGAACTGCTCATCGCAATCGAAGATGCCCCGTCGCGGCGGGCGATCAACCTGGCGCACGGAGACGAAAAATATGTCTGCGACCTGGCAGGACAGGTGCGTTGTCCTGTCCTCGTGATCCATGGCGATTGTGACGCGATAACACCGCATGCACGAGGTGTGGCGCTTGCCGAGATGACTGGCGGACGGCTGGTAACCCTCCAGGGCAGCGGACATATCCCACTTGCGCGCGATCCGGTAAAGGTGAATCTGCTGCTGCGCGACTTCATCAGGCCGGAACCGCCGCGCACCCTCACCTGGATGCGCGGGCGCAACCGGCAGAAACGCGCGCTCTACATCTCCTCGCCGATTGGCCTGGGCCATGCCCAGCGGGATGTCGCCATTGCGCAGGAACTGCGCAAGCTGCGTCCAGACCTCCAGATTGACTGGCTGGCGCAGGACCCAGTGACGCGCGTGCTGGAGGCACAGGGCGAGCGAATCCATCCCGCCAGCGCCCATCTGGCCAGCGAATCGAGCCACTTCGAGAGCGAGTCCGCCGAGCACGACCTGCATGCCTTCCAGGCACTGCGGAGGATGGACGAGATTCTGGTCGCCAACTATATGCTCTATCATGACGTAGTGCGCGATGGCTCGTACGATCTGGTGGTCGGCGATGAGGCATGGGAGGTGGACTACTTCATCCACGAGAATCCCGAGGAGAAGCGCACGGCCTATGTCTGGCTGACGGACTTCGTCGGCTACCTGCCGATGCCCGATGGTGACGCGCACGAGTCGTTTCTCACCTCCGACTATAACGCCGAGATGATCGAGCACATCGAGCGCTTCCCGCGGCTGCGCGACCGCGCCATCTTTGTTGGCAATCCTGATGATATCGTCCTCGACACCTTCGGCGACAATCTGCCCGAGATTCGCGCCTGGACCGAGCGCCACTACGACTTCAGCGGCTATATCACCGGGTTCGATCCGCGCGACTTCGCCGACCGTGAGGCGTTGCGCCAGCAACTCAGCTATCGGCCCGATGAGCAGGTCTGCATCGTCACCGTTGGTGGCTCCGGCGTCGGCCAGCATCTGCTCTGCCGCATCATCGCCGCGTTCCCAGAAGCGAAGCGCCGCGTGCCTAACCTACGGATGATCGTCGTGACTGGCCCGCGCATCGATCCAGCCTCGCTCCCCAGTGCTGAAGGACTGGAAATTCGGGCGTATGTGCATGAGCTATATCGCCACCTCGCCGCCTGCGATCTGGCGGTAGTTCAGGGCGGGCTGACTACCTGTATGGAGCTGACGGCGAACAGGCGGCCATTCCTGTATTTCCCGCTACGTCACCATTTCGAGCAGAACTTCCATGTCCGCCATCGTCTGGAGCGGTATCACGCCGGGCGCTGTATGGACTATGAGACGGCGATGCCGGAAGTGATCGCCGCGGCGATTGCCGAGGAGATCGGGCAACCGGTACGCTACCGCGCGGTCGAGACAGATGGCGCGGCCCGCGCGGCGGCGCGTATCGCCGAACTGATCTAAACCTGAACATTCTCGCGCAGTCCCAAGAAAGGAGCAGCGCAACATGACCCAGCATATGCGGGAGCCGATGAGCGAGCAGACTGTGAACGATCTCGCGGCGATTCGCCAGGCCGCGCTCGATTACATGCAAGGCTGGTATGAGGGGGACGCAGAGCGGATGCGCCGAAGTCTGCACCCTGAGCTGGCCAAGCGCGCGATTTTGCGCGATATCCAGTCGGGAGAGCAGCGCTTTTATTCCCTGAGTTGCGAGCAGATGGTAGAGAAAACCCGACAGGGCGGCGGCACAGATACACCCAGCGACAAACGCTATTATGACGTTTCGGTTCTGGATGTCTATGGTGACATCGCCAGTGTCCGGGCGAACTCATACGACTATGTAGATTACCTGCATCTGGCTCGCAGTGAGGGGAGATGGGTGATTGTAAACGTCCTCTGGGCCAGTAACTCTACCAAACGGTAAGCTTCCTTCTTCGCACATGCTCTCCATGGTGCGTTCAGAGAAACTCAGCGGTTGCCGCGGTGGCGCAGCGCTGCCTTCCAGGTATCCTGAGATTGCCAGAGGGGCAACGGCCTCTCGTGCCACCGCACATATCCGAATCCATCTCCTGATTCATCTGCTGTAGGGTGTCCTCCCGCCATCGCGGGGCGGGTGGCGAGTTTGCGTGAGGAGAGACGATCCCGGCCAGATCGTCCTCTTCCGCCGTTCCCGTACTACTTCGACCAGGGGCGCGATACAAACGTGCATCGCGCCAGGGTGCGCTTGCACCCTATCCGCACTGCGACAAGGGCAAGCGCACCGAGAACAGAACAAGAAGGAGAAGTATCCATGGCAACCGCGGCGCCTACAACCTATTCGATGGATGGCACATTGCTGGAGGCGTGCTCGTGCGCGGCGCCCTGCCCCTGCTGGATTGGCGACGACCCGGATGGCGGTACCTGCGACGCCTTCATCGCCTATCACGTTGATCGTGGTCAGGTACGTGGCGTTGATGTCTCGGGACTCTCGCTGGTGCTGGTCAATCAGATTCCCGGCAACGTGCTGGCTGGCAACTGGCGCACGGTCATCTACATGGATGACAGGGCGACACCTGAGCAGCAGCAGGCGCTCCTCGACGCCTTTGGCGGCAAACTCGGTGGCGCCCCTGCCCAGTTCGCCGCGCTGATTAGCGAGATCGTGGCCGTCCATCCCGTTCCAATCGAGCACCAGGTCGAGGGCGGCAAGGGCACAATTCGCGTCGGCCAGGTGGTCTACTCGGAGATGGCGCCCTATACCGACGCGCAGGGCCGGGCAACCTCACTACACGAGAGCGTCTTCAGCACCATCCCCGGCTCGCCCGCCTACGTCTCGAAAGCCTCAACGCATCAGGTCAATATCCCCGAGCACGGCATGACCTGGGAGTTCTCGAATCGTAACGCCATCCAGGGCGGATTCCACTTCGAGGCATAACGCAAAGGAGGCGCTCGATGACTACCGCACAGCTTTCTGACCGACCGGCCAGCGTGAAAGCGCGCCGTCGAGCGCCTGTCCACTGGCCCTGGGTGGTGGCCGCGCTCGCGTGGGGGGTGGCGTTGCTGGCCACCCTGTTGCGCCTGCGCTTTCTGATCGATCACCACTGGCTGATCGAGGCGAGCGGGCTGCCGTGGCTGCTCGCCGTGTTGGTCTTTTTGGCATGCTGGCAGGTGATGACGCTGGCGATGATGCTTCCCTCCAGCATCCAGATGATGAAGATGATGACCTACGCCGCGCGCAAGCAATCGCGCGCCTACGCGATCCTCGGCGCGTTTGTGGCGGGCTACGCGGCGGTCTGGACGGCCTTCGCGCTCGTTGCCTTCACAGGCGATACATTCATTCACCGGGCAGTGGATTCCTGGCCCTGGCTGGCGGCGCATTACTATCTGATCGGCGCAGCGACGTTCACCATCGCGGGCGTCTTTCAGTTCACTCCGCTGAAGGAGCGGTGCCTCGCCGCCTGTCGCAGCCCGCTCTCGTTCTTCATGCGCTACTATCAGGCAGGCGTCGCTCCTGCCTGGCGGCTGGGCCTGCGCCACGGCCTCTTCTGCCTGGGCTGTTGCTGGGCGTTGATGCTGGTCATGTTCGGGGTGGGCATTGGCAGCCTGGCCTGGATGGCGGCGCTGGCGGGCGTGATGATCATCGAGAAGGCAGTCCCAGGTGGGCGCTGGCTCGGGCCGCTGGTGGGCATCGCGATGTTGGCGCTGGCCGCGCTCTGGCTCGCCCAACCCGTGTGGCTGGTCACCAGCGTCGAGGGGTGAAGTTGGTCCCATGCACACAAGGCGCTGAAGTATGCCCTGCAAGGAGACGAGGCGCACGCTATGGGGACGACTGCCCGCGCGCATAAGCTGCGGTAGCGCCGTCCCCCAACGGCTACATCAAGATGGAAATCAGGGCGCTATCAGGAGCCGCCCTCGTACTTGAACGAGACTTCGAGCTTGATACGGTAGGTCAGCGGCTGACCTTCCTCGATGTGAACGTCTTGTTCGATGACACGCCCCACGCGCAGATCGCGCAGGCTGTGCTTCGCCATCGTGATCGCGGCGTTGGCTGCCTTTTCCCACGATTCTGTGCTCGTACCTACGAGCGTTATAACCTTATAGACGCTTTCTGCCATGTGCTTCTCCCTTCGCCTGGCGCGTGTCTTACACGCTTGGCCCGGCGTCATCTAAACACACGCAAGAACCGCTGTACTGCCGACACCTCCCTTCCTGCTGAACTTGATTGGTCCCATCATCCTGGCCGTTACGACGGTTGTCCCAACAACATCGCCAGCGTATCGGCCACCAACGCGGGCTTCTCCTCGCCCTCGATCTCGACGGTGTGGCGCGAGGTCACCAGCACGCGCCCGCCGCCTTTCTCCTCGACGTTGACGAGCGTGATGTGGTCGCGGATGCGCGCGCCCGCCTTGACTGGCGTGATGAAGCGGACGCGGTCGGCGCCATAGTTGAGGCCCGCCGTGACGCCTTCGGGCAGCGTACCTACCTGAAACTGCATCATCGGCAACAGTGACAAGGTGAGGTACCCATGGGCGATTGTGCCGCCAAACGGACTCTCGCGTTTGGCGCGCTCGACATCCACATGGATCCACTGGTGGTCGCCGGTGCAGTCGGCGAAGGCGTCGATGCGCTGCTGGTCCACCGTAACCCAGTCCGAGACGCCAAGCTCTTTGCCCACGAAATCGCGAATGGTTGCGAGCGTATAGCCTTCCAGTGCCACGTTGCTATTCTCCTGGTTTCTACGGCGGCCCCCTCCCCTCACAGGCGAGGGTGGCCGAAGGCCGGGAGGGGTCCGCCGGCCACTCACACGAACGCGCTGAAGCCGGTAACGGCCCGCCCGACGATCAGCGTATTCATCTCGCGGGTACCTTCATACGAGTAGATCGCCTCGGCGTCGGCCACGAAGCGCCCCACCTGATTCTCCAACAAAATGCCATTGCCGCCAAGCAGCTCGCGCGCGAAGCCGACCGTCTCACGACACTTGCTCGTACAAAACGCCTTGGCTAGCGAGGCGTGCTCGTCGTTCATCACTCCGGCGTCCTGCATCTGCGAGAGCCGCAGCACCATACACTGTGACGCGGTGATGTTGCCCAGCATGCCCACGAGCAAGTCCTGCACAAGCTGGAAGCTGGCGATGGGTTTGCCAAACTGTTTACGTTTCTGCGCGTAGGCCAGCGCGTGCTCGTACGCGCCCATCGCGCAACCGACCGCCTGCCACGCGACGCCCGCTCGCGTCATCCGCAGCACGGCAGCGGTATCGCGGAACGAGCGGGCATTTTGCAGGCGATTCGTCTCGGAGACGCGGCAGTCTTTGAGTGTGATCAGCGCGTTCTGGACGACCCGCAACGCCATCTTGTCTTCCATCTTCTCGGCGGTAAAGCCGGGCGTCCCCTTCTCGACCAGAAAGCCCTTCACCTGATTGTCGGCCTCGTCGCGCGCCCAGATGACGGTGACATCGGCGAAGGTGGCGTTGCCGATCCACTTCTTCTGCCCGTTGAGCACCCATACATCACCCTCGCGGCGCGCCGTGGTCGTCAGGCCGCCCGATGCCCCAGAGCCGACCTCCGGCTCCGTCAGCCCGAAGGCGCCGATCTTCTCCATCCGCCGCATGACGGGGAGCCACTGCCGCTTCTGCTCCTCAGAGCCGCAGAGGTAGATGCTGCCCATCGCCAGGCCACTGTGGACGCCGAAGAACGTCGCAATCGAGGGGTCAATCCGCGCCATCTCGACGGCGAGCAGGCCATCCAGCACCGTCGTCTTCCCTGCGCAGCCGTAGCCGCTGTAGGAGATGCCCGCGATATTGAGCGCGGCCATCTTGGGAATCAGCTCGAAGGGGAAGGCGGCGCGTATCCAGTAGTCATTGATGATCGGCGCGACCTCGGACTCCATGAAGGCGCGCACCCGCGCCAGGATCGCCTTATCGTCCTCGCTCACGGTGGTGGCAATACTATAGAAATCGCCGGTAACGGCTGGCAGTTGCCGCTGGGCATGCGCATCTGGCCGCGGCGATGTATCTGGCTTCTTAACTCCGGTTGTACTCATCCGTGCGGCTCCTTTCGACGGTTGACGTAGCTGAAAGTGAACATACTTTCAGCATACGACACAAGGGCAGTGACCGTCCCGCCCGCGCACGTCGCGCACGTCGCCAGGCGCCTCCGAAATTAGAAGGCGCCGCGCCCTGTGAGCACAATCTTGATCGTCATCAGCAGTATCTTGATATCGAGCCAGAGCGAGTAATTGCGCACGTAGAAGATGTCATCCTGGGTGTGCAGATGTAACACGCGGTTGCTGCGGCCGTTGACTTGCCACCAGCCGGTCAGCCCCTGTGGCACCAGCAGCCGACGATACTGCCAGGCGCGATAGCGCTCCACGATCCATGGCAGCTCGGGGCGCGGGCCGACAACCGACATATCGCCCTTCAGGATGTTGAGCAGTTGCGGCAACTCGTCCAGGCTGGTGCGCCGTAGGAACGCGCCCACCCGCGTGATATTGGGGTTATCGCGGCGCTTATGCACCAGGTCTTTGGTGGCCGTCCGTTCGGCTGCCTCTTTCATGCGCTGCTCAGTGTCCACCCGCATAGTGCGGAACTTGAGCATGACAAAGCGGCGGTTGTGCTGGCCGATACGCTCCTGCTTGAAGAGCGCTGGACCAGGTGAATCCAGCCGTACCAACAGCGCGATGAGCAGCATCAGCGGCGTGGTGAGGATGATGACCGGGATACAGATCGCCAGGTCCATCAGCCGCTTGACGCGCGCGTTCCATCCCGAAATCGCCGACTCCGTCAGGCCGATCACCGGGATGCCATCAATCTCGTCTACGGCGATCTTGGCGGTCTCCGTCACCACATCGGGCAGCACATAGAGCTGCACGGGCAGGTTCGCCAGACCGCTGATGAGCCAGCTTGCCTCGTGCCGTTCGCGTGGGGAGAGCGCGATCAGCACCAGGTCAACCTGTTTCTCGCGAATGACGCGCGGCGCATCGCGCAGGTCACCCAGCCGCCAACTCACCCAACGGTGATAGAGGGCCTCCTGCCAGTGGCTCGGCATATCCGGTTCGGGATGAAACTCGCGGCGCGGGCCGACAACACCGATAATTTCGAGGCCAATGGCGCTGCGTGCCGAGACCGCGCGCGCGGCGTCGATGGCCAGACGCCCGGTGCCGATGATGAGAATGCGCCGACGTGGCGCGCCCAAACGTGCCAGCGGTCGCAAGACGACCCGCGCCAACGCCAGCAGCACCGCATCCACGACGACAAACGTCAGCCAGAAGATCCGCATGCGGTCGAGCACCAGAAAATAGAGGATGCCACTGACGGCCAATCCAGCAAGACCAACCGCGATGAAAGCCCGCATCGGCGCGAAGATATTGTTGACCCAACTGGAGCGGTACAGGCCAAGCAACGAAAAGACGACGGGCCAGACGACCGCGACGATTGCCGCAAAGATGAGCGCGTCAGAGGTCTTGAGATAGCGAATCTGCGGAACAATGTTAGCAAGAACGTCGCTGAAGTGTTCGATTAACAAGATCAGCAGCACCGAGAGGCCCGCGTCTACCAGGAGCATCATCTCACTCAGGCGAGAACGGGCGCGCCGACGATTGGCCAGCAGCCGCTCGACCTCGCGATACTCGGGATTGCGAGAGAGCCGAGCCATCCTGGTGGTGGTGCTAAACCCCAAATCCTCCTCGTCGGAGTCGTCCAAAGGCGCTGATGCTGATGCTGGCGATCTGGGCGCCTGCGCCGATGGGGCGGGTGCGGCGGCGGAATAGCCCTGGCCGTACGGGCCGTTGGTAGTGGCAGGGGCGCTCAGTGGGTAGGAACGGTCCGGGTGACCATTGTTCACCGGCTGAGACGAGGCAGGCGCCTGCGGATCGGGTGCGGGCTGATATGGTGGTTGATTTGGCGGCTGATAGGGCGCATAGGCCTGGTTGGGCGCGCCAGTCGCCCCATCAGCCCAGGCGCTCTGCCCCTGGCTTTCGTAGCTCTGGCCGTTGTTTTGGTTCGTGCGCTGGCTCGTGTTCTGCCCTTGATTCCAGCCATTGTTCTGGGCGCTGTGGTCATTCTGCCAGGGATATGGAGACTGTGGAGACTGTGGGGGCTGTGGGGAGAGCGGAGACTGCGAGCGCTGATCATCAGGCTCATGTCCCCCAGTGTCCTGCCATCCATGGTGCGTTGTCATCTGGTCCGCCCCTCCCTCAGTTCCTCCGCCATGCTGCCGGGATCATCCAGGCCGAATCCGAGGCCACACCGCCTCATTCACAATATCACGTTGCTGGGTATTGATAGGGTAACGATAGCGCAGACCGTGCCACCATCCTGGCGCCCGTCTGGGATTCTCAACGATTCTCGACGCGCGCCTGAGTACTACAACGACGGAGCGACAAGCTGGTCACCGTTTCCGGGATCATTGTTGGCTGTTCTCAGCCAGCTCTCGGCTAGCTCCCAGTCTGCCGCTGGTGTATGGCGCCGCTTCACGGTGTTGTGCTTGTGCGGCGCTATACGTGGCATGTTTGCCGTTCAAGTCTACTCTATCCCACCCTCACTGTCTATGAATATGACGCGAGTGGCGCTGGTGATACACCAGATATTGTCAGCAGCGGACATAACTTCACAACCGATAGTACTGCTCATTGGGCCGAATTTGTGATTCATGACAGCTCTTGTGTATTATCTCCCTCGTGCCTTCGACAAGGCGCATCTCTGACTTTGGACACCTGACGGCAGCAAGACCCTGCCGTCGCTGAGAAGACCGCGCGCAAGTATGCGTGTGTTTTCTAGGAGGGCTATCAATCGCGGTAACGCAGCCGCGAACAGACTCCCGCGGGAGTCTCGAGAGGGGTACTATCTTGGCGCATTTTTCTACTGTACTGACTGGCCGTCTGTCCCGCGCGCGCATGCTGTTCGGAGCAGCGCTTCTGGGAGCGGCGTTCGTAGCGGCACTCGGAGCCAGTGGCTCGATGCCAACGGCTGATGCGGCGAGCAGTCTGCACTATCAGCGCGGGTACTACGTCGCGAATGGCATGCTCTGCTACGGCTGGGCCAACGGAACCTATCACTGCACCGGACACTGGCACCGTAGTGGCAGCCGACTTGTCTCTGACAACCCTTCGTGGGTCCCCAACGCGGCCTCGACCGGCGGAACCTCCAGCGCTGCCAGCAAGCCCAGCGCCTCGGCTGTGAAGGTCACTGGCAGCAACACCGCTGGCCAGCCATGCCGCAGTTCCTATATGTTCCCGGCGCACATCAGCCAGTGGACGGTCCCCGTCAGTTGCTATGCGGGCGTCTATCGCGTGAACCCGGCCAACTATGTGAAGCGCTCCGGCTTCGGCTGGTGCAACTGGTGGCCTGAGGTGCTCCACCCGCGACAGCCCGACATCCTCTGGGGCCGCGAATATCGCCACTCATCCAGGCCAACACCGGGCGCGGTGGTCCACTTCAACGGTGGCGTTCAGGGCGCGAGCAGAGATGGTCACTGGGCGCAGGTCGTTGCGGTAGCGCCCGATCACTACTGGGTGCTCATCACCGAGATGAACTTCACCTGGCGTGGCGCTGGCTGGCAGAAGGTCAGCTATCGCTACATCCACGTCGGAGCCGGAGTCACCTTCATTTCGTAGCTGGCGAGCTACCAGTCCAGGTCAGAGCGTATGGGGGCGTGCTTTATGAGGAAGCGCGCCCTTCGTCGTTTTCCGCGAGTTGGGGGAAGCGCGGGCGGTTAAAACCGCGCCTAAACGGCCTTACTGCGTTCGGCCACCAAGTCCGCCTACGCGGACTGCCCAGACTTTATCCCTCGCAGCGCTGTTGCTATCATTTATCAAGTGTCCCCGCGAGAGAGTACCTGTTTCTCGCCCATCGGCGCGTTATCTGCGGGCAGGCTCTGGATAACCCGCGCAGGCGGGTTTTGTGGCGGAGCGAGCGCAGCAAAGCGAGGCCATTCAGGCGCGACTTCAGTCGCCAGCCTTCACGTCGTCCGCGCTGGCTTGGTAGCCCTGGCCAGCGCAGGCGTGGGGCGCGCGGATGGCGGCTTCCGCTGGCGAGCAGCTGAAGAGCTAGGAGTAAGGTCGGTTGCGCGCGGGACGGCCACTGTGAAGCACGAACCCTTGCCGGGCGTGCTCTCGACCGAGACGCCGCCTCCCATCGCCTCTGTCAGCTCCTTTACCAGCGCCAGCCCCAGCCCCGACCCGCTGGCCGACTGCATTCGCGCGCGGTCGCTGCGATAGAAGCGTTCCCAGATATGAGGCAGGTCGTCCGCAGCGATGCCCTCGCCGGTATCCTTCACCTGGAGCAGCACGCGCTTCGCATCAGCCGACGCCGAAATGGCGACGATTCCGCCGGGCGGCGTGTGGCGAATGCCGTTGTGCAGCAGGTTCTGCAAGACCTGGTTCAGCCGGTTGCTATCTACCAGCGCCAGCGGCAAATCTGGCGCTACCTCCGCGACGACCTCCACCCGCCCCGACTGCCACGCCAGCGGCGCCACTGTCTCGGCGATCTTCCGCACCTCGTCTCCGACATCCGCCGGGACGCAGCGTAGTTCGAGCTTACTCACCTCGGCGCGTGAGAGCGTAAACAGGTCTTCGATCAACGTCTGAAGCCGCCGTGTCTCGTGCTCCATGATATCCAGATCGTGCCGGAGCGAGGTGGGCGGGGCGTCGTTCGCGTCCCAGCGTGCGCGAGCCGACTCTAGATAGCCGCGCAGGGTGCTCACGGGTGTACGTAACTCGTGCGAGACGCTGGCTACCAATTCGCGTCGCGCATCCAGCAGATGTGAGACGGTATCGCGCTCGGCCTCCAGATCGCGCACCGCCGCTGCCAGGTCCGTCGCCATCGCGTTGAAATTCGCCTGAAGCTGCGCCACCTCGTCGGCGCCCTCAACTGGCACGCGCACGCTATAGTCGCCCGCGCGGAGCGTGTTCGTGGCAGTGGTTAGTTTGCGCAGACGACGGGTGGTGCGGCGGGCGAAGATATAGGAGAAGAGCAGCGACGGCGGTAAGACAACCAGCACGGCAATCACGGTCAGAATGCCCATGAGAACCAGGATTGGCAGAATCTGCGGCTCGATGCTGTGGGTGAAGGAGACTTCCGTGAGCACGATGAACCCAAAGAGCGCTCCGGAGCCGATAACCACCACCAGCAGGTGCGCATTGGTCAGCGACCAGACCAGACTGCGGCGGCGCAGGCGATTCCACCACACCAACAGCGAGATACCTGTTCGCACGAAGAGAAAAGCCCCGGCCAGCACCAGCAGCCAGAGTAGCGAGTAGCGGGAAAGCAAAAAGTCGACGGCCGCGCTTCGTGCGGACGCCTGTCTGATTTGCGCTGGCGGCGCCCCAGAAAGTGTCGTATGTACCAGCAGCGAGAGAATGATCGTGGGCGCGATGGCCAGCACGAACGCGGCGGCAAGGTTGATCAGGAGGCGACGGCGCCAACGCTCCGCCAGCCGCATCCGAAAGGCGGCCCAGAGCAAGCTGGCGACGCCACTGATGAAGACGGCGACGATGATTCGTCCATAGACCGGCCCAACTCCGCCTCCGAATTGTGATGTTATGATGACGAGAGCCCAGACCAGCGCCAGCGCCTGTGGTATCAGCGCCTCGGCAACGGCCTGCGCTGGGTGCGTCTGTAGCCAGAGCGTCTTCCACCGCTCCCGAATGAAGCGCCACACCAGCGCAATCTGTGGCCGCAGCCGCACCCACTCATCGCGCCCCCACGACCCACCTCGCGCTAACCATATGCGTAACTGATCCACCTGATGCGCGGCCTGTTCCATCGGTCTCATCGGTCTCATAGGGCGCCTTCCTGTTCGGGCCGAAGCCGATAGCCGATGGACCATACCGTCTCGATCTCCTCACCGAGCGCGCCGAGCTTCTTCCGCAGCCGCAAGACGACGTTGTCCACCGAACGGTCGCCGCCGATGTAGGACTCGCGCCAGATCGTTTCGAGCAGGTAGGTGCGGCTGAAGGCGCGTCCAGGGCTGCGCATCAGCAGGTGGAGCAGGGCGAACTCTGTCGGGCTGAGATCGAGCGGCTCGCCCTCCAGTGTCGCCAGGTGCGAGGCGGCATCCAGCCGGAGCGCCCCGCGTGTCAGCGTCTCGGAAGCGACATCGCGATCAGCCGCCAACATCTGCCGCAGCAACTCCTGTCGCCGAAGCAGCGCCCGCACGCGTGCGATCAACTCGCGCATGCTGAATGGCTTGGTCAGGTAGTCGTCTGCGCCTACCTCCAACCCGACGACACGGTCCGTCTCCTCGCTGCGCGCCGTCAGCATCAGCACGGGTGTCGGCGCCATCTGGCGAATCTGCCGCAGCACTTCCAGGCCATCCATGCCGGGTAGCATCCAGTCGAGGATGACGAGATCGGGCGAGACGCTTACGTGCGCGGCCAGCGCGGCGCGACCGTCGGCCTCGTGCCGCACACGGTAGCCCGCCGCCTCCAGCTCGCGCACGACCACCGCGGCCAGCTCGCGCGCGTCCTCCACCAGTAGAATTGTCGCCATGATTGCTACCCTCGCACCCCGTTCGTTCGTAGACCTTTCGACATTATATGCATGAGAGTGGGCAAACGAAGCTTCCGCTATGGCCATACCGCCACATTGCGACAGACTTGCGACACTTTGGCGATAGTCCGGTGACAACGGCGTCATACGTTGTAGAACATCGCATATACCGCTATCGTCCTCTATAAAGGAGCAGCGTGTCCAGTCCAATTCAGGAGCCAGCATGATCAACGCACCAGACACATCATCGCGACAAAATACACCGCCGCCGCCTATCATACCGATACGCGCCAGAATGAGGCGGATGGCGCTTGGCCGACTTGTGGGTCTCTGGCGGGTGCTCCCCGGCAGGCTGAAGCGGCTGGCGCTACGGTTGCGGATGTCGCGGGTCTCGGTGGGTGTCTGCGCGCTGGCGCAGGATGAGCAGGGGCGGCTGCTGGTGGCGCATCATACCTATCGCAAATATCCCTGGGGCCTGCCCGGCGGCTTGATCGGCAGGGGCGAACATCCCGAGGAGGCGCTGGTGCGCGAGCTACGCGAAGAGCTGGGTGTCGAGGCATCTGTCGGTTCGCTGATCCATGCCGAAGCGTGGCCGCGGGGGCAACACCTGACCCTCTACTACACCGCTATCCTCCATGGCGCACCCATTGTTGATGGCATCGAGATCGACGGCTTCCGCTATGTGACGCCAGACGAGGCGCGCAAGTTGCTTGGCCCTGCGGCGGATCGCTGGCTGGCGGCGCTCTCCGCGCGCCGGGCGTCGTGATGGCGCTCGCCCTTCGTGGCCATAAATGGCCGTCTCAATGCTGTGCGGCAAGCTCGGTCGCCGAGTGATTCTAACAGGCTTACAAGCCTTTTGCGCTCTTCCTCCGGTCTTTCAAGGCCGAGATTGCCCTCCCCAAATACCACCCCTCACATTTACTGATTGGCTGCGACAAAGTTGCGACAGGCGCGCGATACGGTCGTGACAACTGCCCGTTATCATAGAGGTGCGCGAGAAAGAACCCACGACGCACTCGCACGACGCGAACGTTGTCACAACGTCACACACCACGAAAACACTGGAAAGGCATGACTCGATGGTCAATACCATGAGCGCAACAACCCCACGAGCGACAGGCGCCAGCGGCGAGGTCGCGATCCGCACGCACGGCCTGACCAAGCAGTATGGCGAACGGCTGGCCGTCAACACACTCAACCTGGAGGTCTATCGCGGCGACATCTTCGGCTTCCTGGGGCCGAATGGCGCGGGCAAGACCACCACCATCCGCATGATGCTCCACCTGATTACGCCCACCAGCGGCAGCGTCGAAATCCTCGGCCACGATATCGCCACCGATAGCGCGGAGGTGCTGCCACGGGTGGGCGCGCTGGTCGAGACTCCGGCGCTCTACCTCTATATGTCCGGGCGCGACAACCTGCGCGCGGTCGGCTCGGTGCTGGGTGGTGTGCCAGAGTCGCGCATCGACGAGGTGCTCGAATTGGTGCGGCTGAAGGGCCGCGAGCGCGATAAGGTCAAGACGTACTCGCTGGGCATGAAGCAGCGCCTCGGCGTGGCGATGGCGCTGCTGCAAGACCCAGACGTACTGGTGCTGGACGAGCCGGCCAACGGCCTCGACCCGGCGGGCATCGTCGAGATGCGCGATCTGCTGCGTACGCTGGCTGCCGCTGGCAAGACCATCTTCATCTCCAGTCACGTGCTCACCGAGGTGCGCCAGATATGCACGCGCGTCGCCATCCTCGACCAGGGACGGCTCGTGACCGAGACGACGATTGAGGAGCTGGTCAAAGGGCATGGCGAGTTCGCGGTGCAGTTGGAACCTGCCCACGCGCGCGAGGCGCTGGCGCTGGTGCGCGCGCAGCCGTGGGGCCACGATGCCCGGCTGGATGAGCAGGGCATGCTGATTACCGCCGCGCCAGATGGCCATGGACGCGATCTCAACCTCTTCCTGATTCACGCTGGCTTCGCGCCAGAAACACTAGCCCCGCAGGCGCAAGATCTGGAGCAAATCTTCCTGCGCCTCACCAACTCCAATTCAGGAGACGCGCAATGAGTAACGCAGTTGCTATAACCCCATCCGCGCCCGCCGCAACGCGGTTGCATAGCGCACGGCCCAGTTTTGTCGGCATCGTGCGCGGCGAAGTCTTCAAAGTCTCGCGCCAAATCAGCACCTGGGTGCTTGCCGTGCTCTACCTTGGCGCTATTTGTCTGCCCTACCTCGTCCTGCTGGGAAGTGGGCGCATCAAGACCGAGGTGCGCGACGACCCGATGAGTGCACTCTACAGTGTCCTCGGCGTGGACATGGTGATACTCAAGGTGTTCGGCGGCGCCCTCATCATCATCGTGACGGCGCGGCTGATCGGCATGGAGTATTCCGGCGGAACGATTCGCGTGCTGCTCTCACGCGGGGTCGGGCGGCTCCAGTTGCTTTTCGGCAAGCTGACCGCGCTTGCGCTCATCGCGCTGGGCATCGTCGCCGTGACGCTGCTGCTCGATCTGCTGTTGACGGTCGTTCTGCTATTGGCCACGGTCGGCAATCTGGACCTCTTCAAATCGGCGACCAGCGTCTTCTGGTCGGATGCCGGGACATATCTGCTACTGGCGCTCCTCAGCCTGGGCGTCACAATCCTGATGGCGACGGCGGTGACGGTGGTCGGGCGCTCGCTGGCCTTCGGGGTTGCTGTCTCGTTGCTCTGGTACCCCGCTGAGAACATCTCTGTGCTGTTCCTCTTCCTGGGCTTCCGACTGACGAACAGTAACTTCTGGACGCTGCTCTCCGGCGATTTCCTGGGACTGAACCTCAACGCGATGGCGGCGGCCATTCTGCCACCACGGGCCGCGCTGGCGGCGTCTATCAACTTCCAGACGCCGCTGGTACCGGTGGATGGCGGCCACACGCTGCTGGTGACGGCGCTCTGGGCCATCGTCTTCGCGGTCGTCGCGATTGTGCTGACTGCCCGCCGCGATGTGAAGGAGTAGAAGCCAGCGTCACTGAAGGCGGCTCTTGCTCCCCTCTCCCTCTGGGGGAGGGACTAGGGGAGGGGGCAGCCGCCACACTTCAAGATTTTTCGTAGTCTCGGGAGGATTGATGAGTACCGCTGTTTCTGTTCCCGCGCCAACCTCGACGCAGGTCTACTCGGCGCGGCCCAGCTTTCCCGGTATCGTGCGCGGCGAACTCTTTAAGGTCTCGCGCCAGATTAGTACCTGGGTTCTTGCCGTGCTGCTGCTTGGAGCGATTTGCCTGCCCTATCTCGTCGAACTGTCAAGCAACTTCAAGGAAGGCATGGAGCAAAGTCCCACATGGGCGATCTATAAAACACTCGGTACCGATATGCTGATACTCAAGGTGTTTGGCGGCGCATTCATGATTATTGTGACGGCGCGACTGATCGGCATGGAGTACTCCGGCGGAACGATCCGCGTGCTGCTTGGGCGCGGCGTGGGACGGTTGCAACTGCTTTTTGGCAAGCTCACCGCGCTCACCATCATCGCGCTGGGCATGGTGATTGCGACGCTGCTGCTCGACCTGTTGCTGGCGGCAATGCTCTCGCTCGTCAACGCGGGCAATATGGATCTGTTCAAATCGGCGGACAGCGCGTTCTGGTCGGACGCCGGGACGTATGTGCTACTGGCGCTCCTCAGCCTGGGCGTCACGATCCTGATGGCGACGGCGGTGACGGTGGTCGGGCGCTCGCTGATTATCGGCCTGAGCGTGGCGATGCTCTGGTACCCCGCCGAGAACTTCTCGATCATCTTTCTAGTGCTGGGCCAGCGACTGACCAATTCTGACTTCTGGTACCTGCTCTCTGGCAATTTCCTGGGCCTCAATCTCAACGCGATGCCAGCGATCATTCTGCCGCAGCGCGCATCACCAGCGACAAACTTCAGCTTCAGCACCCCGCTGGTTCCGGTAGATGGCGGGCATACCCTGCTGGTGACGGCGCTCTTCGCGATAGCGTTTGCCGTCATTGCCATCGTGCTGACCGCCCGCCGCGATGTGAAGGAATAGCAGGCGAGTACACAGGCCAGGGATGGTGCATGGAGGCATCTACCCCTCGCAGTCGTCTTCGCCACACGTACAGGAGGCGCGCCCAGCTCGCGCCCCCTCGATAGCCTCACGCACTTCCGGAATCAACCAGTAGAGCAATGCCAGCGCGGCGAGACTATCTGCCCACCACCACCCGAAGGCAGCGTTGAGCAGCAATCCAAGGAATAGCGCGCCTGCCATATATGCACAAGTGATGGAGCAGGCGGCGTCGCCACGCAACGCGGCGCTTCCCAGTCTGGCGGCGATGATACGCTTGCGCCATGCGAGCAGTGGCATGCCGATGACGGCCACCAACGCCAGCCCAATCCCAACAGGCGAAGACTCAGCATGAGCGTGCAGCAGCAAACTAAGCGCCGAGGTCGCCACAATATAGGCGCACAGCAGAATCAGCGCGACACCTGCGACCCATGCGGCCCGCCCCTCTGCACGCTCGACGCGATCCAGCGCGCTGCCCCGCGCCTCAGTGACCAGCCGCCACAGCAGAACGCCTCCTGTCACCAGTTCGATCACGCTATCAAGGCCGAACGCGGTGAGCAGCACGCTCCTGGCGATCAGGCCAGCGCCGATGGCAATCGCCGCCTCAAGTAGCATCCAGGCAACCGTCACCACTTCAATTGCTATGCCGGCGCGAACGAGGGCGGCGCGCGGGGATGGGAGCGGGACGCCTGTGTGGAGTGCGCGCATTGTCATTCCCTGCCTTTGTGTGCCTTCTTACGTCTTCCAGCGAACGTCAGCGGTTTTCGCTATGAGTATACATTCGCCTCTGTGTATCGACTAGAATACGCCACAACTCAGAAAAACAGGCGCCCAGCCACAAGCCCTCGTGGCTGGGTATATCAGGTACAGATGGCGTATGTATGGATGCGGTCGTTATTGAGCGGTGCTCGAAACGGTCGTTGCTGCGCTGCTGGCGGGTTGCGCGATGGGCGCGTGTTTGCGCGTCTCGCGCCAGAAGAGGCCGCCCGCGACCACCAGGTAGAGGGTATAGGCGATGGCCTGGAGCACTGTCGGATTGTCGCTGTAGCCCAGCAGACCGTGCAGCAGCCCGCCAACCGTGCTCTCGTCGCTCAGGACCGCCCGCAGATCCCAGAGGTGCGCCGTCCCGAATGGCAGCCAGCCCAGCGTCTGCATCTGGCCGACGGCGCTGCCCAGCAGGCCAGCCGCGAAGAAGATCAGCACGATGCCCATCACGCGGAAGAAAATGCGAAAGTCGAGACGATAGCCGAGACGATAGATCAGCACGCAGAGGCCGATGGCCGCCAGCAGCCCCAGCAGCGCGCCCAGCACCACGAGCGCTGCGTCGCCCTGGAAGGCGGTGGCCAGCGTGAAGACTGCCGTCTCGATCGCCTCGCGGCCCACGGTGGTGAAGGCAAGCAGACCAAGCGCCAGCCCCGACCCCGCCGCGCCCGCCTTCGCGGTGATCTCACCCTTCAGAGTTCGGCTGTGGCGCTGCATCCAGAAGGTCACCGAGGTCAGTAGGACCACCGCGACCAGAAACGTAATGGCCTCAAAGACTGCTGCAAATGTGGTGTCCTCGTATTCGTGGATGGTGGCGTAGACCGCGATACCGCCGCCGAGCGCGGCCACAATCGCCAGCGCCGCCCCTGCCCATACCGCGCGCATCTGCGATGTCTGTCCCATCTGGCGAAGCGCCGCCAGCAACATGCCAATCACCAGAGCGGCTTCCAGACCCTCGCGCAGGAATAGCACAAACGTTGTGACCACGCTACACTCTTTTCTAAGGCTCGCCGTCTATCGCTGTATCACCGTATCGCCGCACCGCATGAATGCGCCATGCACCCATGTGTCTCGGAGAAAGTGCGAGGCTAAATCTGAGTTATCTACTCGGATATTAGCATGGCCTAACTGTATGCGTCAACAGGTGTCTGGTTGTGACCCAAACGTGAGCGAGACGAAGAAGCGAAATTGGCGGCAATTCGCCCGCGCATAACCGGATGCTGTGCGATACAATCAGGGTGCGCTGGCGTCCCCAGAAAAGACGTTCACCAGGCAAGCCGCAAACAATTGGAGGGATTTCCATGTCGCGCGTCACACCCGATCAACTTCGCGAAATGAAGACACGTGGTGAGCGCATCGCCATGTTGACGGCTTACGACTATCCCACCGCGCAGATTCTGGATTCCGCCGGGCTGCACATCCTGTTGGTCGGCGACAGCATGGGCATGGTGGTGCTTGGCCATCCGACGACGCTCCCCGTCACGGTCGATGACATCATTCGCCATACGCAGGCGGTCGTACGCGGGACCGAACACGCGCTCATCGTGGGCGATCTCCCGTTCGGTTCATTCCAGGTCTCGACCGAAGAGACGATGCGCGCGGCCATTCGCATTATGAAAGAAGCCGCGCCCCAGGCCGTCAAACTGGAGGGCGGACGTCGCGTGGCCGCCAGCGTGCGGGCGCTGACCGAGGCGGGCATCCCCGTCATGGGTCACGTTGGCCTCACGCCACAGTCGGTCAACGTCACTGGCGGCTTCAAGGTGCAGGGCAAGACCGAACGGGCGGCGCGTCTCTTGCTGGACGATGTGTTGGCGTTGGAAGAGGCGGGCGCATTCGCCGTCGTGCTGGAGCTGGTCCCGGCGGAGCTGGCGCGGCTGGTGTCGGAGCGCACCAGCATTCCCACCATCGGTATCGGCGCGGGTCCGTATTGCGACGGCGAGGTGCAGGTGGTGCATGACATCATGGGGCTATTCCCGGATTTCACGCCGCGCCATACCCGCCGTTTCGCGGAGCTGGGCGCGGCCATGCGCGAGGCGGCTCAGGCGTACGTCGCCGAGGTGCGCGAGCGGACGTTCCCAGGGGCGGGCCAGAGCGCCAAAATGAGCGCCGAGGTCATCGCCACGCTCCGCGCCGAGGATACTCAGACCGCCGTGTCTGACGCTTCCGGCCAGGGGAAGTCGCCCGCCGATGGTCAGGCTGAGGGCGAAGCGGATGGCTACGCGCCGCCAAAGCCCGCCAGCAAATAGGCCTTTCGTACATTGCAAGCGTGCGCGGGTGACTGACGCCGCATTCCCTCGTCAAAGTCACCAGAATAGCCAGAACGACGATGTTTGGCGGCCACGGTCAGGGGGATCACCTTGCGCTCACTCGTTGGACAGCAACTGGGCGACTATGTGCTGGATGCCGAGCTCGGCTCAGGCTCGATGGGGGCGGTCTATCGGGCAACCTACCTTCCCAAGCGCGCCACCGTGGCGGTCAAGGTGCTGCTCGATGAGCTTGCCACAGATGTCTCGTTCATTACCCGCTTTATTCGTGAGGCGCGCGTCGTCTCGTCGCTCGATCACCCGAATATCGTGCGGGTCTATGACGCCGGGCGCCACGGTGAGCATATCTACTTCGTGATGGAGTATTTCCCTGGCTCGACGGCTGGCCAGATGCTCAAAGAGCGCCAGCGGTTGCCGCTGGAAACGGTGGTCGAGATCGCCATGCAGACCGCCGACGCGCTGGCCTACGCCCACCGCCAGGGGCGGCTCGTTCACCGCGACATCAAGCCCGATAACCTGCTGGTGAACGAGCGCTGCCGTGTCAAAGTGCTGGATTTCGGCCTGGCCCGCATCGAGGGCGCCCGCAGCATCACCGTGGCGGGTACCGTTGTGGGCAGTCTCTATTATGTTGCGCCGGAACAGCTGCTGGGGCATACCCTGGATGGGCGCGCCGATGTCTATGCGCTCGGCATCACGATGTACGAGATGCTCACCGGTCACCGTCCCTATCGCGGCCAGACGCTCACCGAGATGAGCGACGCGATTCTTTCGGGGACGGCGAAGCCGCCGAGTCGGCTGGTGGCGTCGGTGCCGCCCGAACTGGAACATATCATTGGGCGCGCGATGGCGCGTGACCTGGAATACCGCTACCACGACGCGGGCGAGCTGCACCGCGACTTGCGCAACTTCCAGATGCAACTGTCCCATATCTCGACCGCGCCGCTGCCCCTCCCCGCCAAGCCCATACCCCCCACCGCGCCACCGCGCCTCTCGACGATGGGACCGCCGCATCAGTCGCCACATCAGTCGCCACATCAGTCGCCACATCACCAGGCGCATAACCCCGCGCACAACCCGTTGCGCACCTTGCCGCCAGACACCGGAGCGCCGCCGATCCGCCGTCAACGCAACGACTGGTAGGCGCGGGACCGCGAGAGGAAACGCGGCAAACTGGCCATCGTTGCGGCGCCAACGCGCGGCCAACGTAGTGTATACTGAGGGATGAAGGCCGCGTGCGTGTGAATGTCGTTATTGAAGGACAACACGCATGGTGAATCTGGTTGGAATATTTTGGTATCACTCACGTATTCAGGAATGCGGCGCAGGCAGCGCGGAGGCAGGATCAGTATGGCGCAGACGAAAGAACAGACACCACCAGCGGTAAAGTCGCCGCCCAAGGGGACGCAGCGCGCAAGTGCGCCAGCATCCACGACACCACCGGCGACCTCATCCGCCCCGAAGGGCAACTGGCTGTCACGGCTGCGTTCACCGCTCACCACCGCGCCCAGCGCCAACGGCAAGCCCCGGCAGCGCGCGGGCGGCACGATCTTCAAGTCGTTCTTTGGCATCCTGATCTGGTTCATCGCCTCGCAGTTCATCATGTATATCCTGTTGATCGTCGATGGATGGCTGACCCAACCCGGACAGAAGCCGCCGCTCGAAACGCTCCATCTGCTGCCACCCAACACCCCGCTGCTGGGCTGGGTGACGCCGTTCTTGCTACTCTATGGCGGCGCGGTGATTGGCCTCTGGTTCCTGCTGATTCGCTTCAACCTCATCCCGCGCGATTTCTTCGGCGCACGCGCCCAGGCGCAGCAGCGCGCCCAGCGGCAGACCGCGGGTGGCTCAACGTCGAATAAGACGGTGACCGGCGCGTCCACTGGCCCCCATAAAACGCGGTCGCAGCGTCGCTATGCCGAGACGCAGGCGCAGCTCCAGGCGCAGGCGAGCGCCAAGGGAACCAAGGGTGGCAAAAATGGCGCGAAATCCACTTCCACTGCCAAAGCCGCGCCCAAGCCAGTCGCAGCGGCCAAAGGCAGTGATAGCGGCAAGAGCGCCAGCGCTAGCACGGCCAAAGGGACGAACGGCGCACAGAGCGCAAGTGCTGCGCACGACTCGGAATATGAGCAGGTGCGCTCGGCGGATCGTCTGCGCCGCCGCCGCCAGGCCAAACGATAATTCGGGGCGGAGCGCTAGCGTCCATCGGTGAGTCATGAAGCCGCCGAGGTGGCGTGGCGCTCTGCCAGCATTGCTGAGCCTTGCTCTGTTCGCTCTGTTCGCTCTCTCCGCTCCGCCGTCCGCGCTCTGCTCCGTACCATGCCTGGTGGTACCACTCAACACCTCAAAGGATGAATGATTGATGGGCAAAGAATCCTCACGCATTCGTATTCGGAACCACCCCTTCCCCTACCACGATATCCTCTTTGGCGCGCGTCTGGTCGCCATTCGTGAAGAACCCTCCACCAGCGACGAGAACGCCATCGACATCCTCTTCGACTTCGAGGAGCTTCGGCTGGTGAAGCCGCCACAGCCCTGTGGCACGCCGCTCTGGCCGGAGGAGCGGGTCGAGGCGGAATACCATCCCCGAACGCTCCGCTTTGTTGGCAGTGAGTGGGTTCAGCGCAGCCCGGTTCTGGAACAACTCGACCATGTGCCTCCTGAGCATGGCGTGCGCACGATTATGGGCGTGCTCCATTGGAGCGGGCCTGACCTCGGCAAGATTGTCCTCATCTTTACCCAGGAGTCGGCTGATTGTATGCTGCGAGCCAGCGATTTCGTGGTAGAAGACCGTACTGGCGACTCGCAACCAGTCACGTTTCTGCGGCGCTGGTCCAACACGCCGCCCCATCCCGTGGGCCTGGTGCCTGAGCGCCAGAAGGTGTTGCATCGGTTTAACGGCGACCCAATCACCATTGCACTCGGCAACCGCCGCTATCGCTACCGGCTCTTCATCGGCGGTCTGCGCCACCAGACCGCTGTCCGCCCGGATGTTGACGCCGTCCTCAATCTCTGCGAGTTGGATAACCCATGGGTCGCGCACGCTGGCCGCCACCTGAATGACCGTTTCGCCCGCAAGGGTGAGATGTCTATTGGCATGGACATGAGTGACCTGCTGGCGGAGGCGCGCTGGGTCGTCGGGCGGCTGCGCGCGGGGCAGCGGGTGCTGGTGCATTGCTACGCGGGCGTCAATCGCTCCTCGACGGTCTGTTGCGCCGCGCTGATGCTGCTGGAGGGGATTTCCGCCGAGGAGGCGCTGGCCAGAGCGCGCGAGAACCATCCCAGTTGTCGGCCCGACCCTTATAACTGGTTCTTGCTGGAGCACCTGCACGATGCGGTCGCCGCCGAAGAACTGGCGAACGAAGATACCCAGACGCTGCCAGTGGTGGATGTGGCAACACTCTTGCGGAGCGAGGCGACGGTGGGATAGAATCCGGGCGCGCGTGCCTGGATAACATATTCACCGGGAGAAGACTATGGTACACTACGATGCGGCGGCGATTCGCCAGCGTCTCGAAGCGGATCGCCAGCGGCTGGAAGATGATATCTACCAGCGCACCGAGGGCGATGAGGCCGTCATTCCATCGGACCCGATTAGCGACAGTGGCGGCACGCGCGGACACTCTGCCGAGGAGGCCGGCGCCATGGCGGATGCCGAACGCAGCGATCTGGTGCTCGGCAACTCGCGGACGTTGCTGGAGCAGGTGCGGGCGGCGCTACAGCGGCTGGATGACGGCACGTATGGCTTCTGCCAGCGCTGTGGCAAGCCCATCGAAGCGCGGCGGCTCGAAGCGCTGCCCTATGCCGAATATGATCTGGAATGTCAGGAGATCGTCGAACGCGAGACGACCCGTGAGGAGAGTTCATGAGCCTTGCTCGACAACGTGATCTGGCGATGGTGGGCCTTGGCCTGCTGATTATCATACTCGATCAGCTAACCAAGCACTGGGTCGTCTCCTATTTCAGCACGAAGCCCGAGGGCTATACTGTGCCTATTCTGGGCCAGACGCTCTCGCTGGAATACGTACAGAATCCGGGCGTCGCCTTCAGCCTGCTCGAAGGCCAGACGGTGATGTTCCTCTTCATCGCCATCGCCATCGGCGTCATCGGCTATCTCTACTGGCGCTCGCGCGAGACTGGCTCGCTGGCGCTTAAGTTGATATTCGGGCTGGTGCTGGGCGGGGCCGTCGGCAACCTGATCGACCGCTTCTCGCACAGCTACGTCGTCGACTTCATCCACTTTCAGATTCCAGCTATCCACTTCGACTTCGCCGTCTTCAATGTCGCCGATAGCGCCATCTCCATCGGCGTGGTGCTGCTGGCCTTTATGATCTGGCGCATGGGTACGGAGGGCGAGCGCCCTACCAGTAGCCGGAGAAGCCTCTCAGCGAGCGACACGGCGGAAACGCCAGCGGAGGACTAGGTGGCCGCCCGCATGAACAAGCCCGCGCCGCAGCGTTCAGACGACAGCATGCCCGCGCCAACCGTCATCGAAGTGACCGAAACCCTCGACGGCGAGCGACTGGACCGCGCGTTAGCGCAGCTATACCCCGAACTATCGCGCACGCGGGCGCAGGCTGCTATCAAGGCGGGGGTGGCGCGCGTCAATGGGCGTGCCGTCCGTGCGAGCCATCTGCTCGAAGTGGGCCAGCGGATCGAGGTAGACGCGGGCGCGCTCAACGCTGGCGTCGGGACAACTGAGGGTGAGGCGCCGCCACAGGCCGAGGCGATTCCGCTTCGGGTGGTCTATGAGGATGAGCATCTGCTGGTGGTGGATAAGGCCGCCGGGCTGGTGGTGCATCCCGCGCCGGGCCACGCCACAGGCACGCTGGTAAATGCGCTGCTGGCGCACCTGCCTGGGCTGGAAGCTGGCAGCGATGCTTCGCGTCCGGGCATTGTCCACCGGCTGGATAAGGATACCTCCGGGCTGATTGTAATCGCGAAGGATGCGCCGACGCACGCCGCGCTGGCCCAGCAGATGAAGGAGCATAGCACGGTCAAGCGCTATCTGGCGCTGGTGGAGGGGCGGATGCCCGCGCCGGAGGGGGTGATCGACGCGCCCATTGGACGCGATCCGCGTCACCGCCAGCGGATGGCGCTGGTGAGCGAGGTCAACGGCGGACGCGAGGCGCGCACGCGCTTCAAGGTGTTGCGCGAGATTCGCGGGCGCTCACTGGTGGAGCTACAGCTCGAAACGGGGCGCACGCATCAGATTCGCGTGCATCTCGCCTCAGTGGGGCATCCGGTTGTCGGCGATAGCGTCTATGGGCGGACGCAGCTGCCGCTGCCGCCACGCCAGTTTCTGCACGCCACCCACCTGGAGTTCGTCCACCCGAAGACGGGCGAGTGGTTAATCCTTGACGCGCCGCTGCCGCCGGACCTGGCCGATTTCCTCGCCGCGCAAGGCTAGCCAGCCTACTCGCGGCTCCCGAAACCACACCAATGGGCGCAATATCAAATGGGCGCAATATCACGCCGGGACCTGTTACCCAGCGCTTCGGCCTGGCGCCTCGCGTACTCTTTCTGTTCGCTGCCGTTCATGTTTCTCAGCAATTCTACACTTTCACTTTCTCGGCGATGCTACGGTGCGGCTTCATGCCGAACAACCAGCGTACCCAATTCACCCGCCGGATCACGAGGGTATACACCGCTAGCGTCAGCGCCAACGCGAGCGTGCTGATGATCAGCCACTTGGGCAGGATACCCATCGGCCACTGCACCACATAGAACGCGATCAGGACGATTGCCGGTTGCTGCAAGACATAGAACGGCAACACCGCTTCGTTCGCCTCAGTGAGCCATTTCGTAGTGAAATTGAGCCAGCGACTACCGCAGAAGAGGACAAAGACGAGCAAGGCCCAGGCGTAGATAATGGGCATCACTTGATAGATCAGGGCGCCAGGAGTGTAGTTGGGGGCGGACGCCCACACCTGCAGATTGCCGAAGGCATACATCGCTGCGGTGAGCAGGAGACAGAGGATGGCGAGGCCCAGGGCTATCCATCCCTGTCGGCGGATGGCATCGAGGAATGCGGGTCTGCTGAAGAGCAGGTAGCCATACACGAAGAGCGTCAGGTAGATCGCCAGGTCGCCCCAGTCATTCAGATCGGGAAACGCGACCCACACGGTCTCCCGCACCAGCGCCAGAGGAAGGATGAAGAGGAAGATCCCACCCGGTCTGGCGCACCATGCCGCCAGAGTGTCAACCACACGGCTTCCCGTTGGTCCGCGTAAGAACAGGAAAAGCGGAAGCGCGAGCAGGCTGGAGACCCAGAGAAACACCAGAAACCAGAGATGATAGGGATAGTTGATCCAGGGCGGATACCAACTGAGCTGCGGTTGCGCAAAAAACCAGGGAAGAAACTGGAGGAAGGAGCCAACAAACGTCCCGTGGTTGAGCGCCTCGAAGTAGGCTTGCAGCGTACTGAAGAGGAGAAACCCGACGAGCAGCGGCACGAGGAGGCGCAGGGTGCGCTCACGGAGAAACTGCTGAGGCGAGCGGGAGCGTAGCGCAAACCAGCTCGCTGCTCCTGCCAGCACAAAGAACAGGGGCATGCCCCAGAGGGCGAAGGCAGTGATCACGATCGTGACGCCGAGGCTCTGTTGCGCGTTCTTCACGTGCCAGTCGGTGACATCGAAGGGACGAAACGTGTGATACCAGAAGACAGCTAACACGGCCAGCACGCGGAGCCAATCAAGATAGAAGAGGCGCGCCTGCTTGACGGGCGCTGCTTGCTCGGTTTGCAGTGAGACCATATCCTGCCTCCCTGGCGTGTGTCGCATCCGTTGTCCTGCCCTGACCTGCCCTCGCTCCCTGCGACAGTCCCGCCAGTCCGAGCATCACCAGCCCCACGGCGAAGCAGGCTGCCTGCATCCAAACCTCCAGAGTGATACCATTGTTTCGGGGGATGAGCGGGCCGCCTCCCAGCACACGACCCACTCCTGAGTCTACTCCTGAAAGGAGGATAGGCCTGGGCAATCACGGAACGAACACGACAAAACACACGCGTCTCTCGTTTTGCTCACAATTGGGCGCACCTCCCGCTGCCGCCAGACCTGGCTGATTCCTCGCTGTGCGGGAGTGAGGGGCGCACAGAACTCTCCCGCCTTCTCCATATAGATGGGAGGGGATAGATGGAAACGCGAATGATTCAGGAGACAACACCATGACAGGAACTAGTGAAATTTGGACTGGCTTTGCCGACAGCTACGACCAGGCGAGACCGTCGCCACCACCAGCATTGCTTGATCTGCTGACGCAGTTGATTGGTATGTCGCATCCCGCCCTGGTAGTGGACATAGGCAGCGGGACAGGATTATCCACCGCGATCTGGGGTGAGCGTGCCGAGGAGGTGATTGGGATCGAACCTAATGCCGATATGCGTACCCGAGCTGTGCGCAACATCGAGGGCCATCCTTACGCAGCTCATATCAACTATCGAGAGGGAGTTGCTCATCGGACTGGCCTGCCTGATGAGTGTGCGGATATTGTCACTGCGGCCCAATCGTTTCACTGGATGGAACCAACATCGACACTCGCCGAGGTCGCCCGTATTCTGCGGCCCGGAGGGCTCTTCGCCGCCTACGATTATGACTGGCCCCCAGCGCTCAACTGGGAGCTTGAGCAGGTATACCAGGAAATTGACAACCAGTTCGACGAGCTTATGCAGGAGCGTGGACTTACCGAGAGTCTTCCGAAATGGCCGAAGAATACGCACCTCGACCGCATGCGCGACAGCGGCCACTTCCACTTCACACGCGAACTCTTTCTGCACCATATCGAGCAAGGAGACGCTGCGCGTTTTCTTGAGATGATTCTGACGAATGGATACCGCCACCAGTTCAAGCTGGGAACCATCACCGAACAAGAAATCGGTTTTGATCGCCTCACACGCGTGGCGTTCCGTGCTCTCGGGTCCAAGCCAATCCCCTGGTATTTTAGTTACCGGGTCCGCATCGGTATCAAGTGAGTGCGGGAAATGGGAGAAGAGAGCCTACCGTGCTTGCCTGTTTTCGCTGGCACGCTAGGCTAAAGGTTTGTTCCGGGTGAATTGAGCCGAGGACAGGATTAGCCGCAGGGCTTCAGCCTGCGGCAAGGGCAACCCAAGAAATATGTTGCCATTCAATTCCCTTGTCTGGCTGGGTTTCTGGGATTGTAACTCGTCGGCGCCTTGTACAATCTTTACTTTTCACCCCATTCCACCGTATATTTCTACGGCTGGGGGAATCACGCCCCCACCGTGCGTCTACATCGAGCCGCCTCCCGAACCGCCCTCACCCGGCGCTTCGCAGCATTCCACGCCAACTATGGAAGCTGTCTCAGGCAGGGAGCTTGATCGCAGGGAAAGGGACTCTATGAGTACCGATGGCAGTATGCACGCCGAGCAACCCGCTCGCGGCATGCTTGTTGGCACCTATCTCAGTTGGTACATCGGCTGCTTCCAGAGCGGAAACAGCTAGCGCCGCCCGCGCGTAGAATGCGCAGAGCCGCGCATGGTAGAGGAGATTCGCTACGTGTTCGGACCCCACCTGATTATCGATGGTTCCCGTTGTGACACCCGCAAGCTCGCAGATCGCATCCTCGTCGAGCAAGTGCTGAACGACTACCCCGCCGCGATCGGTATGACCAAAATCGGCGGCCCCTACATGTTCGAGTACCAGGCGCCCGACCCCGCCTATTCCGGCGTCTCTGGCCTGGTCGTCATCGCCGAGAGCCACATCGCCATCCACACCTTCCCTGAGCTGGACTACTTCACGATGGACATCTTCTCGTGCAAGAACTTCGACCATGAGAAGGCCATCGAGTACATCCGCATCGCATTCGACGTGCGGGAGATGGACCGCATGCTGGTGCAGCGCGGTCTCTCGTTCAAAGGGCCACATCATGGCAAGAACGGCGCGACCGACGAGCTGATCGCCGCCGCCGACGCTCGCCTTCAGGCTGGAATCATCAGCAAAGAGCCTGCCCTGCCCGATGAGTCGCCCGCCGAATCCCTGAGTGATGAGCGCGCCGCCGTTCTGGCGCGCCGCGCCGCCGAGGGGCTGGATGCCGCGGGCGGGCGGATGCTCTGGCCGCAGTATGGCGTGACACCCGACATTGGCACGTATGGCGCTGACAATGCCGCCACGACGGATGACGGCTGCGAGCCGTGCGCGCGCGGCGGGGCTACTGTCGTAGGGCTAACAGGCGACCAGCACGCGCCAACCACCGCCAACGGTACGCCGCTGTCTGCCAGCGAGCCAGTGCTTGTCAATCCCACCGCCTCGATGAGCGGCCTGCTGGATAAGATGGCGGCCACCGGCGGGCAGGCGCGCGCGCTGGGGCTGGCGCTGGCCGAGTGGGAGCGGCTGGTGCGCGCCGAGAAGACGACGATTGCGCTGACGCTCTCCGCGCCGGTGATTGCCGAGGGCATGCGCGAGCTGCTGGTCTTCGCCGTCGAGCGTGGCTACGTGGACAGCATCATCGCCAGCAGCGACAACCTGCTTGCCGATCTCTATGAGGCGCTTGGCCACGCGCACTTCGTTGGCGAGGACGGCGAGATGGTGATGACTGACGAGGGACGGAAACACGCGCTGGCGTTCTTCCGCGACTTCCTGGCGGAGCAACAGCCGGGCATGGCCGCCTCGGAGTTGTGGCAGCGGCTGGGCGCCAATCTGCCGACGAAGGCTCCGCGTAAGGGACTGCTTCAGGCGGCGGCGCAGAATGGTACGCCGATCTACTCGCCCGACCTCAGTGTGAGCGCGTTCGGAGCGTTGCTGCTGGCGCCTCGTCCCGACGGAGCGGCCTTCACGGTGGATTCCGCTGCCGATACCCTTGCGCTGGCAAGGTTGCTAGCGGCGCGCGATGCGTTCGGCGTCATCCAGTGTGGCGCGGGCGCGGCCGACGCGCTGCTCGCTCAATCACAGGCGGCCACGGGTCTGCTGGGCCTGGCGGCTCCGGCGCTGGCGGGCGTCGTCGCTCTGGGAGCGCAGCCCTTCGCCACAGGCAGGCACGCCATCGCCGTCCGCGCGGATGCCACATTGGCGCTACCACTGCTGGTCAGCGGGCTGGCCCAGCGCCACCCGCAGACGCGAATGCGAGCCGACAGCACCGAGAAATCTCCCGCGCTGGCGTAGCTTGCCAACAACGCGAATGCCCCCTCTCTTGGATGTAGAGCAGGGGGCATTGCTGTTACACGCGCCATCCGTCACCGGCAGCGGATGTAGCTGAGGATGAGCTGGTCGGTGAGCTGCTCGACGGGCGCGCGGTCATCGCTGAAGACAATCCCGTCGCGCTCCGGCGTGGCCACCTTCATCACCTGGAGCGCCTCGTCCGCGACCGTACCCAGCATCGTATCCGTTGGAATATTCAGCAGGTTCTCCCGGAAGGTCGAGAGCGTCGTCGGCTGCATCGTCGCGATCACCTCGGTATTCAATGTACCCGGCACATCGAACATATAGATGCTGGGGAAGACCTGGCTCAGCGTATTCACGAACGCCTGCGCCAGCCGATAATCCGTGCAGGTGTGGCCCGTTGTGAACGTCACCACGCCTGTTGGCGAGAGGCGCGCCTTGATCTCTTCGAGAAACTCGCGTGTGGTGAGGTGGAAGGGCATATAGGGCTGCTGGAAGGCGTCAACCATCACCACGTCATAGGTCTGCTGCGTCGTCCGCATGAAGGTGCGCCCATCGCCGAGGTAGACGTTCAAGTTCGACTCATCCATCCCGAAATACCTGCGCCCCACGTCCACGATAGCCGGATCGATCTCCACGCCATCAACCGCAATCGGCCCGTAGGCCGCCGTATATTGCCGCGCGAGTGTCCCGCCCGCCAGCCCGACGATGGCGATGCGCTTCAGTTTATCGGGGGTGAAGCCCTGATTGAAATAGGGCGCCATCAGCAGGTATTCCGCATACCACGACGACCCAAAGAGCACTCGGTCCGGGTGGTACTTCGAGTGGATCGCCCCGGCGCCTTCGTTCAGGATGAGATCGTGCGTGCCGTCCGCTTCCCGCACGACCTGGATGTAGTTGTACAGCGATTCCTGTTCATAGATGAGGCCGGGGCGCGACTTGAGCGGCCCCTGCGCGAACATCGGCACGAGCAGCAGCGCCCCCAGCGCTACGCTCACCGCCCGCCCGCGCAGCCGTAGCCCCCAGACCGACGCCACGAGCAACACGATGCATGCGGCATAGAGCGTATTGCGTACGCCCCATGCCGGAATCAGCACGAGCGCTGGCAGAAACGCGCCGATGATGCTGCCGAGCGTCGAGAGCGCGTAGAGGCTCCCCGCGCTTCGGCCCGCGCTCCCCACCTGCTCCACCGTCAGCCGGATGGCGAACGGCGAGACCATCCCCAGCAGGATCGTGGGAACCGCGAAGAGCAGGTTCACCGCGATCAGGGCGCTGATGAAGACGCTCGGATTCGCATTGGTCATCCCACCCACCGACCAGTCGAGCACTGATCTGCTGATCAGCGGGATCAGCCCGGTCGCCAGCGCCGCCACCGCTGTAATGCCACAGACGACCTCCGCCCGTGGGTAGCGATCCGCAAGTCGCCCGCCGATGAAATAGCCGAGCGAGAGGTAGAGCAGGGTGAACCCGATCTGTGTCGCCCAGATAATCTGCGACGTGCCAAAGTACGGCGCCATCAGTCGCGGCCCGCACATCTCAATCGCCAGCGAGACGACCCCGGCGATAAAGACCAGCGCCAGGAGCGGCAATCGCGACGCGAACGCGGCGCGGCTCCGCGCCACACCACCACCCGCGCCAGCCTTCAGCGCCGCCTCACTTCCCTCCCGCTCGCTAGCGCCTGTAGCGCCTGTAGCATCCGTCGTCATGAGTTCTATCCTTCCGGCGCCACGATGTCTCAGAATGTCCGAGGCCACCGCAGCCTATCTGCGCACGCATCAATCGGCGTTGCTGCCGAGTGGATTGTATTGTATCTACTTCAGGGGAGGGATTGAATCGGCGAATACACGTACGTGATGCGAACGCCCCCACACTCACCAAAGGAGTATGGAGGCATCGACTCTGCGACGATGGATGAGGTGGAGCGCAATCTAGTGTTTCGCCAGCCAGTCGAGGACGGTCTGCTGAAACCATTCGGGGCGGGCGTTGTGGACATCGTGTCCGGCGCCCTCCACCACAATCATCTCGCCATGCCGCAGGCGCGAGACAATCTTGTCGAGCAGCGCCCTGGGAACGAACATATCTTGCTCGCCAGCGACGAGCAGCACCGGGCAAGCGATATCCCCCGCCTTCTCGGCGCTGAGGTCGCCACCAGCCGCGACGATTGCGTCCATAGCCTTGACAAGATTCTGTGTGGTAGTGCGCGCGTTGGCCTCGCCATACGTGGCGACGAGGTAGTCGCGATAGCCTTGCATCGGCGGAATGGGATGATCGACGACGGTGCACATGACCTCGCGCAACTGGCCATCGGGATCGCTGATTGTGCCACATGCGCCCCAGGCCAGCACGGAGCGCACAACATCCGGCGTCTGCTCCGCCATCAGCAGGGCAACCTCGCCGCCATCGCTGAAGCCGAGCAGATGCGTCGGCCCGGCGTTCAGGCTGCGCAGCAGGTCGGCGAACGAGCGCGCGTCATCAGCAAGATAGCTGGCAGTGTACTCGCGCGGCTGCGGCCCTGAACGCCCCGAGCCGGGCAGATCGGCGGCAATCACACGGTTGCCGGGAACAAGCGCCTGCCGGAGCGCGACATGGCCCTCGATGCGGTCGCTGAATCCCGGCAACAGCAAGACGGGATCGCCAGCGCCGGACTCCTCATAGTAGATGCGTGATGTACCATGCTCGAACCAGGACATCTTGCTTTCCTTCCTGTGCTTCTATCATACCTATCATGCTGTGACGATACGGTTGAACCGTTCACATTCCACGGTATGATACGCCGCGCTGAAACACCAGTTCAGAAAGTGTACCGCCTCCATACATCGCACAGGAAGTCCCTCGATAGCCTGAGGCGCACATGTCCACATTGGTTTGGATGGGACGTCCCGCCTATGAAAGCAGCAGCGTCCCCGACAGCTATCCTATCCGCTCCAGGATGATGACTGGAATCTGTCGCGAGGTCTTCTTCTTGTACTCGGCGAATCCGGGCATCTGCGTCGCGTGCTGAGTGAAGAGCCGCTCGTACTCGTCGCCGGTGGCAGGGGTGGCGCGCGCCTGGAAGCGGTCGTCGCCCACCTCGACGGTCACGATGGGGTTGGCGAGCACGTTGTAGTACCAGGCGGGATTGGTCGGCGCGCCGCCCTTAGAGGCCAGGACGATGTAATGGTCGCCATCACGCGAGTAGGCGAGGGGGTTCGTCCGCGTCTCGCCGCTCTTGGCGCCCTTCGTAATCAGCAAGAGCAAAGGTAGCGGGTGGTTGGTCTTGCCGCCATTGGCGCGATACTGCTCGATGATCGCCTGATTGTAGTTGCCTGGGCCGCTCATGGTTCCTCCTCTGTGAGGTATGGTAGAAAAGTTAGTTACTTCATAAATACTACCATGATTGACATACATACGCACGACCAAGTGAGGAAGATAGGCCTATACGTTTGGGCAGGTCGTCGCGCCTTGGTTGGGTAATCTCGCTGATGTTACTGCTCCGTTGGTACAATGGCTCGCTCGTGACGTGGTTGTGCGACTGATCTCCAGGTTCGTGTCAGCGCCGTGAGACATACATGCGTTACTCGAATCGAGGAAGGAGGTGACAGCCATGATTGACGCGATCACACTTGCCGACTATGAACAGGCGGAGGCCGACCTGCGCGCATGGGAAGGATACATCGGCTTCGTCGTGCACGCGCTACTCTATGTGCTGGTGAACATCGTTCTGGTTGTCATCAACCTGGCCTGGACGCCGGGGTTCCTGTGGTTCTTCCTGCCACTCATCGGGTGGGGCATCGGGTTGACCATACACTACCTCTCTGCTGTTCGCTTCGAGGGGCGCAAGACACGGGACTGGCAAGCCCGCGTGGAGCGTCGGGCGGCCAGAACGCGCGCCAGGCGTGCGGCCTAGAGCCGATCGGGCAAGAATCAGGATACGTTGAGAATCCTTGGCGATTCTCCCCGCTGAAGCGCCCAGTTCGACAGGACGCCTATGGCAGATTCTGCGTCCACTGTTCGTCTGTTCCTACACGGCACATACCTATCGTCGGGGCGTTCGGGCCAGCGATTCGAAAGTAGTTATAGACGATGTAAAACGCTCCCGGCGTGGCTGGCTGCCCAGTCCAATCCTTGAAATACGTGGGCAGCACGGTGTTGGCCAGGCTGACGCTGGTGTAGAAGTCCTCGAGGCCCCCTGGTCATACCCCCGCATGGTGGTGGTGGCCTCGTATTGAGCATCCGGCGGGAGGAAGCGGCGACAAATCGCTTGAGCCTCTCCCACTGTCCACTCCGTGGGGGCATCAAGGGCGCCAGTATTCACAATGCCCACCACACGCTGTGAGGAACTCGCAGTCCAGCTCGTCATGGCACTAGAGCCGTACCAGCCGTTATAGCCGCTAGAGCCGTTATAGCCGCTATTCGTGCCAGTGTATACGCCGACCCAGAGCGGGCCGTATGGCCCCTGGTAGTCCCAGCCACTGTGGTCGCAGCAGTGGTAGACTCCGAACTGGTTGTCAAAGGCAAACACGCTCCCGCCGAGCGTCGCGGACGTACGGGGGATGTTTGGCGATTTGGTGGGCGGTATGTCCAGCGGCGCGCTGATGACGATATCCTCCCCGCCTCCGCAGCCCTGGATATGCAGGCTGTAGTCCGCCTCTCGCACAGCGCGGGTGCAGCGGTGTGTGGCTGTGTACGTTTTGCCGGCGGCAATGTGGGATTTGTAGATGTCAGCGATGGCACACCCCGCCAGCCACCCTTCAGCTGGCTCGACCACGAAGGTGTCCGTCTCAGAGAAGTCTATGCCGCCCGACCCGTAGCCGAGTCTGACGGCCTGGCAGCGCGTGTAGCCACGCATGAAGCAGTTTTCTTCCTGCAGCATGGTCGCCGAGTCAGTGCCGAACGGGTAGGATTCACCTTGGACTACAATTGTGCCACAGGACTGGGCCCGAAGCTGCCAGATGGCTGCCCGTATTGGTTCCTGTGTGAGGCTGGCCCACAGGAAGATGACGAGCGAGAGCGCGACCACAACCCCAGGGGCAACCTTGCGCACCCAGTGAGGGAAAATCTGTTGGACTCTGCGGGAGAATGGAGGCGTCGTCGTGGCCGTTTGTCACCCCCTGACCATTTCTTCGGCTTCGCCAGTATGAAGCAATGCCGCTCCTACGTCGTCCTACGTCCGCTTGGCATGATATCTCTCGCGGGCGCGCGGGCAGCCCGATGGCAAGCGTGTCCGCACCACCTGTGTGGGTGTGCACGCGCATCAGACGCCAATTTGTATGGGGATGCCTGTTCCAGAGCTGCCCTGGTCGCGATCATATAGGCATTCACTGTCTGCCTGATAATACCCAGCATGGAGCGTCGCGGGCAGCACAAGCTCGATCTGATGAGGCTTCGAGTCCCAATCAGTGATATTAGGTGGTGAGGTAGTGAAGGCAGGCGTGCCAGGTGGCGCAATCCCATCCCCGCTGGCAGCCGCCGCATCCGTCGCCTTGGTGAGCGCAGCCAATGATGGGTAGGGACCATAGAGCGCCAGCGTGCAGTGAACCGGAAACGGTCTGTTCGCTGGAGACGCATCTCCTGCCGAGAAGTAGGGACCCGGGGTCCATTGGAAGGTGACCGGTTGGCCTACATGCAGCAGCATCGGATCGGCCGAGTCGTGAGGCAGGAAGTCGAAGCTGAAGGCATATACCTGGTGGGGTGCAGGAGTAGGGGAGGCTGTGGGAGACGCGATCCGGCTGAGACCCAGCAGATCCTGCACGTCCCCTGGTCCATACATGCGCAGCGCCACAGCCGCAACGAGTACCATGGCCAGGCAGAGGACGAGGCTGAGTACGAGGCGACGGTGCGCCCACAACGCGGCCTTCTGGCTCTCCTCCCTCATTCGACTCACTTCGTGGTAATGTCGTTACGGCTGATGCTCTACCCACTGTTCATCGGTACCCATCGTACACCTGTTAATGCTGTTGTGGTTGGGGCCGTTGAAACTATACTCGTAGTAGATGGAGAACGTTCCCTGTGGCACAAGTTGCCCCTTTGCGTCGGTGAAAGCAGTGGCAGGCAGTGTATTGGCCAGACTGACGCTGGTGTAGTGGGCCTCAATGCCCGTCACGTTCACCGCGTCGTACAACACGAACGTCGTGTTGTGGTATTTAGCATCCGGCGGGAGGAAGCTGCCACAAATGCTTTGAGCCTGGGTTAATTTCCAACTCATTTCAGCATACATCGCCCCACCGTCCTCAACGCCCACCACCCGCTGTGTGGAACTCTCGTCCATCGTGGTCATACTGTCAGGACCACCCGTGTACACTCCTGTCCACATCTTGCCGTATGGCCCTTGGTACGTCCAGCCGTTCTCAAAGCAGCAGTTGTTGGCTCCGAACTTCTTATCAAAGGCAAACACACTGCCGCCGAGGACTGCGGATGTCTGCGGGATGATTCCCCCAAGTGGAGTCGCTGTCGGCGTAGAGGCGGTGGCTGGTGGTGTAGCGCCTGAAGCCGAAACCGTTGTCCCTCCGGCATCGGCGCAGGCCGAGAGGCTGCATATGAGTAGCAATGAGATGAACATGAGTCCGATGGATGCGCTCCGCATATCTCGCCGCCACCTAACGTACTGGTTCATGGCCAACCTTCTCTCTTGTGCGAGCGTTCCGTCTAGCAGCGTTACTCTACGCCTCATTGGCTAATGCGTCAATCGGAGGGCAGCCGAGGGCGGGGTGACTTTAGAAGGAACTAATGGTTGACCGCACATGTCTGAACCGCTAGTATGGTGGCAGAATACCTCGAAACAGCAGCGCCGAAAGTGACTTGAAAGGAAAAGAATTTGCATGACAAGCAATCAGCGTAGGCGTTACGTGCGCTGGTACAGCGAGTTGTGGAGGCTGTACTATGCAATCATCATCGCGGGTGCTGGGTTTGCCATGTTCGGCGCTGGTCTCGCACAGCACAACTATCTGTTCGCCTTTGGGATCGCTATCCTCACCGTTGGCGCAGTCATCGTATTGTTGCTGTTCACGTTTCGGAAGCGTAGGCCTAACCTGCCAACAAAAGCGTAATCGTTAATTTGGTGCGTCAATCCGAACCAAGGTGAAAACGAGTCAAAAGTGGGCGAAACGTGCGCGAGTGTCGCCTGGAAAGCCACAAATAGCCCCCGGCCCTGATAACATCGGGCGGGGGGCATGTCAAATTATGTAAAATAGGTGCGTTACACACGTCCAGCGTGCGCTGGTTCGGCATCCTGTTCAGGCAAACTCTCGCGTACCTGTTCAATGGTAGGTATAGGCGCCGTCCACTTTACGACGGCGGCGGCCCAGGTGAGGCCAGCGCCGAAGGCCACCATGCCCAGGTGCGCGCCGGGGAAGACGCGGCCCTGGTCAATCGCTTCGCAGAGCGCTATCGGGATTGCGGCGGCGGAGGTGTTGCCGTACTTCTCGATGTTGACGAAGACTTTCTCGCTCGGCAGATTCAGCCGCTTTGAGGCTGCCTCGATGATGCGGAGGTTGGCCTGATGGGGGATGAAGAGGTCCATATCGGCGGCGGTCATGCCCGCGTTAGCTAGCGCCTCCTCCATCGCCGTACCCATGATGCGCGTGGCGAACTTGAAGACCTCCGACCCGTTCATCTGGACGTAGTTGCGGCGCTCGCGGATCGTCTCCTCAGTGGCAGGCTCCGCTGAGCCGCCGGTCGGAATCCAGAGCAGCTCGGGCCGCGCGCCGTCGCTGCCGATGGTGAAGCCGAGCAGGCCGCCTGGCTCGTCGCTGGCGCTCAGCACAATCGCCCCCGCGCCATCGCCGAAGAGCACGCAGGTCGAGCGGTCCTTGAAATCCACCACCTGCGAAAGCACCTCAACGCCGATTACCAGCGCGTGTTTCGCGGAACCATTGGCAATAAACTGGTGGGCCACCGAGACGGCATAGAGGAAGCCGCTGCACGCCGCCTGCATGTCGAACGCGCCGCACTGGGCGCCAAGCGCGTGCTGCACGAGGTTCGCCGTCGAGGGGAAGCGGTAATCCGGGCAGACCGTCGCCACGATGATGAGGTCGAGGTCTTTGCCTTCGAGGCCAGCGCGCTCAAGAGCCTGGTGGGCAGCCGCAATCGAGAGGGTGGACGCTTTCTCGCCCGGCGAGACCATGTGGCGCTGCTTGATGCCTGTGCGCGAGGTGATCCACTCATCCGAGGTGTCTACGATGCGCTCGAAGTCGGCATTGGTGAGCACGCGCTCCGGTACCTTCATGCCCCAGCCAGTGATGGCGCTATAGTGGCCCATGCTACTCCTCTTTCGTCATACCTGTCATGTGCTGATAATAGCCGATGATTTCGGGAAAACCGTTCAGAACGCCAGCGTGCGCCACACCGGATAAAGAGAATGGCGCCTGGCTGATGAAGCGACCTGCTCACGGCGCTGGGCGGGCCTGCTCAGGCTACATTGCTATCGCGGCCATTGTAACATACCGGTGGCAAGCAGGTATATCGCAATGCGCCATTTCCCTTAGGCAACAGGCTATCTATGGGCATCAGCGCGACGCATGCTGTGAGCATAGGTCATGGCGAAACCAGGCAGAAATCCCGCCAGACGCGGTTGACCAGCCAGGGGTAGCGCGGTAAAGTTCATAGTTAGACCGCCGTCAAACTGAGGTGCTACAACAGCGCGGTGTTCTCGGCAGAGAGCAGGAGAAAGCAGGGAGGGTCTCGTGTATTCCTGTGGCTATGGCAATATGACACGGCGTCTGTTCGGCGCCATCGGGCTTGGGCTGGAGAGCGGCGAGATGGGTGAGCTGGGCGGCAATGCCAATGGCACGCCGAGTTTTTCACTGCCGGGCGATGTAGCACGCTACGCGCCCGACCGCAAGGCGGACGTGCGCCACATCGACCTCGACGTGACGCTCGACTTCGACGAGGAGCGCGTCGCTGGCACGGTGACGACCAGCTTCGTGGCGCTCTTCGAGGAGGTGAGCGAGATCACCCTCGACGCCGCCGACCTGGAGATCGAAGTGGTGACGATGGCGGGCAAGAAGACGCCGTTGCGCTTCTGGAGCGAGGGCGAGAAGCTGCACATCGCTCTCAATCGCACCTACCATCACGGCGAGGAGTTCGGCGTCGCGGTCCGCTATAGCGCGCACCCGCGCACCGGCCTAGTCTTCGTCAAGCCGACGGCGGGTGACCCGGAGCTACCGGTGCAGGCGTGGACGCAGGGCGAGACCGAATACCACCATTTCTGGTTCCCCTGCCACGACTTCCCCAACGACCGCGCCACCACCTCACTCCGTGCGACCGTCCCCGCGGGCTTCTTTGTGCTCTCCAATGGCAAGCTCGAAGGCGTCAGCGAGACGAGCGCTGGCCGTAATTCGTGGTCGTGGCGCATGGAAGAGCCGTACCCCGCCTATCTGATCACGCTGGTGGCGGGCGAGTTCAGCGAACTGAAGGACTCCTGGCGCGATATCCCGGTCAACTACTACGTGCCGAAGGGGCGCGAGGCCGACGGCCACTTCATGTTCGATAAGACGCCCGCGATGATCGAGTATTTCTCCGAGCGCTTCGGCGTGGACTATCCCTATGAAAAGTACGCGCAGATCGTCGCCGAGCAGTTTACCGGCGCGATGGAGAACGCCAGCGCTACAACCCACAGCTACCGGCTGCTGCCTGACGCGCGCGCCATCCTCGACTTCACGCCGGAGCCGGTGGTCGCGCACGAGCTGGTGCATCAGTGGCATGGCGACATGCTGGCGGTGCGTGACTGGGCGCACACGTGGCTCAAGGAGTCCTCGGCGGACTTCTACGAGGCGACCTGGCGCGAGCACTCGGATGGCGTGGATGAGTTCCGCACCGAGATGCGCGACTATCTCCAGGCGTATCTGGAGGCTGACGCGCGCGGGCGGCGTCCCATCGTCTACAACGTCTATCGCAAGAACGGCAACGAGCTTTTCGACCGCCACGTCTACGAGAAGGGCGCGCTGACGCTCAACATGCTGCGGTTCGTCGTCGGCGAGGAGCCGTTCTGGCGCGGCGTCCAGCTATATACGCGGCGCAACCAGTGGCGCGAGGTCATCACCGCCGATCTGGAGCGCGCCTTCGAGGAGGCCACCGGGCGCAGCCTGGCGCGCTTCTTCGAGCAATGGCTCTACAAGGCGGGACATCCCGAGTTCAACGTGCGCTACTCCTGGGACGACGACCACAAGCTGGCGCGGCTGACGGTGCGCCAGACGCAGGAGGTGACCGAGCAGACGCCGATCTTCGTCACGCCTGTGGATATCGCCTTTATGGTCCCCGATAAGGACGGCACGCGCGGCGACGACCCCAAAGCGAAGGCGACGCTGACGACGTTCCGCGTCCAGGTGGATAGCGCGGAGCAGACCTTCTACTTCCCGCTGCCACGGCGGCCCTTCTCGGTGCGCTTCGACCAGGGTGGCTGGCTCATCAAGACGCTGGACTTCGAGCGGCCCGCCGAGATGCTGCGCTACCAACTGGCGCGCGATCCTGACGTGCTGGGGCGGATCGAGGCGGCGGAGGCGCTGGGGAAGCTGGCCGATCCGCAGAGCATCACAGCGCTGGAGACACAGCTGATCGAGGAGTCGTTCTGGTCGGTGCGCGGGGCGATTGCCGAGGCGATCTCGCAGCAACGCAACGAGCGCGCGCTCAACGCGCTGATTGACGCACTGGAGCAGGTGGATGAGCCGAAGGCGCGGCGGGCCATCGTAGCGACGCTGGGCGTCTTCCACGCGCCGGAGCAGGCGGCGCTGGCGGTGCGGGCGGCGGATACGCTGACCGTGCTGCTGGACAAGGGTGAGCCAAGCTACTTTGTGGAGGCGGCTGCTGCGACCGCGCTGGGCAAGACGAACGTTGCCGACGCCTATACGCGGCTGGTACCACTGCTCGACCGTGGCTCCTGGAATGAGACGATTCGCGCGGGCGTCTTCGCCGGGCTGGGCGCGCTAGGCGATCCGCGCTGTGTGGAGACGCTGACGAGCTGGCTCGATCTCTCGAAGCCGCAGGATGCGCGGATGTTCGCCGCGAACGGGCTGCGGATTCTGGCGACGACGCGGCGGATCGAGGGCGAGGCACAGGTGCGCGCGGTGGATGCGTTGATCGCGACGCTCGACGATCCGTGGGAGCTGGCGGTCTTCCAGGCGATCGCGGCGCTGGCGGCCTGGGGCGATCAGCGGGCGATTCCGGCGCTCCAACGGCTGGTGGACCGCAGCCCCGAGGAGCGGGCGGTCCGTGGCGCGCGGATGGCGATTCGCACGCTGCAACAGGGACGCGCGGCGGGCGATGAGACCCGCCAACTGCGCAAAGACCTGGAGGAGCTACGCCAGCGCAACCGCGAGTTGACGGGACGACTGGAGGCGCTGGAGGCCCAGGCGTCTGGCGGCAGTAGCAACGGCCATGGCTACGCGCCCGCCACGAACGGCGCCGTCGCCTCTGCCGCTGACGGCACGGGCAAGCGCCAGGCGGCGAAGGGCCGCAAGAGCGCGAAGAAGGGGTAGACCCTCTCCACCGCCCTCTTCCCCTCCCCCCTGCCCGACGCGGGGAGGGGCCTTGAGGCGACCGCTGTAGCATCTGTGTCTGGTTCTGGCTCCCCTCCTTTTTAGGGGAGGGCTGGGGGAGAGGGCAGTGGCGCATCGCCATATTTGACCATCAGCATCATGTCTGCCTATACCTATCGGATGGGCAGCGATGGTGTGGATGGGCAGCGATGGTGCGTCTACCACCATCAGTCGTGTTCAACTCACTCAGTCGTGTTCATCGTGGGATATTGAGCACGATTGAGCAGTATGAGCACGACTGGGGGAGAGGGCTACCCCTTCCGCCCGCGCGCTGGTGGCTTTGCGGGCCTCCCGGCGGGCGCGGCGTCGGACGCCTTCTTCGCGGTTGGCTCGCGCCGCTCGGCGGAGAGCACGCCGGAGACATTGCGAATCTCGCGCAGGATGTTCTCCAGTTCCTCGGGGTGGCGGATTTCGAGGACGGCGTTGATGACCGCGCGCTCGGGCCGGTGGCGAGTTACTACCTCCACCCGCAGCATATTGATCTTGGCCACTGAGATCACGCCGGTCACATCGCGCAGCAGCCCCGTGCGGTCCGCGCCCTCGACGATGATCGGCGCGCGGAAAGTCTCGCCGCCATCGAGCCGCGGCCAGCTCACCGCGATGCCCCGCTCCGGCTGGCGCTCCAGCAGCGACCGCAGGTTCGGGCAGTCGGCGCGATGGATGACCACGCCCCGGCCCCGCGTGACAAAGCCGTAGAGATCATCGCCCGGCAGCGGACTGCAACAGGTGGCCAGATGCGTCATCATGCCGCCCATCCCCTGCACGCTGACCTCAACCTCCGCCTCGCGCGTGGGCAGCGTCTGTGGCAGCTCTGGCTTCGCCTCCTCTGGTGGATGCAGCCGCTCGCGCAGCTTCGCCAGCACCGGCGCCATCCGCAGTTTGTCCGCGCCCAGCGCCACCAGCAGCGACTCCATATCTGGCTGCTTCAACTCCTCGGCCAGCCATTCGAGATCATCTTCGGGCAGGTCGTCCAGTCCCTTGCGCAGGCCCATCGCCCGCAGCTCGCGATCTAGCCGCTCGCGCCCCATCTGCAGATCGATGTCGCGCTCGTGGCCCTTGAGATACTTCAAGATGCGGTCGCGGGCGACCTTCGTGCGCACGATCTTGAGCCAGTCGCGCGTGGGATGGGCGTCGTTGCGCTTGAGAATCTCGATCACGTCGCCGTTCTTCAGCACGTAGTCCAGCGGCACCAGCTTCTTGCTCAGCCGCCCCATGCCATCATCCGAGGTGATGCGCACCCCCGCGACATGCAGCCCCAAATCAGTATGGACGCGGAAGGCGAAGTCGAGAGGTGTCGAGCCAGCGGGCAGTTCCCGCGCGTCGCCAGCGGGCGTGAAGACATAAATCTGTTCGCGCAACACGTCGCCCTTGACGGCCTCCAGCGCGCGCTGGGTCGCCGTCGAGCCGGGCGATTGCAGCTCCTGCTGCCAGTCCTTCACCTGTTGTACCCACGATTGCAGTGGCCGCGCCGTTGCCTTCGCGCTGTCGCCGATATCCTTGTAGTACCAGTGCATCGCGACGCCGTACTCTGCCATCTCATGCATCTCATGCGTGCGAATCTGAATCTCGGCCAGCTGGTCGTCCAGGCAGAAGACGGTGGTGTGCAGCGATTGATAGCCATTGGGCTTGGGGCTGGCGATAAAGTCTTTGATGCGCCCATCCTTCGGACGCCACAGCTCGTGAACATGTCCCAGCACCAGATAGCACTCGCCGACGCTGCCGACAATGATGCGGAACGCCAGCATGTCATAGAGCGAGGACAGGTCGTGGCTGCCGGTGCGCTGCACCTTCTTATAGATGCTATAGAGATGCTTGACCCGGCCCGATATCTCGGCGGGGATGCCGATCTTCTGCATCTCCTCGCGCAGCATCGCGATCACCCGGCGCACGTAGCGGCTGCGGCCCTCGGTCTCTTCGGCGACGGCGTCGCGCAACCAGGCGTACTCCTCGGGCTCAAGCACCGAGAACGCCAGGTCTTCCAACTCGCCCTCGACACGCCCCATGCCAAGGCGTCCGGCGAGAGGCGCGAAGATCTCGCGGGTCTCCTGCGCCATGATGCGGCACTCGTCCAGGCTATACACCGGGCGATACGCTGGCGACTTCGATTCCTCGGACGAGGGCGTGGTCTCGCCGTCGCGGGCATGCCCGTTGCCCGCCGCCGCTTGAGCGTGCCAGTAGTCCGCCGCCGTCCGCACCTCGCGCATCTGCCGTAGGTGATCGGCGATCTTGATGACGACGACGCGCGGGTCCTCGGCCATCGCCACGAACATCTTGCGCAAGGCGTCGGCGTCCTGTTGGCGTTGGCGCGCCCGTCCGCGCCGCCGTTCGCGGGAAACGTCGTCCGGCTCGCCGCCGCTCTGGGCGTTACTCTGGGCGCTGCGCCGCAGGGCAACTGCCGGGCGCTGCAGGGCATCGAAACGCTCCAGGCTGGCGATGGTCTCCGCCACCTGCTCGCCGAATTCGCCACCAAGCCGCTCGCGCACCTCGCCCGGATCAACCAGCCGCGCCCCGACGACCTCATCGAGCAGCACCGCCGCCAGCGTGATCGCGTCGATGTGCAGCGCCTCGGCCAGTGTCTGCGCGACCGCCAGCACATAGGCGAAGTCCTGGCGCAAGACACCCGTCGCCCGTTCGTCGGTCGCTCCGGCGCTCTCCACCCGCGCCTGGACCGCTAGCTGGATGGCCGTCTCGACGTGCGCGACATCGTCGGGTGGCAGATAGCCGACGATGGTCTGCCGCAGACGCTCCGCGCCCGCATCGAGCAGGAGGCTCGGCGGAATCGTCAGCGACTCGGATTGTGCTGATTGCAGCGCATCGGTATCCATACGGTCCACCAGACATTCATGTGTACGCGCCTAACATCCATGATGGCAAACGCAAAACTACCGCAGAACGTTCTCGCAGCCGTTGCGCTGGTCGCGCTCCACCTGCGTGACGCCCTGCACTGCCCGAAGTCGGCGCATCACCTGCTCGCGCCGGGTCGTCGGCAGCATGTCCAGCGTCAGTAGGATCGCCGCCTTATAGCGATCCTGATGGGCGATGGCCACACTGCGATACACGTTCAGCCCTAATTGTGCCACACACTCGGAAACCTGGTGCATCAATCCCTGGTGATCCTGCCCGTAGATCGCGAACGCCATGCGGTACGGCATCGCCGGAAGCTGCTCCCAACGCACCTGCACCGTCCCGGCATTCTCTCCCCCGCGCGCGAGGCGGCGGTCAAGCGTCATCCGCAGCGTTCGGCAACAGGTGCGATGGATGGTAACGCCGCTGCCCCGGTCGGCCACGCCGAGAATCGCGTCACCGGGACACGGAAAGCAGCAGCGGGCAAGCTGCACCTGCGCCAGTCGCCCGGAAGGATGGAGCAAAGGCTGCGGACGCGGCGGCTCGCCGGGGAGCGCGCCGCTGCTGGCGCGTTGCTGGCTGCGCAAAGAGCGATTGATGCGCTCGCGGGCGGTGCGGGTCGCAACGATGGTGAGCCAGTCGGGTCGCGGCATCGCCTCGGCGCTGGTGAGCACGCGGACGACATCGCCCGTTCGCAGCACATAGTCCAGTCCCACCTCGCGCGAGGTGAGCACACCCTGTCGCGTATTGCGCTGGATAATCGCGCCGCTCGCGTGGCTGCCAATGTCGGTATGAATCTGATAGGCCAGGTCGAGCACCGTCGCCCCTGGGGGAAGCTCGCGCACGTCCCCCTTGGGCGTAAAGATAAAGATCTGGTCCTCCAGCACTTCGCCGCGCAGCGCCTCCAGAAAGTCGGACGCGCTCAGCCGCAGCTCGTCCTGCCAGCGCCCCAGCTGCGAGACCCAGTCGGGCAGGTGCGCCAGCCAGAGCGCCGAGGTTACTGGCCCCCGCTCGCCCGACTCGGCGCGATCCAACCAGGTGGTGGCGATGCCGTGCTGGGTGGCGATGTGCATCGAGTGGGTGCGGATGTGCATCTGGGCGAGGCGGCCATCGAGGGCGAAGACGGCGGTGTGGAGGGAGCGATAACCATTGATCTTGGGTCCGGCGATGTAGTCACGAATGCGTTCCAGGTAGGGATGCCAGAGCTGGTGGATGATGCCGAGCGCCGCGTAACACTGCTCTGAGGTGTTCACCAGAATGCGGAAGGCGAACACATCGTGGAGCTGCGCGACATCCATGCCGGTCTCCTGCGTCTCCAGATAGGCGCGGTAGGGACGCTTGACGCGCCAATTGACCGCCGCCGGGATGCCGCTTGCCAGTAGCTCGTGTACCATACGCTCGCGCATGCGCTCGGCCCAGCGCAGCCGTTTCGCCTCCTCCTCGCGCAATCGCTTGACCGTCCGCGCGTACTCCACGGGCATCAGGAAGGAGAAGGCGAGGTCTTCCAGTTCGGACTGAAAGACATGGACGCCGATGCGCCCTGCCAGTGGCGCGTACAGTTCGATGGTCTCGCGCGACTTTTGCTCGCGCTTGCTCGGTGTCTGCGCCGCCATCGTGCGCATGTTGTGTAGGCGGTCGGCCAGCTTGAGCAGAACGATACGCGGGTCGGCGACCATCGCCAGGAAGAGCTTGCGCACGGTCTCGGCCTGCGCGCGCAGCTTGCGCGCGCGCGCCGCCTGCGAGTCAACGGGGCCGTCCGTCGCGGACACGAGCGCTGGCGCATCCGCAGGCGCCTCACCGCTCTTGCTGTCCTTGCTCTCCTTGGGCGCCTCGACCGCGTCAAATTTGGTGACGCCATCCACAATCGCCGCGATCACTGATCCGAACTGTTCGCGCAGACTATCGAGCGTAATCGTCGTATCCTCGACGGTATCGTGGAGCAGCGCCGCGGCAATCCCCTGCGCGTCCATCGCCAGCTCCGCGAGAATCCCGGCCACCGCGATGGTATGCTCGATAAACGGCTCACCAGACCTGCGCTTGACGCCCGCATGCGCCGCCGTCGCCACCTGGTACGCCTCGTCGATGAGGGACAGGTCGTCGGCGTTCATATACTGCGAGCAGAGGTCGAGCAGAGCGGTCAGGCTCGGCGATTGCGCCGTCAAAGGCTGGTCGTCGGTCTGTGGCTCGCTCATGGGTTGGCTGCCTTCGGCTCGCTGATCGAGCGGTGCGTCGGTGCGCATCCAGATTTCTCCGCCACTGCCTCGCCGCATATTGAAGAGGCGCCAGCCTCGCGCGGTGGGCCAGTGCTGCCAGATATTGGGGCATGTACCCTGAAACCAAAGCGCGCAGACAGCCCTCGCTGCCCGCGCGCTCCCCGTCAGCTTCGACGTTGCGTGTTAATAAAGTATATCATGCGCGTCAAGCGAAGCCCGCCCGCTTTTACCTGTTCGTACCAACGAGCGCGATCCAGCGGGCGATGCTTGCGCTCGCCCACGGGCTAGGTTCACCCCGCCGCTTTAGGGGAGTCGCGCACTTTCTCTTCAGACCCTCCATTTGACTGAGGCGCGGCGGGCGTCTGGCTCCTACATACTGCCTATGGTGCGCGCCGCACTCGCGGCTGTGTCATGGCGGCATGGTTTTCGGCCTGAATCTGTTCCACAAACAACGTGAACGGCCGTGGGGGCCAGGGAGCACTGCGAGATGAGCGCAACGGTAAATCCTGACGAGCGCAAGCACGAGATGGTGGGTGGCGTCGAGCGAGCGGCCACACGGACACAGGGAAGATCGCTCGAAGCGATCTTCGAGCTTGAGTCGCCCACGGGGCGAGATTTCGACAACCCCAGGCACGAATGGCGGCGACTGTTCTCCGAGATACTCGGGACGTTCTTGCTCGTGCTCGTGGGCGCCGGTGGCGGCGTCGTGGGCGCGTTCAGCAATGGAGCCATCGAGCGGGGAGCCGCGGTGACGGCTCCGGGCCTGATGGTGCTGGCGATCATCCTCTTCATGGGCGCGGTCTCCGGCGCGCACCTCAACCCGGCGGTCAGTATCGCGTTCGCGGCGCGCGGCGATTTCAACTGGCGTCGTGTGCCGGGATACATCATTGCCCAATTGATTGGGGCGACGCTCGCCTGCCTGCTGCTCTGGGCGATGTTCGGCAAGATCGGCATGCTTGGCGCGACCGAACCAGGTCCAGGCGTAAGCGATCTCCAGGCCGCCATCATGGAGTTCTTGCTGACACTCGGCCTGGTCAGCACCATTCTGGGTACCGCGTCGAAGGCGCAAAACGTGGGGACCATCGCCGCGCTCGGCGTCGGCGGCTACATCATCCTCGCCGGTCTCTGGTCAAGCCCGATTAGTGGCGCTTCGATGAATCCAGCACGTTCGTTTGGACCGGACCTGGTGCTCGGCAACTTCGACCACTATTGGGTCTATATCGTGGGACCGATCCTGGGCGCGCTGGTAGCCGTCGTCTTCGCCTACATCCTTCGCGGACGCGGCGGTGATCTCAGCGCACGTCGCGCCGCACAGGGAATGCTTGGCACGCGCCTCGAAGATACGCCAGCGACGCCAGCGACGCCAGCGACACCAGCGACACCAGCGCCGCAATCCGCTCAACCCGCCGACGGAGGCGCCACGGCTTGATCACTCCACCGGCGAGGCCTGCTCCTCAGGGATCAACGCCTGAAAGTCAGGGTCGTCGCGTAGCGGATCGAGGTCGCTGTCGTGGCGCGACAAGGCAATCAGGCGGGGACTATCAGCGAATGACTGGCGCAGCAGGGTGATGACTTCCGCGCGGGGTCCGTGGTCTGCAAGCGCGCACGCCAGATTGTAGCGCACAGTCGCCGTGACTTCTGCGCCGGCATCCAGTGCGACGACACTCTCGAGGATGCGCCGCTGGATAGTGGCAGCCCCTTCCTGGTCGCCCCGCGCGGCGGCTAGTTCGGCGAGATGTTCCTCCGGGTGCTGATAACCGCTGCTAATGATACTTGCGAGCAGCACGGCCGCCGCTGGCCCATCAGCGGTACCGGCCGTCGGCGCCAACGCGGAATCAGGCAGGCGCTCTATGGCCGCGATCAAGTCCTCTGTGGCGCGCTGCGAGCGGGCGATGGCCTGATCCCACGAATGTGTGGCGAGGTCGGCGAAGGATTCGGTGTTCATGAGCAGGTATTCCGCAAACGCGGGTGGCGCTTCGCCGCGCAAATGGGTCTCGGCGCGCTCGATCTCGCGCTCCCGCCAATACGCGTTGTGGACGATGATCTCTTTGGGCGCCCAGGCGTCTACTGTCCCTGTCCGCTCGCGCTCCTCAGGCATTAACAGGTCGCCAACGGCGCGCTCGTCCGTATGCGCCTGGCGCAGCAGCGCGGCCAGCCGTGATCTGAAGGCGCCGGTTGAAGCGCTTATTTGATTGGTCAATGCCATATTCCTCCGGGTGGTAGCGCTGTAGGGCATACATCGTGGTGAGCGGACTGGCTCCTCGCCGACAGTCAGCCGCCAACTTCTTGACGCCCGAGCCTATCTCCCATTAACGGAGTCATGTACGACGTGGTGTAGGACAGCTACCTGGCAGGCAGTGTGACGGCATTCACAGTTGTGATGCCTCATTCCGATGAGGATCAACGCCAGGAACGGAGAAACCCTCCCTTGGAAAGGGAGGGTCCAGTTATGGGTAGCGAAACCAACCGGGCGCTCAAGCCTGTGTCACATGTTGCGCAGTTCAGGCTGGAACAGGCCATAGAGGATCGCTACGAAGAGCAGTACGCCGGTAAAGACAAAGAGAATCTCCGGCCCCATGCGGTCCACCACTACGCCGCCGACCGCGACCGAGATGGGATATAGCCCGAAATTGGCGAACCCAAACGCGCCCATGATGCGCCCCATCAGCGCCTTTGGAAGCTTTTGCTGCAGTAGCGTGATAAGAATCACATTGCTCATGGAGTTGAAGAGACCCCACGCCGCCATCGTGATCGCCGCGCCGGTCAGCCCACCAGTGAACGGAGTGATGGCAACCAGCACGCCCTGAATCAGGCCGCAGACAAGCGCGAATATTGCACGGTGGGGTACCTTGCCCAAGGTCGCGCCGATCAACGTTCCCGCCAGCGCGCCGACGCCGAACGTGGAGAGCATCAGCCCGAAGCCAGTGGCGCCCGCATGGAGCGGGCCGTGGGCCAGGTCGGGCAGCGCCACCTCGACCAGCCCGCCAAAGGCCAGGTTGGCGACAATCGAGACGGCAAGCCCCGTCTGGAGCAGCCGCGATTGGCGCAGCAGCGCCCAGAACGTCTTCGGCTCATCCGCGGCGGGTTCCTCGGAAATCACCTCAGCGGGAGTCTCCGCGAGCTCGGTCTCCGCGACGACGGTCGATCCATTGGGCGCGCGTTTGCCGCGCATCGCCGCCAGGGCAATGGCCGAGACGACGAACGTTCCCGCGTCGATGACGAAGGCGATTCCTGAGCGGACCGAGGCGACGATGATGCCGCCGACGCTTGGCCCGGCCAGCGTGGAGATCTGGACGGTCGCCATATTGATGGCGTTGCCCGCCTGGAGGTCATCGTCTGACATGATGCTGGGCAGAATCGCCATCGAGGCGGGCAGGAAAAGCCCCTCGAATGCTCCCAGCGGCGCGGCGATGGCGCAGAGCATCCAGAGCGTATGCATATCGAGCAGCACGATGGCCGCCAGCCCACCGACCAGCAGCGCCCGCGCGATATCGGCCAGCAGCATGATGCGGCGGGGCTGCAAGCGGTCACTCAGCGCGCCACCAAGCAGGACAAAGCCCGCGCGTGGAATACCATAGGCGGCGAGCACGATACCCAGATCGCGAGGCGTGCCACCACTGGAGAGGACGAACCACGGCAGCGCCACCGCATAGAACATGTCGCCAATCGTCGAGACCATCTGCCCCGCAATCAGCAGCCTGAAGTTGCGCAGACGCAACGGGCCAGCGCGCAGTCCGCGCCGAGGACGGGGAGAAACGGGCGTGCGGTCGGGCTGGTTGGCCGCCGCGCCAGCGTCCAGAGCGCCAGCGTTTGGGGAGGTGTCCATCGAGAGCGACACGGGAATGCTCCTCTTTTAGATCATTCTGCCAGTATAGCCGTCCGCGTTGAATGAGGTAGACCTGGCAGTGTGATGAGCAGCCAACGCGTGAGATGACTACGGAATCTTATAACACAGTGCAGAAATAAAATCAATGTCAATATCAATTTTTGTAACATTCGGCCCAATATCTGTTGTATGCCATGGGATTAGCAGCGTCACCTCGACCAATCAGAGTTGTCTGTGATATTCTGTGATATACTGATTGGGTTGTACATTTGTTCTCGTGTTCCCGCTGCGCGGCGCTCCCTCGTTCAGCGATGCCGGGATGGGATATTCAACGAATTTCATGGAAGCCGGTTATTTGCTCAATCCGCGATAATATGCGGCCTCAGATGCCTGTCGCCAGGACGCCAGTTTGCTATACTTTCTGACCGGACTCTTGACATCTAACACCTTCTCCCGGTATCTCGTACATTTGTATGTATTTCATCGCAGGAGAAAGAATCTGAAGCACTGAAGCGTCGTAGCGACGCGCTCGCGGCGATGTGACATACTGGTCCGCACGACGTTCCGTAACGTTCCGTAACGTTTCGCACAGGTAGAGATTAAACAATCGTACGGCAGGATACATCCTTTCAACTGCTATAGCGTGCATGTTCCGTAAAGGTGGAAATCAGCATGGCGAAGAATCTGGTGATCGTGGAGTCACCCGCCAAGGCAAAGACGATAGAGAAGTTTCTTGGCGACGACTTCGAGGTGCGCGCCTCGATGGGCCACATCATCGACCTGCCGCGTAAGGGGCTGGGTGTTGATACCCGTCGCGACTTCCAGCCGAAGTACGTCGTCATCGAAAAGAAAGAGCATTTGCTGGCCGAGCTCAAGAAGGCCAGCCGCGCCGCGCAGGCGGTCTATCTCGCGCCCGACCCCGACCGCGAAGGCGAGTTCATCGCCTGGTCGCTCAAGGAGATGTTGGGGCTGCGCCGCCCGCGCCGCGCCGTCTTCAACGAGATCACGCGTCGCGCCGTCCAGGATGCGATAGCCCAGACGCGCGACATCGACGAAGACCTCTTCAACGCGCAGCAGGCGCGCCGGGTGCTCGATAGACTGGTGGGCTACAAGATCAGCCCGCTGCTCTGGCGGCGCGTGCAGTCAGGCACCAGCGCCGGACGGGTCCAGTCGGCGGCGCTCCGCATCATCTGCGACCGCGAGGCCGAGATTCGCGCCTTCGTCCCGGAGGAGTACTGGACGATTGCGGCGACGCTGAGCAAGATGAAGGAGCGTGAGACCTTCAACGCGATGCTGATTGGCCGCCAGGGGTCGAAGGAGGTCGCCGAGAGCGACGCCGAGGCCGAGGGCAACGAGCAACAGCAGCAACAGAACAGCCAGAACGACCAGAATAGCCGCGCGGGGCGCATCCGCATCGAATCTAAAGAGCAGGCCGACGCCATTCTACGCGAGCTGAACGGCGCGGCCTATACGGTGCTGAGCGTGCGTCAGCGCGATGTGCGCCGGCAACCGTTCCTGCCCTACACCACCAGCACACTCCAGCAGGACGCCTCGGTGCGGCTGCGCTTCAAGCCGAAGAAAACGATGAGCGTGGCCCAGGGTCTCTATGAAGGCATCGAAATGGGCGACGCTGGACATCAGGGTCTTATCACCTACATGCGCACCGACTCGACCCGCATCTCCGAGGAGGCGCAGGCAGCCGTCCGCCAGTATATCGACGGCACATTTGGCCAGCAGTATATCGGCCCCGGGCGCACCAGCCGCGCCAAGGCGAGCAACGCCAATGTGCAGGACGCGCACGAGGCGATCCGCCCGACCGATGTCACGCTCACGCCGGATCGCGTCAAGCATTACCTGACGGGCGACCAGTTCAAGCTCTACGAGCTGATCTGGCGGCGGTTCGTCGCGGCGTTCATGGCCCCCGCCATCTTCGATACGCTGCGGGTGGATATCGCGGCGGCAAGCTTCCTCTTCCGCACGAACGGCACGACGCTCAAGTTCCCCGGCTTCTACGCGGTCTGGCCGCGCGAGCAGGATGGCACGACGCTGCCCGCGCTCAGCCAGGGGGACGCGCTCGACCTGCACAAAATAACGCCGGAGCAGCACTTTACCCAGCCGCCGCCACGCTTCACCGAGGCCAGCCTGATCAAAGACCTGGAAGAGCGCGGCATTGGCCGCCCGAGCACGTTTGTCAGCATCGTCAGCACGATTCAGGATCGCGGCTACGTCGAGCAGCAGGAGCGTCGCTTCATGCCGACCTGGCTGGGCGAGACGGTCAACGAGCTGATGCTCAAGCACTTCCCAGAGATCGTGGACACCAACTTCACGGCGGATATGGAGCGCCGTCTCGATGGCGTCGAGGAGGGCAAGCAGGGCTGGACGGAGTTCTTGAAGGACTTCTATGCCGCGCTGCGCGGCCAGCTCGAAAAGGCCGAGTCCGAGATGGACCGAGTGCAGAAGCCGGTCGAGGAGGCGAACGAGGCATGCCCGCAGTGCGGCAGGCCGCTGCTGATTCGCACCGGGCGGTTTGGCCGCTTCATCTCGTGCTCAGGCTACCCAGAGTGCGACTTCAAGAAACCGCTGATCGCCAAGACGGGCGCGCACTGCCCGAAGGACGGCGGCGATATCGTCGAGCGGCGCGCCAAGCGCACCGGCAAGGTCTTTTACGGCTGCGCGAACTTCCCCGCATGTGACTTCGTTGCCTGGGATCGCCCACTGACGACGCCCTGCCCCGAATGCGGCGGGCTGCTGACACTGGCCAACGGCAAGACCGAGGCGCACTGCGGGCAGTGTGGCGCGCTGGTGGCCAACGCGCAGGAAGGCGCGGAGGGCGCGCCAGAGGTGGTCGGACATCGCGCTCCCGCGCCGGTGCGGCCGCGCCGTGCGGCTAGCGAGACGTCTACTGCCCGTAAGACGACGGCCAGCAAGACAACGGCGCGCAAGACGACCACACGCAAAGCAGCCACCACGGCGCGCAAGACCAGCACAGCGCGCAAGACGGCGGGAAGTAGCCGGACGACTACCACCCGCGCTGCCCGGCAGCCAGCCGCCTCCTGAGGCCGACTTTGCATTCTTCGGCTAGACATCGTATGATATGACGCCTGGGTTCAACCCACGGCGTCTCTCCTTGTGCGACGCCGGGCAAATGATGCATACAAATTGGTGTTTTCAGCGTAGTATGTATATGAGAGATATGCGAGTCAAGAGTCGGCCGGAGGCTCTCGGCCTGTGGAGTCAATTAGCCGTGGCATTCATGCCGCGGACGACTAACAACTGCAAGAATGCCTGAGAGATACAAGAGATACCACTAGAAATGACGGAACCTATGACACAGCGCGTAACGGGTGAGATGCACGCCACGACAATCCTGGCCGTGCGTCGTGGCACAGATGTCGCGATGGCAGGTGATGGGCAGGTGACGGTGGGCGACGTGGTGATGAAGCATACCGCGCGCAAGATTCGCCGCCTGGCCGGTGGCAAGGTGCTGGCGGGCTTCGCGGGGTCCACCGCGGATGCGCTCAGCCTCTTCGACAAGTTCGAGGCGATGCTGGAGCGCTACCAGGGCAACGTGCGCCGCGCCGCCGTCGAGCTGACCAAGGAATGGCGCAAAGACAAGTTTCTGCGCCGGTTGGAGGCAATGCTGCTGGTGGCCAGCCGGGACGAGGTGCTGGTGCTGACGGGCGACGGCGATGTCATCGAGCCGGATGAAGGGGTCGCGGCTATCGGCTCCGGCGGGGTCTATGCGCAGGCCGCCGCGCGCGCGCTGCTTCAGCATACCGCGATGAGCGCCGAGGAGATCACCAGGGCCGCTATGGCGATTGCCGCCTCGATGTGCATCTATACCAATGATCACATTCTCTTCTTTACTCTTGATGAGGAGGAATCCGCGTCCACCGAGGTGAATGGCGCGAAGAAGGCGAAAAAGAGTGTGGTAGCCCCGGCAGTCTAAGGCCGGGAATGAGAGACTTTTCGTAGGCAGGAGATTATCATATGAAAGACCTGACTCCCCAGCAGATCGTTCGGGAGTTGGACCGCTATATAGTGGGACAAAACGCGGCGAAGCGCTCGGTTGCCATCGCGTTGCGCAACCGCTACCGCCGCCTCCAGTTGCCTGCGGATCTGCAATCTGAAATTACTCCCAAGAATATTCTGATGATCGGCCCGACAGGCGTCGGCAAAACAGAGATTGCCCGGCGGCTCGCCAAAATGGCCGATGCGCCATTCATTAAGGTTGAGGCGACCAAGTTCACCCAGGTTGGCTACGTTGGCCGCGATGTCGAGTCCATCATTCGTGACCTGATGGAGACCGCTGTCGGCATGGTACACGAGGAGCGGGTCTCGCAGGTGCGCGAGCGCGCGGCCCAGGCGGCGGAAAAGAAGATTCTCGATATCCTGACGGCCAGGGCGGCTGTTGATGATATGGCCGATGTGACGGCCACGCCCGTCTCCACGCGCGGCGCCAGCATCACATCCGCTGGCTCGGGCGCGCTGACCACGTCGTCGGCGTCGTCCAGCAGCAACAACAGCAGCGCCAAGCCGAGCGCTGCCCCGGCGCGCCGCCGCAAACCGACACGCAAGTCGGTGGCGGAGCGGCTGGCCCGCAACGAGTTGGACGAGCAGATGATCGAGATCGAGCTTGAGCCGGAGGACGCGTTTCCCTCGGTCTTCGAATTCATGGCGGGGTTCGCGGGCGATGAGGCTGGCGGCGACTTCCAGGAGATTCTCAGCGCGATGCCGAGCAATCGCCGTCGTTCGCGGCAGGTCTCGGTGAAGGATGCGCGGCGCTTGCTGACCCAGGAGGAAGCCAACAAACTAGTGGACCTGGATGAGGTCATCGAAGAGGGTACCAAGCGTGTCGAGCAGTCGGGTGTCGTCTTTCTCGATGAGATCGATAAGGTCGCGGGCGCGAAGTCTGAGACAGGCCCGGATGTCTCTGGCGAGGGCGTACAGCGCGACCTGCTGCCCATCATCGAAGGCTCGACGGTGATGACCCGTTTCGGCCCCGTCAAGACCGACCACGTGCTCTGGATTACCGCGGGCGCCTTCCACAGCTCGAAGCCGTCGGATCTGATTCCCGAGCTACAAGGCCGACTGCCGCTCAGAGTGGAGCTGTCGTCGCTCACGCAGGATGACTACGTGCGCATTCTGACTCAGCCCGAAAACTCACTGGTCCGCCAGTTCCAGGCGCTGCTTGGGGTCGAGGGCGTTAGCGTGGAGTTCACACCCGACGGCCTGGAGGAGATCGCGCGCTGCGCCACGACGATGAACGAACGCGTCGAGAACATCGGCGCGCGGCGGCTGCACACCATCACCGAGCGCGTGCTGGAAGAGGTCTCGTTCAACGCGCCCGCGCTTACTGGCGAAACGGTGACGGTCGACGCAGCCTTCGTGGACGAGCGGCTGGGCGAACTGCTCAAAGACGAGGACCTGAGCCGCTACATTCTGTAGACTCGGTAGGCATATATCATGCAGGCTCCCGGTTGCTGGCCGGGAGTTTGCTGTATAGCGGGTGTGCCAGAAAGGTCGGACGAGAATCACACGACGCGAAGTAACGAGAGCGTGAAATAGTCTCTGGACACGATTCGCAAAGGATCGCTCTGGGCAGAAAGGGATGTCTCTGTGAATACGCCTCCACAACAGCCACCCTACGAACCTTACGGACAACAACCACCCTACGGACAACAACCGCCGCCTGGATATGGGCAACAGCCGCCGTACGGGCAACAGCCGCCACCTGGATACGGTCAGCCACAGGGGTATGCGCCACCGCCACCTCCGCCACCCGGCGCGGGCAGCCAGTGGGGGCCATCGAGCATCGGCATCGAGCCGAATATCTCGGCTGGTCTGGGGTACCTCTTCGGTATCGTGGCGATCATCTTCTTCTTCATCGAGAAGCAGAATCGCTTCGTCAAGTTCCACACCGCACAGGCGATTCTGTTGGCTATTGCTTATCTGGTGCTGGTCGCGCTGTGGTTTCTCGCCTTTACTGTGGTCATCCTCAGCAGCGCCGCGGGCGCCAGCACCGACGTGACCACTGGTAATGCCATCGCGGGATTCGGAACGATACTGCTGGTGCTCTGCATTGGCGCGGTGGCGCTGGTCTATCTGGCCTTATGGATCTGGGGAATGGTCGCGGCGTTTAGCGGGCGCGTGGTCAAGTTCCCGCTGCTTGGCGCGATTGCTGAGCGCTGGGCTGGTGGGCCAGTCGTTCCAGTCTATCCGTACGCCCCACCTCCGCCCGCGTACTGAGACACGAAGCCGCGCTGGCAACGTCCCAGCTTATGCGTCGTCCTCGGCGCCCGAAACGATCTGCCCGATGCCGTGCTTGTGGTACTCGATTTTGAGGCAGCGGTTCTGCACCACCTTCAGCCCGGCGTCACTGGCGCGCTGGGCCGCCGCGTCATTCACGACGAAGAGCTGCGTCCAGAGCACATCGGCGCCGACGGCGATGGCCTGCTCCGCCACCTCGGGTACGAACTCCGAGCGGCGAAAGACGTTGACGATCTCCGGGCGCACCGGCAGATCGGCCAGCGAGGCATAGACCGTGCGCCCTAGCACCACCTGCCCGGCAATCGTAGGGTTCACCGGATAAATCTCGTAGCCCTGCGCCTGCATGAACTGCGAGACGTCGTGGCTGGGGCGCTCAGGATCGCTGGAGAGGCCAACGACGGCGATCCGCCGGTAGCGCGTCAGGATGTCGCGGATGCCCTCGCTGTCGGTCACGATTGGCACAAAACTCCCCCTTACCAATGCGCAGACGCCAACACTTCAGATTGTATAGCATGATACTACAGCGCACGCACAGTATACGCTACCTGGAGGCAACCGAAGATTAGCGCGCCATTTGTAGCAGTGGAGCGATATCGAAGCGGAGCTTGCCATGCGCCGCGCGGAGCGCCTCCTCGGCGGCGGCGGGACTTTCTGCGCGGGCGAAGATGAAGCCGAGATAGCTGCTGCCCTCCGGCAGCGGCGTCACCACCATATGCGGGCGAATGCTGATCTCGATCCCGGTGACATATGGTACGGTTTCCGCCTCTTCGACGCCATGCACGGAGCGCAGCACACCACTCTTCGGAATGGGAATCATCATGACTCCCGCGCCCGCGACGACGCGCTCCAGCGACGGTAGCTCCATGCGCAGCGCGTGCCGTAGCAGCAGTTCTTCCAGACACATGCCGGCGCCAAACTCCAGAATGGTTGAGCAGAGGCCACCAATCGAGCGTCCGGCAATCTCCACCATCCATGGGCCATCCTCGTTGACGCGCAGTTCGGCGTGGATCGGCCCATCGCGCAGGCCAATCGCGGTGGCGGCCCGCGCGGCGCAGTCGGCGATGGCGGCCTGGGTCTCGGCTGGCAGGCGTGACGGTGTGGTGTAGATCGTTTCCTCGAAGAACGGGCCGTCGAGCGGATCGGGCTTATCGAAGATCGCCAGCACGTGCAGCCCATCCTCACGCAGCAGCCCATCCAGCGCGACCTCCACGCCGGGGATGAAGTCTTCGACGAGGATATCGGTTGTCTCGCGCGCGTTGCCGTCGTCGAGCAGGATGCGCTCCAACCTGGCAACGGCGGCGACAAGCTCGTCGGGCGAATCGGCCCGTATCACGCCCCGGCTGCCGGAGAGCCGTAGCGGCTTGACTACACATGGGAAAGTCACTTGTTGCGCGATCTCACGCGGGTCGGTGGTCAGGGGGAAGCGGCGGAAGACAGGCGAGGGTACGCCCGCCGCCGCCATCAGCCGACGCATGACGCCTTTGTCGCGCGCGGCCTCTGCCGCCTCGGGCGGATTCCATGGTAGCCCCAGCGCCGCGTTGGCCCGCGCGGCGAGGATGGTGGCGCTGTCGTCCACCGGGACGATGGCGTCGAAGGGCTGGCGCGCATGCGCCTCTTTGAGCGTGGCGACGGACGTTTCGATATCGGCGAAGTCGAGCGCGAGCTGCACGCCCCACTCTTCGGCGAGCGCCTTCGGCAAGTCCAGTCCGCGGATGACCTCGGCGTCGAGGTGTTGCGCCGCGTCGAAGTATGCGCCCGCGCGGTAGGTGGCGGGCGTCATCAGCAGCAATAGGCGTTTTCGTCCGGGTGTCTGTATCTCGTCTGAAGCCATTTATGCCCTCCCTGTGTGTGTGCGCTGCGAACGCGGGCGAGGGGGTAATAATCCGGCTTCGCGGCATGAATGCCGCGGCTAATTCCACCTGCGCCAATCTGCCGCCACTGGACGATACCTAACATCCAGGATTAGCCGTGGCCTTCAGGCCACGACATGCTTACCCTACTCAGATTCTACCCCGCCTTGACGCAGGTCGTCGGGTCAGCCGCGCCATCCGTCGCGACGGCGAGCCACCAGGTCTTTGCGTCGAGCGGGGCAAACGCGATGCCGCTGCTGGTCGTGGCTCCGCTGGCAATCGCGCCGCTGGCGAGCGTGCTGCCCTGGCATCCGCCGCTATGGATGCTCCACTGGGCGGGCTGCTTCGACGATGGCGCGGCCAGCGCGACATGCACCTGAGTGATGACGATACCCTCGTAGAGGGCGATGCCCAGGCCAACGCCCTGGTCTACCTTGTCTGGTTCGTAAAGGTCGAAGTACTGGCGCATATTATTGAGCGGATGGCCGCAGGCGGTGACGGCGGCATTGGGTGCGGCGGATTCCAGCACGACGACGTACCAGTTCGCGTCCACAGGCAGCGCGACGTTAGCGCCCTTATCAGAGCCACCCTGCACTACTACTGCTGAATCGCCCGCTGGCGCATTGGATGTCAGCGGCGCCACCACCTTGCCATAGCAGCTGCCCTCGCGCAGTTGCGCTGGTGTCTGTGGGTCACTATAGGGTACGAGCGCGCCATGCATGTAGACGACGACATGCGCGCCATAGGCTGGCGTCAGCGTCGCCTGGCCGAGCGTCGTAGCGTTGCCGCTGGCGCTGAGCGTCACCTGCACGGGCTTGCCCAGCGCGGGCGGATTGCCTCGCGTGCCACAAGCGGAGAGGGCGGTCACAGCCAGGGTCGCCAGCAGAAGTAGCGGCGCCACCCGCCACCGCGCGAAGTGTCTTCGATATCTCATAGACCGCCTACCGGCACACTATCGGGCATTACGGCAGAGAGGCCCGCCAGCGTCCGAATCGCCCTGGCCATCTCATCCGCCGTGCGGGCGAAGGTGACGGGCGCGGGCGCCTGGGCGCGGAAATCTTCCACTGTCACATCGTCGAGGAAACGCTTGCCCGCGTTATCGAGCATCACACGCGGCAGCAACAGCAGATCGTCGCCAGTGAAGTCGCCGCACTGCTCCCGCACCTGATCCAGCACATCCTGCCCACAGAGCAGCCCCGCCACCGTCACGATAGCCCCGAAGAAGCGGTTCTCTATCGGCATCACCCGCACCTCGATATTGCTGATGCGGCGCAGGTCGCGCGCCATCCGTTCGATAACGGGTCGCGCCATCGCGCTGGTGACGATGCCGACGCGGCGCGGCGTGGGTAGCGCTTCGGGCAGCGTCTTGCGGGCGACGCGCCAGTCGTCCAGCAGCTTGCGTGTCATGCCGACGCCGTTCTCGATCTGGGCGTAGCTGCCATAGTGGCGCGAGGGCGGGAAGGGGCGCTTCGTCACGTAGTACCACTCGTCCGACAGGTAGACAAACGGCATCCCGCGCGCGCCCGGCTCGGCGGCGAACTGGCGCTGCCAGCGTTCGACGCGCGCCATCACGTCCTCGGCCTCATCGCGGCGGAAGGAACGCATCGTCGGTAGCCCCTCGGTTTTGAGCATGTTATTGTATTTCGTCAGCCCGACTGGCACGGCGGAGATGGATTCGACGATGGGCCGCAGCGCCGCGAGATCGCGAATGCTGCGCTCCAGTTCGTCGCCATCGTTGATTTCGGGACAGAGGACGAGCTGGGTATGGCAGGTGATGCCAAGATCGCCCAGCCGCCGTATCTGATCGAGAATCTCGCCGGAGCGCGGGCCGTCCACCATCTTGCGCCGCAGGTCGGGGTTGGTCGTATGCACCGAGACGTAGACCGGGCTAAGCCGCTGCTCTTCCAGTCGCCGCCAGTCGGCCTCTTTCAGATTGGTCAGCGTGATGAAGTTGCCGAAGAGAAAACTGTAGCGGTAGTCGTCGTCCTTGATGTAGAGCGTCTCGCGCATGCCCAGCGGCAAACCGCGCTGCGGCTGATGGCGCTCTGGCAATCCCTTGACGAAGCAAAAGACGCATTTGTTGGCGCAGATGCGGATAAACGGCGCTGGCTCCTCGCCGAAGCGGATGCCCATCTCGTCGTCCGGCGCTTTGGCGACCAGCACGCTACGGGCGCGCCCATTGCGCTCGATGCCGAGCAGCAACTCTTCTTCGGCGGCGTAAAACTGATAGTCCACCAGGTCGCGCACCGGATTCTCATTGATGGTCTTGAGCAGATCGCCCGAC
>DASUHD010000059.1:0-27426 GCA_036273675.1 Ktedonobacterales bacterium | reverse complement strand
GGCGCGCTCTGGAGTCCCTGAGCGACAAGCGCAAGCGCCGAAGTTGGCGCCTTCGGACTGGGAACACCATCATCACGGTTGGACATGAGGTTGCCTGATTCAAAGTGGTCGAGACAGCGACGCCCGTCATGGCCCACCATGGTGCACCATACGCACCCATGTGCATGTCTGCCGCTCTTCCGGACAGGTGGAAGACTGGGCGCCGCACTGTGGCTGATCCAGCAGCGACCGAGAAAACCGACGGCGGCAGCGGCCGTGCAATACGTTGAAGGAGTTCTCATGGACCTCTACAGGCTCGCGCTATTTGTGCATATTAGCGGCGCGGTTGGCATCTTTGGGAGTCTTGGAGCGATCGTGTTTGGCTCCATCGCGCTGCGGCGAGCAGTGCGCACTGAGGATGTACGAGTGCTGACCAGACTGATCACCATCGCCGGGAATGTGGCGGCGGTTTGCATCGTGATCCTCGGTATCGCGGGGTTCTACATGGCTCTGACCGCCTGGGGCGTGAGCGCCACGTGGATTATCGTGGCAACCATCAGTTTCGTGCTGCTCGCGCCGTTCGGTCTGCTCGTGATCGATCCGCGCGTCCGTTCCATCGCGAAGCAGGCGCTCGCCGCGCCAGATGGGCCACTTCCAGAGACACTCGCTCGTCGGGTGACGGCGCAAGCTCGGATGCTGGAAGTGTTTTTGAGCATATACGTAACCTGGCTGCTCGGCATCGTGTATCTCATGACCAACAAGCCGACTACAAGTGAAGCGATCGTGGTGATGCTCATCGCTGGAACCTTGGGACTCGTGATGAGCCAGCCGTGGCGCCTTCGGACGAAGGATCGCATCCCCGCTAGTCGCGGGTAACGCCCCTCAACTACACTAGTAGCCTAGTCTCTTGGCTATTCTGCTGAGGCAGCGCCCCAGAGTCGCTGACGTGAGATCAACGTGGCGCAAAGTGGCCCGCCGACTCCACATCTCACCCGCCGCCCACTGGAGACTGCCATGTGATAGCTTCGCCCCGTATTGAGTGAAATTCTGTTTCGCGCCGCGCCGTAGCGCCTATCATCGCGCTCAGTTGCGCGTTCGGCGCTGTAGAACATTGATTGGTCGTACAACGATGCTCTTGACAGCGTAATGGCATGCTGGTAGTATCTCGATTGAATCTATATTCACTGTGGTGAATGATCACTCATAGCCGGGAGTCCTATGTCAGACGGTTCCGATTCTGCTGATCTGATTCACTCGTTGCAGGCGCAACTAGTCGCCGCGCGGCGGGCGCAGATCCTCGACGCGGCGACGCGTGTCTTCGCCAGCAAAGGGTTCAACCGGGCGACCATTCGCGATGTCGCGCGGGGTGCGGGCGTCGCCGACGGCACGATCTACAACTACTTCGCCAACAAGACCGACCTGCTCTTTGGCCTGCTCGACCGCCTCAACGACACCGAACGCCGGCCGGCGAGTCTCGCCCAGGTAGTAGATACATCGCCGGCGGGCTTCTTCCGCGCCTACCTACGCGAGCGCGTTGAGGTGTTATGGTCCAACGCCGACCTGTTCCGTGCCGTGCTGCCTGAGCTGCTGGCGAATCCTGACCTGCGTACGCGCTACTACAACGAGGTGATCGCGCCGACGATGGCGCTGGGGGAGGGAGCCATCCAAGCACTGGCATCAGGGGGCCGCATACGCGACCTGGACGCTGCGCTCGCCACGCGCATGCTGGCAGGATCGTTGCTCGGCCTGATGGTCTTGCAATTGCTCGGCGACGAGACACTGGCGGCGCGCTGGCGCGAGATTCCCGATACGCTCGCCGATCTGCTGCTCCCTGGCTTCATGCCCATGCTCGGGCCAGAAGCGCCGAAAGGCGAAGATGCGGGCTGACGCGTACGTCTGCACTGACTCCAGCGAAGCACAGCGAGAAACGAGTGATGAGATGACAGACAGTGACTATGCGATCCGCGCCGACGGCCTGACAAAACGCTATGGCGCGGTCTGCGCAGTGGACAATGTCTCTCTGCGTGTCGGGTACGGCGAGATTTACGCCTTCCTCGGCCTCAACGGTGCGGGCAAGACGACCACCATCCGCATGCTGCTTGGCATGATCCGCCCCAGCGCGGGCGCGGCGCATCTCCTTGGTAAACCAGTACACCCCGACGCGCGTGCGCTCTGGACCCAGGTCGGCTATCTGGTCGAGACGCCACACGCCTATCCCGAGTTGACTGTGCGCGAGAATCTGGAGGTCTTCCGCCGTTTGCGCGGACTGCGTGACGCGCACGTCGTCGACCGGACCATCGAGCGACTCGCCCTCACGCCCTATGCCGACCGGCGCGCGGGGACGCTCTCGCTGGGAAACGCGCAGCGGCTGGGACTGGCGAAGGCGTTACTACACGATCCGGCGCTGCTGCTCCTCGATGAGCCAGCTAACGGACTGGATCCGGCGGGAGTCGTCGAGGTGCGCGAGTTGCTGCGCGAGCTGGCGCATGAGCGCGGTGTCACCATCTTCCTGTCGAGTCACTTGCTCGGCGAGGTCGCGCGGATCGCCACCCGCTTCGGCGTGATTCATCAGGGGCGGCTGCTGGAGGAGTTGAGCGCGGCAGAGATGGAGCGCCAACGTGCGCGCTGGCTGCTCGTGGATGCGCGTGATCGTGCGGGCGCCCGCGCGATGCTGAACGCGGCTGGTCTCGTCGTCGAGGGTTGCGCCGGGAATGAGTCGAGGGGGAATGAGTCGAGCGAGTTGGCGGGGGCGCTACGCCTTTCCGATGCACACGCGATTGCGCACCCCGAAGAGGTGGCGCGGCAGTTGATTGAGCAGGGCGTCGATCTCACCCGCCTGAGTGTCGAGGAGGAAGACCTGGAGTCGCAGTTCCTGCGACTGGTCGGCGCCACACCGACGACGCCGAAAGGAGGCGAGCATGTTCGCTGAACTCAGTGCGGCATTGTGGGCCGAGGCTCTGAAGGCGCGGCGCGGGCGCATGCCGCTGCTGACGCTGGCTGGCTTCTCGCTGGTCCCACTCATGGGCGCGCTCTTCATGAAGATTTTGCTCGATCCCACGTGGGCCGCGCGTTTCGGCGCACTGACGACCAAGGCACAGTTCTCGGCAGCGCATGGCGACTGGCCGACCTACTTTGGGCTGCTGACGCAGGCGCTAGCCGTGGGTGGCTCGATCCTCTTCAGCCTGGTTGTGATCTGGCTCTTTGGGCGTGAGTATAGCGACCGCACCGCCAAGGATCTGCTTGCGCTCCCCACGCCGCGTGCGGCGATAGTGACGGCGAAGCTGGTAATTGCCACGTGTTGGTGCGCCATGCTCGCGCTCTGGATCTACCTGCTTGGCCTCGCGCTGGGCGCGCTGCTCAGTCTGCCCGGCTGGACGACGGTTGGGTGGCTCAACGCGACGGGGGTCTACTCGGCGACAGCAAGCCTGACCACCGCACTCACACTGCCACTCGCTTGGGCGGCCAGCGCTGGACGTGGGTACCTCCCCGCGATTGGCGTGATGGTCCTGCTGGTCTTTCTCGCGCAAGTCTTGTCTGTGCTGGGTCTTGGTCCCTGGTTTCCCTGGGCGGCTCCGGCGTTGCTTAGTGGTGCGGCTGGCCCTGAAGCGCAACACCTTGGTGTGGGCTCCTACCTCTTGATCGTTGTAGTGGTTGCGGGAGGCATCGCAGGTGTCATCGCCTGGTGGCGCGCCGCCGACCAGACCTGAAAAGGGCGTGCGGATGGGCTCGACACTCACGACACGCGGTCATAGGCCGCTTAAGTTCGCATGTCTAGTCGTCTAAACAAAGCCGCCCATCAGGTTACTACGCAACTACAGACTCCAGCGTGTGCCACAACCAGCGCAGTGTGACCATGGCGTATCACTCTCGAAGGCTGCGCGAAACGCCGTGTAGCGCTCACCGTTCCAGATATCGGCAAACGGTTGCTCGAAGATGTTGCCGAGCACTTTTTCACCGCGCGGGCCGGGATCGAACGGAGCGAAACAACAGGAATAGACGTTACCATGCGCCGTGATATAGGCCAGGCGATATGGGCGCTGACAAGCGGCCCATGGCCGCCGCATCGCCTCCTGACTGTCGCCCGTTAGATAGTCCGCGGGCGTAGTGGCTCCCGTCGCCGTGAAGCGAATGCCCTCTGACGCGCAGCGCGCCTCGGCTGCCGCGAGATATTCTCGCTCGCGCTCGCGTACCTGCCGGTAGAGGGTTTGGTCTTCGCGCGCCAATCCCTTGCCGAAGTAGATGAAACGCTGCACATACACCTCGCGAATGCCTGTCTGGGCGGCGATCTCGACCACCTGTGGCAGTTCGTGGACGTTCTCGCGCATTGCGGTGAACCAGAGCGAGGTGCGTGGATGCTCGACGCCAAGTTCTTGCTTGAGTCGCTCAAATGCTGCGAGATTGCGAATAATCAGGGGTAGCGCCCGCTCGTGCACGCCACGAATGCGCGCATACGTGCCCGGTGTCGCGCCATCCAGCGAGATGCGCAACTCGCTCAGGCTCGCTGCAACCAGAGCCCGCCCGCGCCGCTCGTTCAGCAGCAAACCATTGGAGTTGAAGAGTACCCAGATATTGCGCGCACGGAGCAGCGCAATGATCTCCGGCAGGCGCGCGTTGAGAAGCGGCTCGCCCAGCCCATGCAGCACGACACGCTCCAACTCGGGAATCTGCTCGACGATCCGCCGCACCTCATCGGGCGTGATGTCGCGGTCGGCCTCGCGTCCCAGGTGCGTGCGCGGACACTGGTCACAAAACTCGTTGCACCGCGTCGTGCTCTCGATGTAAAGCTCGCGGGGCAGGGGCAGCCGCGTGGGTGCGATTGGCAATGCCCTTGGTGCGGAAGCCATAGCGATGTCCTTTCAATTCAGTATGTGTCAATGACGTACTGGTATGCGCTCACCGGGTGGGTAGAGCGTAGTTGGCTGTCATATTTGGTCTGCCGTGGCAGCGAAGAGCGCGGTCTGCTGCTCTCGGTCACCACGCAAACGCGCTCCGGTGCGTCTGCTGTGTCTGCGATACCGGCGATGGAGGAGCAGTCCAGCTGCTGCGCTGACCACGACGGCGATATAGATGGCGGCGTAGAGCCATTCGAGATTCCTGAAGGCGGGGTCGAAGGCGATATTGAAAGCAGGCATGATGCAGACGCCCAGCCAGAGGGCTCCGGTAAGCGCGCTGCCGCGACTTTGCCAGGGTGGCCGCAGATACAGCGCGCAGAACGGAACCAATGCGGTAACGTACCAGGGCAGCAGATGTGGGGTGAGCGTCAGCCACAGCGCCAGCAGGATGTACAGCGCCGCACCCTCCGAGAGTCTGCCTCGATATCGCGCCCAGACAACAGCCCCCACAACGACCACCGCCACGAGTACCGCTGTCATTGGCGCCGCGACTAATGGAGCGCCAAGAGCGGCGTAGGCATTGCGCAGCCAGAAGAGCAGCGCGCCATAGCTCTGAACATCGCCGACATAGATGCCGAGGAAACCCAGCGCAGGCGCTCCGCCCTGTAGAAATGGCAGATAGCCAAGAGCGACCGTTGCCAGAAATGTGATATAGAGCCAGCGGTCATCCTTGCGCCCCAGGGCAAGAAGAAAGAGCGCGGGATACAGCTTGATCAGGGTTGCAATGCCCAGCAGGACGCCAACTGCTCCGCGCGCCCAACGCTGTTTGGTGCGCTCGGCGAGCAGCAGCGCCGCCAGCCAGACCGCAATCGCCGCGGCGTCAACGTGTCCATCCATCCCTAGCTCGACAATGACCAGCGGACACCACAGCCAGACGATGACCCGCAACGGATCCTGGCCTCGCATGCGCAGATAGCCGATGAGCAGCGCCACCACAAGCGCGACACAGAACACCATTTCCGCTTTGATCGCCCAGACGTTATCCGGCGCAACCAGATAGGCCAATAGATACAGCCCCTGCGCGCCAGGCGGGTAAATCGTTGGCGCATCCAGCCAGTGGATTCGGGGATAAATCACCGCATCGCGCAGGGACGCCAGTAGCGGACTATCGGGCGCGATGGCCAGCGGATTGTAGCCATGCGCCAGCACCCGGGCGTCCCAGACATAGCGATATGGATCGCCAGAGAGCGACGGCCAGAGGGGAAAGACTATGGCGAAGAACGCGAGCGCTGCGCCAATGACAACGGCCCACTCCGCCAAAAGAATACGGCGTGTCGTTGGTGGCGCGCCGACGAAGACCCACCAGCAGGACAGCGCGTAGGGAAGCGCGAGCCCGAGTTCCACGGCGGCCACACCCGCCGGATGCTTCAGCCCGTCAATGCTGAGCGGCCGGATCAGGAGATAGCCGACCATGGAGGACATGGCGAGAATGAACAATCCTACGGGTCGTCTCCACGCCTTCATCTTGTCGGGCATCGTCACTGCTGAGGAATTACGAGCGTCGCACTGGTCGGCCACGGCAACCATCCGATGTTCAGTAGACGCCATCGGCAACTCCATCTGCACTACCTACCGGCGTCATCCGTGTCAGTAAGTCCTTCAGCAGCATATGCGTGCGAGGAGCAAGCGCTGGTGCGGCGTCGAGCGCATGAGCCAGGCGCAGCAAATCCGCCTCGCAATCGACATCGAAGGTTGTCGGGGCCAGCCGCACTGCCAGGCCAAGTGAGCGTGCTCGTTTCACTGTCTGCGTGAATACCAGCGGCGTGCTCATCGTGATGCCGGTAAAAAGATCAGGAGGCGCGGGCTGGTTCCAGAGGCCGACGAGATAGTAGCCGCCATCATCGGCTGGCCCCAGTACTACATCCGCGCCTCGCAGCGATGCGAATGCCTTGGCAATCGCCGCGCCAGGCGCTTGGGGCGAGTCGGAGCCGAGGATGGCCGTTCGCTCATAGCCACGCGCTGCGACATCGCAGCAGATGTGGTAGAGCCGCTCGGCAAAATCGTCTCCGCGCTGTAGGATGATTCGCGCCTCTGCGCCAAGGATCGGCGCCATTGTTGCCGCATCGTCGACGCAGGCCCAAAGGAGGTCATAGCCATCCACCAGCGCAGTCTGTGAGAAGCGCTCGGCCATATCCAGTAGAAATGCGCCATAGAGGAGGGCAGACTGCTCGTAGCCGATGGTCGCGCCGAGGCGTGTCTTGACGCGTCCAGGAGCAGGATACTTCGCGACAATCACCAGCGCATCGCGACGCCTTTCGCCATCTCGGCTCTTGTTGCCCGCGCTCATAGGTGAACCACCTTTCCTCCTGTCATTGTCGGCAGTTGTCCATGATGTATTGGGGAAGACTCGGCGGGACGCCAGCGCGCATACCGCAGCACCGTCGTCAGGATGCAGTAACCTGCGCGCAGCGAACCGCGAAATGTTCCCGACACCTTGGAGACCCCACCAGCACGGCGGTGATAGTCGACCGGCTCTTCGACGATGCGATAGCCAGCGCGGGCGGCCTTTACCAGCATCTCTGTGGACCAGCCATACGTGCGCTCCTGTGGATCGAGCGCCAGTAGCGCCTCCCGGCGAATAGCGCGTGTCGGCCCCAGGTCGGTGACGCGCACGCCGCAGAGAATCCGCATGAGTAGCGCCGCGACTGCGTTGCCGACACGCTGCTGAAGTGTCAGCGCGCCTGCTTCACAGCGCCCGCGTACCCGCGATCCAATCGCCAGATCAGCCTCGCCTGAGAGCACACGCCAGGCAACCCGCGCCGCGCCCGCCAGGTCGTCGCTGCCATCGGCGTCCATCAGCAGCACCACATCTGCGCGCGCCGCCCTTAGACCCGCATAGCAAGCCGCACCGTAGCCATGGCGCGGTTCAGAGACAACGTGAGCGCCTGCTGCCTGGGCAACGGAGGCGGTCGCGTCATCACTGCCGTTATCCACCACCACGATCTCCGAGAGCGGGAGCGGACGCCATGCGGGATGTGCCAGCAGCGCTTGAATTTGCGGGCCGATGGCGTCCGCTTCGTTGAGCGCTGGCAGGATGATTGTGAGGGAGTTCGTTTCCATCTCATAAGCTACTGGCAACACAGCACAACGATCCTCTCCGAGTGTGGCCTACACCAGACGACCCTAGACATCGTCTTGAGCCTAGCGCCCGGGTCTTGCCGAGAGATAACAGAGATTGCACAAACCTTACATGTCGACTCAGACTGAAGAATCGCCTGGCGCACCGGTAACGATTCTGTAAGAATCGAGACCATACAATACTGTGGTAACGTAACGTTTTTGGAAATGCTCTCCGCCATCCTGCATATCCTGAGTATTGGGGCAGACAGCGCATTCTCAGTCATTCTGCCTGCCCACGCCGGAGCGCCCCATATGCGTGAGCCTGTTCGAAATGCCGCACAAGACGTTGAAACCCCTATGCGCCGAATATTGGTTGTGGATGACGAAAGCAGCATTCGTGAGGTGTTGACGCATTATCTCGAGGCCGCTGGATTCGCGGTGATCGAGGCGCCAGATGGCGCAACTGCTCTCCGCCTCGCTGCCATGTCTCCGCCGGATCTGGTAGTTCTCGACGTGATGTTGCCCGGTATTGATGGCATGGAGGTCTGCCGTCGCCTGCGTGCGGAGAGCGCAATACCAATTCTCATGCTTACAGCCAAGACCGAGGAAGACGACAAGCTGGCGGGATTCAACCTCGGCGCGGATGACTACGTAACCAAGCCGTTCAGCCCACGTGAGGTGGTCGTGCGAGTGCAGGCGCTGCTGCGGCGGGTGGAGGCGCTGCATGTTCCGGCGATGGTGCTCGATGACACCCTGCGCATCGGCGACCTGGCTATTCGTCCCCAACTACGCCAGGTCGAGTACAAGGGCATGCTGCTCGATCTGACGGCGAAGGAGTTCGATCTCTTACACTTTCTGGCAGGGCGCCCGCGCCAGGTCTTCTCGCGCCAGCAACTGCTCGATCAGGTGTGGGATATCGGCTACTATGGCGACACAAGCACCGTGACGGTGGCAATCTGCCGTCTCCGCGAGAAGCTGGAAGTTGATCCGGCGCATCCACGTCATCTGCGCACGGTCTGGGGGGTCGGCTACAAGTTCGAACCGTAACATGAAGAGCTTCAACACGCATGCGCCCCAAGTCGATGCTCGGGAGGACATCCGGGAGGACATCAATGGAGACAAGTCGGCCTGACAAGATGACAGCGCGGACCGTCTATCAGCGCTGGAGCCTACGGAGCGGATGGTGGCTGCGGTTGAGCTTGAGCTGGGTCGCGCTGGTTGTACTGACGTTGCTCCTCACGGTCACCATTCTGGTCATCAAGATGAAACCCCCGGTAGGTGACACAATCCACCTTGCGCTGTACCTGGCATTAAGCGGCGGCATCGCCCTGGGAGTGGGCCAGCTAGCGCTCTGGCTGGCTGATGTGACACACCTGGGCAACTTTCGCTTAAAGTTGGCTATCCCGTCGCTGTTGACCGCCCTCATCATCGGCGTCAGCGTGATCTTGATCTCACGGCTGATGTTCCTCTCGGTGGAAGATAGCGAATTAGTGCTGGCCTTTCTCGCATTTGGCACGGCCATCGCGCTGGCCATCGCCTGGTCAATCGCCGGTGAGGTGAGCGCTACCGTTGCGCATATCGAAGCAGGCGCGCGCCGCATCGCCGCTGGCGACTATGGCTGGCGTATCGAGGAGGCCGATGCGGGCGGCACGACGGAGATCAACAGGTTGGCATTCTGGTTCAACTCAATGGCGGCCAGCATCCAGGAGGCATTCCAGCGTCGTGATCAGGCGGAGGCAGATCGCCGTCAGGTCATTGCCGCGCTTTCGCACGATCTGCGCACCCCCCTCGCCTCCACTCGCGCGATGATCGAGGCGATTGATGACGGGGTGGTCACGGACGCGGCGACCATTCGGCGCTATCAGCATACAATCCGCGCTGAGATCGGCCATCTCAGCGCGTTGATGGATGATCTCTTCGAGCTTTCGCGGCTGGAATCCGGCGCATTGACGCTCCAGTTGGACAAAGTGGCGCTCGAGGACATTCTCTCGGATGCGCTCGAGGGGAAGCGCGAGCAAGCCGAGCAGGCAAATGTCACGTTGGTAGGATGCGCCGAGCCAACGCTCCCGCTCACGCCTCTTGATCCGCGCCAGATCCAACGGGTTATTGATAATCTGCTTCAAAATGCGCTACGCCACACGCCAGCAGGTGGAGCGATCATGCTCCATGCCGCGACCGTGTGCGAGCGCGGGCTGCCAATCGGCGTTATGGTGCAGGTCATCGACACGGGAGAGGGCATCGCTACGCATGACTTGCCACACATCTTCGAGCGTACCTATCGTGGTGAAGCATCCCGGCGCCGTTCGCCAGGCACTACGACGGACACTACCGGGCGCGCCCACTCCAACGCAGGTCTGGGACTGGCGATAGCCCAGCGCATCGTCGCGGCGCATGGTGGTTCGATCTGCGCCATCTCACCGCTCGACGCTGAAACGGCTACACTCCTGCAAGGGCAAGGTATCGCCCCAACGATGACCGCAGGCGCTGTTCTCCGATTTGTCCTTCCGAACGCAGTTCACTGAAGCCATGTCACCTACCCTGGCGGTCTTGCCGCCAGAGCGTTTGTAGTTGGGCAACCGCCTTGGACAACTGCTGAGGATCGCCGCCGAGGTTGATCCGGAACCCTAGCCAATCGGGATGCTCGTGCAAGAAGTAGCGCGAATCCATCAGCATGACGCCCTGCTGCCGGGCGCCCGCCAGATCCTTAAGGGACAGGAGTCGCTCAGAGGGTACGGCAGCCAATACATAGGGGCCTGAATCTACTGGCGAAAGCGTGAATCCTGCTGGTGAGAGCGCTGCTTGTGCCGCACTACGATTTCGCTCGAGGCAGGCAATCACTCTACGATGCCAGTGACTCATTGGGCCAGAAATGCCAAGTCGTGTCTCGTCGCGCCAAACACGCCAGGATTCCAAATACGCCAGGGCCACCGCCTCAGCATCTCCGGCCATCGAGCCGACGAGCGCCTCACCCAGCCGCTCTACTTCGCGTAGCAGTGCCGGGTCACCGAACAACAAGCTGGTTTTGCGTCCATGAATGAAGAAGACTTTACTTGGGGAACGCACAACCACCGTACGCGGCGAAAGATCAGTGGGATACCAGGGCCAGGGCGCATCATAACGCCAACTCAACCCCAGCCGTGTCTCATCCAGCAGCAGCCAGACATCAGAGGGCAACGCACTCGCGAGTTGGTGAATCGCGGCTGGGGTATATTCGACGCCGAGCGAGTAGGCTGGGTTGGTCACGAGTACCACTGAGCCGGGAAGACGAGCGACATCTTGCAGGCGAGCTATATCCAGCGCCCCGGTCACGAAATCAGCGGCGGGGACAATCACCAACTCCAGGTGAAGACTGCGGCAGATGGTTTCAATCGCATAATAAGCCGGAGCGGCGACAGTGACCCGCCGCACGCCACGCTCCTTGAGAGCCGCCAGCGTCAATAGCAGCGCCTGTGTGCTGTTCTGCTGGAAGCTCACATGCCGCGCCGAGAGGGGAGAGCCAGCGAACCGCAGCCCATCGCTGAGCAACTCGGCGGCTACCTCGCGAGGATGACACAGGTCATGCGCATAGGTGTAGCGGCGTAGCTGCAAAGGGCGCCTGGCCAGGTGGCGCAGCAGAGCTGCTGGCGGTGTGAGAGCGGGATGTTCAGCTTCCCAGCCGCTGAGCATCAGCGGCGGCTCGCCTGTCTCATTGGTGTAGCGTTCCAGCGCTTCTATGACTTCCTCGAATGAGGATGACGCATTAGACTGGTCAGCGTATGAAGCTGAAGACGCCCCGATAGCTAGTCTCTGCACCTATCACCTACTTCACCAACACCTGAACACTATGCCAGCCAGTCGCGCCATTGGGTACCCCTGGTTGTACCTTGCCAATTTGCAGTGCGCCAGAGATATCAGTCGCCCGGACAACCAGCATATATCGTCCTGGCGCTGCTGGACGCCATATCCACTGCCAGAAACGCCAACTCTGGTCCGAGAGCGTCGGCATGAGTGTGGCGTCATGCCAACTTGCTCCACTATCCGTGCTAATTTCGATGCGGGTAATGGCGCGGAGCCCCGCGAAGGCGATGCCACTAACAGTTACTGCGCCGAATGGCGCTGTGCTGGCAGGGGTATCAATCCGGCTCATCGTGCTCAATGGGCCGTCACTCCATCCCTGGCTTTGGTAGAACCCTTTATAGGGCTGGTCGGTCAACTCGATGCGCGAGAGCCATTTGGCGCTCTGCTCGCCGTAGCGGCCCGCCACCAGCGCCCGAAGGGGAAATCCGTGGCGGTCGGGCAACGGCTGGCCATTCATTTCCCAGGCGAGCAGCGTGCGCGCCTGCAAGAGATCAACCAGCGGCAGGCTGGTGGCGTAGCCATCCACGCCGAAGAAGATGAGATGCGTTGCGGTCGGCAGCGCTCCGCCCGCTGCCGCGAGCAGTGTTTGCAGCGAGACGCCGCGCCATTGTGCCGTGCTGATGAGGTGACCGCCGACCTCGTTGGAGATGCACTCCAGCGTGATCACGCGAGACTCGCTTTCGAGCGCGCGCAGTTGCTCCATTGTCCATGATCGAGATGCGCGCACCAGCCCGGTGATTTCCAGCCGCCAACGCTCGACCTGTACCGTCGGGTCGAGCACATTCTTGCTCACGATGTAGAAGTCACCGTTCGGCGTGATGGCGCTCGTGATGTCGTTGGGCGTGCGCATCCCCTCATAGGTGAGGTTGGAGCGGGCATACCACTCGGCCAGTAGCCGGTTGAACGCCACGCTGCCAGCCGCCAGCGAGAGCACCACAGCGCCTCCCGCTTCGAGCGCGGCCCGGCGGCTGACGCCTGTTGTGGCAGGCACAGGCAGTCCAGATAACTCGCCACGTACCGTGTCACTTGCGCTGACTGGCCGCAGCCGCCAATTCAGCCAGTGGTTGGCCAACAGGGTGACAGCGGCATAAGCGCTGAAGGTGAGCAACAGGCTGACGGCGGTAAGCAGTCGCGCACGGTCGAAGGGATCGCCGTAGATGCCTGCCTGCAAGACAGGCCAGAAGAGCGCCAGGGCGACAAGCTCCATCAGCAGCGCCACCACGCCAGCCACGAGCCAGCCACGCCGATGCGGCCAGTGGGTCGCTGTGTTCTGAGCGGGACGCGCGAAATACGCGAATGGCAGGGCAATCAAGACGCCGAGAACCACCTGCCCCAGCAGCGCCAGCCCTAGCGGATCAGTCTTGGGATTGGGCTTGAAACGCGCCAGCAGTGCAACAAACTGATCAGCGGGAATGAGCGGCAGCAGGCGCTCGCCGACCAATTCTGGCGGTGTCAGCGTCCCCCACCAGAGCCGGAGCACACCCATGACCAGCAGCGCCGCCAGGGAGCCGAGTAATCCGGCCAGCAGGGCGGTTCCGTACCGCTGGCCCCACGATTCCCACCATTCGCGCAAGCCATGCTGGATGCGCTGGCCCCAGGAATGCTGGCTGCCAGACGTGGTTAGCGGTGTATTTGTGTCATCATGGTCATCGTGGTCATCGTGGTCATCGTGGTCATCGTGTCGCTGCGAGTGAGGCATTGTCTGGCAGAATCCTCCGTTATCACAACAAACGCGCACTAGTCAGACCAGACCGGTAAGACATGTCCTAATCCTGACGCGGAGAGATTGCAATAATCTAACAAGTCTTGCAGGGCGATTGCGGAGGGTGAAAGACTCGGACAGAATGTGAGATGAGCGGCGTTAGAGAATCTGTACAAGGCCCTGTGACCCAAGCAGGCCTGGATCAGACCTTGCTGCATACACTCGTTCAGAAAACGTGACTTCTTGGAAGCTATCCTCTCCCACAGGGTAAGAGTGTCGCTTCGATTCGGTACGGTTTATGCATAAGAAGATGGGCGATGAACATGGAAGAGAGGTTCGCTAACTATGTCATCTACGTCAACGCGGCAAGACCGCATGTGTGGCCGGAATGGCTCGGGGAGATTACCCGCTTCTGCGTGGCTGCCGCCAGTATGCATGAACTCGCTGTCCCGCTGGCCCTGGTGGAGCAGACAATCGGCCCTCTGATCTGCTACCTCAACTACTGAGTGCCTGCTATGGCCACGGGGTGGCAGGCGCAAAGTGTCGGTGTTTGGACACCCTAGCGCAGGTCTGGGCATGAGACCCCTCGCATGTCAATAGTCGTATGCAGAGTAAAGCGCCGATGCATTCGCTGGCTGCCCTGTTCGATGTCGCGCTCGGTAACCGCCGCATGCGCTTTGCTCAGGGGATTGCTCCGCGAAATGTGTCTATTGGGTTACGAATAATCGCGTCGTCAACAGCATGGTCGCCAGAGTGAGGAGCAAGGAGATGAGCCTCCGCAGCGCTCTATGCTTCATGTGGATCGCGTGTTTCGCTGTGGCTGGCTACCCATCTCCGGTTATGGCAGCGAGCGCTCAGGCTATATCGCAGCATCAAAGAATTCTGGCGCGTCCAAATCCTGTCTACGTAGCAGTAGGCGCATCCGATTCCTTCGGCATTGGCGCCGATGATCCGTTGACACAGAGCTGGCCGCATGATGTTGCGAACAAGCTCGAAGCGAAACCCCACCTCATCAATCTCGGCATACCTGGCGCGACGATGGACCTTGCCGTGCGAGCGGAGTTACCTATTGCATTGTCAGTGCATCCCACACTGATATCAGTATGGCTAGGAGTCAACGATATCGAGCGCCATGTCTCGTTGGCCACATTCAGTCTGCAGTTGCAAGCGCTGCTGAACAGCCTGGCGCAACAGACCTCTGCGGCAATCTACGTCGGCAATATACCGGATCTCACATTGTTGCCGTACTTCTCCACATGGGACCAGACCGCACTGTCGGAGCAAATATTGTCATGGAACGCGGCAATCAGCTTCGCTTGTTCGCTTTCTGGGGCGCATTTGGTGGATATCTTCGCGCAGGGGCGCGAGATGGCTGCGCATCCGGACTACTTGGGGAAAGATCAATTCCATCCCTCGACACAAGGCGCTCAAGCTATTGCGGATCTCTTTGTAGAAGCGATGACAACCACTTCGACGAACACAATGGAAGGAAATGGGAAGACCTGAACATAAGTGGTTTCCGGCAGGAAAGGCCCGGTGCAGCCTCCGACGTGGTGGCGATATCGGCCTCTTGGCTCAAGGAGGACATATGGGGCCAGACGTGCTCTGGCTTGTAGTTGTAAGCGCAATAGGTGTACTCGTTATTCTTGGCGTGGTGGCTCAGCATGACAGACATTTGACGCACATCAGTCGCCGCTATGTGCAACGGCGGCCGACAAGAGCAATCCTCATCATCTTTGGGCTATTGCTATCTACAGCTTTGATCGTGATAGCGACGATTGTGAGCGATACCCTGACGTTGGCAGTGCAGCGCGAGGCCGTTGCCCAGGTTGGTCGAATTGATGAGGAGATCAGCAGGGGTAGCAGTGGCGGGTTGGGGCTGTTTCCGGAGAGCGTTGCGGCGCAAGTGCAGGCGCGGCTCAACGGCAACACCCAGGTCAGTGGGCTCGCGGCGGCGTTGCTGGTCAACCAGACGCTTACCGTCGATGAGACCACACGGCAGACGCATAGCGCCATGAACTTGCTGGGGATGAACGCCACAGACAAATCGGGGCCTTTGGGCGCATGGCGCCTGCAAGATGGTAACGTTGCTCGCGTGCAAGACCTGGACGCTGGTCAAGTGTACATCAACCTGAGCGCGGCAAATCTCTTGCAAGCCGCTGCTGGTGATAGATTGTCTGTGTATTCGGTACACTGGTCAGGGCAACGGGTGAGCGCGCAAGTGCGGGGAATCATTGCCGCTGGGCCGCTGGGATCGCGGCCAACCATCATCATGCCGCTGGCTGCTTTACAACCGCTTGCACGCGCCGAAGGTCAAATCAATCGTATCTATATCGCAAACACTGGCGATGGGCTGACTGGCGTGGAATTTAGCCACAATGTCGCCCATACCATTCGAACCAAGCTGCCCCAGGGCTTGGCGGTACATCTGGTAAAACTCAACGCTGTCCGGTTAGCAGTGCAGGCCAAAACACTCTTCGATACTATCTTGCGCCTCTATACGCTGTTCGCGCTGGCAGTGGAGGCCCTCCTGATCTTCCTTGTCTTTACATTACTGGCCGTGGAACGTCGCAGCGAGCTGGCAACACTGAGGACTCTGGGATTGCATCGGGTCGCGGTCGTCGAGATGCTCCTCTTCGAGGCGGCATTCTATACCCTGATAGCAGCTGGCCCAGGGGCAGCGCTCGGTCTCGGGTTTGCCTATCTCTTAGTCAAAGTGATTACTCCAAGCGCGGCGCACCTGGGAATCTCGCTGCAGCTCGACTTCAACCCAGCAACAATCATTGCCTCTCTTGGCGCATCGGTACTGTTCTCCCTGCTCGTCACAATAGTGGCCGCCTGGCTGGCCACCGGACAGACGATCGCAACTGCACTGCGCGGCACAGAGAATATGCTCTCAAGGTCGCCCAGTGCGCCCGTAGTGAAGAAAGACGTAGAAGCGTCGGGAACCCGTCTGGAGGCGCTATGGGCCTGGGGAACTCGGGCTTGGGACATTGGTTGGCGCTGGCTCTTTCCTATCGCTGTGGGGTTCATTATCCTGTTTGGCCCTTGGAAGCATGCGGGGATAGCGCTGGCAGCGGAAGCAGTAGCTCTGTGCGTGGGGATTGCAGTGCTGGCGCGCTGGCTGTATCTGCGGCGTCGTACTGCGATGATACAAGCATTGCCAGAGGAGTCTCGTCTGTTGGCGCTCTCGCGCGCGCGACGGGCAGCGAGTCGGGTGAGCGCTCTGGCGGTTGGAGCTTTCATCCTCGTGTATTGGGCGTTGCCACCGCCTTGGCTGGGGAACGCACGTCGCTTCTCTGGAGGAATGAGTACATTTTTCATCGCTGGCATGCTTATGGTGTTGGGGATGGTGCTGGCAGTGACGCCCAATCTTGGTCTGGTGCTGCGCCCTCTGCAACGCGGGCTGGCGCACATCGGTCACAAGCGCCACGTGACCACGGTCGCGTTACTCTATCTCGCGTCTCAACGGATTCGTACGGGCATAAGTGTCGCGCTCTTTGGACTGGTGTGCTTTGTCATGGTTGTCATGGCATGTATCGCGACCTCGACTTCTCAGCGGTATAGCGACGTTGGCGCACTCACAGGAGGCTATGATATCATCGGACGGCCGTTCTCTCTGCCACTCAGCAGCATCAGCGCGCTCCACTCAACACTGGACACCCGCGTGCCTGCTTCCGCTGCGGAGATCCAGCAGGTCAGCGCTGCGTCTTCACTACCGCTGGCGATCCTCCAGCCCGGTGGCGCAAATGCTGGGTGGCGCTTGTATCCCGCCGCGCAAATCGATGGCGCGTTCCTTCAAGGCTCCGGCTTGCCATTGGTAGCGCGTGCGAAGGGCTACCCTACCGATGCCGCGGTCTGGCGCGCAGTCGCTTCACAGCCTGGATCCGTCGTGATCGACGCCGGTGCGCTCGACCCGAGCAATGCGGCAGCGCTGGGTGCGCAACCCCCACCTTTGCCAGACCTCACTGATTTCGCCGCGCCCCCAATCGCGGCAACATTACTGGGTCCAGCCACGCTGGCGGCCACGCTCAGCCAGGCGGCGACCCAGGACTTGTTACGCCAGACGACGCCAGAGGTGCGGAACCTCCTCGACGATCCAGCGAAGCTGCACCACTTCACATTGCAGTTGACGAACACCGGCGCTCAGAATGGAACCTTCGCGCCGATTCCATTGTGGGTCGGTGATTTTCGGAGCAAGACCCCTGTGCGTCAAGTGACCGTCATCGGTATTATCGATAATGTGCAGGGACAACGCTATGGATTACTGGGATCGCCCGCGACCTTCGCTTCTTTGGAGGCTGGTCTGCCTGTGGTGAGCGCCTCCTATTACTACTTTCGACTGACGGCGAGCGCAAATGCAGCCGGTGTGGCGCGTGCTATCGGCTCGGCGCTCATTGAAAACGGCTTCGAGACGACGGTGGTGCGTGCCACGCTGCTCTCACAAAACGCGCCTGCGATCTTTGCCAGCGAGTTGCTGTTGCGGCTTGTGGCGGTGATGCTTTTCGTGGGTATAGTCGCCCTCATGATCACTGGCCTGCGCGCCGTGGTCGAGCGCCGTCAACAGATCGGGGTATTGCGCGCATTAGGCTTTCAACGTAGCGATATACTCTTCGTCTTTGTCATCGAGACACTGTTGGTAGCCACAGGCGGAGCCACCGCTGGGCTACTCATCGGATTGGCGCTTTGTCACAACGCCTTTGCCCTGACATTCTTGGATGAGGCGCATCTTGGACTGACGCTCGTGGTGCCATGGAATACACTGGCCCTGATTCTGCTCAGCGCGATCATGTGCGCACTGGCAGCAGTCACTCTCCCAGCGCGCCAGGCCAGTCGCATCGCCCCTGCTGAGGCTTTGCGGTATGAATAGAGAGCCTGAAGAGAGGAGCGACTGTACATTATCAGTTACGCACGTGCCAGAGATTATCCCCGCTACCAGGTGTTAGTTTCATGCCCAAATCCATCATTATTGTCTGAGTAGGCGGGCGGCAGACATGCCTGCTCAAATGGCGCCGTTGAAGAGGAGCCGAAGGAATACGTGTCATCACCAATCATCGAAGCAGAGGATGTGACGAAAATATATCAGTCGCAGGCGGTACAGGTACAGGCTTTAGATGGTGTGTCGCTGCGAGTCAACAAGGGCGAGGTAGTTGCTGTCATGGGGGCAAGCGGCTCTGGCAAGACAACGTTGCTCAACTGCTTGGCGGGATTGGATACCATTGACAGCGGAAAGATCCTCATCGCTGGGCAAAATTTAGCCGAACTCAGCGAGCACGAGATGACCAATTTTCGCGCGGCCAACATGGGATTCATCTTCCAGAGCTTCAATTTACTACCGGTGTTGACGGCGGTGGAAAACGTGGAATTGCCCCTCCTCATCGCACGCCGTTCTCCCACTGAGGCACGACATCGCGCTCAAACACTCCTTTCAGAGGTGGGACTAACGCAGCGGATGCAGCATTATCCAGGAGAACTTTCCGGTGGGCAGCGCCAGAGGGTAGCTATCGCCCGCGCCCTGATCCACGATCCGACGATTCTATGGGCTGACGAGCCCACTGGCAGCCTGGATAGCGACGCGTCACAGGAGATTATGGACTTGTTGCGCGCAGTGAACCGAACGCACGGCCAGACAATCGTCCTGGTGACGCATGCGCACGAGATCGGCGCACAAGTCGATCGCGTGATCCACATGCACGATGGCCGCGTCATCGAATGAGACGTATGTTGGTGGGTAGTTCCGCCGGCATCGGCCCGCACATGAGCAATGTACGATATAGGGCCAGCCTGGGCCGAAAGAAATGATGTTTTGCTCCTACTTTGTAGCTGCCTGAGGGGAAGGTCCGTCCACATGACGACCGCACTTGAGCGTTTTGTGTCTTATGAACCGTGTGGACCCATCGTATCTGCCCCGGTCGGCAGACAAATTCAGCTTCGACGGCCCCAGGAGAGTCCAGCGGATTACCGACTACTTTGTTCTCGTGGTGCTGGCTACGGTGATCGCAACCTTCGGAGTGACCTTCAACTCAGATGCTATGGTCATTGGCGCGATGATTATTTCCCCGCTGATGACGCCCATCATGGGTGCAACGTTCAATATCGTGACGGGACGCCCACAACACGTATGGCGCTCACTGGTGCTCGCCGTGGTGAGCATCGTTGTGGTCGTCAGCTTGTCGCTGTTGCTGGCCAAACTGGTTCCTAACTATCAGCTTTCATTCGCCAACAATGCGCAGATCACCTCACGAACCTCTCACAACCTGATCGCCTTACTGATTGCTTTGGCCGCGTGCGCCGCTGGGGGATACAGCACTGCCCACAAGGAGATAGCAGACTCTCTACCAGGAGTCGCGATTGCGATCTCGCTTGTGCCACTACTATCGGTTGTGGGCATCGCGCTGACACGCGGCCAGTGGGGCGACGCACGGTGTCGTCGATCAGTGAGCCAATGGTGTCCAACAGCGCATCGAGAATCTCATCTTTACTGTCAACGTACAGTTAGATGGCGCCCCGTCCGATTCCGGCACGTTCCGCGATGGTGTTGATATTGGCTTGGTCATAGCCGTAGATTGCGAGTTCCGCAGCCGCGGCGTCCAGGATTACGCGCCGCTTCTGCTGGCGCTCCGCAGCTAGAGAGCTAACTCGACGTTCGCCTGTTGGAGTATCCAACCAGATCCAGCCAGGACACGGCAGGGCAATCACCTGGGGGATAGCATGTGACCGTGATGTGCATCGAGGCGGCATCCACGAGGGATACGTGATGATTCCCTGAGGTGTCGGTGTGGTTCCCAAGCGGACTGTGTGGGTTCGTGTGCAAGGTCGTCGCGGCACTGCGAGGCGTAGTTGCGGCACATGACATGACAGATAGGGGAAGGATCGCGGCCAGGCTGAAGCGAAACCGCGGCCCAAGTGGTGTGCAAAGGGGCCCGCTGACTTCGTGAATCGACGCCGTTTACGCCGCTTGCAAGCAACAAAATATGGGATTTGGATACAATCCAAATCCCATATATAGGTGGTGAGCCCCGTCGGACTCGAACCGACAACCCGCTGATTAAGAGTCAGCTGCTCTGCCAATTGAGCTAGAGGCCCGTGCGCCGCGATTGCATGTTCCTCACGGCACGCTCAATAGTACCATATCGCCGCTGGCTCCGCAAGGGCGCGGATGGAGTCAACGGGGAGTCAACGGCAAAGTCTGTCTATCCTGGCTATCTCAGGCAACTTGGGCGCTGACCGGCGCTGCGACCGTCACCCGCTCGAAGTACTCGCTGCCCAGCAGGTCGCGCACGAGCGCCAGTGGGAACATCGCCGGATCAATCGAGAACTGCGAGCGATGGGCCGCCAGCGCCGCGATCTTGCGGTCGATCTGCGCTGAGATATCTACGCCAACGAGCCGCTCAAACTCTGGCCCGCTGCCATCCGACTCCCCCACGGAGACGCCACCCAGCCGCGCATCGCCGCCACGGCCCGCGAACGCGCTCGGCGCCTGGGATGAAAGCACCAGACACGTCACGGTATCCGTCGCGACCATCGAGACCTCATGCGGCGTATGGCGCGCGAGCGCCCGCTCGCCGAAGAATTCTCCTGGCCCCAGCCGCCGAAGTACCTGTCGCGTTCCATCGTCTTCCTCGCGAACCGCCTCGACACTTCCCGTCACGATCAGATAGAGGCTCGACGCCTGCTCGCCCTGTTCCACGATGGAGAATCCTTCCGGGAACCACTGCGTCTCCACAGCATCGTCGGCATAGCGCATCAAGGTCGCTTCCTCCGCCAGCAGCGTAAACCCACGGATGAAGCTCGACGTCCCGCGGAAGCTCGCGCCACGCTCGGTCAGCCAGTCCGCCAGGCTCTGGCAGATAAGCTGGTGTTGTCGGGGAAATGCGCTGTAATAGAGGTGTGGCGCGCGACCATCTCTCCGTGCGACCAGTTGACAGGCCAGTGTGGTGGCAGCGCTGATGGCGATATGGTCGGGGTGCTCGTAGCCGCCATCCAGGCCAAAGGTGACGACGACATCTGGCCTGAAATCATCGATGCGTGCGGCCACGTCGTGCGCGAGCGTCATCACGCCCACGTCTCGCAACGTGCCATCCAGATAATCGAGGCACTCGACCCACTGAACGCCAAGCTCGTCGCATGCCAGACGTAGCTCATGCTCGCGCACGGCGCCCAGCGTGCGGCGGGTGGCGGCGCTCGCATCCTGAATCTGGCCCGCCTCGCCGCGTGTAGCCGAGAGGACCATAGCCTCACCGCCAGCCGCCACCCAGCGCGCTACCGTTCCACCCACGCAGAAAACCTCATCATCTGGATGGGCGAAAACGCATAACAGTCGCGAAGTCCGGTCTGTCGTCATTGGATAGAGGCTCATGGTAGCTGCTCCTCTCATGGTCAGTGGAGACTGGTGACGGCGTTGTTCCGCATTTCTCTGTGCTATGTCATTCTCCGCGAGACCACGAGAAACGGAGACCGCGCTGGCATGTTCGAGGAGCGGAGAACCACCTATCCATAGCGCGAGCGGCTCATTATTGGAGAGGGAATACGACGGGGAAAAGCAGGAGCACAGGGACACCAGCGATGATGCACCCACAAATCCAGGGGAACAGGGGGCGTGGATACGACGCGGACGCTGTTCCCCTGTGCTCGGTGGCGGGTGTCTGGTGAAATCGTTGGCATCAATTGGGGCGGCGGGGCATTGCTGGGTGGTCTGTAAGCGATACCTCACTTAGTTTTTACGTATTGCCTCTGTACTATCGATATATTATGCCGCTGATCATTACGCATTGCATGCGGGCTGTGAGATCCCCATGAGTTGTACATGCGAGTTCTTCGCGTCAACAGAAAAGGAGTCAGGCATTGCTCTTGTCAGTGGAGTGATCGGTTTGTCTGGATTCTCTACGGCACGGGTGGCGGCGTCTTCAAGAGTCATAATAGCCGAAGACATAACTGCGCAATCAAACTGCACACGTCTCCTCACACGTAATTCAGGTCAGCAAGAGGTTACTGTAGACTCATTCTGCCCAGCAGGTACAGTAATTACGACGTGAATCGTGACAGAGCAATATGCTCGCTCGCAGCACGTTCCCTTTGTCGTGCTACCAAGTCGGAATGCTGATGAGAATACCGTGAACGCAGCTAGGAGGCAGATTGGGCGGCTACTGGATGACAAAACAGCGGCGACCCTAGGCGCCGCGATTCAAAGCGATGCTTTGCGGTCGCAAAGTACTATAAGCCCTGCCTCTATTCCTTGTGGATCCACCTCAACGGTTGGAGGAAGCCAAAACGTGGGGTTTAACGGGCCAGCTACTGTAAAAGGCTCCGTGAACTACTACAAAGACCCTTCCTGCGGTTACGTAACGCTCAATCAAGCGTACGCACAAGTGACTGGTCCTGCAGGTGCGCATGTCTACTGGCAGTTTAGCGCATATGCTGCTGGCCACTGGAGTTGGCCGTGTGACAACGCTTTCTGGAACCAGTACCCTGTAGTTGGATCTGCTGGAACATCCCAGGGAATCCGCAGCACGCATAATGCGGGGTACCGGTTCCAGGAGCAGTTCTGCGCCGACGACCGTTGCTTGTTGAACTGGACACGAGTCAACTATGTTATCCTGAACTAAAGCCCGCCAAGGGGCATGATATGGCAAGCGTCGATTCATAGGGTAGGAGTGAGTATGCCTAACACAACACGACGTCGAACGGCGCCAGAATCGGACGAGATCCGCTAGAACCGCTTTAGAACTCCTTTTTGCGGCTGGCGCAGCAGTAGCGGGCATGGCTGGCATAGCCTATTTCTTGTTCGCACCCCGCCTTACTATTGCAACTGCCTCGCCCCTTTGTATGTTCGATGGGTCTAATTCGCCGACGTCGCCGACTTGTGATACATCTCCACCGTCAACGATCGTGCATCAGACGCTTGTCGAGACGAATTTCTCTCTGGGGTGGGCCGTCTACTTTACGTTGCTCGCGGTTCTCATGGTAGGTATCCCGGTGATGACGATACTGTACATCCGTACTCGTGCTCCATTGTGGCGATGGGCGCTCATCGTGGTGGCAGTGTTGATCTTACTTGGCTCGGCGCCTGTCAACGATTCCCTGCGTTTCGATAGCCTGGGTGGCATAGCGCAGGGCGGCAGGTCGCTGTTGCCGGGTGTCGTTCTTGGCCTCATTACCGCAGTCATGGTCTATTTCGATAGCCACAGGCCTTCTGCTACCCTTGCCCATGAACCGGCCATCCAGGGGTAAATGGGCGAGTGTCGGGTGATCTGCGAACAATCGCCAAACGACGCTGTGGTGTCGGCACGACGATACCGCGGGATACTGGAATGTGTGGCCAATACGCCGTCATCGCGCAATGGGGGCGATGACGGCGCCGTCTAGCGCGGAGCGCCCGGCGTGACACCCTTGGTAGGCGCGGAGCCACCGCCAGCGTAGCCACTGGCCGCGCCGGGACGCACCAGCTCGCGCACGACATCTTTGACGTGGGCGGAGGAGAGGCCGATCAACTCGCGCAGAATCGCGGGCGCGCCATGCTCGATAAACCGGTCGGGAACGCCGATGATCCTGAGCCGCACGTCGTCCAGCCCGTGCGCGTGCAGCAACTCCGCCACGGCACTGCCGAACCCACCCGCCACGGCGCCATCCTCGATGGTGACCAGCGTGTGCGTCGCTCGCGCCAACCGCAGAATCAGCTCTTCGTCCAGCGGCTTGGCCCAGCGCGCGTTCACCGCCACCGCGCGGATATCGTCCTCGGTCGCCAGCTCGCGTACCGCCTGCTCCACCGCCGGGACAAGGTGGCCGTAGCCCAGCACCGCGCACTCGGCCTGCTCGATCTCAGTCTCCGGCGAGAGCATCTCGGCCTTGCCGATGGGCAGCTCGTGGAAGTCGTCATCCATCGGCACGCCGACGCCCTTGCCGCGCGGATAGCGCAGCGCCACCGGCCCATCCATCTGGAGCGCCGTATAAAGCATGTGGCGCAGTTCGTTCTCGTCCTTCGGCGCCATCACCCGCATGTTGGGGATCATCCGCAGGAAGGCGATATCGAAGACGCCCTGCTGGGTGTGGCCGTCCTCGCCAACAAGACCAGCGCGATCGATGGGGAAGACGACATGCAGGTTCTGCACGCAGACATCGTGGATCACCTGATCGAAGGCGCGCTGCAAGAAAGTGGAGTAGATCGCCGCCACCGGCTTCATCCCTCCGCACGCCAGCCCCGCGGCGAAGGTGACCGCGTGCTGCTCGGCGATGCCCACGTCGAAGAAGCGCTCGGGATATGTCTGCTGGAACTCGGTGAGCGCCGTTCCCTCAGACATCGCCGCCGTGATAGCCACGACCTCGGGATCGCGCTTCGCCAGCTCGATCATCGCCTTGCCAAAGACGGCGGAGAACGTTGGCGGCCCATCGGACTTCTTCAGCTCGCCGGTCTGTGGGTCGTAGGCTCCGGGACCATGGAACTTGGTCGGCTCGGCCTCGGCGAAGTCGCACCCCTGGCCCTTCTTCGTGATGACCTGGACGAAGACCGGACCCTCCATTTGGCGCGCCTTGCGGAAGACCTCTACCATTTCCTGGGTGTTATGGCCGTCGAAGGGGCCAAGGAAGGTAAAGCCCAACTCTTCGAAGATGACGCCGGTCTTGCTCGGCAACACGAACTCTTTGGCGCTGCGGGCCGTTCGCCCGGCAACCTCTTTCGCCAGGTTGCCGCCCGGCACGTGTTTCAGCGACTGGCTGGCGACGTTGCGCAGGCGGAGGTAGTTCGGGTCCGTGCGCAGCTTGCCCAGGTGGGCGTTGAGCGCGCCGACGTTGTCGGAGATACTCTTATCGTTATCGTTAAGGACGACGATCAGGTTCTTGCGCAGCGCGCCCGCGTTGTTGAGCGCTTCGAGCGCCATCCCGCCGGTTAGCGCGCCATCGCCAATCACCGCGACGACCGAGAATTTCTCCCCGCGCAGGTCGCGCGCCGCCGCCATGCCTAATGCCGCCGAGATGGAGGTGCTGGCATGGCTCGCGCCAAAGGCGTCATACTCGCTCTCGTCGCGGCGCAGGTAGCCGGAGAGGCCGCCGAACTGCTTGATGGTGCGGAATTTATCACGCCGCCCCGTGACCAGCTTGTGGGGGTACGCCTGGTGGCCGATGTCCCAGACGAGGATGTCGTTCGGCGTATCGAAGGCGATGTGGAGCGCGAGGGTCAGTTCAATGGTTCCCAGATTCGGGGCAAGATGTCCGCCGCGGAGCGCCACCGTCTCGATGATCTCCTGGCGCATCTCCTGCGCCAGCAGGGCGAGTTCTTTGGGCGAAAGCGCCTTGAGCTGCGCGGGCTGGTCGATGGTATCGAGTATTCGTGTCACGAGTCCTCACTCCTCCGGGGGCCACAGGGCTGATATGTGCCACACATGCCCGAACGTCTCCCCAGGCGCTCTGCTACTGATGAATTAAGAATGCGCTGTATTGTCGCACGTTTTAAAAGGCATCGGGCGCGGCCCGTACCGCCGCCGACTATCCAGTTCTCTATGGCTACATCGTCATTGATGTGGTTTCCCGAGGTGTGCTTACATCGTATCGTGCGAACGGGTTTCTTGTCTACGAGATTATATGGCTTGCATCACAGCATCACAACCGCGCGCTCCCCTCGCCATCCGCACTCGTGTGCGCATAAGCGATGCACTCGTGTGCAATGTCCAGGCTAGCGTCAGAAAGGAACGGCTACGTGAATACCGAATGGATAGAGTAAAACACCCATGCCATACGGCACGATGAACGCTACAATTGAGCCACCCAACAACCATACGCCAAAGAGCAGCCAGCGATTCTTGCCACTCCCGGCAGCTAGCGCATTTAATTCGGCAACAATGATATAGACGAGAATCGGCAGCGTGACTAGGCTGCTCACAAGGCCCACCAGCGGATTCTCGCCAACTGGGGTTCGCCCCAACACAGTTATTGGCTGAAAGATGAGCAAGAATATGAGACCAGTTACAATTTCCGCCAGCAGGTACGGCCGCGCCACCTGAATCGCGCGCTCTTTGAGGCTTCCTCGTTCGGCAGGCATCAGCGCGGCGATGAAAAGCATGAGCAGCGCAAATTCGATCACCCCAAACAGCGGACTGATAAACAGGCTGTAGATCATGTGGTCCGCGAACGACGGTGCGCCGAAGCGATAGTAAACCCTATGGGAGGCTGGCGCCCGCAGAAAAGTCTCTTCAACGGCACTCATCATGCCATTCAGCATGCCAATCACCAGGGTGACGCCCAGCAGCGGCACGATCCATCCCGGCTCGACGACGCGCATCCACGTAGCGTACGCGGCGCGGCTGGGACGCTTCGCGACGGCGACTAGCGCCGTGCCGAGTCGCTGAAACGCCGAGCCGGTCAGCGCCTCGATTGGGTCTTCGGGCGTCGGCGTTGGCATTGCGAGTTGCGGCGTATTCTCCATGCGCGCGTTAGAGCATCCACGAGGGCGCCGCTACCGCCTGCGGCTGCGCCTGGTCCATCCGCTCCAAATCTTGCTGGGCGTGGGTGACAATAAAGTCGGTCAACCGGGAGACGCTGCGCCAACGCGCCGTCTCCTTCTCGGGATCGTATTTATACGCCGCGATGAGCGCCCGTAGATCGGCCATGGGCAGGGCATTCAGCCGCGCGCGCAGGGCATCCTCGCCGCCAGCGTCCAGCAGATCAACCACATCGATGGCTGGGCCTTCGCCGAAGACACCGAGCAGCCCGCTCTCCGCCAGCGCATCGCGAAGCTGGCGCGCCATCGCCTCGTCATGTGCGGCGCGCGCGGCTAGCTCGCGAAACGTCTCGGTAATCTGTCGCAGCTCGTATGCGTCCACGTCGCCGCTCCCTTCGCGATGCTCTGCGTGCGCTATGTGATAGCAGTCAGATGGGGGATGATATTTCCACGATGATTACTGCGATTGTAGCTGGCGGCGCGCCAACAGACAAGCAAATAGGGAAGCGGTAGCCAGAGTGGCTGGT
>DASUHD010000058.1:0-25184 GCA_036273675.1 Ktedonobacterales bacterium | reverse complement strand
GTCGCGAGCTCTCGCCGTTGGAGCGCATCGGCCATAGCGAGATAGGCGCGCCGGACGCCGGGGATATCGCCAGTCAGCAGGGAGGCGATGGCCTCGCGCAGAAAGACCTCGCCGAACGGCTCGGAGCGACTGGAGCGAAAGGCCACGCCGCGCAAGGTGAGCGCGCCATCCCATGCCAGCAGGGCGTAGTTTTTCGGCTCGTGTGAGAGCATCGCGGCATAGCGCCCCTCGAACTCCAGCCGGACGAGCGGGGGTAGCAGCGCCGCCACCTCCGCGACGATCCGCCGCTCATCCGCTTCGCTCCAGCCCTCCGGCACGGCGAAGTAGACGCCGTCGGTATCGCCTTCGAGCAGAGTCGCCCCACGCGCCGCCAGCTCGCGGCAGAGCAGCCCCAGCACCTCGCGTCCGCGCCGGGTGACCTCATTGGCGGCATGCACATCGGCGAAGCGCGTCAGCCCGGTCGCGCCCATGTAGCCATAAGCCGAGTTGACCAGAATCTTCATCGCGGCGGAGAGCGCCTCATCGGTGTGGCGCGCAGGCGAACCTACCGGCGCGGCTCTGGCGCGTCCCTTGGCCGCCAGCCGCTGCTCCACCAGACGGTCCACCAGCGCCAGCATCGCGCCAAGCCGGTCGCTGGCTGGGCCAATGTGATACTGGCGCATCAGCGAGGGGTACAGGCTCGACACATCGGCCTTAACGACACGGTTGGCGACGCCCGCGGCAAAGAGGTAGAGCGCCGCGCCGCTGTGCTGGGCGCCGTCGCTGACTGTTCGCGCCGGAATCGCCGCGCCCGCCCGCAGATAGGCGCGCACCAGCAGCGGATCGAGCACGCCCGTCGCCGGGCCTGCGTCCGCCAGCCGCTCGTAGCGTCGCGGCGCCATCCGCGCCAGGGCAAACGCCGCGCCACCGAGCAGCCGCGCCACGCCGTCAGCCTCATTCACGTCGTCCAGCGCATAGTGCCGTACGCGCTCAGGATCCGCCAGCCAGGTGCTATAGACCTGCGCCCCCGCGACGTATTCGCGGTCAGGGGCTGCCAGCCCAAAGTGCCGCGCCACCGCTTTGAGGCCGTGGCCGGGCAGATCGCGCGCGGCGAAATCATAGCGCCGGACGGCGTCGAGCGTATCGATCAGCTCGCGCCCGGGGACGGTGAAGCGTCCGCGCGCCTCCTCGCGTTCGCCCGGGTCGGCATCATCGCTGCGCCAGGGGCCGTAGCCACGTGATGCGGGCCGTCTACGCATGCCGCCGCCCAGCCGGCCAATCGCCAGCGTCACGCCCAGCGCCTCGGCGCGACGAGCGAGGAAGGGCAGGTCAAAGCCGTGCAAGTTGTGGTTCTCGATCACGTCGGGGTCGCGCTGACGGATGAGGGCGACCAGCCGCCGGATCAGATCGGCCTCTGCCGCTGGCCCCGTCAGCCCGCGCTCGGCGACATCCAGCACGGCGAAAAAGCCGCGATTATCGCGCACGGCGACCAGAAAGACGCTATTCTTGGCGGGATTCAGTCCCGTGGTTTCGAGGTCGAATTGCAGCCGGTGGAGATCGTCGAAGGCGAGGCCGCCGAAGTGGGTGCGTCCGGTGGCGACGAGATACTGTTCTTCCGGTGGTAAACTGAGCGCCGCCTCGTCGCCCATCTCCGCCAGCCGGAGTATCTGCCGTCCCAGCCGGGCCGACGCGCCGGTCATAACGGCGGTGTCGAGGGTCCGCCCATCCGTCGCGCTGACGATGTAGCGATACTGGCCCTCACCGGAAAGCTCCCGCCAGGCGACCGAGCCAGGTAGCTCCGTGCCTATCGTGCCCTCAGGCATGAGTCGCGCGCCGAGGTGCGCCAGGTCATCCAGCGAGGGCAGCAGCAGCCACGGGCGAAACCTGTCCTCCTCGCGGGTGAGCGCGCCACCGCCGGGAGCGCGCCGCCAGAGAACCGCGCGGCCAGTGCGCTCCGCCCAGACGGAGACGATGCCGGGGCTGGCATCCCATCCCCAGAGCCACTCGTCTTCGTCCAGGTGTTGCATAGCTATCTCCCACTTGGCGATAGGTTATCAGGAAGGATGCGATGTCTGGTTCCCCCTCTCCTATCAGGAGAGAGGGATAGGGATGAGGTCTAGGGATACTAATCACGCTACCCCGGAAAATCCGCCGGAATCCCGTGCATGCCAAGGGTGAGCGAGAGTTCACCGCCGTGGTGCAGGTCGTGCTCCATCACATGGTAGACGATCCAGGCGCGCGACAGGTGGACGATCTTGCCGTCTCCCCAGTCGTCCTCGAACGTCTTTTGCATGTCGTCGTCATTCCAGCGGGCCAGGCAATCGGCCATGCTCTGCCAGGTGTAGTCGAGTGCCTCCACCATCTCGGCGGCGGTACGAGCAGGCGCGCCGCGCTCATCCAACTCCGCGTACGCCTTCCCCTTATCGCCCCAGTCTTCGCCCATAGTAAACGTGAACCAGCCAGCGCGGCAGCCGATGATGTGCAGCGCAAGCTGGCCAACAGTGCGCAGATGCGGCGCCGCCTCAAGCGCAAGCTGCTCCGCCGTCAGCGGTGCAACCGCATCCCTGATGTGCTCCTGATACTTCTTCCAATTGGTATAGATTGTCGTCAGCGTGAAGTTCTCTTCAGCCATGTGTCGTAGCTCCTTCTCGGGCGCGTCTCTGGTTCCCCCTCTCCTCGCGGGAGAGGGGGTGGTCCGTCCGACTACTCGATGATCGTCGCCGTCACCGAATAGATCGACGGCAGGTAGTCGGCAATCATCTGCCAGCTATCGCCACCGTCCGCCGTAGCAAAAAGCTGGCCTGTGTTCGTGCCGACGTAGACGCCGCACGGGTCAAGCTTATCGGCGCACATGCCGTGGCGCAACACGCCCAGCCGCACATTCGCCCCTGCGGGCAGCCCGTTCGTCAGCGGCTCCCACGAGGCGCCAGCGTCCTTCGTACGATAGACGGTGAACTGGTCACCAATGTTGTTACGACCATCGCCTTCGACGATGGTATAGACCGTCTCGGGGCGATGCGCGTCGAGCGCAATGGGGAAGCCGAACTCCGAGGGCAGGCTGCCCTGGATGTCGATCCACTCCTCGCCAGCGTTCTCAGTGCGATAGACGCCGCAGTGGTTCTGCTGATAGAGCGCATCAGGCTTGTTCGGATGCTGCACCACACGATGGATGCACTGCCCATATTCAGGATAGATGTCTGGCTGGAAGCCCGCGCGCGTCCCCTTGTTGGCGAAGCTCCAACTCTTGCCGCCATCGTCGGTGCGCATGCAGCCAACCGCCGAGATGCCGATCCACATACGGTCAGGGTTGGAGTAGTCGGGGACGATGCTATGCAGGCAGAGGCCACCGTTGCCGGGATTCCAGGTCGCGCGCGTGGGGTGGTTCTCCAGCCCCTCGTTGATCGACCACGTGACGCCGTTATCGGTGCTGACCCAGAGGCTGGCGGGGTCTACGCCGCAGTAGAGCGTACCCGGCTGCTCGGCGCGCCCCGGCTCGATCAGCCAGATGTTGGTGAGCTTCAGGCCGCTCTCTTCGGGGAACTCGATACCCTGTTCGGGCTTCTCCCAGGTCTGGCCAAAGTCATCGCTATACTTGATGAAATTCCCGAAGAAGTCGCCATTCTCAGCGGCGAAGAGACGGCTGCCGGAGCGCTGGTCGAGGACGGCGTTGTAGACGCGCATGCCGCTCATCGTCGTCGGTTCTACAGTCCAGCGCTCGCGATCCTGTGAGGTAAGCAGAAACAGGCCACGTTTGGTGCCTGCCAACACGACCACCGTGCCACTGGGATACTTCTGTGCCATGCGTTTTCCTCCGTACTCACGTACTCATGCGAAATCCACGATACGCGGGGGATTACCCACATGCTCCGGGATCAGCCACCCGCAACGGATGGCAGAATGTGCAGGGTGGCGCCAGCGGGTACGGGCGTCTCCAGCCCCTGGAGATAGCGCACATTGCGCCCATTGAGGAAGACATTGACGAAGGTGCGCAGCTCGCCCGTCTCGAAGCAGAGACGAAACGCCATTCCTGGCCAGGCGGCTTCGAGCGCGTCGACCACCTCGCGCACAGTGCCGCCCGCCACCTGTACGGTACGCGCGCCATGGGTCTGCTCGCTCAGCGCGCCCGGCAACAAGACAGTCACCAGGGGAGATACCGCCGAACCTTCCATAGACTTCCTCACTTCTTTCCACGGAGAAATGATGACCTTCACATTCAGCCGCAGACTACATTCTCCCTGGGTAGCTCTCAAACGGTTGGTACATCTGTGCCAATTCGGGTAGCCCGTATGGGTAGCCACAGGTTGGTGTTACAATGACGGCGCGGCAGTCAGAAGTTGTCGTCAGCGAGGAAAATTCGGGGAGAAACGCTATGTCGGAGGATGAGCCACGGCATCATCGCCACCACAAGGAGCATCGCGTTCGCCGGGGGAAGCAGCTACATGGCGGTAGCGGCCCATCGCGTGAAGAGGGGGAAGGCCTGCAACTGCCAGTCTATGGATTTTCGCCAGTACCCGGCGTTCCCCGCATCAGCTATCCTAAAGGGTGGACGTTCAAGAAAGCCACGCCTGGTGGGACGGCAATACTACTTGTCGGCTGTGTCCTCGTATTGCTGGGGATAGCGCTTGCGCTGCTACGTTTGTTCACTGGCTAGCAGGTCTAGCGGGCGCGAAGGAAGAGCACGAGCGACATCGCCAGCCCGACGACGATGACATAGATGCGGATGTAACGCCCGTCGATCTTGCGCGCCAGCGAGGCGCCACCCCAGCCGCCGATGATCGCCCCGACCATCATCACCAGCGCCTGCGGCCATTCCACCAGCCCCGCGAAAACGAACGTCAGCATTGCGACGCTATTGATGCAGGTGGCCAGCACCACCTTGAGCGCGTTCATCGTGTGGATGTTGCGCATACCCATCAGGCTCAGCGTCGCCAGCATCAGAATGCCGATCCCGCCGCCAAAGAAGCCACCGTAGAGCGCGACGACGAACTGCACCAGCGAGGCCCACGTCAGTGCGAGCCAGCGCGGGCCGTGCGCCTTGCCGGGGCGCCGCAGCAGCGCGGTCAGCGGGCCGCCAACGGCGAAGAGGATCGTCGCGCCCAGCAGCAGAAAGGGCAGCACGCGCAGAAAGGCGTCTTGCGGTGTCTTCAGCAACACCACCGCGCCGAAGATGCCGCCGATGACGCTGACGACGCTCAGCACGATCAGCGTCAGCCGTTCGGTATCGAGCGCATCGCGGTAGGGTGGAATGCTCGCCACGGTCCCCGGCCAGAGGGCGAGCGTATTGGTCGCGTTGGCCTGCTTGGGAAGGACGCCAGTAAAGATGAGGACTGGGACCGTCAGAAAGCTGCCACCACCTGCCACGGAGTTCTGCGCCCCGGCGACGAGCGCGATGCCAAAAAGCAGCAAGGCCTGGGGCAGCGACATGCGGAGGACTCCGATACTGCTACTGAGCGAGATATATCCGACCGTGATATGAGTATAAGGCGTTCGGCGTTCAGCATACCAGAACGTGGCCGATTCGTGTCGCGCATGACCAGAGATTGTGGCCTCTGCCGCAACCAGCCACGCGGGCAGCATGGTAGAGTGTGAAGTGTGGGGATAGGCAGGTGTTTGTGTTATGCGGGTGTTTATAAGGAGCGGAAAGTGGCGAAAGACCTCACCCTGGCAACGTTCTCCGATCTGTGGCGGGAATATGCCGACCACATCCGCGCGGCGATTGCTCCACTGACGGCGGAACAGGCGGCGCTGCGCGCCGGACCAGGGCAGCGCTCGATTGGCGAGATCGTCGCGCATGTCATCGAGTGCCGGGCGTTCTGGCTGGGCGACTTCGTCGGCGAGACAGGTGAGGAACTGGACGCGCTACGCGTGTGGTACGATCCCGGCGCGCTGACCACTGATGTCGCCGCGTTGGTAAGCGGTCTAGACCACAGTTGGCGCTTCGTCGCAAGCCTGCTCGACCGCTGGACGCCGGAAGATATGCGGCAGACGTTCCCACACGAATGGCGCGGCAACCACTACGATTTATCGCGCACCTGGGTCGTCTGGCACGTGCTCGAACACGACCTGCACCACGGCGGCGAAATCTCCCTGACACTTGGCCTACACGGCCTGCAAGCGCCAGACGTTTAGCTGGATACCCAGGAGATTTGTCTGCCTATGCCGATATTCGTTCACCTGGCCCCTGCCAATGCGGTTCCGCGTATCCGTCGCGCTGGCGTCAGACGCGGGCGGCTGGGCGTCTATTGCATGCCAATGCTGCCTGATTACTACAGCACGCATCAATGGGCGCGGGAGCTGAAGCGACGTGGCCACCGCACAATGATAGCGATCTCGTTCTGGCTCGACGATGAGGAGCTGGTCTCGGCGGGCTTCTATAACTCGTCGCATGAGACAATGAGCGCGAGCGAGGCCATCAAGACAGTGATGAAACTCAAAGCTGAATATCGCCTGGGCTATGAGGTAATCGTGCCGCGAGCGATCGGCCCGCGCGAGATACGCACTGTCCGTTCGGTTCCACACGCGCTTGGCTGGCGCTACTTTCCATTGGCCCACGGTGTGGCGTCTTGCACGTGTGATTGGTGTAGCCGAGGTGAGATCAAGCGTCAGCGCAACAAGCGCTACCAGGAGAAGCGGACTCGTCAGCGCCAGCGGCCCGGGGGCGTGGCTGGGGGTGAGGTCTCTCTGGTTCCCCCTCTCCCTGAAGGGAGAGGGGGTTAGGGGGAGGGGGCAGCCCGCGCGAAGTCACCTCGCACGGCGGTCGTAGCTCATCTGTGCGTAAAATGGTGATGGCTTGACGTAAGGTAGATAATACTTCACACCAGAAGACAACGGCGCATGATTGGTGATGGTGAATGGGTAAGTGATCGGAGATTGCCCCATGGCTCGAACTGGAGACAATGCGGCGTCGGCTGGCGGCTCTGGCGCTCGTCCCACCAGCATTCTGGCAGTGGTGGCGCTCTCAGTCGTCCTGGTCGCGGCGCTGGTGGGTGTCGATCTCCTCGTGTTGAGCAGGAACGATCCCGCGCAGGCGATTGCCCCCCACTATTACATGGCGCTGGGTGACTCGCTCTCGTTCGGCTACCAGCCCAACCTCGACTTCAGCTCGGGCTTCGCCGATGATATCTTCAATGACCTGCGCTTCGTCGATGTCACCGGCATCGTGAACTATGCCTGCGCCGGGGAGACGACAGACACCTTCATCCACGGCGGATGTGTCGGTCACTTTGCCCACCACGGGTCGTATACCGGCGCGCAGCTCACGGCGGCGGTGAACTTCGTAAAGAAAGAAGCCAATCGCGGCCATGTCAGCCCGATTACGCTGGAGATTGGCTCGAACGATGTGATTCCCGACTGGGATCCGTCTACGTGCACCGCCAGTCCCAATGCGGCGGCTGATCTCGCCCACATGGACGACAATCTGACGAAGGTGATTCTGCCGCAGTTGGTCGATGCGCTGCAGAGTCGGACCAACGCAAACAACGGCGACCTCCACCTGCTGAACTACTACAACCCCTATGCCAAGGAGTGTCCAGACTCCGCCCAATTCGTGCATACGCTGAACGACCATCTCGCGGCGGATGCGGCCCAGTTCAAGATTCCGGTGGTGGATATCTACGGGGCGTTTGGCGGGGATGCGAACATGGCAAGCAATATCTGCAACTACACCTGGATCTGCGACTCGCGCTTCCACGACATTCACCCGACGAACACTGGCTACAAGGTTATCGCCAAAGCAGTGGAGCTGGCGCTTGGGCTACCGGGCATGGGTCCGCTGCCCGGGGCGGGCGTACCAGCGCCAGCGGGCGACCGGTCCGCGCCGGAGGCGTCCTTCCGGCGGCCAGCGGCAGGGGCGGCGTGACTATGGCAGGCATCTATTTACCTGAGAGTGTCATCTATCAACAGCGAACGGTAGTGCGAATGGGAGGCCAAGATGCGTAACTTGACGACGGGCCAGAGTGACATTATCCGGCTGATCGTGCTGGGCGTGCTGGTCATCCTCGAAGGGCTGGCAATGGTCAGCACCGTACTCAACATCGTTTTTCTGCCGTTCGGCGTCGTCTACCCCAATATCGCCTCGGCAGCGATCCTAATCCTGCCGGTGCTCGTCGGGTTTGTCGCACAGCGCTTCGAGGTCGCCATCGTGCTGACGGTGCTGCCGCTCTTTGTCCTCGCCGTGGTCTATACGGTCGCCTTCGCGCCCGTCTGGAACATCGATCTCTTCCAGTTGGGTGTGCTGGCGGGCCGTGTGGCGGGCGCGCTCTTCCTGCTCGGCGGTCTCGGCTATTTCGGCTGGCTGCTGCGCCGCATCTTCCTGCGCGGGTCCACGTCGAAGGGTTGATTACTCATCGGAGAGCGAGGCGCGGCGGTCGCGTTTGCGCTCCCCGGTGCGGCGCTTCTCGTCCAGGCGGCGCGCGCGGCTGGCGGCGCTGGGCTTCGTCGGGACGCGCGGCTCGATAACGCGCTGCATCTCCTCCAGCTTCGCGGCCATGCGCTCATACGCGGCCTCGCGGTTGGCATACTGCGAGCGCCGCTCGGTCGCGGTGACGACGATGCCCGTCGGGCGATGCGTCATCCGCACGCCCGTCTCCACCTTGTTGCGATGCTGGCCGCCCGGCCCCGTTGCGATGAAATACTGGATATCGCAGTCGCGCTCAAGGGACGCGCGATCAGTTGGATAGGTCTCAGCCACGGATGCCCACTCGTTTCTCCAGAAATGCCCTCGTCATACTATGCAAGCATACCATGACTTCAGGCTTGACCATACCTCGCTAGCGGGCATATGTCGCGCGCAACAACAGAAGAGCGCGAAGAAGCTGAGGGAGACCAGTAGCCATCAACGAGCGGGCGATGGTCGGGCTGGCTGCGGCTTGTCTTGAGTCAAGCATGTAGCAGGGTCATCTTGTGTCGCAAGCGAATCTCTATCCGGGCGTCCCGTGGCGCTCTCTTTTTTTGGCGAGCTGCTGCAGTTGTCCCGCGTGTACGTCGCTCACCCATTCCCAGCCTTCCTTGACCGATGGGCCGATCCGCGGGTCGTCGGGCACACCGCCGTCACCATCACGCAGGGCCTGCACGTACGTGCGATCCTGTTCGATCCGTGCGCGGAGCTGATCAGATCCACCGACGGACCCATGACCTGGGATAAAAACATCGATGTCGCCCGCCAACCCCTCGATCAGCCGCAGCGCGGCGAGGTAGTCCTCAATCGGGTCAGCGGCGCTCACATCGAGCATCGGAATCAAGACATCAGAAAGCATGTCGCCGGCGACGAGAACCCTGCGTTCCTCGATCAACAGCGCCGCATGGCCTATAGCATGCGCCTGATGCTCGATGATCCGAACCTTGGGACCGTCCCAAGGAATCTGTGTCGCTGCGGCGGGCAGGCCAGTGATGAGACCCAGCAGGTCCAGCGGTACATCGACCTCCGGCGGCAACTCCTCGGCAATGTCGTCCTTCCAGTGCGCGCCCGATAGAAAAGCTCGGATATCAGCCGCGCAGCGGGCTGTACCGTAACGGGGCGCTTCGCCAAACCTGACGTGCCAGAGCAGGTGATCCCAATGCGGATGCGTCGAGAAGCCTGCCACAACGGGCTGGCTCAACGCGTGAAGGTCGTTTGCAATGGCGGCCATTTCGTCGCTCGTGATGCCAGGGTCGATGAGTAACGCGCCGACCTTTCCTTGGACGACAACGGCGTTGCTCTGCAAGAATTCGCTCTCGTGTGTCAATACACCCTCTGCAACCTGCCTTAGCATGGATCTCCTCCCGCTTGTGGTTTGCAACCGCTTTCCTCAAGCGGCGCGCCTACATGGCGCTCTTCTTCAGCCATTGGTCACTCCTAGTCCCCTCGCCACGTTGTGTAGCCCCCTCCACTCTGGTGTCATTGCGCTATTGCGCTGCCCCGTTCAGCATTCAGTTCTTGCGCCACCTCGGAACCCGCCCAGGGAACTTTTCATCGCCCAGCCAGTGGCAAACATCGTTCAGCCGCTCGTAGGCCCCCTGCCATTCCAGATCGGCCAGCGTTTCCCGCAATGGCGCATCCTCGCGCAGTGTCGCCAGTTCGCGGAAAAGCAGCGCCTCAGCCCGGTGCTGCGTCAGGCTCTCGGCCAGCCGCGCCGCGCGTCCACCTGAGATGGCCGCAAGCCCCCAGGCGTGCGGATCGGCGGGGATCGCCTCAAGGCGCTCATATTGCGCCAGCACGGTCGCCGCGGATTTTGCGCCCCAGCTCGGGATGCCGGGGAAGCCGTCGGCCGCATCTCCCACCAGCCCCAGCCAGTCAGGGATCGACTGCGGGCGCACGCCAAATTTCTCCACCACGCCCGCTTCATCGATGAAGATGTCGCGGCGGCGATCCCAGCTAATGATGCGGCTTCCGGAGACCAGTTGGGCCAGATCCTTATCCGGCGAACAGATCACGATCTGTTCGACCTCAGCGTCGTTTTTGAAACGGGCAGTCGCACTGGCCAGGGCATCGTCGGCCTCGAACTCCACCATTGGCCAGACCACCAGCCCCAGCGCGGACACGGCCTCTTCGGCTAGGGAAAACTGAGCAAGCAGGGTGGCGTCAACGCCTGCGCCGGTCTTATAGCCGGGGTACAGGCCGTTCCGGAAGGACTCGATCACGTGATCGAACGCGCAGGCCACATGGGTGACACCTGGCGTGGTCACCAACATCAGCAGGCTACGCAAGAGGCCCAGCGTTGCGCCAACCTCGCGCCCATCCGGCGCCGCCCGCGGCGGCGCGCCGAAGTGGCTGCGAAACAGTTCGTAGGTGCCATCCACCAGGTGGATCTTCATCGTGTCTCCCGCCTTTATGTCTCCATCCTCTCAGAAGCATACTCCACGGCTATTCTTGCATAGGAAAAGGAAGGCGGAAATGCAAGCCATCGCTTGACCACACAGCGCTCACGGGCATATACTGCGCGCAACAACAAAAGAACGCGAAGAAGCTGAGGGAGACCAGTAGCCGTCGAGCGCGGTGCGCAGAGAGCCGGTCGGGTAGTGCGAGACCGGTAGCCAGCGCGGCGGCGAACCCACTCCTGAGCTGGCGGCGTCGAGCCGTCCCGGTGGCCCACCGTTATCACGGGCCGCGCATCCCATGGTGACGATTTCACGTGCATCGTGGCGTGCGGCAGAGGGGCCGCGTTCTCGCGGCTCGCAAAGGTGGTACCGCAGGTCTTCAACACCCTGTCCTTGCTAGGACGGGGTGTTTTTTGTTGGCAAGATTTCGAGATGGGTTGAAAGGAGAGAGCGATCATGCGCATGTCACAGATGATGCTGCGAACACAGCGGCAGGCTCCGGCGGAGGCCGAGTTGCCGAGCCACCGACTGATCGTGCGCGCCGGGCTGGCGCGGCGGCTGGCGGCGGGCATCTACAGCCTGACCCCGCTGGCCTACCGGGCCATCCGTCGCATCGAGGCCATCGTGCGCGAAGAGATGGAGCGTATCGGCGGCCAGGAACTGCTGCTGCCGGTCGTGCAACCGGCGGAACTCTGGCGCGAGAGCGGGCGCTACCAGGCCATCGGCAGCGAGCTGGCGCGTTTCGATGACGCGGGCGGCCGCGCGATGGTGCTGGCGATGACGCACGAGGAGTCCGTTACCGACCTGGCGCGCTCGGTCATCACGTCGTACCGCCAGTTGCCGCAGTTGGTCTTTCAGATACAGACCAAATTCCGCGACGAGCCGCGCCCGCGTGGCGGCTTGATACGCCTGCGCGAGTTCCTGATGAAGGACGGCTACAGCTTCCACGCCTCCCAGGCCGACCTCGACGCCACCTACGAGCAGATCGTCGCCGCCTACGAGGCCATCTTCCGCCGGGTCGGGCTACCGATCCTGATGGTCGGCGCCGATGTGGGTATCATGGGCGGCTACGAGTCGCACGAGTTCATGCTGCTTGCCGATGGCGGCGAGGATACCTTGCTCGTCTGCCCGGACTGCGGTTACGCCGCCAATCAGGAGGTCGCCGTCGCCAGGCGTGAGCCGGTAGCCCAGGGCGAGGCCGCGCCGCTCCGTCGGCTGCACACGCCGGGCGCGACCACCATTGCCGCGCTCTGCGAGGCCGCTGGCTGCACGGCGGACCAGACGCTCAAGGCGGTCTTCTACACCACGGGCGAGCGGCTGGCGCTGGCGCTGATTCGCGGCGACCGCGAGGTGAACGACACCAAGCTGCGCAATCTGCTGGGGGTCAAGGCGGTGCGCATGATCACGCCGGAGGAGGCGGCGGCGCACGGGCTGGTGACGGGCTACGCCGGGCCGGTTGGGTTGACGCTGGCCGAGCCGATGACGCTGGTCGCCGACGGCTCGGTTGTCGGCGCGACCAATCTGATCGCGGGCGCGAACGAGCCGGACTACCATCTGGCGGGCGTCAGCTATGGGCGCGACTTCAGCGCCGACCTGACGGGCGACATCGCCACCGTGACGGCGGGAGATCGCTGCGCCACCTGCGGCGGGACGCTGGAGACGCGGCGCGGCATCGAGGCGGCCAACACCTTCAAGCTGGGATGGAAGTACAGCGAGACGATGCGCGCCACCTTCCGCGACGAGAACGGCGAGACGCAGCCGCTGGTGATGGGCTGCTACGGCCTGGGCATCACGCGGCTGCTGGCCTGCGTGCTAGAGCAACACCATGACGACGCCGGGATCATCTGGCCGTCAAGCATCGCGCCATATGCCTATTCGCTGCTGGCGGTGGGCAACGACGCGGCGGCGCGTGAAGCTGCCGATGCGCTCTATACGGCGCTTGGCGCGGAGTCCACGCTCTACGATGACCGCGACCTGAGCGCGGGCGTCAAGCTGACCGACGCGGACCTGCTCGGCATGCCGGTGCGCATCACAGTCAGCGCGCGTTCGCTGGCGGCGGGCGGCGCGGAGCTACGGGCGCGCCGGAGCGGCGAGACGCGCATCGTGGCGCTGGCGGAGGTACCGGAGGTGGCGCGGACGCTGTCAGCCGAATAGCCGCCACAATGCGGTTGTATAGTGTATTCAGTGCGCCAGGGATGGCAACGCCCATATGCAAGGAAGGATGCCCTACAATATGCCCGATACCAAAGCAAAATCAGCGCGAGGATTTGGGCGAGCGACGTGGGCGGCGTACGCTGCCTGCGCCTGGGCGCTGCTCTTCGCGCTGATGAGCTTCTACTGGGCGCTGGGCGGCGAGTTTGGCCTGAACACACTCGGCCTCGGCATTCAAGCGTTGGCCCACGATCCCGGTTTCATCGCGCTGGTCTGGCTGACTGGCATCGCCAAGCTGATCGGCGGGCTGTTCGCATTGACGCTCGTGCGCCCGTGGCTGCTGTGGCTGCCGCCGATCTGGAAACTTGTGCTGGCATGGGTGGGTGGCGCCGCGCTGGCGCTCTACGGCGGCGTCAATCTCGTCGTGGAAGGGCTGTTGGTCAGCGGCGCGATACACATCGACGGAGTGGTGGTGACCGAAGGCATCCGCTGGCATGCCTGGCTCTGGGATCCCTGGTGGCTGCTCGGCGGTATCCTCTTCCTGCTCGCTGCCTGGCAGTACCAGCGCTCGTTGCGACGAGCGACGCAAGCGCATACGCCCACCCCCACAACACGGTGAAGGCGGGCGTCCATCCGAGAGAAGCGATTGCGAGATATTGGTTTACGCGGCGGAGCTGACCGGCTCGACCACGACGGAGGGGCTATGCGTCCGCGTGCGCAGGCCGTGGCTCAGCGAGGTCAGGCCCAACATCGTGTGGATCAACGCATAGGGGAGCGCCAGGCTCAACCCGATGATCGCCGTCTGGTCCACCGCGTTCGCCGCGCTGGCATCTGCCGGAACGAGATAGTAGCCCAGGTTGTGCAGCAGGCCGAGCAGGCCAACCCCCGTGAAGACCAGACCAATGATCAGGTCATACGGGCGCGCAAGTCGCAGCCCCAGCCCACCCAGACCGAACAGCAAGCCCAGCAAGCCCGTCATCAGCAGCCAGATTGCCTCGGAGTCGAGATGTCCGACCGTCCGCAAGAGCACGAGGCTCGAAACCACGCCGAACAGAATAAACCAGAGCCAATAGTGTACGCTTCGCACCGACAACATCACTCATGCCTCCCAACATACCAACCGCATACCAACCACATATCAGGCGCGCATCCCAGCGCGCCCATCCGCAACGTCCGGCTCGCGCCGCATTCTTCCCAATCGTCCTGACCGTCCTGATCGTCACCCAACATGCGGGTGCTCTGCCATCTGCTTGAGCGCCCGCAGATACTTCTCGCCACTGTTGATATCGGCGGTCGTATACGCATCGAGCGCAATAGGCAGCGAAGCAATGTCTCCTTGCCAGCTGGCCACGACATCGCGGAACGCGTCGAGCACAGACGTATTCAGATGCAACAGCGCCATCGCTTTGCGCGCGAGGTCCAGCGCGCCGAGCAGCAGCGCCAACGCGCCTGTACCCATCAGCGAGAAGAATCGCGCCAGCGGCAATACCAGAACCTGCACCGCCGCGCGCGTAATCTCCGCGGCCCGGATCGCCGCATCCAGGGAGACGCCTTCCAGGCTGCCGATTTCGTTGAGCAGGGCGTCACGCCCCATCTCCTGCGCCTTCGACTCCAGCAGGGGAATCACCGTTGGCGCGGCCAGCGCGCCCGCCCCACAAGCGGTGACTGTGGCGGCGGTGGCGAGAAACGCCCTCCGACCAACATGCGGCTTCCGCTTCTGCGTCTCCGGCGCAGAAGTCTCTGCTGGCGCCTCCATGGTGTTCGCCATGTCTGCCTCCTTACCGAACCGACAGCGTTCGGTGTGTCTCTCAACCACACGCTGTCAGTTCGGTACCTGAGCCTCGCATAAACGATGCCACGGCCAGGCAGCTATTCATTCGGGTGCTGGGTTGGCGGCGCCAGCCCAGGCAGATTCACGCGCGGGCGATTCAGCGCCAGGTGGCGTTGCCGCATGCGCGCGCTCGGAGACGTGCCGATCCACCTGGGGAAGGGATGGGGCTTCTCAGGCGGCTTTCCGGCAGGCGAGAGAGGTATGTATGTCGCGGGGAATGGTAGGCGTTGCTTACAGATAGCGGCGTCGGTTTCCATGCGAATATGATCGAAGATGGCCGCCTTCACAACGCGGTGAAGGTGGACGCATCTTTGCCCTGTAGGGTATACAGGTATGGCTCAGGCGGCGCGGCTATGCGCCTCAGTGGCTGCGCCGGCCCTCCCCGCACGCAGGCCGTGGCTAAGCGAGGTCACGCCAAGCAGCGTGTGGATCAGCGCGTAGGGCAGTGTTAGACTCAAGCCGAGGATTGCCGTCTGGTTGATCGTATTGGCGGTATCAACCGAACTGGCGTTCGCGGGTACGACAATGTAGCCTATCTGGTGGAGTAGTCCGAGAATACCCAACGACATGAACAGCAGCCCAATAGCCGTGTCATATGGGCGTGCGAATCGACCCGCCAGACCGGTACTGCCCACTACCACGCCCACTGCGCCTGTGATCAATAACCAGAGTGACTCAGGATCGGGTACTCCTCGCGTCCGTAATATCACGAAGGTAGATAAACCACCAAATAACCCAAACCAGAGCCAGTAATGCATAGTTCGCGCCAAATTCATACGTCATCCCTCCAGACATATCCGTGCGCGCTTCCAGGGAATTCACCTGAACGCACGACTGCCTCCGCACTCTATCCGCCCATCACCATACAGGTGAATACGCAGCCTCTGCTATTGACATCCAGATCGCGCGGGGAGTTTACGATGTGTTCGCGACCTGGGGTAATGCCCTGACGTGGGTTGCTAGTTCGGCCATACCAATCAAAGCATAAACGATGCCAGGGCAGGCTGCGATTGCCCTTGCTGCCCCAAATTACTGATGCCAAATCCTCATCCTGGGGTGAGGAAGTAGCCTGACCGTTACGCCAGAATACAAGCTAGCGCCCGACATTAATGGCAAGCCCCCGCTGAGTACAGGCGATAGCAGCCGGATAGTCCGCTGTGCTACGATCAGAGCATCGAGACACATCCCCCTGGAGGCTTACGTGACCACTTCGCCGCGCATCGATATCGCCACCGCCGCCGATATCCCCGGGCTGGCGGCTCTGCGCATCCAGCAGCAGTGGTGGGAACGCGGCGAGCGCCTGCTCCAGCCCCTGATCGCGTGGGACGGCGGACGCCTCTTCATTGTCCGAGCGGGCGCGCTCGACGTTCCACTTGCCGACGGAACACTCCCCAACACCCCAATCGCGGTGGTTGGCGCGCTGGCCGCCGACGCGACCGGCGTTATCGGCAACGTCGTCGTCCGCGCCGACTATCAGCGTCGCGGGCTGGCGCGGCTCTTGATGCGCGCCGCGCTCGAATGGCAACAGGCCAAAGGAGTGCGGACCGTCTGGCTCGACGCGACGCGCGATGGCAGAGCACTCTATCGCAGTGTCGGCTTCGTTGACTGCGAACCATCATACTACGCCGAGGCATCCGTCGGCGCGCTGAAACGCGACTGGCTGCGCGCCGCATCAGGCGCACTGCGCGCACACCTGGCCCCAGCAGACGCCCTCGCACGCGTGGCCTCGCTTGATGTGGCGGCGTTTGGCGGCGACCGCATGCCGCTGCTGGCGGGGGTGCTGCGCGAGCCAGGCACATGGCTCTATCTGGTCGAGGATGCGGCAGGCACGATTCTGGGCTACCTGATGGCGCGAACGCTGGAGAGTCCGCTAGTAGGTCTTCGCCTGGGGGCATGGGTGGCGCGAAGTGACGAGGCCGCCGCCGCGTTGTTGACCGCGCTCGCCGCCGAGGACGCGCCGTGGCGGAAAGTGGTTGCGCGCGCGTCGAATGGATCCCAGCAGCCCGCGCTCCATATCTCACCGGCCGGTAACAACCCCGCCGCGCTTGCATTGCTGAAGAACGCGGGCGTGGAAATCGTCCTGGACGATCTCATCATGCGCTACGACTTCCCCGACGCCAGCGGCGACATCCACCCAGCGCGGCAGCGTGTGGAGTGGGTCTACGGCTGGCTCGCGGCGATGGTCTTCTGAGCGCCAATGTTACCGCTGATTCGCTCGTCGCGTCCGCCCTGTACGCGCGGCACGACCACTTCCAGCCGAAAGCCGCCGCCATCCGCCGGACCCGCCATGAAGTGACCGCCCAGCGCCGTGACCCGTTCGGAGAGGCCGCGCAGTCCATTGCCACCCATATCGCTCGACTGAGTGGATGTCGCTGTGCCGTCGTCCACCACCTCGACGCGGACGCTCTGCTCATCACGCGCGATGAGTATGGTACACTGCCGCGCGCCGCTATGCCGGATGACGTTGGTCACACCTTCGCGCACCGACCATGCCAGCACGCTCTCGACCCCGGTGGAAAGCCCACCGAGAGCGCCCGCGTCATATTCAGCGCGATATACGATCCCGGCGGCCGTCAGCATCTCGCGTGCGCCCCGCAACTCGCTCGCAAGCGTTGGCTGGCGGTAGCTGGCGACAGCCTCGCGCACCTCCTTCAGCGCCTGGCGCGCCACCTGCTCGACATCGCGCATCTCAGTGGCAGCGCGACCCGGCGCGCTATCCACCAGTCGCTGCGCCAGCTCGCTCTTGAGCGCAATCAGCGAGAGATTATGACCCAGCAGATCGTGCAGGTCGCGGGCAATCCGCAGCCGCTCCTCGTTCACCGCCGCCGCGCGCTCCATCTCTTCGCGCGCCAGACGTAACTGCTGGCTGTTGGCGAAGGACCAGCAAAAGGCGATGACGATGGCTCCAACCGTACCCACGAAGACAACGGGTGTCTCCGCATCGGCAAGATCCCCCTGCGCGGCGAATGCGATGGCGATAAAAAGCACCAAGGCCCCGATAACCGGAATCGCTTTCCTGGTGGGCAGCCAGCCTGCCGCGCCAGAACTGACATAGAAGAAGATTGCGCCCCAGCTATTGCCGTTGAGCGCGGTCAGGCCTATGGCGAGCGCCGCCAGACCCGCGACCGGCGCCCAGAGCGCCAGCCCGGTGGGGAAGACGCGCAACGTATGGCTGGTGAGACTGCGCGCCACCTGCCAGGAGACCCAGAGATAGAGGGCAAAAAACACGACTATGCCAATCAGGCTGATCGTCAATCGCAACGGCGTTGGATGACTTCCCAGCATGTCGAGCATGGGCGGAGTGAAGAAGGGCAGCCAGAGAATCCAGACCAGCCAGAGCAGAAACGTCGAGCGAAAACTGCCGAAATTGCCCGCTGGCTGCCCCGTCGCTGCCGTATCAGTGCTGTCCACGTCGCTGCCTCCAAGCGTGACATACCCATTCGCCCGACTGCTATCAGTTTCCTGAGCAAAGCTCTCTATGAGAGTTAAGCCTCTTGGTGACAGGCATGTCTAGTGACGAATGTCATTCTTTGCGGGGTCATTCGTCAGGAAAGCAGTCGCACGACAGACCCACACAGCCCTCGTGGCATGTGAGAACTGGGTGGGTCTGCGGGGAGAGGAGTGATGGGACACGCTACAAACGACGTCCTACGACAAAGCTACACGAGACAGGGCGCACCCGGGGGCAGAGGGACCGCTAGCTATGCGCCGCGACGCCGTGCGTGGGTGCGCCCTGCGTCTCCAGAGTCTCGATTGTCCGTGGTTGGCGAGCAGTCGTGACAATCCAGTCAATGATCACACCGATCAGGCCAGCGATGATGGCGGTTATAATATGAAACCCCATAAACGATGGCCCAAACGGAACAATCGCTTCTCCGATTACCATCAGCGCGAACGGATAGGCCGCTACACGCCAGGTCATGTGCGGTGGTCGTCCGGGCAGCAGGTCGTACCAGAAGATACCGATGCCGTAGGCGAACGCTACCATAAACAGCCAGGTTGCGAATTGCATCACTGATAAGCCTCCTCGCTTCATGCGGCTTCACTAGCAGTCCCTGCCCCCGGAGCGCCGCAGTGCGAGAGGACACGTCGTTGTGTTCCCTCTGAATCATTTATATCACGACGCGATATAAAAGTCAATCGCAACGTGATATTTATTTCCCCCGTCAATAACATCGCCAGACTGCTAGTGACAATTGTCATCGCCATCTGCTGATGCTCCTCACTACCGGGCGTCAGCCGCTCCCCGTAGACTGAAAGCGTGAACGGCAACACGAGACACACGAGACACACGAGACACAAGGCGTCAATGTAAAGGAGTGAGCATCCATGATGGTTCAAGAGCCACCGGCAGCTTTCGCGGCCCAGCATCTCACCAATGAGACCGTCGCGGTCAGCTTCAAGGGGCTGACCAAACACTTTGGCAGCCTCTGCGCGGTCGATCACCTCAGCCTGGATATCGGTCACGGCGAGACGGTGGCGCTGCTGGGACCGAACGGCGCGGGCAAGACGACCACGATCTCGATGCTGCTGGGGCTGCTGGCGCCCGATAGCGGTAGCGTCACCATCCAGGGCATGTCGCCAGACGTGGCGATTCAAAGCGGGCGCATCGGCGCCATGCTGCAGGAGGGCAGCCTGATGTCCGGCGTCAGCGTCGGCGAGCTGCTGGACTTCGTGCTGGGGCTGCGGGCGTCACCCACCTCGCGCAATCAGTTGATCGCCACTGCCGGACTCGATGGGCTGGAGCGGCGGCGCGTGGACCGCCTTTCCGGCGGGCAGACACAGCGGCTGCGGTTCGCGCTGGCCATCGCCAGCGAGCCAGAGATTCTGGTGCTCGACGAGCCAACCGCCGCGATGGACGTGGAGGCGCGCCATAGCTTCTGGGCCAACATGCGCGACTACTCCGCCGTTGGACGCACCGTCCTCTTCGCAACGCACTACCTGGAAGAGGCCGAGGCATTCGCCTCGCGGGTCGTCATCATCGCCCATGGGCAGATCGTCGCCGATGGAACCGTCGCCGATCTGAAGCGGCGCGCGGGCGCTCAGACGGTCTGCTTCCAGAGCGAGCGCAGCGCGGCTGAGACACTGGACAGGCTGCCGGGGGTCGCGCGCGTCGAGTGGCAGGGCGAGCGCGTGACGCTCACCACTAGCGATAGCGACGCCACTGTGCGCGCGCTGGCTGCCAGCGAACTCACCTGGCAGAACCTCGAAGTCCACAGTGTGGACCTGGACGACGTTTTCATGGCGCTCGTCGGCAACGGCAAGTAGTGCGGACAAACACGTACACGTTCTTCTTCACCACACGAGTGAACACAGGATACACTGGAGGCATACCAATGGCTGGCTATCTTCGCCTGGAGCTACTGCGAACGATCCGCGATCCCAAGTACATCATTCTGGCTGTCCTTTCGCCGATTGGCTTCTACCTGCTCTTCGCGACCCTCTTTGGCGGCCAGAGCACCGGCAGTGCTGGTATGACCGTGCAGGCGGCGCTGATGGTCTCGATGGGCCTCTACGGCGCGATGTGGGCGGTGATGTCGGCGACGGGGCCGCGCATCGCCCAGGACCGCACAACCGGATGGGCGCGCCAGATGCGGCTGCTGCCGATTCGCACGGCCAACACCCTGGCGGCGCGGCTGATCGCGGCTGTGCTGCTCGCTGGCCCGGCGATTGTGCTGGTGATGCTGACGGCGGTCTTCGCCAAAGGTGTCACGCTTGACGACGCCTGGCGCTGGGCGGTGCTGCTGGCGCTGCTCTGGCTCGGCTCGATCCCTATCGCGTTGCTTGGCATGGCCATCGGCTATGGCATCGGCCCGGAGGTGGCGTTTGGCGTCCTCTATGCGCTCTATCTGGCGCTCTCGGCGCTCGGCGGCCTCTGGATGCCGCTCTCGATCATGCCATCCGGCATGCAGACCGTCGGCAAGCTGCTGCCCTCGTATCGCGCGGCGTCGCTCGGCTGGCGACTGATCGGCCACAAGCCCTTCGATATCAGTGATGTGCTGATCCTGGCAGCGTGGGCCATCATCTTCTCACTGCTCGCGCTCTTCTTCGCCAGCCGCCGGGCGAACTGGCGCTAACCGCTACTCAATGCTCACACTGCTACCGATGAATTGTCACGGACAAGACATCGCGGCTGTGTGGGCATGGCCCTTCATCAGCACTGGCTCATGCCTACGTTCGGGACTTGCCGGGACGGCGACGGTAGCTGCGGATAGGGCCATGTTCGGGGTCTAGCCACCGGGAGATGAACAGGAACATGAACCCGATGGTGGTGGCAATCAGGCCATCTATCAACCACCCAACGTCTAGTGGCTGATGGGTCTGGGCCGCGAAGGCCCACGCGGAAGCCATACCGAACAGCCCGCCGGTGATGGTGAACAGCCCGATCAGGAACGTGACAATCGCGCCCACGCCACGCAGCAGCTTCATAGCGCGCTCCTTCCCCCAACCAGTGCGGCTGTCTATACCGATATCAGCCGAACGCTCCCGCCGAAGTGTACCACGCTTTCTGTGTGCTTGCATCGCGCGTCCCCTGGCAGATCGCCACTGACTATGCTACAATGCGAGGAGAGATGGCCTAGTGATTCGGCCATATTTTGCGTATTGGATTAGGCCAATTTGAGGCAGCAGGCGCACAGTGTCGTGCGCCGCCAGATGCAGGAGGGTGGCTTCGTGGAGACCCAGACTGGTACGACGCGCGTCAAGCGCAACTTCCCCGAGATGCTCAAGGGTGGTGTCATCATGGATGTGGTGACAGCCGACCAGGCGAAGATCGCCGAAGACGCGGGAGCGTCCGCTGTGATGGCGCTGGAGCGGGTGCCAGCCGATATCCGCGCGCAGGGCGGTGTCGCACGCATGAGCGACCCCGAGCTGATTCTACAGATCAAAGAGGCAGTCACGATTCCGGTGATGGCCAAGTGTCGCATCGGCCACTTCGTCGAGGCCGAGATCATTCAGGCGCTGGGTGTGGACTGCATCGACGAGTCCGAAGTGCTGACGCCCGCCGATGAGTCTTTCCACGTCAACAAGCACGACTTCACCATCCCGTTCGTCTGCGGCGCGCGCGATCTGGGCGAGGCGCTCCGGCGGATTGGCGAGGGCGCGGCGATGATTCGCAGCAAGGGCGAGGCTGGCACCGGCAACATCGTCGAGGCGGTGCGCCACCTGCGCGCCATCACCGATGGCATCCGCAAGCTGACGATCATCCCCGAAGAGGAGTTGATGAGCGAGGCCAAGAATCTCGGCGCGCCGTATGAGCTGGTGCGCGAGGTGCGCGGCCTGAAGCGGCTGCCGGTGGTGCTCTTCTGCGCGGGTGGCATCGCCACCCCGGCGGATGCGGCGCTGGTGATGCGGCTCGGCTGCGATGGCGTCTTCGTCGGCTCCGGCATCTTCAAGTCGGATGATCCCGCCCGTCGCGCCAAAGCCATCGTCAAGGCGACGACCCACTTCGAGGATCCCGCCATTCTCGCCGAGGTCTCGCGCGGGCTGGGCGAACCAATGCGCGGGCTGGAGATGAAGACCATCCCCGCGGAGCAGTTGATGGCGGCGCGCGGTTGGTAGGCTGGCTGGCGGCTGGCGAACGAGGTGGTGGGGGCGCTTCGCGGCATTCATGCAGCGGCTAAGAGCGTCCGCGCCGGTGCCGTGTTCGCCAGCGGTGTAACCACACACGCAGGTCTCTGAAACCTGCGCAGGCAGGTTTTGTGGCCGCAGGCCGTTCAGGCGCGGTTTTAACCGCCCGCCTCTCACGGGCAACCCATTCGGGCTTCCCCAGGAGTCCCTGGCGTGTGCGGGCTGTGGCAGATCAACGACTGGTCGACACAGCTGGATTCTCCCAGAGTAATCTGGCCGGAGATGCCGCCTAGTCCTGCTGGGTCCAATGCGCAACATGGTACACTGGAAGTGCGTATAGCGTTATGAGGAAGTCGAGCCAAAACGTGTAACGCTTCCTCTACGCTATCAGGTTGAAATGAGCGGGCATCCGATGACACGAATCGGTATTCTGGCGTTCCAGGGTGATTTTCGCGAGCACGCGCTGGCCGTCGAGCGGCTGGGCGCCGAGAGTCGCCTGGTGCGCCTGCCACGCGACCTGGAGGGCGTGGATGGGCTGATCTTGCCTGGCGGTGAGAGCACCGTGATGGGCAAGCTGATGATAGCGTATGATGTAGTAGAGCCGCTCCGGTCCCTGCTCGCCGAGGGGATGCCCGCATGGGGTACCTGCGCCGGGATGATCCTTCTCTCGCGGGCGACCGATAACGCGCTCGCCGGGCAACCATTGCTCGCCTCGATCAACATGCGCACGCGGCGCAACGCCTTTGGCGCGCAGCGTGAGAGCTTCGAGACGATGCTCAATGTTCCGGCGATTGGGCCGGAGCCGTATCACGCGGTCTTCATTCGGGGGCCGATTGTCGAAGAAGTCGGAGAAGGCGTTGAGGTGCTGGCGCGAATCGATGCGCCAGAACCAAATATCGTCGCGGTGCGTCAGAATCGTCTGTTAGCCACAGCGTTTCATCCGGAGATGACAGGGGATCTGCGCTTTCACGAGTACTTCCTTGGAATGGTGCGTGACGCCCGCGCCGCAACGGTCTAGATCGTTCTAAGCCGTTGTGGTCAGGCGGACCCATCTGAGGTTCCGGTGGCTCTGCGCTGAAGCCAGCTCACAAGAGCGCGCCAAGGCGTCGAAGGGTCACACTGGGGGCAGCAGCAGGCATGATTCGTCCAGTGCTGTATGTTGATTTACCTCGCTTCGTCCACGCGCTCGATCAGCGCGCCCGGGCGCGGCAGGGTGAATTCGCCAATTTTGTGGCTGCCCCTGAGATCGAAGAGGCTCGTAGCAGCCTTTCCGCCCTCCTTGGCTCCATCCTGCCCATAACTCCCCATGCCTCCACCTGGATCTGCGAGGACCACTGGCGACTGCTTGGTTTGGCCCAGGCGCGCAAGCGCCCAGGCGCGCAGGCATGGGACCTCGCCTATCTCGCCGCGCTGACCAACCCCGGCGGCCAACCCTCTGCCGTCTCGCAGTACGAAGTGCTCTTCGAGCTATTGCAGTACGCGCTCAATGCCGCCATCCTCAAAGGGGTGCATCGGTTCTTCGCGCGCATCGAAGATACCCGGCCCGAGATTGAGCTCTTCGGCAAGCTCGGCTTCCAGCGTTACGCCCGCGAACTGACCTACTGGCTCGAATCACCCGCAGAGGGGGTCGAGCGGCTGGCCGAGGCGACCCATCGCGCGACCCTGCATACATCTGAGCGGCCGATGCGCCTGCTCACGCGCTTCCAGCCCGCGCCTCCTCCGGAAGAAGGACCTGATGAGATACGCCCGGATGTGGCGCTCCGGCGCTGGCAGCATCACGACGCCTGGGGGCTGCTCCGCCTCTACGACGCCTGCACGCCGCGACGGGTGCAACTCGCCGAGGGATTAACCAGTGAAGAGCTGGTGCATACACGCGCCGCGGGCGGACGCACCTGGTTCGTGCCGCTGCTAGAGCCGACCTCGGCGGCGTTCGTGCATGACCGTGGCGTGCGCCTGGGTGGGTGGCTGCGGCTGCGCTTTGGGCGCGGCTCCCAGCCCCACATGATCTCTGTGCTTGCGCATCCTGACGATGCCGATGTTTCGCCCGCGTTGCTCCGCTTTGGCCTGCGTGTGCTGGCCCTGGAGGATCAGCGCCCGGTGGTCTGTCAGGTGCGCGAGTATGAATCAGCGGTGGTCGACGCATTGCGCGCCGCCGGATTCGAGCACTGGGGGTCGCATGCGCTGCTCGTTCGCCATCTCACGGCGCGCGGGCTACGCGACCAGATGGCTCCGGCATTGGAGTCGCGGGTTGTCTATGGCGTCAAGGGGTTTGGGACGACCCCCTCACGCATGAGCGAAGGTGAAACAACGTACTATGCCAGAGAACACGATTGACGATCTCAACGTACTGTTCGCCGTACTACCAGCCAACCTCCGCAAGACGCTGGCAGAGATGAAGGACAGGGAGCAGATTCTCGAGATTGTCATGGACCTCGGGCGGCTGCCCGAGGCACGATTCCCGGCGCGTGAGGAGGTGCTGAGCAACGACCCCGTCACGGCAGAGGATCTGGCTTACGTCGTCGAGCATATTGGTCAGTTTGGCGGAGACAACCGGGCGGGGATCGAGCGGACGCTGCACCGCATCAGCGCCATTCGCAACCGCCGCGGTGAGGTGGTCGGGCTGACCTGCCGCGTCGGCCGGGCGGTCAGAGGCACCGTCGCCCTCATCCGCGATGTCATCGAGCAGGGCCAATCGCTGCTGATTTTGGGACGCCCTGGGGTGGGCAAGACGACGCTCCTGCGCGAGGCGGCGCGGGTCTTAGCCGATGAGTTGGGCAAGCGGGTGGTGGTGGTCGATACCTCCAACGAGATCGCCGGGGACGGCGACATTCCCCATCCGGGCATTGGGCGCGCCCGGCGC
>DASUHD010000057.1:0-18674 GCA_036273675.1 Ktedonobacterales bacterium | reverse complement strand
CAAGTCGTGCGCGTCCACTCAGGAGGCGAGACGCTCTATATCGTCGGCGATGCATTCCATCATCCCATCGAGGTCGAGCATCCCGACTGGATGGTGGACTGGGCGGACCCCGCGATCATGCTGGCGACTCGCCGCTGGCTGCTCCAGGATGCGCTGGACGAACACGCGCTACTGACCGCCGCCCACATCGCCAGCGTTAGCCACATCATCCGCGCCGACGATGGCAGCCTGCGCTGGAGCGCCGTGTAGGACACACCAATAGGCAAGATGGCAGGCATATGGCGGCGTTTGTGATAGGTGGGGCAAGTCGCAGGCTGAAGCCCTGCGGCTAATCCCGGCGCGAGGCGACCACTCGAATGTCGGTATAGTACTGATGGGATTGTTCATCTAAACTTAATGCCTAACTACCGATGCATTCATATGGCGTCACCCGTCTGAGGAAGAAGTGAGAATCCTAAATACACCCAAAGTTGGAGGTATCATGTTTCCTACTGACCTCAGTGGGCTGCTTATAATCTTGCTTTTTCTTGTTCCTGGCCTAATTACTCGCACAGTAATTGCGACCAGTATTCCTAGGCATGAGCAGGGTGCTCAAGCATGGCTCGTCGAGATCATGCTTTTTAGTGCTATTGGTTTCGTGATTTTTGCAGTCTTCTACGGGATACTACTCCTCTTCGGGAATTTTCCGCCGATGGATTTGCGGCGTTTCCCACCAAAGGATCCACCGCTGCTAGTTGCTGCTCTGTTTTATGTTTTTTTCTTTATGATTGTACCCTTGGTTCTCGGATACATTCTTGTCGTATTATTTGAAAGAGGATTCTTTTCAAGGACTTTTGAGCGCTTGCGAGTTAAGGCGGCTCATCCTGCCCCTCGCGCTTGGGACTATTTCTTTAGCCAGCAACAACAAGCTTTAGTGGTGGTATCCCTTACAAACGGTGAAAAGTTGGCAGGCTATATGGGAGGGGCATCGTTTGCTTCCTCATATCCAGCAAACGAGGATCTGTTTCTTGAAAGGCAACTGCGCGTTAGTAACGGTACTATTACAGGGAATTTGTTGCCTAATACAAAAGGAGTATGGATTCAGGGTAGCCAAATATGCTGCATCGAGTTTTACGAAGCCATCAAATCAGATGAGCCAGATTCAGTGGAACAGGGGAAAATCCAATGACATACAACAGCGGGAGACAAGATCGAAGCGTTGAGAAGAAAATAGTTGAAACGGAGGAGACGGTTCGAAAAGGCTATCGTCCTTCTGGCCCTCCTCTTGATCCGAAAACAACATTTGAGCCACAGCCGACTAGGGCTACACCTGAACCACCACCCACACCCGCACCCGAGCCGCCTTCAACTGGCAATGACACAGGCAACTCAGACAGCTAGCTTATATGCATCATTGGTACGGTTGTTCGACTGTCGGCAAATGTGGCGTGGTCTGAATACCGTTCCCATTCTGCGGCTCCCTGAACATGCAGGATTAGCCGCAGGGCTTCAGCCTGCGGCCCGCCCGCCTCACGGCAACTGCTGCCAACCGGGCGATTATCGTGGGCAATTATCCCTTATTCGCCAGCATGCGCTCCAGCGCGACCTTCGCCCATTGCGCTGTCTCGTCGTCCACTCGCACCTGGTTGACCACGCGCCCTTCTACCAACTCCTCCAGTACCCAGGCGATATACGCCGGGTGGATACGGTACATCGTCGAGCAGGGGCAGACGACCGGATCGAGGCAAAAGATCGTCTGGTCGGGATGCTCCTTCGCCAGCCGATTCACCAGATTGATCTCCGTGCCGATGGCCCAGATAGTCCCCGCTGGCGCCTCTGCCACCGCCTTGACGATGAACTCGGTCGAGCCGTTGAGGTTGGCGGCGGCCACCACCTCGTGGCGGCACTCTGGATGCACCAGCACGCGTACGCCAGGATAGTCCCTGCGCGCCTGCTCGATCTGCGCGGCGGTGAAGCGCGCGTGAGTCGAGCACCAGCCCTTCCAGAGAATTACCTGCGCGTTGACGAGTGTCTCGTCATCCTCGATGCCGCCAAAGTCGAGCCGCTGGTTCCAGACGACGATCTGCTCTTCCGGGATGCCCATCTTCAGCGCCGTGTTGCGGCCCAGATGCTCGTCGGGGAAAAAGAGCACTCGCTTCCCGCGCGCGAACGCCCACGCCATCACCTGCGCCGCGTTGGAGCTGGTGCAGACGATGCCGCCGTTGCGCCCGCAGAACGCCTTCAGGTTGGCCGCGGAGTTCATGTACGTCACCGGAATCACTGGTTGCGGCTCGCCCCCAGCGCCCGTCGTCTCATCGCGGTAGAGCGCGTCGAGCGCCTCCCAGCACTCCTCCACCTCGGCGATATTCGCCATATCAGCCATCGAGCAGCCCGCCGCTGGATTCGGCAGAATCACCGTCTGGTGCGCTCCGCTGAGGATGTCGGCGCTCTCCGCCATGAAGTGGACGCCGCAGAAGAGGATATAGTCTGCCTCGGGTCGCGCCGCCGCGAACTGCGCCAGCTTGAACGAGTCGCCACGCGCGTCGGCGTACTTGATGACCTCGTCGCGCTGGTAGTGGTGGCCGAGGATCACCAGCCGCGTCCCCAGCTTCGCCCGTGCCGCCGCGATGCGCCGGTCAAGCTCGTCGGCGTCCATCAGCGCGTATTCGCGGGGGATGGCGTCGGCGCGTTCCGATCCGGCGTGGCGCGGTTTGTGTTGCGCCATGTTGCCCGCCTCACGCTCGCGCCACTCGTCCAGCGAGGGCAGAATGCGCGCGTCACGGCTCTCGACGCAGATTTCTCCCTGCGGAAATGTCTCCAGTTTGATAGCCATGTATGATGCTCCTATCCAGTGCGGAAGCCGTGCAAACAGCGCAGGCCAGCTAGTTCTCGAAGTCCAGCGCGACATCGAAGTTAGGCGCGGAATGGGTCAGCGCGCCAAGCGAGATCAGGTCAACGCCCGTCGCCGCCACCGCCTCCAGCTTCTGGGAATCGGCGCCGATATTGCCCGACGCCTCGATAGTGATCCGCGGCGCCTGCTCGCGAATCAGCGCGACGGCGCTACGAAGCTGGTCGGGCGTCATATTGTCCAGCAGAATCGCGTCGGCTCCGGCGGCGATGGCCTCACGTACCTGCGCCTCGTTCTCACACTCGACCTCGATCTTGAGCAGATGCGAGGCGTGGTCGCGCGCCCGCTCGACTGCCTGTGTCAGGCTGCCAGCGGCGGCGATATGGTTGTCTTTGATCAGAATGCCATCATCCAGGCCTGCGCGATGATTGCGCGCGCCGCCCATGCGTACCGCGTACTTCTCCAGGAGGCGCAGGCCCGGCGTCGTCTTGCGTGTATCTACGATATGCGCCCGCGTGCCTTCAACCGCCGCGACACAGCGCGCCGCCAGCGTGGCGATGCCAGAGAGGCGGCCCAGGAAGTTGAGCGCTGTCCGCTCAGCCGTCAGCAGCGCCGCCGCGTCACCGGAGACGCGCGCCAGCGTCGCCCCCGCCTCGACGGATGAGCCGTCGGGCGTAACCGTCTCGAACTGGACGGCGGGATCGAGCTGTGCGAAGGTCAGCGCGGCGATGGGCAACCCGGCGACAACACCCGCCTGGCGCGCGACAATACGGGCGCTGCTCCGCGTCCCTGGCGCAATCGTCGCCTGCGTGGTCACGTCGCCCCGGCCCACGTCCTCAGCGAGCACGCGCCGTACCAGGTCGCTATCAAAAACGGGATCGAAGTCAGACATGGACCGCCACCTCTCGCGCCTCCTGAGGGGCGACGACCGTCGCGGCATGCAGCAGCGAATGGACGCCATCGAGGGCCGTGCTGCGGTCGGGGAAGTCCTCACGGAAGTGGCCGCCGCGGCTCTCCTCGCGGGCCAACGCCGCCGTGGCAATCAGTTGCGCCGCCAGCAGCATATTCGCCGTCTCTGGGTCAACTGGGCCGGGCGCCGCCAGCTTGCGCAGCGCCTCGATAGCCTCTGAAAGTCCTTTCGCATCGCGACGCAGCGAGACATCTCGCCACATCGTCTCGCGCAACTGCTGGCGTATTGCCTTCGCGATTGGAGCCGAGAGTGAGCGCTCGGGCAGCACGATATCGTCCGCCGCGCGCTGGACGCCAGGCAGCGGCGACACCGTGGGCCAGTCGCCTGGCTGAGCATCACCCGCCAGCACCGAGGCCACGCGGCGGCCGAAGACCAGCCCCTCCAGCAGCGAATTGCTGGCGAGCCGGTTCGCGCCATGCACGCCAGTGCATGAGACCTCTCCGACCGCGAAGAGGCCGGGAACGGTCGTCCGCCCCCAGGTATCGACTGTGACGCCGCCCATGAAGTAGTGCGCGGCGGGCGCGACCGGAATCAGATCATGGGCCAGGTCGAGGCCGTCTCTGCGGCAGGCGGCGGCAATCGTCGGGAAGCGCTCGTAGACCTCGTGCTCAGGCAGATGGCGCAAATCAAGGAAGACAGATGGCGCGCTATCGGCCAGCATCTCGCTCAGAATGGCGCGGGCGACGACATCGCGCGGGGCCAGCTCAGCATCGGGCGAGTAGCGCGACATGAAACGCTCACCCGCCGCATTGCGCAGCCAGGCGCCCTCACCGCGCACCGCCTCGGATATCAGAAACGTCTCGCCGGATGGGGAAACGAGCGTGGTGGGGTGGAACTGGACGAACTCGACATCACTGACCACCGCGCCCGCGCGCCACGCCAGCGCCAGCCCGTCCGCCGTCGCTCCCGCTGGATTCGACGTGCGCAGCCAGAGCTGGCCCGCGCCGCCATTCGCCAGCACAACACCGCGCCGCGCCAGGATGCGCCGGGTCGCGCCGCCGTGCAGCACATCCACGCCGACACACGCGCCATCGCGTAGCACCAGGTCGAGCGCCTGTGTATCTTCGAGCACCATCGCGCCGGGGCGGGCATAAATCGCGGCGACCAGCGCCCGCTCGATCTCCGCGCCGGTGGCGTCGCGAGCATGCAGAACCCGGCGGCGACTGTGCGCGGCCTCGCGGGCCAGATCGTAGCGGTGGGCGAGGTCGTCTGAGGCGGCCCCCTCTCCTGACCCCTCGTCCGCAGGGAGAGGAGATTGGTCGAAGCGCGCACCCTTCGCGATGAGCCAGGCGACGGCGTCGCGCGCCTCGCGTACTAGTACGCTTGTGGCTGCCTCATCCACCAGCCCCGCGCCCGCCGCCAGCGTATCGCGCAGATGCAGTTCGGGGTCGTCGTCGGACCCGACGGCGGCGGCCAGCCCACCCTGCGCATAGCGGGTATTGCTCTCACCGAGCGCTGCTTTGGTGATAAGGACAACGCGCAGGCTCTCAGGCATATTGAGCGCGACGGTCAGTCCAGCGATGCCGCCGCCGATGATGGCGACATCGCAAAATATGGGGGTATCGTTCTCCGTTGGCGCGGTCATCTATGACTCCTCATTCGGGCAATGAACGGTCGTTATCGCCCTCGCGGACGGCGCCAACAGCGTGCCATCCGTCGCCATTAAACCTGTGTTAGTGTTTAGTGTACGTAATACACTAACTCGTGTTGGGAATTATACCACGACGGTGGAAAGGCGACAATGGGACGATTGATACTGATCGTGTATCAGGCAGAGGGGCGTAAATATCCGACAAGCGGCGTCACTGCTAGCCACTATAGCCCATGCTTGCCGCCGCCGTGCTTGACATCACGGCTCGTACGTGATATATCATTAGAGAGCATGTCTCGCCCGTCTCGCGTGAAGAGCGTGTGGCGCCATGCTGGCAGATATCTCCGTGTACATTTGCTCCTGGCTATTGGGGGGCAACCCCCTCCCCACACATGCGATGCTCGCCGTTTCACGATGTTCCGGCGGTCTGGCTGCATCATAAAGAAGTGTGTTGAACGACGCCCGTGGCAGTGTCGTATTCACAATCGTAAAGATCCTTCAAACATCCCCGACAATTCATTCACCGAAAGGAGACAGAGCCGCGCCTCAGCGCCATCCGCCCCTGGATGATAGCGCGTGAACGACCGCACCCTCGGCTCTCGAATACACATACCATGAATATTACTGAACTGGAAACGAAAACCGTTGGCGAGCTACGTGACATTGCCCGCGACCGCGACCTTTCCGGCTATACCGCGCTCCGCAAGCAGGAGCTGATCTTCCGGCTGCTCCAGGCAGAGACCGAGCGCCAGGGCAACATCTTCAGCGCGGGCGTCCTCGAAATCGTCGAAGAAGGCTTCGGCTTCCTGCGGCGCGGACGCTTTATGCCCGGCGGGATGGATGTCTACGTCTCGCAGACGCAGATCCGCCGCTTTGGCCTGCGCACCGGCGATATGGTCTCCGGCCAGGTACGCCCCCCGAAGGACAACGAGAAGTTTTTCGGCCTGCTGCGCGTCGAGGCGGTCAACGGCATGGACCCCGAAGCCGCCAAGCACCGCCCCAACTTCGACGGCCTGACGCCGATCTTCCCGCGCCGGATGTTCGATCTGGAGACCGACGCCGCCAACATCACCGGACGCCTCATCAACCTGCTCTCGCCGATTGGGCGCGGCCAGCGCGGCCTGATCGTCGCGCCACCAAAAGCCGGCAAGACGCTGCTGCTCAAGACCATCGCCAACTCGATCCTGGCCAATTACACTGACGTACAGTTGATGATCGCGCTGATTGGCGAGCGGCCCGAAGAGGTGACCGATATGCGCCGGAGCGTCAAGGCCGAGGTCTATAGCTCGACCTTCGACGAGGAGCCAGAGGCGCACGTCCACGTCGCCGAGATCGTCAACGAGCGCGCCAAGCGGCTGGTGGAAGGCGGCAAGGATGTGGTGGTGCTGCTCGACAGCATTACCCGCCTCACCCGCGCCTATAACCTGGCGGTCGCATCCAGCGGTCGCACGCTCTCTGGTGGCCTCGATCCCGCCGCGATTACGCCACCCCGGCGCTTCATCGGCGCGGCGCGTAACGTCGAGGAGGGCGGCTCGCTGACCATCATCGCCACCGTGCTGGTGGACACCAACAGCCGCATGGATGACGTCATCTATGAGGAGTTTAAGGGTACCGGCAACATGGAGATTACGCTCGACCGCAAGCTCTCCGACCGGCGTATCTTCCCGGCCATCGATATCACCCGCACCGGCACCCGCCGCGAGGAACTGCTGCTGGACGAGAACGCGCTCCGGGCGGTGGTGGTGATGCGCCGCATGTTCGCCACCCTGGCGGAGCAGCGCGGGTTGGAGGCGATGGAGGCCATGCTAGCTCAGATGGCAAAGACGCAGAACAACGAGGAGTTCCTGGCGAACATCACCAAGAGCATCCAGTCTTGATTCGCGGCCTATAATCTGTAGTGATATGTATTCCGGCGGGCGACGACGCCTGCCACATCATGATCGGATTCGTCCGCGAAACGCGGAAAACGTATCTCAGGTGGACAGCGTTGCCCGTCAGACCTCAGTAGTAGGTCAGGCGGGCATTTTGCGTCCTTTACCAGCTTTTTCACACGAGGGGGAGATTGTATCTTCATGCACATACAGGAACTTCAGCGCCGCTATCTCGCGGGTGAGCGTAACTTCGAGAACGCTGACCTGCGCGGCGCACAACTCACCGATCTGACGCTGACAGGCATCCGCCTGCGCAACGCCGATCTGCGCGGCGCAACCCTGAACGGCGCGTCGCTCTGGGGGGCCGACCTATCCGGCGCAGCCCTGGAGGGCGCATCGCTACGGGCAACCGATCTGCGACGCGCATACATGGCCGGAGCCGACTTGCAGTGCGCCGACCTGACCTACGCGCTGCTCGTTAGCGCCGACCTGACGGGCGTCACGCTGCGCGGCGCCAACCTCAGCCATGCTGACCTCTACTGCGCGCTGATGGGCGCCGAGCAGCACAACGCGGCCATCGAGGCGGGCGCGCTCGTCTACGATCCAGCGCTGAGCAAGTTGCGACACGCACTGGCCCTCCGGTAAGGCCGATTCATACTGGAGGCCGGATACATATCCATGGGCATTCATCGCCGGGATGCGGGCAACGTTGCCCGCATCCCGGTTGTTTTGTATCGCTACGACTTATGAAGCGAGAAAGCCGCCATCCACCGGTATCATCGCGCCATGGACATAACTGGCCAGGTCAGAGGCCAGGAAGAGCGCCACACGCGCCACCTCATCTGCCTTGCCCCAGCGCCCCAGCGCCAGCCGCGCGCCAAACTGAATACCCGTCTTGATCATGTCTACATCAAGTTGGCGGATGGCGGACCCGCGCAGGCGGTCCGTCCCCGGCGTGCGGATAGCGCCCGGAACTAATACATTCACCCGGAAGCCGTCACGGCCATATGAATGTGCCAGCCCGCGTGTCAGCGCGAGCACACCAGCCTTGGCAACGCCGTATGGGATAAGGTCGTCGCGCAGCGGGATTAGCGCCTCCACCGACGAGACATTGATGATGACGCCGCCCTTGCGCTTGCGTCTGGCAACGAAGCCCTGAGCCATCCAGAGCGCCGATTCGAGGTTCACCTGAAGCGTCTTTTCGAGGAAGTGGGAGTCCACCTCCTCATAGTCGCGCATCGGATACGACCCAGCGTTGTTGATGAGCGTATCGGGCAACTCGTCGCCCATGCTCTCCCACAAAGTGGTCATCGCGGCGCGATCCGTCAGGTCCACGACGTGCGTTTGCACCTGATTCGAGCCGCATCTAAGCTCATCCGCCAGTCTGGCTAGCCCTGCCTCGTCCCGGTCTACGAGATCGAGGTTGGCCTCCGCCTCGGCGAAGCGTAGCGCCATCGCGTGGCCGATACCAGCCGCAGCCCCGGTTATCAGAACTCGTCGCCCTTTCAGCGAGAGCAACTCGGTTAATGGTTGCATAGGTAGCTCCTTTGCCAGCAGCGCACCCCTCACAATGCTATAGCCGCCGACATACTGTGCGAGAGCGCGGGCCTAAGCAGCCCTACTCTCACGGGTAGCATCGCTCGTGGGCATCACACTTTGCTCACAGGCAGCGGCGCCACTCATACAATCGCATCACTCCGCGTGAACGTTGTTCATGAGAAGACTCACATCGCTTCTCCACCATTCATTCACCTGCCCCGCTTACACTTTGCCCTGTCACCGGATCGTCAATGTCATAGATGTGAGCGCTGACAAGGGCAGGCCAGTGACAATGGCGGGGCGCGTCCGTCTGGCAGTGTGCGTGACGCGCCTCGTCACTCATTCCATGGCGCTTTCACAGGGAGAGGAGAAACGCTGATGAACCCGTACGATGAGCCGAGGGCAATTCCACCGCCGCCGCCGTTGGAGGCCGCCCCGCATCGTGGCCGACGCTGGCTGATTCCCGCATTGCTGGCGCTCGCTTTCGCACTCACTCTGGGCGTGGGAGCCTTCGCGGGAGCGACCATGCTCAAGACGGCGCAGGCCGCTGGTGGAGGTCCAATTTTTTCACAGGTCTCGCAAGCGAACACGCCAGGCGTGCGTGGGCCTGGCGGGCAGGGCCAGTGCGACGCCTATACCGTCTCCAGCGTGAGCGGCCAGACGATCACCGCCAAAGCCGCGGATGGCTCGACGGTGACCATCCACACCTCATCGAGCACGAAATACACCAAAGGCGGCCAGTCGGCGTCGGCAAGCGCCGTCACCGCGGGCAGCCAGATTCACGTGCAGGGTACGAAGAACAGCGACGGCAGCATCAACGCCACGCAGATTGACATTCGCTAGTCCACTCGTTTCAAACATTGAAGTATGCGATTGCCCTAGAAACTGGTATCTGCCGGTCTCAAGGGCATTTTCATGCAACGCTGGGGCGAACTGTACATGTAGAGTACACTGTCTTCACAAGACAATGTGCGCCAGGAGTGCGGACTAGCATGGAGGACAGCGAACGAATGGCTGACTGGGTGGAGGAAGTGTGTGATCTTCCATTGACGTTCCGCCTACCCGAAAACAAAAGCAGCATTCGAGATCTGCTCTCGCCAGCGGATGCATATCTGGATGATCGGTCGGCGTTTATCGCAGCCGTCACTCCGTGGATTCAGACACATAAGCGCTTGATTGATGCCTGGATAGGCTACTGCGAGGACCGGCGCGGCTTCCCAGCGCCGTATTTCGTACGTGATTCTGGATCACTTGTTGTCGGTTTCTTCGATAGCATATCAGGGACAAGTGACGAGATTCACCACACGGATGAGGTCGACGCCTGCGTAGACTATATCTATCGTGAGGCATCCTGGGTGTTGCGCCATCGCCGTGTGATGTAGCAGAATCTGGTTCCACGTGGCAGTAGACGCGCACTAAGCTGACACAGGGCCAATGGCTGGACACTAGCGATCAAAGCGCCCTATAATCGAACATACGCAGCTTTGCTTGTTCCCCGGCAGATTTCCCCGCGCGTCCCCAGTGGTGTTGTAGTGCGGCTGATTTGGTGGTCTGGGCAGCGTGCCCTCGTCTCATTTTCGTGCCGATCCATGCGGATCGAATCTGTGCGAATGAAAGAGGCCTCGCATGAAACGTCGCCTGCGTCTGTTCCTGCCGCTGTTGTTGTTAGCCCTGCTGGGCAGCCTCGCGTTCAATGTCCATCTCGCCCGCGCCGCCGGAGCGCAGACACTCACCGGTTCAATCGACGGCGCCGCCTATCTCATCCAGGCGCCCGAGAACTGGAACGGGACCCTCGTCCTCTATAGCCACGGCTACGTCGCTCCCGGACAGGCGAACCCAGCGCAAGATGTGGGTGATGCCGTCACCGGGCAGTGGCTGCTGAGCAATGGCTATGCCCTGGCTGGCTCGTCATACAGTCAGACTGGGTGGGCGCTTCAGCAGGCATTCCACGATCAGATTGCCCTGCTTGATTTCTTCGACACGAATGTCGGCCACCCAACACGCACGATTGCCTGGGGGCACTCGCTCGGCGGCATTATCACTGCCGGCCTCGTGCAACGCAATCCCCAGCGTTTCGACGCTGCTCTGCCAATGTGCGGTGTGCTGGCGGGAGGCGTGGGAACATGGAACCAGGCGCTGGATAGCGCCTTTGCCTTCAACCGGCTGCTGGGGAGCGGCGCGCTTCAGGTGGTTCATATCACCAATCCCGGCGGCAACCTGACCACAGCCGAGAGTGATCTTGCCGCCGCCCAAGCCACACCACAGGGCCGGGCGCGCCTGGCGCTGGCCGCCGCGCTGGGTGATCTACCGGGCTGGTTCAGCTCCACCTTGCCAGAGCCAGCTGCCGACGACTTTGCCGCGCAGGAAGCCAACCAATTCCTCTGGGAGCAGCAGGTCGACTTTCCGTTTGCCTGGGCACTGCGCGCGGAGTTGGAGGGCCGCGCTGGGGGCAATCCGTCATGGAATACTGGCGTGGATTATCGCGTGCAGTTGGCCCACTCGGTTGATCAGAACGAGGTCATTGCGCTTTACAAGCAGGCCGGTCTCGACCTCAACGCCGACCTGAGGACACTGCAAAACGCGCCGCGCATCTCGGCTGATCCGAGCGCCATCGCCTATCTGAACCGATACATCACCTTCAACGGTGAAATTGACATTCCCATGCTGACGATGCACACCACGGGCGATGGCTTGGTGGTGAATGAAGATGAGCAGGCGTACGCCAGTGTCGTGCGCGAGTCGGGCAATAATAGCCTGCTACGCGAGACGTTTGTGCATCGCGCGGGTCATTGCGCCTTCACGCCTGCCGAGACCATCACCGCATTTCAGACGCTCATCAATCGGCTGGATACCGGCACGTGGAAAGACAGCACCGATCCCGAGACGATGAACGCGGAGGCTGCCACGCTCGGCCCCGCCGCGAACGTCCTGCCCGCATCGTTCATTCAGTTCAATCCAGCGAAGTTCCTGCGCCCCTTCGATGCGAGATGACCGCATTGCTAAATGGGTAAGCCTTTTACTCGTCGCGCGGCTGTTCGAGGCTCCCTGAGATGGGGGCCTCTTGAATTTGCTCTAGCACTACGATAGGGATGTCGCGTTGCGCGCGGTCGGCGTAGCCTGCCCACGCTGGCCAGATGGTGAGCGCCACCGACCAGATGCGTTCGTATTCGTCAGGCGTCGCCGGTCGCATGCGCACAGGCCAGCGCTGGCGCTGGAGCTGCACCGTTGCCTCGGGATGCGCCTGTAGATTGCGGTACCACTGCGGCGCGGTGCGGCTGCCGAAGTTCGAGGCGACGAGCGCCAGCAGCCCATCCGCGCGGATGTAGGTCAGCGCGGTTGTGCGGGGCTTGCCCGACCGGCGACCAATGGTGGTGAGCAGCACGTTCGGCAGCGGGCCAAGGCGATGGCCGATGAGACCGCCCGTTGCGCGGTAGCTCGCGATGTGCAGCGTCGTCAGCCCGCGCTGGAGCCAGCGCCGCCACCAGACACGGCGCCAGGTTGTCACGCTCTTCGGTTGCTCAATGCGCGCCATCACGTTCGACCTTCACTCTGTCTCACTTACGTTGCTGAGGTATCGCTCGAAAGTGTAACCATGGGTCAACCAGCGTCATTGTAGCGCGCTCCGCGAAGCCATGAGATATCCGCGACTTGCGGTGGCAAAAACGGTCAGATGAGCGTTCGTATGCGCTCCGCGACCTGCTGTACATCGCGAGAATCCAGCCCGCCGCGTTCACGAGTGGTAAACAGATTGACATCCTCGATCAAGCCATTCGCCTCGTACCAGCGGCGTTTCTCCTCCCACCCAAGCGCATACTCAGGCCGATGTAACATCCCAAGGTGCTCCCAGATGATCCGCCTTCCGTCGGGCGTCGCGAAGGTAAAATCGGGCAGGCGTCGCCCCGGCTCGTTATCTCCGAAGAACTCCGCCTCGTATCTGTAGGGGATGCCCATGTATTCAAGCATATTCGCAATGACCAGCTCAGACTTGCTCCGCACCAGTTGGCCGCCGGGCGTGCAATGGACAAGACTTCTGGGAAACAGATCACTTGACCCAGGGCTACGTACCGCCGGAGTAAAAAGATTCGTATTGCGACGCGCGGTCTCGGATGCGCTGGGCAAGCTGAACCGGTAGAGTGGGCTGGCGTCTTCGCCTTCCACCAGCAATACCAGCCGTTCTCGCGCGCGTGTGAGCGCCGTATAGATCAGTTCGCGCGAGAGCCATCCGCTTCTGGGAACGATGACAAAGACGATATCGAACTGGCTGCCCTGCGCCTTGTGGACAGTCAGCGCATAGGCAAGTTCTAGCGGACACTCGCGGTCAACATAGGAATCAGCCCTATATCCGGCGGCCTGGTGCGCATGGCCTGAGAACGCGACATCCATGAAGTCGTCGTGTCTACGGGAGATGATGCCAATTTCGCCGTTAGCAAGGGCGGTTTTCGTCCGCTGACGGCGTTGATGGTCATACATGAAACGCGTTTCATTGCGCACCTGAATCACCTTGTCCTTATGGACAATCTCTTCCTGGCCGAGACTCTTGCCATCCCTGCTACGCGCCCTGCGAAGCTCGTCTCCGCGAAAACGTCTCTGCAGCCAGCGATTGAGATCATAGACCCCATGCGATTGCATACGTGTGGGCGTAAGTATCTGGAAGTGTTCGACGCCATCCGGCGCATCGAAACACACTCGGCTATCTTCCCCGATTCCCAAAGCACGGTCGAATCCGACAATGTCGCCGGGACGCTCCAGTCCCAGATACGCCTGGAAATTCTCGAGAAGGCGCTCGTGCAGGTCGTTGGGCGTCTTCCAGAAGCTAATATCCAGATCGTTGAGGCGCGCGCCAGCGGCAATCTGATCAAATACGCGGTCGGCATTGACAGCTGGTGGGTCGCGCGTAAACCAGGAGGCGAGCCTCAGCGCGTCAGAGGCGGCGTCGCTACTCCTCGTACGCACCTCGACAGTGAGCCTGCCGAGCGCTTCAGCCGCGCCAGCCGCCGTGTTCGTATCATCCGCGCCGACACGACCAGCCAGCGTTTCAAGGTACACCAACAGGTCCACGAATGGCCGACCCACGCCAATAGGCGGCAATTGGTTCGGATCACCGACCAGAATTATCCGCTGCGTATGAGCCAAGTCAAGCGCGAGCAGCAGGGCAGCGAGGTCATCCAGCGTCAGCATAGAAGCCTCGTCAATGACGACGGTACGGGCGAGTTTATAGGAGGTAGCGCCAATAAAGAGCACCCGCTGGCGATCAGGGTCGTAGCGGTCGAGCCCGTTGAGAAATTGGGCGATGGTGTACGCACGAATGTGCCGCTTCCCCGCACTCCCGCCCGCCGCCTGCTCCAGCCGTACCCGCGCCTTGCCCGTGGGCGCAAGCAGTAGTATGCCATCGTCGGAGAGCCTTTGACAGCGCAGTAGCGCTCCTATGACCGATGTCTTGCCAGTTCCGGCATGCCCGGTCAGCACGGAGAGCTTGCGGGTTGTCATGCATTCGAGCGCCGCCACCTGTTCTTCCAGGGCGTCAACATGGCGCTGGTTCCGGGGCCGATAGGCATCGCCGATGGCCTCAACGAGCAATGCTCGCCAGTCAACCCGAAGCGATTCAAGCGGCGCGGCAACTCGGGCCTGGAGCACTTTGCGAACGAATTTCTCGCGCTCGCGGAGTTCGGCAAGCTGCACAACACTGACCAGACGGTTCTCAGGGCCACCTGAGGCAGTATCGAAGGCCGCGACAACATCGGCGAGCTGGTCGTGGTAGGCCGCGAGCCAGTCCATACCAACATCGCGTGGTGGATGGGCGATGGGAAGTTTCCGTAGGCGTCCGATGGCATCGTCTGTACTGAGCAGCGTGTCTCCCGCCTCCCTCGCCGTCCGCAGGATAGTGACAAGCGCGCCACGTATCCGACGGATGTCGTTTCGATCCTCGAAGGGGACTGGCGTTGGCGGTGGATTGCGCATGGCAACGACATCATAGGGGAAGAGACCGCGATCAATCACCTCCATCGTTATGGCGGGCGATGTCTCGTCGCCAATGTCAGCTTCCGCGATGCGGTAGGGATTCGCCAGTATCTCGCCATCGCTACATGATGAGAGCGCTATCTTCGCCCGCTCGGATGGCTCATACCAGCGACGCGCCTGATCGGGTGTAAGATCGAATCGCGCCAGCAGATAGATGAGGTTGCGGCGCTCCTCTGAAAGATTAGCCCATACCGGGCGTAGCGGCGCGAGATGCGATTCATAGGACGGCGACGGAGCTGGCCGCGTCCCGCGCAAGATAGCGTCTACGATAGGCCAGGGATCACTGTCTGGGGGTATCTGGCCAGCACGCGCCAGATCCACTATCAAGGAGGTTCCAATGCGCAGCCCGAGCGCCTCCAAAGCGGATCCGACGCCAGGGAACGCGCCACGATCCCGCCAGGTAGCGGCAATCTGGTCGTTGAGCCACTGCTCCCGCAGATCCCATGGTCCGCGCGCGATGCGGTGCGCCCGTATGAGTCGCACCGCATCCAGACAGCGCATTAATACCGAGAGCGCGACATCGGACGTCGCCAACTCCGACGAGTACTGGAATGACGGGATATGCGCCCGGTCAACTGTGATGGCGATTGTTTCAAGCAGCTCTCGCCGCCGCAAGTCTTCGTCAGCATCCCCAGTCGGCGCGAGATAGTCATGGTAGGGCAACAGAAATCCGTCGCTGCCATCGGGACGAATCGTATGGTGTATCTTGCGATCCCAGAAGGGATAGGAAATGTCGCTGTCGCTCTCGTAGTAGCCCTGCGATCCAATCGCCTGGATGCGCCCAACCCCGACGACGAGCCGCGCTACGCTTTCTCCGAGCGGCTGACCTTCCTTGCAATAGAAGAAGACAAGCGATCGCTCAGGCGTGAGTCGCCCAAAGAATCGGGAGCCAAGCGCTTCCTGGCGCGCGGAGCTAACTACCCATGACGAGGGAGGCCGTTGTGTCTCCTCGGCAGGCAATGGCACTGGCAGTGAGTCATCGATCCGCCGTTGGCTCTCGCGCAGCATCCAGCGAAAGGGAACAGCAAGAGCGGTATACGGCTCCATACGCATGGTCGTATGACGCAACTTTCCTCGTAGACCAGGTAGCGCATTTTGAAATTTGGGATCGAAGGAGCGTATCCACTCATTGTCGCTCATGAAGCCACCCGACTCGGCCATACATGGGGGCGTCTCGCCACGCTTGAGACTGCTCCAGGGGCGTCCCGCTAGCCTGTCCTCTTTCGCGTCATCGCGGTCCTTCCGAATACGGTCCAGCGCCAGACAATAGCCATTGAGTGAAGGCGCGGCGCATATCCGACCATTCCACCTGTTGTCATGCCATGCCACACGGATCGTCAGATGCTGCACGGTCGCGCATCCCTTCCCAGCTTATTCTCATATCCAAATGCGAGCTCCACTAGCTCGCACCTCGGAACGCACCTATCAGGCAGCGCCCAGTATAACACGGACCCAGATCGTCTGACTCTCGCTAATTTCATCTCGCCCGCTCTGATTGATAACGGCTGTTTGATCAAATAGCGCCACCTGCCTGCAACATGATTGACTCGGATGCCACAATACACGCATATCGCAGTTACACACCGTCGCTAGAACGCAACGTCCCCATGAGGAGCGCTGGCCATGAGTGGATCACAGCCCCTGCGTCTGACCGACTTTACCAGTGTTGACATCACCGTCGCGAAGATGGGCGCGGGCGGCTTTGGCCTCGTCTTCATGGGTCCCGACCGCATTCGGGGGAAATGGTACGCCCTCAAAACGTTACGCCCCGAATTGCTTGTGCTCCACCCTGAACTGCGTGATCTTTTCCTAACTGAATGCCTCACCTGGGTCGGCCTCTGGCCACACCCCAACCTGCTGAATGCGCTGAGCGCTGCTGAGATCGATGGTCGCCTCTTTCTCATGCTCGACTATGCCGAAGGCGGCAGCCTACGTGACCTGCTCGCCATCAACCAACCTTTCTCCATGCGGCTGACCTGGGCGCAGATGATCGCGGCGGGACTTGTGGCACTTCATACCCCCGACCCCGAATTCCTCCGCCCGCATCCCCTGGTCCATCGTGACCTCAAACCCGAGAATGTCCTGGTGGATGCCTCGAACTACGCGAGGATCACCGACTTTGGACTGGCCACTGCTATCGGGGAAGCGTTGGCCCAGATACCTGAAGCGCCGGAAGCTTTTGCCCTTATCGAGCATCTGTCGGCACAAGCGAATCAGGCAAATCCAGTTGCTCCATCTACTACAGGCGGACATACTGCTCGCGCTACCCACACCACACGCTTCCGCACTCACACCGCAACAGCTGGAGTGGTAGGCCGGGTGGCGTCGGAACCATTCAATACATGCCACCCGAACAATGGATTGAGGGTGGGAAAGTAGGCACTCCCGCCGATCTCTACGCCTTTGGCCTCATCCTCTCAGAGCTGCTCGCCGGACGCCATGGCCTGGCTGACCTGGAGACTTATCTCGATGAGGACGAGTGGTATCAGCTCCATCTGACTGGCTCACCTCGCCCCCTGCGGAGCGGCCCGGCTGAGGGCGCGAACCGGCTGCCCGACGCCGTGGAGCGACTTTATGAGGCGCTCCTTGCCAAACGTCCTGAGGACCGTCCAAGCGCTGGGCAGGCGCTCACCGTGTTACAGCAGGCCGCAGCGCAACTGTGCGAAGACCCTTATATACCACCCGGGGACTACTACCCCCGCACTGACGAGCATCGCCTGATGACGTGGAGGAACTGGGCAGTTACCTGTGCCAGCTTCGAGCGTTTTGAGGAGGCGCTGGCGCGCAACGAGCCGGCACTTGCTATCGATCCAAGCGGGTGCAGCGTGCTCGTCACCCAAGCCAATATCAAAGGGGCATTAGGTTTGCGGGCGCGACGAACGGAGGACAGAACGCGCCTGTTGGAGGAAGCGCTAGGCTGGTATGATCGAGCGCTGGTCGCCGCTACCACCGATATCGAGCGAACTACAGGACTCAACGGGCGCGCAACACACCTCATGGAACTGGGGCAATATAACGAGGCCGATGGCGCCTTTGCCACCGCGCTAATGTTTGACGCAAATTATGGCTTTGGCTGGTGCTACCGGGCAAACAATGCACTCCGCTGGTCACGCGCCGAGGTGGAAGCTGGGCGGCATAACGAAGCGATGCGGTTGTATGCGATTGCCGAGAGCTATGCTCAGGAGGCGCAGCTGGTAGGACTCAACCATCCAAATGTCATCACCCTGCTCGCTGAAATCCAGCGCGAGCGCTCTCAATTGGAGTCATAAGCCTTGCCCACTCTACCGCCGTGACTGTCGCCTGCTGAATCGCTCTCGGCGGGCGACGTCTGCATCCTCCATGTCATGCGTTCAGGCGCCGACATCTCGCTGTGACACGTTCTGCGAGTCCGGTTGCTGGGGGCGACACGCAATCCTGAAAGACCACTGGCTACTCGTTTTCGTGGTTTTCGTGTAACCTTTTGGCAATTCCGGCGGATATGCCTCTGGTCGCTGAGTCGGCCGCCGAGTGGGAGGGGTTACATGCGAAACATATCGGGAACCGCGCCAAATGACATGGCGACAGTCGGGGACGAGAGCCTTCCGGTGGGAGTCGTGGAGCAGGAGCCACTGCTGACGCTGCTGCGCCACCGGCTCATCAATTTCGGGACGATGAGCTGGCCATTGCGGTTACTCGTCGCGCTGACACTGGGTCAGTTGGCGCTGATCGGCATTCTGCCGGCTCTGCGCGACATCCCGCAGCCAATGATCACCGTGCTGGTGGGGGATAGCCGCACCATCACGCTGCCAGCGATTGCGTTTGTCGTTGGCTTCTTCTCGTTCGCGCTCGCATTGAGCGCCCTGATGACCGGCGCGCTGC
>DASUHD010000056.1:0-2114 GCA_036273675.1 Ktedonobacterales bacterium | reverse complement strand
GACGCGCTGGCCGCGCTTCACTTCGATGCCATCACCGTCGCCTGCTTCTCGCGCAGGCTGCCCGCGTCGCTGCTGCGCCTGCCCCGGCTTGGCTGCCTCAACGTTCACCCGTCGCTGCTCCCGGCGCATCGCGGACCCGATCCCCTCTTCTGGATATTCCACGATGGCGACGAGGCAGGCGGCGTTACCATTCACCTGATGGATGAGGGATTCGACACCGGCCCGATTGTGCTCCGGGAAAACGTAGCCCTGTCAGATGGCACGACCGAGGCGATGCTGGATCTCGTCTGCGCCAGGCGCGGCGGGGAGCTGCTGGCCGAGGCGCTGTTTGGACTCGATGCGAGAACACTCCAGCCCCAGCCGCAGAATGCCGCACACGCCAGCTACCAGTCGTGGCCCACCGAGGACGACTACACTATCACGCCTGCGTGGTCGGCGCGGCGGGCCTATCGCTTCATCGCAGGCGTCGGCGGGCGTGGCGAGGAAATCCGCTTCATGGCGAACGATGGCGCGATGTTCACACTACATGCCGCGCTGGACTATGATGCCGACGCGACTCTTGGCGCGCCATGGCGGCTGGACGGCGACACGCTCGCGGCGCAATGCTCGCCGGGCGTGTTGCGCTGCCGGATTGCGCTGTAACACATACGTCTGGCCCCGTGAGAGAGAGGCTTGGGTGGGGTCAGTTATCCCCGCTGGGCAGCTGCCGAGGGAGTGGCTTTTGCTGGCGTCGCCTCGACTTCTGGCGCGGAGCGGGCCGCTGTGGGCCGTGGCAGCGTTTGCAGGCAGATGTAGACGAGCGCGCCGAAGAGCAGCGCCACCAGCCCAGCATGGAGCAACTGACTGTACTGCGCCACGCGCGTCAGCGCCACGATGGCTCCCGCGAAGACCTGCGCGATCACCGCCAGCAGCGCATAGAAGCTGCCGCGATAGAGGTCAGGCCGCTCCACCCGCAACGAGCGCGCCCAGACGAAGAGCCAGATTGTGCCAGCCAGCAGCACGAACGCCGCGACGCGATGGGTGAAGGCGATGCCCACGAATCCGCTGAAGCCGGGGAACACTTGGCCGTTGCAGGTGGGCCACCCCGTGCAGGCAATCTCCGCGCCGCGCAGCCGCATGTACGCGCCCAGATAGCCGACAACGTAGGTATAGAGCGCCAGCGCAAAGACGAGGATACGGAAGCCTGGGACGACAGCCTGGTCGCGCAGGCGATCCCAGCCACCCAACTCGTAGACGATCAGCGCGGTCAGCAGCACGCTGCTAAAGAGAACGAGTGACGTGCCAAAGTGGATTGCCAGCAGCACCGGCGACGCGGGCAGCAGCACCAGCGCCGCGCCGAGCCCAGCCTCGGCAAAGAGCGCGACGACCATCAGCGGCGCGAGGATGCGCAATTCCAGCCGCGCGCGCCAGAGCCAGAGTACGCCAAACGCCAGCGCCAACACCAGCACCGTGACGGACGCCGTCGCCACTCGGTGGGTGAACTCGATGGCCGTCGAGATGGCGAATTCGGGGATGAATTGCCCGCGACAGAGCGGCCAGGAGGCGCCGCAGCCGTGGCCGGAGCCGGTGGTCGTCACCAGCGTGCCGAGCGCATAGACGACGAACATCGTCACCGCTGTCACTGCGGCCAATGGGCGCACCGTCCGCGGCGTCACATAGCGATGCAACTGTGGCGTCACATAGCGGTCCAGCGCGCTACGTGCACGGCTGAGGAAACTGGCTTGCGGCGCGTCGGTGCTGCTCTGCATATCCTGGCTGACCCTTTTTCATGCTACTCGTGGGAGAGGTTCACGATTCGCTCAGAGGATACTGCAAATCGCCACGCACCGCAACCGACAGGCGGCATTGTCTCACTCACAACAGCGTCACACAGTGCGGTCGCGCTGGATGACAATCAACATGCGCAAGAGGACGGAGCCAGGTTCTGTTGACGTTTGAAGGACAGCGCCGCATGAAAGATATCCGACTCAGCGATGACGACTGGACGAAGCCCAGGTATTAGGTAGAGAATGACATCCTTGAGAATTCAAGCAGGAAGGGATTGTATGGATAGCGAGAAAAATCCCGTTGAACGTCGTTTGAGGAACGCAATAGTGCTGTTTTTCGGTATATTC
>DASUHD010000055.1:0-23769 GCA_036273675.1 Ktedonobacterales bacterium | reverse complement strand
TTCGACGCCATCACCGAGCGCGTGCGTCAGCGGCCCGATGCGCTGGCCTTCGCCTATCGCGCCGAAGACTTGCCCGCCGACCTCACCCGGCTGGCGGCGGTGGCTGCCGATGCCTCACTCTACGGCGACGGCGATACCCCCGTCTTTGTGATGGATACGGGCGCGGCGGCGCTGGCGGGCGCGCTGGAGGATCCAGTGGTGCGCAGCCATGAGGAATGCCTCGTCACCAATATCGGCAACTTCCACACGCTGGCGTTCCATCTGCGCAATGGTGAAATCCTCGCACTTTTTGAGCACCACACTGGCCTGCTCGACCGCGCCAAGCTGGAGGCCTACCTGCGCGAACTGGCGGCGGGTACGCTGACCAACAAGCGCATCTTCGACGACAGCGGCCACGGCGCGCTCACCCTCGCATCACACATCCCCACGCAAGGCACTATGCCCTTCCTGGCGATCACCGGCCCCCGCCGCGAGCTGCTGCGTGGCTCATCGCTCGTCCCCTATGAAGCGACGCCGCATGGTGATATGATGCTGGCAGGCTGCTTTGGGCTGCTGCGCGCGGTGGCGGCGCTCGACCCCGACTACGCCCCGGCCATCGCGGGCGTGCTGGGCGAGGCGTAATAACCAACGCTAGCCAGCATGTTCTCCCATAAGGAATAGTTGCTTTCGGCGAGAGAGGGTTGCTCCATGGAACTATATCTGCGCCCGCTGGCTATCGCAGTGGTGATCGTCGAGGTGTATGTCGCGCTATTCACCGTTCCCGTGCTCTACGTTAATCTCTTCTTCTTTTTCGGATTTCGGGGGTTGGTCGCCAATCCATTGATCATCCAGACGCTCACTATTACCGGACTGACACTCACGTTTGTCATGGGTGTTCTGGCTGCCGTCATCGCATTCCAACGCGGCCAGCGTTCCTGGTCCATCGCATATGTGATCTTGCTGGCGCTGTTCGCTTACAGTCCACTGTTCCTGGCCGAGGTAGCACAGTCACCAGCCTTTCTCATTGACTCCGCAAACTTCAACCTGAATACCCCCACATACGCATTTGTCGAATTGAGCAATCGCATCCTGCCAGCGATCATCCTGGCCGTGGTCGTATTCATCTACAGCTTGCGCTACAGGCATGTGAGCACCCAGGGACAGGAGGCAGGGACACTATGACCACCAACCAGCTATCTCTGGCGCAAGCGCGCGCGAATATCGGCATTGTCCCCCTTATTCTCGCCGCAATACAGACCATTCTGCTCTATCTCACAACCAGTTCGTTGCCCGTGGTCGAGACGGTCTACGGCTGCAATTTCTTCTGCGCTACCGCGACACATCTCGTCACGATCATCGCGGCGGTGCTGGGAGCCGTCACTTTCGCGCTGCCAGCCGTTATCGGCTTGTTCAGCCGCACCTGGCGGAGCGCGCTTGTGCTCGCGGTCTTGCCGTGGTGGATCGCCGTGATTGCCCACGCGGGTACGCTGCTCACGCCCTATATCGGCCTCGGCGGTAATGCGCAGGGTGGCCGCTTCGACGCGCCTTTCTGGCTGAGCGCGGCCCATTTGCCGCTGCTGCTGGCCTCGCTGGCGCTCTTCGCGGCGCTGGGAATCTTTGGCTGGCTGGCGCGGCGCGTGCTCGCGGGCGAATAGCGTGAACCCTTTCGGTCACGCAAAAAGCCCCGCCATCCAGAGGATCGAGGCGGGGCTGCTGAATAATCCGAAGACTCTCGCACGCGCGGATGTTGAAGCCGCGCCGCTAACTCTCCACTTTGGCGCTATGGCTCGACGAGCCACCCTTGCGGCCGGCGACACGCGCCTCATCGCTGCTCCACTCGTGGGCAGTACCTTGCTCGTGGGCGGCGCGCCCCCCGCGACTGGCAATCTCGCGTTGCTTCTCGCGGTCCATCGAAGCGAACCCACGACCTCGGCCCTTCCGCCGTTCCTGCGTTGCACGTTCTGCCATCTCGAGTATCCTCCTGTATCCACCTGTTGGCGCGCGCCCGGATTCTCAGCAACACTTGCGCGTCAGAATCGGCAGCAATCGCGCGCCGGCTTTACCGTATGCCTGTAACCCTGAAGAACGATAATTAGCAATTTCCAGGCCAACCTGTGCCATTCGCGCAACACTACCGCCGACGCCCCAGATGCATGAGTTTTACCACGCACTCTAATGCGTCCGCGTCGCCACGCCGATTGACCCCTGTGTACTGGGCGGACTATACTTGACCCGTAATCACTACATAAGTAACCCCGGCGCAGTGGCGCGCCGGATGCCCCCGGGAGGTCATTGCCATGGTGCAAGCTTCGTCCAGCACGGCGGGCAACCCCGCTCAAAGCCTGCCAGAACAGTATAACGCCAGCGCCGTTTTTCTCGATAACGCCCTCGCCCAGGGATGGGGCAACCGTATCGCCATCCGCACCCAAACAGAAACGCTCACCTACACCCAACTGGCCGAGCAGGCGAATCGCGCGGGCAATGGACTCGCGGCGCTAGGCGCTGAGATGGAACAGCGCGTCGCCCTGTTGCTCTATGATTCCCCCCAGTTCGCCGCCACCTTCTTTGGCGCGATACGGCTCGGCGCAGTGGTCGTCCCGTTCAATACACAGCTACGTCCGCAAGACTACCTGTACCTGCTCAACGACAGCCGGGCGCGCGTGCTCGTCGCGGAAACCGACCTCTGGCAACAGATCGCCCCCATGCGCCGCCAGATGCCATACCTGCGCCATGTCGTGCTGGTGCAACGCAATGGCGAGCCGGCGGGCCGTGATCCTAACACTGTGGACTATGCCGCGCTGCTCTCTGGCGCATCCGCGAATCTGGCAATCGCGCCGACCACCCGCGACGACGCCGCCTTCTGGCTCTATAGCTCCGGCAGCACCGGATTCCCCAAAGGTTGCGTCCATCTGCAACACGACATGGAGTACTGCGTCGAGCACTACGCCAAGCCCATCCTCAACCTGACGCCTGATGATATCACCTTTTCCGCCGCCAAGCTCTTCTTTGCCTACGGCCTCGGCAACGGGCTGTATTTCCCGCTGGCAGCGGGCGCGAGCGCCATCCACTTCGCGGGCCGTGTCACCCCGGACGCCGCCTTCCAGGTGATCGCGGAGCAGCGCCCCACCATCTTCTTCGGCGTGCCAACGCTCTACGCCGCGATGCTGGCGATGCCGGACGCGGCGCAGAAATACGACACTTCGTCGTTGCGGCTGTGCGTCTCGGCTGGCGAGTCGTTGCCCGCCGAACTGTTCACACGCTGGAAGGAGCGGTTCGGCGTCGAGATTCTCGATGGCATCGGCAGCACCGAGATTCTGCACATCTTCATCTCGAACGTCGCCGGGCAGGTTGTGCCGGGCAGCTCGGGCCGAGTGACGCCGGGCTACGAGGCGCAGATTGTCGACGAACAGGGCCAGCCGGTCGCCCAGGGCGAGATTGGCAACCTGCTGATCGCGGGCGACAGCATCTGCTCGCACTACTGGAACAAGCACGAGCGCACCAAGACGACGATCACCGGCCGCTGGATCGCCACGGGCGACAAATACTATCAGGACGAGCAGGGCAACTACTGGTATGGCGGCCGATCGGACGACATGCTCAAGGTCAGCGGCCAGTGGGTCTCGCCGGTCGAGGTCGAGGCGGCGCTGGTGGCCTATCCTGCCGTGCTCGAGGCGGCGGTCGTTGGCGCCGAGGACAACGATGGGCTGGTGAAGCCGTATGCGTTCGTCGTGCTCAAGCAGGATCAGCCGCCCTCCGAGGCGATGAAGGAGATGCTCAAGCAGCACGTCAAGACGACGCTCCAGCCGCACAAGTATCCTCGCTGGATCTCGTTCGTCGCGGAGCTGCCAAAGACGGCAACGGGCAAGATTCAACGCTACCGTCTGCGCGAGCAGCTCGCCGAATCGGGAACGGCTGAATAGCGGCGAGGACGCGCTTTGGCGTCGACTGAATTCGCGCCTGTGCGACCGGTATCACGCTCCTCCACACAGCTCGCTCGAACGGCTGGCATGGTTCGCCGTGCGCTTCGCCGTATACAACGCAAGGCTGGCTGCCCGCAGGTGAACGCGGCGATGAAAGAAAAATACCGGCGCTTTTCCCGCTTTCCGCGCCACGAGGCATCACATACACTGTGCTCTGCGGGCGCACATGCATTGCGCATGCGACTCATCGCATCTAACGACATCAAGCATGCGTTTTTGTGGCGCAAGAGTCGTGGCCTCTCGTGGCAAATAAGGATAGATCGATGCATGAGCAATGGTTTAGAGACTACGTCCTCCTCGCATTTCGTATGGATAAAGCCATTCGGAAATTCACCGACAGCCGCTTCATCGACTACTACTATGGGCCACCAGAATGGAAGGTCGAAGCAGAAGGTGAAGCGGAGAAAGACCCTCCTGCGTTGGTGCGAGACGCCATAGCGCTAGAGGACGCTCTCGCCGAGCAGAGCTTTGAAGCGCACCGGGCAACCTACCTGGAAAAACAGTTAATTGCGCTGGAAACGGTCTGTCGCAAGCTAAATGGCGAGACCTTTACGCTGGAAGACGAGGTGCACCGCTGCTTCGATGTTTACCCGGAACGGATACCGGAGTCCCAGTTCGAGCAAGGCCTGTCCATGCTCGATGAGATACTGCCGGGCAACGACAGCCTGCCTGATCGCTTACAAGCCTGGAGGAGGCGATATCAACTGGCAGTAACGCCGGAAAACCCTGCCGTGCTCCTGAGCCTTATGCAGCGAGCGGCCGACGAGGCGCGTCGCCGTACCCAGGCGTTGATCACTCTGCCTGCTGATGAGGACATTGACCTGCGGATGGTTAGCGACCAGGTCTATATCGGAGATAACCAGTACCTGGGCAATTACCACTCGCGGGTCGATGTGAATACCGACCTGCCCACCAACGTGAATGGCTTGCTCATCTTCGTCTGCCATGAAGGGTATCCTGGGCATCACACCGAATTCGCCATGAAAGAGCAGCGCCTCTACCGCGAGCGTGGTTATCTGGAGCAAGCGATTTTTCCAATCATCGGTCCCCAGGCGGTGATTAGCGAAGCCATTGCCCGATCCGCCTTCGAGATGGTTTTCACTCCCAACGAGGCTGAGCAATGGTTAGCCGAGCATATCTATCCCGACGCAGGCATTGATCCGAATACGGTTGATATGGCAAGACTGCACGCAGCGCAGGAGCTGCTGGACTATCCGGTCATGGGCAACGCCGCCTTTCTGCTACGCGATGGGCGTTCAGATGTCGAGGTAGCGCACTATCTGATGAAGTACATGCTGGAGACCGAAGAACAGGCGCACAAATTCCTGGACTTCTTGAAGGTTCCCTTCCAGGAAGCATACATCTTCACGTATTTCTGCGGAATACAGTTGATGAAACCCTGGCTTCAAGGAGCTGATCGAGCGAATGCCTTCCGGCGATTCCTGACGGAACAGATTTACCCTTCAGAGCTTGCGACGGAGAGCGACTAGCCTACTCTAACTCGCGGATGACGCGGCAGGGGTTGCCCGCGGCGAAAACGTTGGCGGGGATATCGCGGGTGACGACGCTGCCCGCGCCAATCGTCGTGTTCGCGCCGATGGTGACGCCGGGGCAGACGATCACACCGCCGCCGAGCCAGACGTTATCGCCAATGGTGATCGGCGCCGAAAGCTCCGGCCCAAGGATACGCTCCGCCGCCGCGAGAGGATGGGTCGCGGCGAGCAGTTGCACCGACGGGCCGCACTGCACATTCGCGCCGATGCGCACCGTACTGCAATCGAGGATGACGCCACCGAAGTTCATATAGAAGTTTTCGCCAACGGAGATATGCTCGCCATAGTCGCAGTAGAACGGCGGCTCGATGCTCACGTGATCGCCCGCCGCGCCCAACAGCTCGCGCAAGAGCGCCGCGCGCAGATCGCCTTCATCTTCGCGTGACTGGTTGTAGCGGCGCGTCAACTGGCGGGCGCGCAGCCGGGCCGCCGCTAGCTGGGGATCGCTGGCGTCGTAGAGTTCGCCCGCCAGCATCTTCTCGCGTTCGCTTCGCTCGCTCACATTGCGCCCTTTCGTGGGTTCGCGGGATACCGATCCCCTTATTTGCCAGCGCCATCGTCATCATCCCCGCCAGCCGAGCCGAACTGTTTGCGCAGCGCCGCCCGCCAGTCATTCTCCGTTGGGGAATCGCCATCGCCCCCGTCGTCACCAACCGATGTCCAGCGCTTCGGTTTGCCCGCGCCGCCCTCTTCACGCATCACTTTGCTCGCCGCCGCGGACGCGCGGTGCTCCAGCGCGTGGTGCGCCGCCAGCCGCACATCCTCGACTGGATCGTGCGCCAGAGACTGCAAGGATGGGCGCGCGTCGGCGTCGTGCAGGCGTCCCAGCGCCCGGGCGGCTGTGGCGCGTTCCTCGGAGGCCTGCGACGCCAGATACGGGCGCAGTTCATCGGCCATCCCTTTCAGCCCCAGCTCGCCAATGACACGGAAGAGACGTGTGCGCTCAGCTGGGTGACGCGCCATTGCCAGCGCAGCGCGCAGGTCGTGGGTCACGATCTGCGTCTTGCCACTCAGGCCCGCCTCGGCCACCGCCATCTCCACCGACCGTCCACGACCGCCTTCCAGCAGCGGGCGCAGCCACTCCGCCACCGGGAGCGAGGCCTCGTCGGCGGCAACCTCATATAGACCCAGCGCCCAGGGATAGTTATCGCGGAGCCAGCCATAGAGCACATACGTCATCTGCGCATCGCGCGCGGCATAGGCCACCATCGCCGTCGTCAGCGGGCGTCTGCCCCAGTCGGCGCGCTGCAGACTCTTATCGAGCCGCACCCCACAGGCGCGCTGTAGCATCGCCTGCAAGCCAGACTCGCTCTGCCCAAAGATCGAGCGGCTGACGGCCTCCAGGTCAACGTAATGGCGAGCAGCCAGACCGCGTGAGGCAAGCATGCGCGCATCGGCGCTGATGCCATGGAACAGCTTGAGAATCCCTACCGACTCCAGCGGATCACGCAGGGGCGAAAGATCATAGAGGCGCAGCGCATCGACGACCCACGAGGTGCGGTGGTCGTCGTCGATGGCGAACTGGAGCAGCGAGAGACGATGGGAGGGGTCGCCCGGATGGTGGACGCGCAGTTGCACGAACTCAGCGTCAATAGCAAGCACAGCAGCCTTGTTCAACGTCTTGGCAAGCTCGCGCAAATCAGACGGACGATCAATGTACAGCCGACTTCGCCACTCAGGGGCCACCACTGGCGGCGCGCTCGTCCCACGATAGCCCGCCTCAATATTGGCCGTTTCCCGGCCCTTGGCCATCCCAATCCAACCTTTCACCCAGCCGATGCGATGCTGCAACCCCGTCCTGCTCGTACACACGACCCCTACATCGCATCTGGCGGGTGTTCATCACCTACTGCGGCACTGGCACATTCCATTTTCAGTATACGAAACCCAGGCTGGGAATCGCAAATCAATCGTTCACTGGCGAGCGTCATCAGGCGCTATCACGCTTTCGACAACGTGACAGCAATGCCGGAGGCAGCCAGCGATAGCCGGGCATCCGCTCGATCAGCGCTGGGGTGGCTAGCGGCTCGACGACGCGCTCCACACTCAGGCCCGCATCGCTGAGCGCGTTGAGATAGCTACTGAGCGTGCGATGGCGCGCGCCCACCCGCCCACGAACACCAGGCGCGCCCGCTGGCTGCCAGAACCCCTCGGCGAAATAATCGCCTGTTCCACGAATCGTGGCGCCGTCGGGCCGCGTCATCCAATCCGAATTGGGCATCTGGATGCACGGATGCGTGATCGAGAAGACAAACCAGCCGCCGGGCCGCAGGATACGCGCAACGGTTCGCAGCGCCGCGACAAGATCGGGGATATCCATCAGCGCCATGTTGCAGACCACACCGTCGAAGCTGGCGTCGGCCAGGGTGCGACCCACCTGCGCGTCGTCATGCCGCCAACTGATGGCGTGCGGCGCGGCGACCGGCTGGCTCCGGGCAAGAGCGAGTAATCGTTCGGAGATATCAATGCCGGTAACATGCGCGCCACGTTGCGCCAACTCGCGCGCGATGATCCCCTGACCGCACGCCAGATCGCAGATGACGGTGTCTTGCGGGCGACCGGCATCCTCGATAAGTCGCAATGTCGCTGGAATGACCACCTCGGCGAGCAGCGGCTCGGTGCGGACGTACTCGTCGTACCACTCGGCAATCGCGTCATACGGCGCATCTGGCACGTTCGTCATCGCTCTCCTCCTGGAATTCCGCCGATTCGCTTTCCCAGATTGTACGCGCGATTGCCCTGAGTGTCACGCTTCCGGCAGTTGCATGTGCGCATCGAGCAGCGTGAAATCCGGGACGGCGAAGATCACCCACGCGGGCAGGTGAAGATGCCACCAGAAATCCATTGGCTTGATGATACTGTGCGCGGCAACGAAGAGGCTCATCACCGTGCCATGAGTAAAGATGGCGATGTCGCCCTCGGGATGGCGCGCCAGCGCATCCTCGACCGCCCGCGAGAAGCGCGCCAGCGCCTGGCTGGCCGTCTCCTCGCCAAAGACGAGCGTATCCGGCTCGGCGAAGAAACGCGCCATTGTCGCCTGAAATGTCTCATCGTCCAGATAGCCGACGGCGCGGCGCTCATGCTCGTGCAAGCCCGCCATCACCTCCACTGTCATGCCCAGGCGGTCGGCCAGCGGTTGCGCGGTCTGGCGGGCCTTCAACTCGTCGCTGGTGATGATAGCCGCTGGCACACCAGGAATGATCATCGCTGGCGCAAAGGGAGTCAGAATCTCTGCCAGCCGTTCGGCGTCGGCGCGGCCAGGTGGCGAGAGCGACCACTCGCGCGCGGGCAGGGCGGGATTCTTGGCAGGCGCGGCATGGCGAATGAGGAACAGTCGGCGCATATCAGATATTCCCTCCGGCACGGCACTCGCACATGACATACTGAAGAACAGGAGACGCAACATGGTCGTTATTCGTCCGCTATCCAGTATAGACGCATCGCTGCTCGAACGCCTCATCACTCGCCTCATCACTGGCTACGCGTCCACGGAGACTTACCGGGTAACCAGAGTAGAGACGCCTGACACAATCCGCTTCGAGCTACGGCTCACCCCGCTGGAGCAGCCGTTCGTCAAGCGCTACGCGCCGCTCGATTCGACTGAGCTTCAGCGCTACAGTGGCCTCGCGGCGGCGGGCCATTCGTTTGGCGCGTTCGATGGCAAGACGTGCGTTGGCATCGCGCTCTGCGAGCCGCAGCGCTGGAATAGCAGCCTCACCATCTGCGAGTTCCACATTGCACCGGAGTTCCAGCGACAAGACATTGGCCGCGCGCTGATGGGCGCTGTGGAGGCTCACGCGCACGACGACGGCTTGCGCTGCCTCGTCTGCGAGACACAGACCACCAACGTACCCGCGATCCGCTTCTACCGCGCCCTCGGCTTCACGGTTGACGCGGTGGACATCTCGCTCTACGCCAACGACGACATCGAGCGCGGCGAGGTCGCGGTGTTCATGAAGAAGCGCATCTCCCATTCGCCAGCGGATTAGATGGCTTACTACAATTTGCGGTGAATCCCACGCTGCGAGCATCAACGCGCTCACAACTCTTACTGCTCAGCCCACCATGCCTGCGCGGCGGCCAGGGACTCGACGCCGCGAGGGATGCCAGCCTGACTGCCTCATGCTGGCCCATTGGCCAGTTGCCGCGCGCTTTACGCTACGCATATACTTTCCTGTTGGAAGTATACTGGACTACGAGGACGCGCATGATAACTCCGAAGCAGAGAGAAGACCAAGAGACGATGGAAGTCAGCCAGGCGGATTTTCGCAAGGCGCTGGGGCGATTTGCGACTGGCGTGACTGTTGTCACCACCTGCGATGGCGAACATCGCCTCGGCATTACCGTCAACGCCTTCTCTTCCGTCTCGCTCGACCCGCCGCTCATCCTCGTCTGCATCGAGAAAACGTCGTATCTGCATCAGGTGATGCTGCGTAATGGCTACTTCGCCGTGAACGTGCTCGGCGAGGACCAGCTCGATCTGTGCAAGTGCTTTGCCGGACACTCCACCGCGCGCCGCAACTTCTGCGACGCCCCTTCGCATACCGCCGTCACGGGCGCACCCGTGCTCGATCACTCACTCGGCTGGATCGACTGCCGTATAGTCAATGTCTTTCCCGGCGGGGACCACAGCATCATCGTCGGCCACGTTGAGGCGCTCGGCGGAGGCGAGGGTCACCCACTGCTCTACCATCGCGGCAAATATCCGAAGATCAAAGACCCATCGGAAGGCTGAGTTTTTGGTCATGATGCGTACTCCCAGGCGTCTATCCGATGAGTAAACGCGCCTCGCCGCCGTCCATCCTACCTCTCATTCCCGTGCCATCACCGCTGCCGAAAGAGTCCGACTTCGCCCAGCGCGTCCGGCAACTGGCTGAACTGCACGACCAGATACGTGTCTGCGAGATGTGCGTGATGGCAGGCTATCTGGCAGAGGCGAATACCGTCGGCGCGACCCGTGGCCGTATCGGCGACGCGGTGATGGTGGTCGGGCAGGCGCCGGGACATCTCTCCGTCGAACGGAGCATGCCATTCGCGGGGCCAGGCGGCGTCATCCTCGACCGCTGGCTGCAACAGGCAGGCTTTGCCGCTGGCGCGCTGCATCGCGAGGTCTATCTCTCCGCGCTGACTCGCTGCGACCCCGGCAAGAATCCCCGCGGCACTGGCGACCGCAAGCCCTCGCCGCCCGAACTGGCGCTCTGCCGCCCGTATCTGCTGCGCGAACTGAACCTGGTGCGCCCACAGGTGATTCTGCCCGTCGGCGGGATGGCCATCGCCGCATTTTTGGGGACGCAACGGCTGGAAGATGTCATCGGCGAGGCGTTCGAGCGGAACGGCGTGCTGCTCGTGCCGCTACCGCACCCCTCCGGCGTCAGTCGTTGGCTGAACGACGCCGCCCACCAGCAACTGCTCGCCCGCGCGCTGGAGCGGCTCTCGGCGTGGCGCACCGAAGCGCATCATAGATAGATAATCACACTACCCTCGCACAGCCGCCAGCATCTTATTCACCGCGTCCGCCTCGTCGCGGCTGACCGTGTGGCCGAGGCCAGGATAGAGGCGCATCGTCACCTGCGCGCCGAGCTTTTCCAGCACTGTGGCGCTCTCGCGCACGCGCGCCGCCGGGATATGCGGATCCACGTCGCTGCATCCGAGAAATACCGGTGTGCCGCCGAGCGAGCCGGGGTAGTCGCGTGGCGCGCCATCAGGGCCAATCAGTGCGCCCGAAAGTCCTGCGACGCCGCCATAGCGTTGCGCGTTGCGCGCGACGTATTCCAACGAGAGACATGCGCCCTGCGAGAAGCCAAGCAAAACCGTCCGCTCCGGTGGGATGCCTGCGTCGGCGACCTGCGCCAGCACGCTGCCCACCTTCGCCAGCGCCGATGATAAATACGGCTCGTTCTGCTCCGTTGGCGCGGTAAAGGGATACGGATACCACTGAAATCCAGCGGCCTGCGGCGCTAGCAGCGCGAATCCCGCGACATCCAGCACATCGGCCAGCGAGAGAATATCCTCCACCGATGCCCCGCGCCCATGCGCCATCACCAGCGCCGCCTTTGCGCTCACGAGAGGCTCACCCGCCATCAACACTGGCGTCTGCGCGTGCGGATCGGTGGGTAGACTGTTCTGCCTATCGCTCATAACTATGCCTCCACTGGTTGCCACGCTGGCGCCGTCAGCGGCTTCAGCCGGCCCGCGATTTCCGCGCGGCTATCTTCCAACCACGGCGGCAGCTGCAAGGCGCGCCCCAGCTCGGCGGCCGACTCATCCACCGCGAAGCCCGGCCCCAGCGTCGCCAGCTCGACGATATGGCCGTCGGGATCGGTGGTATAGATGCTCTTGAAGTAGACACGGTCCAGAACGGGCGTCACCTGAAGCCCCGCCTCCACCAGCTTTTCGCGCCAAGCCAGTTGCGTTTCATCATCGGCCACCGCCAGCGCGAAGTGGTGCGTCTGGCCCGCGCCCATACGCCGCCGCGGCTCTTTGAGTGGATCGCGCTCGAAATAGGTGATGAGCGTGCCGGGCCGCCCGTCGCCAGCGCCCCAGTACCAGTGCGCCGAGTTGGGATCGTCGAAGTTGTTCGTCATCTTGACACGCCGCATGCCGAGCAGATCGCCAAAGAACGCCTGCGTCCGCTGGATATCAGAGCCAATGGCGGTGATATGGTGCATCCCCTGCCGCAACGCCATCTCCGGCGTGATAACCGGAACCGGCTCCGGCCACGTCTCGGCGGCGATGCGCTCCTCGTCGCGGTTGCGAATGAGCATCTCGGCGGGCGGCGCGCGGAACTCCGTACCGAGAGCGTTGGGCGCCTCATCTATCGTCCAGCCGGGGCCGATGGTGGCGATTTCCAGAATCGTGCCGTCGGGATCGTTGAAGTAGATCGAGGTGAAGTAGTGGCGGTCCAGCGGCCCATCGACCGCGAGACCCGCGTCAGTCAGCCGCCGCTTCCACATCAGAAGCGTCTCGCGGTTGGCAGTCTGGAGCGCGAAATGGTGCGTGCCGCCGATGCCCGGCCGCCCCCTGGACGCGCCAGGCCACTCGAAATAGGTGACGATGGAGCCGGGCGTACCCTGCTCGTTGCCAAAGTAAAGATGGTAGGTGCTGGGATCGTCGAAGTTGACGGTCTGCTTGACCAGCCGCATCCCAAGGACATTGGTGTAGAAGTTGATGGTGCGCTGGGCATCCGCGCTGATAATCGAGATGTGATGCAGCCCCAGAACCGACATGGCTTGTTCTCCTTTTCTGGAGGCACGACGCGACCAGATGCATTATGACATCTTTCGTCCGCCACAAATAGTTTATTGCTAAACTATCATTGTGTCAAGGGCGGCCATCAGGCGCTAGAAAGAGCGCCAACCGCTCTTTGGGTGATACGGGTTGCCCGCCAGCAACACACCCTGCTACAATGCGCAGGCAAGCGTGGTCTGCGCACGATGGAACTTCCCGCCGCGACGGTGAGGGAGCCGTCGTCGGGTGGTTTGGCGTAAGGAGTAAACCTATGCAGTCGGGGGGATCGGGTGGGCCGCGTATATCGCGCACGTCGCAGACGTCGCAGACATCAAGCGCCTCGCGGGTGTCAGGAGGTCCGCGCCGCCAGAGTGGCGCGCCCGCGCCTGGCCCACAGCCGCCATACGACCCAAATCAGTACGGACTACCCGATATCACTGGCACGGCGCCGCGAATGACGCCGCGTGTGGCGCCGTCGACGACAAGGCCCTCTGCGCCGCCAGCGCAGCCGAGCCAGCCGCACACGCTTGGCGTCAGCGACAGAATCGCGCAGGGCCGGTCAACAGGCGCACCGTCGTTCCCACAGGCGCGCTCCCGCGCCGCCACCATCACCCAGCAGATGCGCGCGGTCGCGCCCCCCGATATCGCGCGCCAGACGCTGGACGAACAGAAGATGCTGGCGCACGAACTGATTATTCTTCCCGACGCGCTCGAGACCTCTGGGCTGGCGAAGTCGCACGCCAACAGCTACATCGAAACGGTGCGCGCCTTCGCTGATCTGGCGGACAGCACCTGGATCGCCATCGCCGAGGAGCGGCTGGAGCAGAGTGGCGCCGAGCAGGCGTATCGCCAGAACGCCATCGCCATCGGACGCCGCATCCAGCGCATGCGCGATGAGAGCCAGATGGCCGCCAGCAACACACAGTTTCCACTCCCCCGCAGACGCCCCGCTCTCTGGCGGCGCAGAGTGCGGTTGCAGCGCATCGGGCTGCGTGACTGGCAGGCGCACCTGAGTGTCCCCGCCAATCCGCGCATCATGGGGAGGTCGCTGGCCCGGATGCGGGGCGCGACGGCGCTGGCCCGCGCGAGTGACCTGGAACTGCTGCTCTGGACGACGTTCCCCGCCATCGTCGGCGATGTCATCATGGTGCTCTGGCTCGGCCTGATGGTCACGCTGATCGCGATGGTGGCGCAGGGTGCTTTCGCGTCGGCGGGAGTGCTGGCGCTGGCGGCGGTAGGGACGCTCGTGGTCCGTGTGCTTTACTCGCTACTCGTGCGACGCGGCCCGGCGGAAATTGACCATCTCTTCGCGATCTCAGTCTTCTCTACGCTACGGTCGCCGCGAGCCAGCACGCCGGGTTCACGCGTTCTCGCGGGGATGCTGCGGGGCTGGGGTGTCTTGTTCACGTCCGTCGGTGTTCTTGGCATGCTCGCCGCGCTTGGCTATAGCGCCTGGCAGCTTTTCCTCCAGGCGTTCGTACTGCCGACGACGGCGCTCGGCTGGGTGGAGTTTGTCGGTTCGGTGATTGCCCGCGGAACCTGGCTGCCCGCGCTGGCCGGGCTGGCCGCGGTGGCCTTGCTGGCGCTCCCACTGCTGCTCGTCTCGGCGTTGCGGTTCATCCGCGAGCTTGCGGGGAATACCGCCTGGGTACCCGCGGCGCGACGGTACGCGCTAGGCCCAGCGCTGCATGTGCTGGCGTTTCTCGCAACGGGCGCGGTTGCCGCGCTGGCGGCGTGGGAGGCGTTCGCGCCGCAGTACAGCCTGAGCCAGATCGAATTTACGCGCGTTACCGTCGGCGCGCTGACCCAGGCGCTCACACTGCAAACGGTGGCAATCTTCGTGGTCCCGGCGCTGGTGCTGCTGGCTGGCCTGGCTATCCCCTACCGCGTGGGCATTACTCGCTGGCGGCATCACTGGCTGAACGAACTGACGACGCGACGGGCGGATATCGACGCGGATGTGCGGCGGCGCTCAGCGGTTGACCCCCTCACCGGCATGCAGGATAGCAGCGACGAGAACCTGCAAGTGATGCAGTATAACCTGACGCTCTTGCAGTTCTATATTACCCGCACCGACGAGACTCGCCGCGTCTCCAGCGCGCCCTACGGGCTGTTGGCGGGCATTGGCGTCGTGCTGCTGCTGGCGGTGGTGGCGCTGCTGGTAGATGGCCTCGCCCAGCAGCTAGTCCACATGCCGCTCGCGATCCCATTTGGCGGATAACACATAAACACATGTTGTCACCGACGGCTGCGCGAGTCGTATCGCTGGTCATAACGCGAGCCATATCGTTGAACATCACACCAATAAACCGGCTCACGGTCGCGACAATAGCGTGCGGCCTGTTTTTGCTGCTTGCGAGCGCCCGCTCGGCGAACCGACACAACCACCAGACCCGCGATGATCGCCAGCAAGATGACGCCGATCACTGGGGCTATCCAGAATACTCCCGCATTCATGCCATCATCCTGCCCACTCCCAGGGGATGTTTGCGCGGGACGAGTGGCTACTGATGTCGGCGCGGGAGACTGCGCGAGCGCGAAGGCCAAACTTTGCTCCGTGACAGCATAGACATTCTTACCCGTACCCAAAGGGTCGCTGCCGCATTCACCCTGTACAACGACAAGATACTGCCCACTGGTAGCGATGAAGGTGGGCAATGCCGCTGTAAGCGTATAATTTCCTGACGAATCACCTGATCCGGTGGTTTGCGTAACAAGTATGATCGCTGAGTCGAGCGGCGCGACTACGAGTACGAGCGGCGCGGCACGGCCAACCTCTTCATGCTGGTCGAACCCTTGGCGGGCTGGCGCCATGTGACGGTGACGGAACATCGGACCAAGCGGGATTACTCCGAGGTGCTGCACTATCTGGTCGAGGAGCGCTACCCGACGCCGAGTGCATCTGCGTGGTCCAGGACAATCTCAACACCCACACCGCCGGAGCCCTCTACGAGGCCTTCCCCCCCAGGCAAGCCCGCCACATCCTGGCGAGCCTGGAGCTCCACTACACCCCCAAGCACAGTTTTGAGTGAGCAGGAGTAAGCTGCGCCTCCACGGAGGCAATCTTGTTGGGGTGGGCTGGTCACCGTCGCTGCTGCACGACCTCGACTAAGTTGTTGGCTGGGTCAAGTACCCACCCGTTGCGCAGACGGCCGCCTTGAAAGTCTTGCGGCTCTCGCACGGCGCGCGCGCCGGCTTGCAGCATCTGCTCGTAGGCAGCGTCCACGTCGTGGCACCACAGGCACACCTGCACGGCATTGCCCTCGCCAGAGATGTGCAGTTGATGCGCCTCACGCGCCGCCTTCAAGGAGGAGATGCCAAGCGTCAGACCGAGCGCGCGTACCTCGACATGCTCGGCAGCGCCTTGGGTGGGGGTACGATACGTTTCTGCGAAACCGAACGCTTTGTAGAACGAGACGCACGGCTCCACGTCCTCGACGATCATGTTGACCTGGAAGTCCACGAACATGCGCTTCACCTCTCTGCTCGACACATCGAACCCGAACTACTGCGCAGTAACGCTTGTCTGCGCCAGAACCTCTTTGAGGCGGGTGGCATACGCCTGCAGAACCCCAGCCGCCCCTCCCCGCGCATCGAGCACCGAACGCATGTGCTCCGCCTGTTCACCGTAGCGTTCAAGATGCCGATGCTCGAACTCGACGCGCGTGCGATGCTGCGACTCCGCCAGAAACCGCACCTCGATCTCCGAGGCTTTGGTCGGATCAGGTTCATAAACCCAGCCCGGGCCGATCTGCCAGCTCAGCACAATGCGACGTGGCGGCTCCCAGATGAGCGCCCTGCCCCAATCGCGTTCCCGCCCATCGGACCCTCGCTCGAACCATCGGCCACCCACGAACGGCTCGAGGATCACGGTCTCTCCTGCCGGCTCGGCGAGGTGATGCGTCGCGACCGGCCACCAGGCATCCTGCCGAATGAAGAACTCAAAGGCTTGCACTCGCGGTACCTCAACGACAATCGACTTGGCCACCCAAACCTCGCCCGCCATGCCGTCCACTCCCTTTTCCTCCTGTCGTTCCACTTGTTGTTCCACCGCCTCTCTATACGCGGCGAGCGCCCGCGCCCAATACCAATCGAGGTAGTCACGAAGCGCGGCGAGCGCCTCAGGGTTCAACTGGTACAGGCGCTGTGTTCCCTGCCGCTGGTCGACCACCAACCCGGCATCCTTGAGCACACGCAGATGCATGGAGACCGCGGGACGTCCCACAGGCAGCCCCATGGCGATTTCGTGAACGGACAGGGGTCCACTAGCGAGCCGCTCAACGATAAGACGGCGCGTGGGTTCCCCGAGAGTTGCAAAGCCAGCAGCTATGTCAGTATTCATTGACCGTCAGTATACACTGACGTTTGCAATGTGTCAAGTTTCTCGGTCTACTCAGTTTCAGCGGTAGAGCCGACGGACTGCCCCAGTCGTGTTGCGTGATGGGAGAGCGACGACGGAGCGTGATCTGCGCGTCGTCGGCAGCGAAGGACTAGGTGACGGTCTGGCCCTTTCATGCCGTTCCGTTTCGAGGGTCGCGACTTGAGCACTGGGGAGCGCTGAGTCGCCACACTGGAGGCGGAGCGCCACGCCCATCGGCACACCACCCCTTGGCCCTTCACCATCCCCAACGCCTACCGGACGCTGGTCCGCCTCTATCCCGGCGTCAAAACCCAACTGGACTGAGCACTAGACCTATCGGGTCAGCAGAGTTGATGGGGCACGTCTGCTTGCCCTTTCCTGTGGGAATCAGACGCATGGGAGGCCGATGCGTGGGAGGCCGATGCACGAGCCACCGGGCTTGGAGCACACGTCAAGCGTGCAGAGCGGCAGCGGCCCGCAAGAGATAGAAATTGGAGGCTACACGTCGATCTGCGCCCGCTGGAGGCGACCGCTGTAGTCCACATAGATCGCCTTCCATTCGGTGAAGAACTCCAGCGCGCCCAGTCCTGCCTCGCGATGGCCGTTGCCCGTGCCGCGCGTGCCGCCAAAGGGCAGCTGAATCTCCGCGCCGATGGTGCCCGCGTTGATGTAGACGATGCCCGTCGTCAGGTCGCGCATGGCCGTCTGCGCCGCATTGATATTATTGGTGAAGATGCTGCTCGATAGCCCGTAGCGCGTGTTGTTGTTGACTGCGATGGCCTCCGCCAGCGTCTCCACCTCGATGATCGAAAGCACCGGGCCGAAGATCTCCTCCTGCTCGACCCGCATGCCCGGGCGGACATCCGTGAGAAGCGTCGGCGTGTAGAAGTTGCCGCGCGCGAGATCGCCATCAGTCGCAATCTCGCCGCCTGTGAGGATGCGCGCGCCCTCGTCGCGGGCCACCGTCATGTAGCTGTGGACGCGGTCGCGCTGGCTCCGGCTGATCAGCGGGCCAACATCGGTGGCGTCGTCCAGCCCCGGCCCCAGCCGCAGCTTTGTCGCGCGCTCCAGCAGACGCTGCTCCAGTTCGGCGCGCACGCCATTCTGGACGATCAGACGGCTGGCGGCGGTGCAGCGCTGGCCGGTCGTGCCGAACGCGCTCCAGACGATGCCATCCACCGCCAGATCGAGGTCGGCGTCGTCCATCACGATGATAGCGTTCTTGCCGCCAAGCTCCAGCGTCACCCGCTTGAACTGCCGCGCCGCTTCCACATTCACCTCGCGCCCGACCTCGTTCGAGCCAGTGAACGAGATGCCCGCGACATCAGGGTGTTGCACCAGCGGCGTGCCGACCTCAGAGCCAGTGCCGCAGACGAAGTTCAGTACGCCCGGAGGCAGGCCCGCATCGGCGTAGACCTGCACCAGCAGCCGCGCCGAGTTGGGTGTATCGGTCGCTGGCTTGAGGACGACCGTATTCCCGGCGATCAGCGCAGCCATCGTCTTCCAACTGGGGATGGCGACGGGGAAGTTCCACGGGGTGATACAGGCGACGACGCCCAGCGGGTCGCGCACGCCATAGGCGGCCTTGTTCGGCAGCTCGGAGGGGACGATGCTGCCGAAGAGACGGCGTCCCTCGCCCGCCATGTAGAAGGCCATATCGACGCCTTCCTGCACGTCGCCTCGCGCCTCCACCAGCACCTTGCCCATTTCGCGGGTCAGCGCGCGGGCGATCTCCTCCTTGCGCTCGGCGAGCAACTGGCCGACGCGATAGAGTATCTCGCCACGTTTGGGCGCGGGAGTCAGTCGCCAGCCGTCGAACGCCTTGCGCGCAGCCGCCACCGCCCGATTCACGTCTTCAGCGCCGGAGCGCGGGAAGAGGCCGATCACCTCGCCCGTCGCCGGATCGCGATTCTCGCTGGTCTGCCCGCTCGCCGCATCCACCCAGTCGCCGCCGATATAGTTCTGGTAGGTCGTTATCTCGCTCGTCTGCGCCGCCATGGTCCCGTGCTCCTTTGCCTTTGTGGCCACTTCACCGGATATGCCGCTGTTGCCATGCTAGCACACCGCTGCCAGCGCATGGCATATGGGACTCTCGTGCTATGGAGGCTTCTACCACTCTGGTATCATGGCACAGGAGTGGCAAGCGGCACGAAGAATGCGTATGAAAAGCATCCGACCGTCACAGATCATACCGTCCGCTCACGGAAAGGCAGGCGCTTGTGATACCTATCAGCGATAATCCCGGACCACGACGGCGCTTTCCGTTCGTCAACTATGCGCTGATCCTTATCAACATTGGCGTCTTCATTGCCGAGATGGTCTACGGCCAGTGCTTCCAGTTCGCCTATTCGACGATCCCCTATGGCATCACGCACAACACCGAGTTTGCCCTGCAGGGATGCCCCTACGGACAACCGCAGCCAGTCTATGTCACGCTGCTCACCTCGATGTTTCTGCATGCGAATCTGCTGCACATCGGCGGCAATATGCTCTATCTCTGGATCTTCGGCGACAATGTCGAGGACCGGCTGGGCCACTTCTGGTATCTGATCTTCTATCTCTTCTGCGGGCTGGTCGCCTCGGCGGCGCAGATTTTCGTGGACCCCAACTCGCAGCTCATCAACCTGGGGGCGAGTGGGGCCATCGCGGGCGTCCTGGGCGCGTATCTCATCTTCTATCCCGGCGCAAAGGTGCGGTCGCTAATCTTCCTTGGCATCTTCATCACCTTTACCACCCTGCCCGCGCTGGTGGTCATTGGCCTGTGGTTCGTGCTGCAACTTGTCTCGGGCTTGCAGAGCCTCAACCCGCAATTGGTCAATAGCGGCGGTGTCGCCTATTTCGCGCACGTCGGCGGTTTCGTCGCGGGGCTGTTGATCGCGCTGGTATTACGGCCGTTCATGCGCAAGTTCCCGCCGCCAACGTCGAGGACGTATCCCGCCTGGCCGCAACCGCCACAATATCGCGGCTACTAGGCGTGGGCGGGTATCCCACCCAATCAGTTCGCGTCGGGTACCTGGCCGCGCTGGGCAAACTCCTGGGCTACGGCGTCCATGCGGGTGAAGGTGGCGCCCAGCCCTTCGAGCTGCTCGATCAGCCGCTCCAGCATCAGCATGCGATGTCCGCGCCCGATCACCTGCGGATGGAAGGTGAGCGTCATCACGCCCCACTCCTGCGTGCGCGCCATGTAGCGGAAGTCGTCGAGCCAGTTGGTGAGCACGTCACCGGCGCGGCGCAGGCCGCCCTGTAAATGCGTCGCCGTCCAGAGATACTCGAAGTGGGGAAAGTCGTCCAGCGACCAGCTGATCGGTAGCTCGATCAGCCGGGTCGTCTCCCCGAACTGGGCTGGCTGGTCGAGCGAAATCACATCCCCATGCCGCGCATAGTACGGCGTGTAGTCGCTCGCCATCATGCTGCTATCGTAGGTGAAGCCTTGGGCCAGCAGCAAATCGACCGAATGCGGGCTGAGATCCCAGGCAGGCGAGCGGTAGCCAGTCGCCGCAGCGCCAGTGAGATGGCGAATCGCCTCATTTCCCCGCACCAGCACTACCTCCTCCGCCTCGCGCGCGAGATTGACCGGCGCCTCGTGCGCGTAGCCGTGGTGGCCAATCTCGTGGCCAGCAGCGTGGATGCGCCCGCAGAGGTCGGGATATGTTTCGATGGTATGGCCGGGAATGAACCAGGTGGCATGGATGCCGTGGCTGGCAAGCAGCGCCAGGATACGTTCCGCGCCGACCGCGCCGAACTCCCCCTGCGAGATCGGCGTCGGCGACGTAATCCCCCGCGCGAGCCAGAGCGAGAGTGCGTCAAAGTCGAACGTCAGGCAGACCAGATGGCGTGGCATGGGCAAACCCTCCTTCTGAGTTACGCTTTGGCGGATTGCAGGCCGAGCAACGCACGACCTGCGCCCGGCACGCCGCGCTGCTGAATCAAAACCTTGAAGCCGCCGAGACCCGCCGGGTTGAGCAGGGCCGCGAGGGCGTTGCGCTCCGACATGCGCCGCAACTGGTCAAGCTGGCTATTGCCGATGACGCCCCCGCGCCCGATAGCTGGCGCGCTCAACGCGGCCATCCGCTCGCGCAGGCCCAGAGCCGCCAGAAACGCCGCCTGGCTAGTCAACCCCGCCAGCCGCAGCCCACTCTCACGCCCCGTCTGAATGAGCGCACTGAAGTTGACGTGCGCCGTCAGGTCTTGCGTGCCAGGCTGGGCCAGCGGCCGCTCGCCAAACTGGTGCTGGCTATAGACAGCGAGGGTGCCACGCCTGCGGTCGCGCGTGTAGAGCCTGCGCGCGGTGTCGCCGTAGTCTATCGTCAGGACGAAGCCGCGCTGGATGCCCGCCGCGACCCGCCGCATCCAGTCGCGTGCCTCCACGCAGACCTCCGCCCGCCAGCCATCGGGAAAGCCGCGCCAGGGAATGTGATAGTCGTCCAGATACGCCGCCACCTCAGGCGTAGCGGATGGCCCAGCGCGTTCGACGAAGCGCCCCTGCTCCTCATCCACATCCACGTAGATTTCGCGGAGCGCGTCGCGGTGCTTCTCGACGATATGCACCGGCAGCGCATCAACCAGCTCATTCGAGACAAGACACCCGGTGATGCCAGCTGCGGGCAACGCCTCGTCCAGCCCCGCGGCCCAGGTTAGCGCGTGCTTCGGCGCGCCTAGCCGCTCCAGTTCCGCTCGCAGCCGTTCCTCACGGGCGTCGTGGAGCGCCGTGCCAGTGGGCGTGCGGTCGTCCAGCGTGTAGTGGAGCGCCTCTGCCCATTCAGGCGCGTGTTTCAGCGCCCAACCCCAGACATCGCGCGCCAGCAGGCCACGTCCTCCGCCCGACTCAACGACATCGAAGCGTGCGGGCCGACCAAGCAACTCCCACATCTGGCGCAGTTGCCGGGCAGTAGACTGGCCCCAGAGCGGGTGCAGGTCGCCGCTGGTGAAGTAGTCGCCCTCCCAGCCAACCGGCTCGCGCCCCTCGCCGCCGCCCACATAGTAGCCATAGTTCGGATGATACAGCGCGGCGGCCATGAAGCGCGCGAAGGTGATGGGGCCATTCTGCCTGATCTCGTCGGCCAGTATCCGTGACAGTTCGCGCACGTCGCCACTCCTTGCGTCAGCTTCAGTTTACCGACGGTCGAATTCGCGCTCGAGCGCGGCGAGGCTGAGATGCACCATCGTCGGGCGGCCATGGCAGCAGCTTTGATGTGCGTCTACCTGCTCAAGCTGGCGGATCATCTCGCGCTGCTCCTCGGGCGAAAGCGGCTGGCCCGCCTTGATGGCCGCTTTACAGGCGACGTTGGCGAGCGCGTGCTCCTCCCAGGTCTCGCCGTGGCTGGCCGCCTCGCTATCCGCGCCCACCAGCTCTAGCAGTAGCTCGCGCAGCGATTGCGGATGCGCCTGCGCGCTGAGCGTCGCGGGGACGGCGCGCACCAGCATCGCGTCGCCGCCGAACGGCTCGATCTCGAAGCCGATGCCGCGCAACTGCTCCAGGTGATCTTCGACCGCCTCGCGCTCGGTGGCCGCCAACTCGACGGTCTGCGGCTCGAGCAGCCCTTGTGATGCGACGCCACGCGCGCGCCATTCAGCCACCATCTTTTCCAGCAGGATGCGCTCGTGTGCGGCGTGCTGGTCCACCATGTAAACGCCGTCTGGCCCCTCGGTGATGATGTAGCTCTGCGAGACCTGCCCCAGCACTCGCAGCGCCGGGAGTTTCTTGCCGCCGACCGCGCCCTCCGCCGCGACGCCAGGCACCGCGAATCCGCCCGCCGCTCCGCGCGCCACCAGCTGCCCCGCCTCCACGCCCGCGCCACGCCAGAGCGAGTCAGGCGCTGCCGTTGCTGATGCTACCGACGGCAAGCCAGGGAGCGCGCCATCCAGCGACGCAAACGGCGAGTCCGATGATGGCCACGCAGGGGCGCTAAATGCCCGCCCGGAGAGTTCCGGCGTCTCGGCGGTGGCGAGAACCGCCGCGCGCACGGCCCGCTGGACGGCAGCATAGACCAGCCGCTCGCGTAAGAAACGCACCTCCGTCTTGGCGGGATGCACGTTGACATCCATCTCCGACGGATCGAGCGCGATGTTGATGACCGCGATAGGGTGTCGCCCAGTTAGTAGCAGCGAATGATACGCCTCCTCGACGGCATAGTTGAGCGTCCGGCTCTGCACCCAGCGGCCATTGACGAAGAACGAGATGAACTGGCGCGTCGCCTTGTAGCATGAGGGACGGCTGACGTAGCCGCTGACCTGCGGTCGCTCGCTGGCCGTATGCTCATGCGGCTGCTCAGCGTCGCTATCCTCATCCAGCGCGACCATCTGCTCGGCGACACGCAGCCCATAGACGGCGACGATGGCGCTCAGCAACTTGCCATCGCCAGGCGTGCTGAAGACCTGCCGCCCCTCGCTGATGGCGGTGAAGCGGACGCCGGGCCACGCCAGCGCGTACTGCTCCAACAGGCGCAGACAGTGGGCAGTCTCGGTGGCGCGGGTCTTGAGGAACTTAAGGCGGGCGGGTACGCTGGCGAACAGTCCGCGAATGGTGATGGTAGTCCCGGCGGGCGCCCCAGCGGGCGTCACCTGTCCCAACACGCCTTCATCGACGCTCACCTGCGCCCCGGCGGTTACTTCGCGCGGGCGGCTGAGCAGCGTGACACGCGCGACGGCAGCGATGCTTGCCAGCGCCTCA
>DASUHD010000054.1:0-6027 GCA_036273675.1 Ktedonobacterales bacterium | reverse complement strand
AGAGCGTCTGGCTGGCAAAGAGCACCCGCAGGCCGTCAGACCACTCGCGCCGCAGACTGGCGAATGGGTTGTTTCCAGTAGGATTCTGAGATACGACGCCCTTCGCGGCGGCCGCGGGAATGCCCATGAGCACCAGCGCCGCCAGCAGGAAGGAGATCGTGTCCGCCACGACGATGCCATTCAGCCCGAAGAACCCCGCGATGACGCCGCCGAGCGCCGGGCCAACCAGCCGCGAGAGATTGCTGCTGAGCGAGTTGAGCGCATTGGCGGGTACGAGTTGCTCCTCGGTCACGAGCGCGGGCAATAGGGCATTCTGGGCCGGGAGGGTAAACTGCTCGAAGCAGGTCTCGGCGAAGATGACGATGTAGACGATCCAGACGTGATCGGGCGTGCGCACCAGCATCAACGGCAGCAGCGCCACCGCCAGCAGGAGATTGGCGACCACCAGCGTGCGCTTGCGGTTCCAGCGATCCACGAAGACCCCGGCGACTGAGCCGAGCATGATCTGCGGGATGATGCCCGCGGCAAAGGTGATGCTGGTGGCCAGCAGCGAGCGCGTGAGTATGTAGACATAGATGGGCAGGCCAATGAGCAACACCCAGTCGCCTGCCTGCGAGATCAACCCAGCCCACCACAGGCGCGCGAAATTGGCATTCCTCAGCGTCTTGAACATGCTCATCGATTGGTCGTCTCTCTGTCTCTATGCTACACTCATAGCCGCCGCCCTCTCTTGTCAGGGGGAGGATGGCCGAAGGCTGGGAGGGGGCCGCCACACGCCGTTACGTGGACTCGGAGGTATGCAGCACTTCGAAGGTATCGCGGGCAGTGATGATATCCAGCCGCGCGTGATCGCTACCGCTCTCGAAGCCCGTCCAGACCGCTGGTCGCCCGGCGAAATCGAGCGTCCGTACCGGGAGCGCGCGCATGCGAGGATGCCGCCGCCAGAACTGGATCGCCTGCGTCGTATCGAGCGCGAGATGCCACGGGCTGGCGCAATCGGTGATGCCACAGCGCGGGCACGTGGTGGCAATGCCGTGCGCCAGGATAGGCGCGGGTATATCATCGTCGGGCTGCCATAGGGTCACACGGCCAGGCGCGCCGCATTCAGGGCATTTTGGCGGCTTTCCGGCAATCATGCCTCGGTAGATGGCGCCCAACTCCACGCAATGGCGGCTCAAGAGCGCTTTCGGGCTGGTAAGACTCGCCGTCATCAGCGCCTGCTCGCCGCACCCAACCACGTAGCTGATTCCCGGCTGGCATGCGCCCGCACAGCGAAAGCTGAACGCGCCCGCTTCACGGTCGAGCCGACAGGTGAGATGGTGAACGCCACAGAACGGGCACCAGATACGCGTTTCCTGCCATTGTGGCTCGTCGGTCGCCAGCAGACCCCATGTCAGGGCATCCGCCCGTAGATTATCTTCCAGCGCGCGTCGAAGCATCTGCCGCCCGCGATGCAATCTTGCCCGTAGCGCGCCTTCGCGTAGCCCCAACCGCGCGGCCAGTTCGTGTTGCGGCATACCATCCAGATAGCTGGCAACCAATGCCTCCCGCGTCTCCACCGGGAGCAGCGCCATGGCTCGACCCAGCAGGTTCGCCAGCTCGTGGCGCTCGAGTTGCAGCGCGAGGTCGCCGTTTGGGGTGGGTATATGCTCCAACGGATCGGGCGCCCCCGCGCCGTCCACAGGCTGATCGATGTACAGCCGCTGCTCGCGTCCCTGCGCCCGCTGCCAGCGAAGGCAGACGTTGCGCGCAATTGCTGTCAGCCACGGCGCGATCTCGTTCAGGTCACGCAGCCTCGCCCGCGAGCGCCACGCCTCGAGGAGTGTTTCCTGCGCCAGATCCTCTGCAGCACTCGAATTGCCCGACAGCCGCGCGCAGAGCCGTACCAGCCGCGGGCGTTCGCCGCTCAGATGCGCCCGAAATGCGTCGGTCTCCGCATCTGCCACCTGGATAACCACAATAACGTGTCCCCTACTGGTTGCGTTCGCTAGATATGCCAGCACAACAGGCCAAAAGTAGATGTCTGGTCTGTTATCGCTGTCGCGTGGAATATGTTACGCAAAAAAGTGCGGCATGGCGAATCTGGTGGGAAGCGCGCAGGGACGTACGAGTTCAGGGAGTGACGGTAAAGGTGGTGAGCGCGGTCTGAAAGTACATGCCATCGCGGGTTGCGGTGTCGGCAGGCGAGGCTACCGAGAATTCACAGAGATAGCCATGGGGTCCGGCGGGAAGCACAGCAGCCCACTCGACGTCGCCCTCAACGTTAGTGAAGAGATAGGGGGTGATAGGTGTTTTGCCAATGCAGACGGGGGTCGTTTGGGCGGACCAGTTCGACATCACCCCAGTCCCATACGGGGTCGGGCGAGTCCCGCTGCCAACATCCACCTCGATGGTAATCACCGGGGGAAAACCATCACTGCGCATCTTGCCGCTCGATGTGGCCTGTCCGTCACTTTCTGGCCCAAAGAAATCCACGACATGTATGTGCGAAGGCGAAGTGAGCGTGTTAGATCCATCGGGGATATACTCGAATGAGCCAATGCGCCAACCGGGAGGAACGGCGAGGCGGAAGGAGTAGCGCGCATCTTGATACCATGTCCAGCCAGAGGGCAGCGCCTGTACTCCGCACTGCACGCTCGCGGTCGCTATCGGCGTGACATTGGCGGCAGTCGCCGTCGGCGCCAGACCGCCAGGGGTTGGTCCCGGTGTGCCAGGGTCGCGGCTGCCGTAAAGCGTGGTACTTGCCGATTGGTCAAAACTACACCCTGCCAGTACAAATAGCAACGCCATAGCCAGCCCGACGGCAATCCTCTCGGCCCGGCTTCGTCGCGGATGTTCCACCCTCGCGTCCTCCCGCTACTCGTAACCATCGTCGCTGCGTCTCCGGCGTCTCATCCCGCCTTGCTATTTCACAAGACGATACGACGACACAACGGTGTTTTTTAGAGTAGGACGAAGCACGTGCGGCGCGGGCTATTTGCGGAAGAGGCGGTCGTAATGCTCGCCGACGACATCGCGCGGGAACAGCTTGAGCAGGTTGAAGGCGGCCACACCAAGCACCGCCCAGTCGAGCGTCGCCTCCGCCGGAATGCCAACCGCATCGAATGCCCAGCCAATGACCGGGGCAAACGCCCCGGAGATATCGAGAATTGACTCCGGGAAGAGCAGCGCCAACAGGAGCGCGCCCAGGGCGGCGAAGAAGAAGAGCTTGGGCAGCCAGTGGACGCGGACGTCCTTCATGATCGCGGTAACCAGCGCGGCGGTCTTGCCCAGATGAAAGAGCAGCGAGGCTTGCCGAACAGTGCTCTGGGTGGTCGGTTGAGCATTCGTTGCGGACGATGGCATGGGCATTCTCCCGTTTCATTCGATGAATCCGCGCGCCACCTCGGGCAGATCCCAGTTGTGCAGGCTCGCGCTGTGTCTGTCTGGCTGTCTATGCACAGGCCGAATGGTTCTGTCGTCAGGAGCATTGTAGACCTCCGCCACGCACTCGTAAAGTCATTGCGCGGAACCTGGCCCTCACCCTGCGTCCAGTCGCTCGCTGTGCCGTATGGTGTACGGCTGGCCCACCGAAAAAGTTGAAGGGGGTTCGAGCGTACCATCGAGCCGTGGGCGCAATGGGCGCTATTTTGGCAGTTGGCGCGGCGTTGGGTACAATGAGGCAGGATGAAACATCGTGTGCGCGCCACGGATGAACCTCAACGGAGGTACGCGATACGTCACGGCGCAGCACGCGCTTTAAGGAGCAACTTTCGTGAAGATTCTCGGTCGTATGGCCGTATTTCCTGAGATACCCGAACGCATTCACCGTCTGCGCGAGCTTGCCTATAACCTCTGGTGGACCTGGAATCCCCCCGCTCAACGCCTCTACGCCACGATCAGCCCGGAACTCTGGCAGTCGAGCGAGCACAACGCCGTCCGCGTGCTGCTGGAGGTGGACCCGGAGCGACTGGCAATGCTCGCCGACGATGCCGATTTCCTGGCGCACTACGATGCCGTCTGCACCGACTTCGATGCCTATATGCATCCCGAGACCACCTGGTTCAGCCAGGCCTTCCCGGATGAGGCCAACCACACCATCGCCTATTTCTCCGCCGAGTTTGGGCTACACGAATCGCTACCCATCTACTCCGGCGGCCTGGGCATCCTCTCCGGCGACCACTGCAAAGAGGCGAGCGACCTGGGGCTGCCGTTCATCGGCGTCGGCTTTCTCTATCCACAGGGCTACTTCCGCCAGCGCATCAACGCGAAGGGCGAGCAGGAGGCTATCTACGAAAAGCTGCTCTTCTCGCAGGTACCTGCCCAGCCTGCGCTGGACACCGACGGGCATGAGGTGATGATTAGCGTGGATCTGCCGGGGCGCAAGGTCTACGCCAAGGTCTGGCGTATCCAGGTGGGGCGCATCCCGCTCTATCTGATGGATACCGATGTCGAGCCGAACACACCCGGCGACCGCGTGCTCTCGGCGCGACTCTATGGCGGCGACCACGAGATGCGTATCGCGCAGGAGATCATGCTCGGCATCGGCGGCGTGCGGGCGATCCGGGCGCTGGGAATCGACCCGATGGTCTGGCATATGAACGAGGGCCACGCCGCCTTCCTGGGACTTGAGCGCTGCCGCGAACTGGTGCAGGGGCTAGACATCGGCTTCGAGGTCGCGCGCGAGATTGCCGCCGCCAACGCTATCTTCACCACACACACGCCGGTGGCAGCGGGTAACGATGCCTTCAACTTCGATTTGGTCGATACCTATTTCAGCGAGTTCTGGCCGCAGTTGCGGCTCGACCGCGACGCCTTCCACGATCTCGCCCGCGAAGAAAACGGCTGGGGATCGGCCTTCAGCATGACGGTGCTGGCGCTACGGCTCTCGACGCAACGTAACGGCGTCAGTAAGTTGCATGGCGAGGTCTCGCGCCGGATGTGGCAATTCCTCTGGCCGGAGCTAGAGGTGGACGAGACGCCGATCACCTCGATCACCAACGGCGTGCATACCGCCACGTGGATAGCGCCTGCGTTGGATACGCTCTTTCAGCGTTATCTGGCGAAAGACTGGTACGCGCATCTGGACGACTCGGCACTCTGGGAGCACATACGCGAGATCCCCGACGACGAACTATGGGCTGCCCATAACCAGCTCAAAGCGGATTTACTCACCGATGCGCGGGCGCGGCTGGCGCGGCAACGCGAGCGGCTCGGCGAGGGGCCAGTGGCGGTGCGCGAGACGCATACGCTGCTCAACCCGGAGGCGCTGACAATTGGCTTTGCCCGGCGCTTCGCTACGTATAAGCGCGCGACGCTGATCTTCCGCGATCCCGAGCGGCTGGCGCGACTGCTGAATAACCCCGACCGCCCGGTGCAGCTGGTCTTCGCGGGCAAGGCGCATCCCAACGATAAGCCCGGCCAGGAGTTCATCCGCCAGGTCTACGAGTTCTCGCGCAAGCCGGAGTTTAGCGGCAGGGTTGTCTTCCTCGAAGACTACGACATGGATATGGCGCGGCGCCTGGTCAACGGCTGCGACCTGTGGCTGAACAATCCGGTGCGCCCGCATGAGGCCAGCGGCACCAGCGGGCAGAAGGCGAGCCTGAACGGTTTGCCCAACCTGAGCATCCTCGACGGCTGGTGGGAGGAGGGCTACAACGGGCGCAACGGCTGGGCGTTTGGCGAGCGGCGCGAGTATCAGGACGACAACACGCGCGACGAGGCGGACGCGCTGGCGCTCTATGCGACACTCGAAAACCAGGTCGTGCCGCTGTTCTATGATCGCGGCGGCGATGACCTGCCCCACGGCTGGATCGCGGTCATGCGCGAGGCGATACGGACGGTGGCCCCGGCCTTCAGCATGCGCCGGATGGTGAAGGACTATACCCAGGAATTGTACGTACCCGCGCTGGAGTATGGCCGCCGGATCGACGTGGACCGCTACGCGCTGGCGCGCAAGCTGGCCGACTGGAAGCGGATGGTGCGCGCCGCCTGGCCGAAGGTGAGCATCCGCGCGGAGGGGCCGCACGATGGCCGCCTCTCGTTCGG
>DASUHD010000053.1:0-8857 GCA_036273675.1 Ktedonobacterales bacterium | reverse complement strand
ACACTCCCGCGCAGATGTATCTCGCCGAGGCGTGGATAGACGCCGATGTGTTGCCCGGCCGTTCGCGAGTCGAGCGCGAGAGCCATCGAGACGGTCGCGGCAAGGTCATTATCTGCCACCAGGTCGTTGTGCAGCTCCGACATTCCCGTGATGCCCTGCAACTGATCCTCGGCCATACGCCGCAAAAGGTCATTAGAGACGTACCCTCGCAACTGGACGACCCCGTCGAGCGGGCGGATCTCGATCGCCGCGAGGTCGAGGCGCAAAGGCGCATGATCGAACAACCGGTCGTAGATATCCTGGCGCAACTGCTCATCTGGGCGATAGGGCAACAGGTGATCCGGCGATATGCCCAGGCGCGCTGTGACTTGCTGGGCGGCGACACTGGTCACCGCGCGCGCCGGTACCAGTACTTCACCCCGCCATCCGCGATCCACGACAAGGCTACGTAACGCGTGTGTCATGGGATCAATCGTTATCTGAACGAGGCTGCCCAGCTGTTTTCCGACCGCGTCATCCCTGTCGCGCGCGTCACGAGTGTCGATGGTGTTCATCCGTGTAGAGCTGGAGAGCACGATACCGCTATCTGAAGGCATCGAGGGCCACTTTTTTATCTCGGCGAGTGCGATATTGAAAGTGACCCTCTCAGCGTCGGCGCCAGTAACGACCTCCACTGAAACGAAATAGTGGTGGCGGCTAAACAGGCGCGCGCGAATGCCAAGATACGTGAGAGTCTGTCCCTGCTCATCAGCCACGACCGCTACCGCTACTAGTTTGCCGGCCATGCCGTCACTGGCCCAGATGTCCGCGCCGAGGCGAAACTTCCACGCTTCCGCGGGCGACGTCATTGCGTGCTGTCTCACATTTCGCATCCTGTGCCACCTCTCCTGCTCACATCGAACCACGGTACAGCCGATGCTCCGCCATCATCTTCCCACGTGTCTAGCATGTCCGGTGTCTCGTCGGGGGCCTCGTCCGCGCGTTGCCCGTAGCCCTGCACCCAACCCACGAAATACTCGTCCTGCTAAGCTGGATGCAACAACTTTTGCGGCGTGTCAAAGGCCTTCCATGCTTCCTGTAGCACGGCGCAAGTGCTCAGAAATTCAGGTGCGTGCGCCGATGCTGCTATACGTCCATCCATCATGCCCTTGGCGTGCATCATGGCGCAGACATGCGATGCATGTGTGGTTCCGAGCCATATCGCCTCGACGTGTTGATCTGGTCTGGTTGTCATTGCCTTATCTTCCCGACTCTTCGCCATCTTCACGGCAGCCGCTCTGGTAGCTGTTCTCTCGATTGTTTGGCTGTTACAACGCGTCTAAAGCAATGCCCATGAGTTACTCCATCAGCATCTCTAAATGCGGTTGACTGCTCGGTTGCTGATGATGCAGGCACATGGATTGTACAGAGGTTGTCATGAGGCGTAGATGTGGCAACCTTCACAGAGTCAGCGATGGTTATGACACCGTAGCCAGTGGCTTTGAGTGCGGCGCCGTCCGCGTCCGCGTGTCACCAACCCCATCTACATAAAACAGCTGCGCCGTCATCGTGTGACCGTTCTACCCCTTTTGGAGTGTGGGACACGAGCGCAGGTGGGAGAGGATATTCAGGAATAGAGAGCCTGTTTGTATCATCACCATGGTGCTGGTGTACCATCGCATCGCCACAGCCGCCGTTCAGCGGCCACATGGGCGTCAGATGGAACTGGCATCTGGTGCTCACATCATCGCGTTATCGTACTTTGCGTACGCAATCCATACATAATGAGTGTACCACCCTTTGATCTGCTTTTGCTTGAATCGTGTGAAAGTACAGCGTCTGTGGTACAGTGAAGAAGGAGTGGCCTCCGCTCGTGCTCGTGAGTGGGACCCCTCTTACGAAGGAACATGCATGGATATCTCCTCCATGGAGTCGGACTCTGGCAATGCCCGCTCGCTTAGCTATTTCCCTGCGGCGATCTATCGTTGGATGCAACGCGGCGTTCGCGCACGTGTCAAATCCGCCCGCATCCTCCTACTCACGACAACCGGAATCGATTCGGGCGAACCCCAGACGGTCGCTATGAGCTATTTCGAGGATGGTCCAGATCTCGTGGTCATAGCGTCGAACTACGGGAGTGACCAGCATCCCACCTGGTATCGCAACATGTGCGCACGCCCACTGGTGAGCGTGCAGATCGAAGAGAATCTCCGGCATGTGGTGGCTTCGACAGCCACGTCCTCCGAGCGTGCGCACCTACGAGTGCGTCTGGCGACCGAGGACAAGCAGTACGGCCGTTACCAGCGGAACACTGCTCGCGAGATCCCCATCGTGCTCCTGCGCCCTACCGAACTGGTATCGACAGAGCAACATCTCTCTTGTGTGTGGGGAGAGCCTTGATAGGCACAGCGAGGATACAGCAAGCACCGCACAGGCTGGCGTCTCTGTCACGGTAGCCAGTACACAAGATCACTGACAGGGAGGGTGACAGCAGTGGCTGATATCGAGAGGCTGAAGCAGATGGCTGAGGAGGTGCGCCAGCGCGCGCGGGAGCGTCAAGAAGCCGAAGATAAACGCTCAGCGGAGAACTTCCAGGCGTGGACAGAGACTACCCTCTCACCAGCGATGCGTGAGGCCCTGCAACTCACTCCAGGCTGGGATCAGCGGCAACAAATCCCCATGGCGACCTTTGAGCTTGGCAGGGAACGTGGTCGTCTCTACCGAGGCAAAGACCAAAGCGATGAGCTTGGGACTGTGATCGTTACTGACCCCGACGGCCGCGAGACGCTGTCGGCCTCGGTTCATTCGGAAGATGAACTGCTGCTGTTGATCGAGAAGTACTTGTGAGCCAAATCCAGATAAGCGAATCGGCCAGGCGAGGGACGATTTGGTCCAGCGCTACCTAGTCCTGTTGGCGTCATACAGGCAAACAACCATGCGCTGACAGGAGGGAAGACTATGTCACGAGACATGATGGATTGGGAGGGCCGCGAGCTGGTGATCCCACTGGCGATCTCCATTCGCCATTGGCACACTCCCGATTATGTCAGCGCGGCTGCGCCACGGGCGCAATCGATCATTGAGACATATCTGCACGATGCCGCGCGAGACGGATGGCACGCGGATGAACCGACAGATTTCGCCACCTTGTTCAGCCGCTCGCGCGTGCGAACCCGGAACAACTTCTTTCGATGGCGGGTCGATTCTGCGACGATTCGGCTGTTGCGCGCCGTCAGGAACGTGTAAAGCGAAGCGAGAGGCAAGGCGTTCAGCCAGGCTGCGGATATGCTATACTCCGAGGTGCAAAGGATTGCTCACGCTAGAGTTCATGATGGACTCGCGACGGCTACGAGAGATCATGTTCCGTCGGCAGCGCCTCCTTCACCACAGGCGTACATCATCGGAAGTGAACGCCTCCTAACAAGGCGTCGGTCGTTGAAGTGCGCGTTGCAATGTCCCACCTCTCCTTCTGTTGTGCCTGCCTGCCGACGTGCGGCTCGGCACGGCGATACGCGAGGAACGGCCCCTACCGGCGAAGGAGACCATCATGTTCACATCGGGCGACTACCAGATCGTGGTGACGTACCGCAACAGCAACTACCTGTGGAAAGATCGCGCAGTCGATAGTATGGAGATGACAGACACCGAGGTAAGCCCAACCGAGCGCGCCATACACTGCTTCGTCCCTAATTTCTGGGGGCGGTTCTCGCATCCGTCGCGTATTGAACGCGTGATGGTCACACTACAAGGCCGCACCTTCCGATTACCCTGGCGAGCGGCGTTGAATTTGGCTGCTCCTTCGGTGTTGTCGCTGGATATCCTGCTCCACTACGATGACCATGAAATGCCGACCAGCGTGACGTGGAACTGAAGGTGGTCCACAGGCCTGACGCATGAGCCATGTTACATGTGCTGAATGGACACGACGCTTGGGAGGGGTAGGCTTATGTCAGGGGGTCAAACGCTCTATGACCTCGTCGTCGTAGGTTCTTCGGCGGGTGGCATCGAGGCGCTCTCGCTGCTCGTATCCACGCTGCCGACCGATTTCCCTTCCCCACTCGTGCTCGCGCAACACCTCGGCCCCGACAGGCCCAGCCATCTTGGCGACATCCTCGCACGTCAGAGCGCACTGCCAGTGAGCATTGTGAACGAAGGCGCACCGCAAACCCTGGTGGCGGGGATGGTTTATGTCGTCCCGGCGGACCGCGACGTGGAAATCACTGATCACGCGGTCGTCTTGCAGACGCAGTCAACGGGGCTTCCCAAGCCATCCATTGACTTGCTGCTTGCGAGCGCCGCTCAAATCTATGGCGAGCGGTTGATTGCCGTAATTCTCACCGGAACTGGCTCTGATGGCGCCGCTGGAGCGCAAGCGGTAAAAGCCGCTGGCGGAACGGTGATGATCGAGAATCCGGATACAGCCAGTTATCCTGCCATGCCTGCCTCCGTGGCGCCATCGAGCGTAGACATGAGCCTGGATTTGGCGCGGATCGGACCGATGTTGTACGACCTGCTAACTGGCGCCTATGTGCTCTCCGCACCCGATGACATCTTGCCGTCGCTACTTGCGGAGACACGCGCCTACAGCGGGATCGATTTTTCCCAGTATAAACAGCCAACGATCCTCAGACGCCTCCAAAGGCGGATGACAGCAACTGGTACTGGGACTCTGCCTGCGTACGTTGCGTACCTGCATCACCACCCCGAGGAATACACCCAGCTCTCTGCCAGCTTCTTGATCAAGGTCACTGGCTTCTTTCGCGATCGAGCACTTTTTGACTACCTGCGCGAGGAGGTCATGGCAGAGATCGTTTCCCGGGCGCGGAAGCAACGCAAGCGAATCCGCATCTGGTCAGCTGGGTGCGCCAGCGGCGAGGAGGCCTATTCGTTGGCCATCCTCATCGCCGAGCTCTTGGGCGATGAATTGGATGACTTCACTGTGCAGATTTTCGCCACCGATGCCGACGCGGATGCTGTCGCATTTGCTCGTCGCGGGGTGTATTCAGCTGCCGCACTCGCCACCGTCCCCAAAGTCTACAGGGACCGCTACTTCGCGCGCGTCAACAAAGGATGGGCTGTTTCTCAACGGGTACGTGGCATGGTTATCTTCGGGGAACACGATCTCGGGCAGCGTGCTCCGTTTCCGCATATTGACCTGGTAGTGTGCCGCAATGTCTTAATCTATTTCACACCAGAGCTCCAGAGGCGTAGCCTCCAACTCTTTGCCTTCTCACTGCATGACGGGGGCTATCTCGTGTTGGGGATGGCCGAAACGACAACGCCATTGCCGGACTACTTCGTTTCAGCCCAACCGCATCTCAAGATCTTTCGCCGCCAGGGAGGTCGCATTGTGATACCCCCCGATAAGCTAAGCACGTCCATACCAGTCCCCCCAGTCACACGCGAACTCTCGCCACTGCCCACAGTGACGCTGCCAACTTGGCTCGCGCTGCCCGAATCAGAGCGGGAGCCCGCAGTAGCGCAGGGAACACCGAGCGGTGGGCAATCTCGCACTGCGTGCGCAGTGCTTGGCGAACAGATTCTTGACTTACCTCTTGGCGTCGTGGTGGTTGACAGGAACTATGACGTGCAAGCGATCAATGACGCCGCCTACACGCTACTCGAGATCAGCCGCATGGCAATAGGGAGGGATCTGCTCCATCTCGCCAGTCGAGTACCGACGAAACCCTTCCGCGCGGCTATTGATGCAGCGTTTCGTGCGCCACCCTCCCAAGGACGTGCCCTAACCGTCACCCTTGAGCTTACACCTGGAGAGTTGCGCTCGCTCGAGGTGGTCTGCTTTCCGCACCGACCGAAGACAGCGCGCGACAAAGTCCCTGGCGACGTGGACGCTGTGATCCTTGTGATCTCGGATACCACGAATACGCAGCGGGAACAGCGCTCTGCTGAAGAGCAGAGGAAGGTGGGCACACTCCCAGAGCCGCCCTTGAGGCTAGGTCGCAAGCGCAGGGGACTGCCGTTGGCATCGGACCACGTGGCACGTGAAGACCCTCGCGAGCGAGAACTTGAGCAAGCCCTCACCCTGGTGCGGGAACTGACTACATCAAACCAGGAGCTGCGTGACGCCAACCAGGAGCTGCGCTATGAGAACGAAGCGTTGCGGTTACGCGAGGAAGAGGCGCAAGCCTCGGCCGAAGAAGTGAAAACGCTCAACGAGGAGTTGCAAGCCACCAACGAAGAGCTCGAGACGCTCAACGAGGAATTGGAGGCAACGCTTGAGGAGTTGCGCACGACCAACGACGATCTCCAGGCGAGAACACGAGAACTTGAGGAACTTGTTGCCCAGCAGGGCGAGCACGCCGAGCAGCGTCGTCCGCCCGACGGAAGTGCGCCAGCGAGTGAGTGAATTGGTAGCAGCCAGTCATACATGAGTTGGTGGATAGGCCGATAGTTGGAGGATGGTATCATGGCGAGCGCTGAGGAGATACGACAGACTCGCCAACGGATAAGCCGATGGCGCGATATCCTTTGGCAATCGGTGCTCAATGAGTTCGCGGAGCGCAATGCCACGGCGGCTGAAGCGGCCTGGGCCGTGATTCGCGAGCAACCAGTACGTGCGCTCTTCGGCGCCTCCACGTGCGACGCGGTGGCCGCGTGGCCGCATCTGGATGGCCAGGCGCGTCATGACTGGGTGTGGGTCTGTCAACTTGTGCATGACACGTGGATGGAGGAGATTCGGTCGGCAACCGAGGCGATTAACTGATTGAGCCTAGTTGTCCAAACGGTGCGTGGCTAGCCGGGCTACGCGCCAAGGACGAAGCACCCTCTCCACCGCGCATAACACTCACTGTGGTCACTCCACCAGGTAACTTTCGGGCAGCGTTTCGCCGAGAAAGACAGTAAGCCGGGATGAGACTCGTGCTCATTGCCTCAGCCACCATGCAAGAAGGGAATGCAGACTTTGGATGACACGATTTTTGATCCCGCAACGGCAACGCGGGAGGTTCGGGCAGTCGTGAGCCGCTATATCCACATCCTTCTCTACAGTGGTAGTGAGGGTGGCGGCCCATCAGGAGCCGAGTGGGATTGCAGACAGGAATTGCGGCGGCTCGGTTGTAGCGAGGCTTATATAGATTCTGCGACCGCGTATGCGCGGAACACCGGTGATGACGTATGGCAGCAGCGTTTCCTCTTTGAGCAGCGCTAGACACAGGCGCACACCACGGCGTAGTGTGACCAGCACATAAATGACAACGATCCGCGGCACAGTGGCTAGGTCCGTGGCGATTGAGGAGGACATATATGGCGGATGGTAGAGACGTTCGATGGGAGCATTGCAGCCTGGAACATCGCACCAGCCACACGAAGGGAGGCGGGCATCAAGAAACAACGGTGCTGGTGTACTATGGCACGCATTCCTTCACGGAGGGATTTGATCCAAGAGCGTGGGCGCAGGCGGTGGGTCAACTCGGCGGAGATGGCTGGGAGATGGTAAGTAGCACCGCTACCTACAATGTGGACGGTGACGAGGTCGGCGGGACCACCATACTCTACTTTAAGCGTCGTGCGGGCGAGGAGATTCAACAGCCCATGCTGGCGAATCTATGACCACGTGGCGGGCTGCACAAGCACGGTCGCTATAAGGCACAGGTATGACGCCGCGCTGCTCGGACGTCAGCAACATGATAATCAGTTACCCCAGTCATCGTCGTGCCTTCGCCATTCTTCGGCGCATACGGCGATGACTGGGGCTATTGTTGTGTTTGCGAGCATACAGATGCGCCCGTTATACGAACTCTTGCTAGGTTCCTGTAGAATGGGCGCATGGCAAGACGAATTCACCTCCGATCAGACTTGAGCGTCGACGAGTTGGAGCGACGCTACCGGGCGGCCAAAGAGCCGCACGAACAAACCTGGTGGCAGATCCTCTGGTTGTTGGCACGGGGCCAGCTCGCCAAGGACATCGCCGCGAGTACCGGCTATTCCTGCTACTGGATCGGTCAGATCGCCAAGCGCTATAACGCCGAAGGCCCTGAGGGCATGCGCAACCGGCAATATACGCACTCGCATCGCGCAGCACTGTTGTTGTCTCCCGCGCAACTCGCCGAGTTGGCCATGGCGGTCCGCGGTCCAGCCGCGGAGGGCGACGACTGGACCGGACGCCTGGTCGCCGAGTGGATGAGCCGCACGCTCGGCCGCCCGGTGAGTGCCCAGGTGGGCTGGGTCTATCTCGTGCGGCTGGAGGGTAAGCGGCGTAAGCCCCGCCCACGCCATGTCCTGGCCGACCCCGCAGAGCAGGAGGCGTTCAAAAAAAGGTCCGGCCGGTCGTCCAAGCGGTCGCGACCGCGTACCCGCAGGCGAGCGTCGAACTCTGGGCTGTCGATGAGCACCGCATCGGCCTGAAGCCAATCCTCAAGAAGGTGTGGTGCTTCGACGGAGCACGTCCCACCGCGCCGGTGCAACACCGCTACGACTGGCGGTATCTCGTTGGCTTCGTTCACCCCGCTTCTGGTCGGACTGTCTTTCATCTGGCCACTTCGGTCAGTATCCCACTCTTCGAAGTCGAGCTGGCCGAGTTCGCGCGCCAGGTCGGCGCCAACCCGCGCAAGCAGATCGTGCTCGTCTTGGATCGCGCCGGGTGGCACGCTAGCGTCAAGCTGCGCGTCCCCGAGCACGTCCATCTGCTGTTCCTGCCGCCGTACTCGCCTGAGCTCCAGCCTGCCGAGCATCTCTGGCCGCTGACCAACACCGCCCTGGCGAACCGCCATTTCGCCAGTATCGACGATCTTGAGGATGCCCAAGCCGCCCGCTGTGTCGCCTTGCAGGTCCGTCCCGACCTCATCCGCTCGGCGACCCGCTTCCATTGGTGGCCGCAACGGATCAGGAAACGACAAGGGCCAAAGTTGAATTAGTATTA
>DASUHD010000052.1:0-2382 GCA_036273675.1 Ktedonobacterales bacterium | reverse complement strand
TGGAGACGAGCTGGGTGATGATGATGATCAGCGCGGCGCAGGCGGCGATAGAGATGGCGAAGGCCAGCACGGCGAAGATGGCGAGGTAGATGCCGAACCGCTCCGGCGCGCCACGCTTCTTCACTGGCCGGACGGGCGCGGGCGCCGGCAACGCCGCGCGTGGCATGGCAGGCACACTCGCGCTGCGACTCGCCTCGGTGGCGGGCGAGACCACCGTTCCGGCGACGGCGTGCGCGTTCGTGTCGCCGGGATTCGCCAGCGAGCCTTCTACGATCTTGCCCGACGATTCCTGAGACATCGGCTGAGGCAGTGCCGAGGCATCCGCATGCGGGGGCAGTGACTGCTCGCTGGTTCCCGGCGGCAGCAATCCTGCCTCTTCAAGAGTGCGGTTGTGGTAATACGCAATGGCGCGGTCGCCCGCCGCCCGCAGGAAAGCATAGTCAATCCCGCCGCCGACCACCGCGCCAACGCCTGGAATGATGCGTCCGATCCATTTGGCCGCCTGCTCCTGGGTCAGTTCGACGCTCAGCCGCGTCAGGACCTTCGGCAGCACCTCGGGGAGCACCTGAATCAACCCCTCGCGCGTCAGCCAGTTGCCAACGCCGCGCAGACTGTCTATCCCCGCAACCAACGCCAGCACGTCCGCCATGTGGGCCTGCTCCGTCAGTACGGAGGTATCGTAGCCGTAGGACTGAGCGATCATCGAGGCCATACGCACAGAATAGGCCGCCGTCAACTGGACGTCCGCGCCTGCCGCGACAATCGCCCACAGGCCGCCCGGCAGACTGGTGATAGCGCCGGTTGCCGCGGCGCGGTGGCGATAGCGGCGGGCGATGTCGCGGGCCACCTTATCTTTGTGGGCGAGACTTGCCCGCCTGATATCCTCGAAGGTCTTGATCGAGGGATCGAGCCGCTGATGCGCCGCCAGCACACGGGCATCACGGCGCGCCGCCCAGGCAATCGCGTGCTGAATGCGCTCGGATGTCTTGCCCGGCTTGAGCAACGCCTGAATATCGGGCGGCAGCGCGGCGAGAGCCTGTCCCGCGACGCCACCAGCGGGATTCATATATTGCGGATTGCCAGGATTCCCAGATGTCGACATTGCACGCGCCCTTCATCCCACGAGGCCGCCCAACCGCGGAGCGAACACTCTCAAGACATCCTCACCACATCGCACGGCGAAGGTGCGCCTCGCCGCCCGCACCAGTATAGCGGAGGGCAGGCATGAGGGCAATACGCAGTCTGTGCGGGTCATCGCAAGCCAGTCTGTTTCGGCGATTGTCCTGTTACTCAGAACCAATCACATCGCGCTGCGATGCTGTCCATTGCGCATCAGCGCCAGATACGCTAAGCTAGCGCCCATCGAAATCGCGCGGGCGCAGCGACTATCCGCAAAGCTCATCTCAATCTTCTGGAGAGGAGTGTGCCTCAATGGCCCTTCATCCTCGGCATTCATCGCGCATCCTGGCCACATGCTCGTTCGTCTTCCCGCTCATTGTCTTCACATTGGCAGGCTGCGTACCCGTCGGCAGCGTGTCGTCCAGGTCACCCGCCTCATCCTCGGCGGCCAGCGCGTCGCCGACCGCAGCGGCGACCAGCCCCACGACAACACCTCTCCCCATCGCCTGCGCCCAGTTGCCCGGGTTTGCCAACGCCAGCGCGCTCACCCTGCCCAACATCGAGTTCCCGGCAAGCGCGGTGGCGACCGCGCCCACCACCAGCGGCGGCAATGCGGGAGAATTCAGCCTCGCCACCTACAGCGTCTGCGTACCCGACACGACCGCCGATCTGACCGTGGCGAGCGGCAAAGGGCCAAAGCCATTTCTGACGCTGCTGCTCTTCTCCGGCTGGGAACCCATCGGCACATTTCCCGGCGATGGGCGGATACAGGGCGGTTGCGGCGCGGCGAAATGCTTCGCGCTCCCAGACGATCAGCGCTATCTGGCGGTCGATTCGGTGAAGGCGCTCGGCAACGGGCTGGCCACCTTCCGCCTGCGCCATGCGACACCACCGCCGGGGCCAGTCTGCGATCCGGGCGCATTCCCGGATGCGTCGTATCAGCTCGCCAGCGACCAGGGCAACGGCGTACGCATCCCGCTGCCGCCGCTCTCGCGCGTCGGGAAGGGACAGGGAGCCGCTGGCTCGACCTACATCCCAATCTGCAGCGCCGGAACGCCCGCCTCGATCAACGCCTTCTTCCAGCAGGCCGCGCCAATCTACGGCTGGGTACCCGGATCGAATGGCGCCAGCTCCTGGCAGCAGACGAAAGGCGGCCATACCTACGGCTTCGCGGTCACCCCCGTCGCCGACGCCACCACCTGGACGCTGCGTATCATCCACCCACAGTAGCGAGGAAAACAGAAGGCCCCTCCCTATGATGGA